>CAJTOI010000003.1 GCA_910577925.1 uncultured Roseburia sp.
CATCAAATAAACTCATCATTATCGTTACTACCTCCAATTCTCGGCTAATCAAATATTCTCTTAGGATATTCCTATCTTTGCAAATACGGATCGTTTCTTTAACAGTCTGTTCTGTCATTCCATACAGCTTTCTCTGTTCATCAAAAACTTTACAGAAAATGATGTATTGATTGATAATGTCCTCTGTATCGCTCTCATAAATGACCTTTGCTCTTACCTCAATATCTATATCTGCTCCGTCAAAAAACTCTTGCGACAAAGATATTATATCGGGTTTTTTACCTTTATTTCCCGTATAGATAATATACAATTCGGGTTTAGGCATTTTGACCTTTGTACTCTTATATAGACTCTGAGATGTCCTTTCAAAATATTCATGATAACTCTGTGCTAAATACAGTAATATTCTGATTAAGATATTTACCGTCCAACTGGATTGCGCTTCTAACAACAAAAGCAATCTGTTGTTACCTACCATTATGCCCAAATCATTATAGAGGTTATCTGTCAAAACATTGTCTATCGTTACAATATCCAGCGTGTCCTCTGTTGCGTCTGTATCCTCTGGGTGTAATGTCTTATACAGTTTCAGCAAATTCTTTTTATCTTGGAAAAGGTCTAAAAACACACTATTTTTTGCAGTACGCTTTGCCATGGGACGTGTCGCATTGACTTCCTGCGTCTGTTTTGTATCGTCCGACACCTTACCACCTCGATTTCTAAAAATCTGTGACGCAAGCTACGATATATCCTACTCCTGTCACACTTCAATTATACAAAAAAGCGCCTATCTTTACAATAAAATTCACATTAAATGCATAGTATTCGTTGATTACGTCACGGAACGGAAGGAAATCATCATCAAATCCCGAACCTGTGTCAACACCCTCATTGACTGCGATTAGCCTTACATTCGCCCTGCGCAACTGTTCCCGCAACATTCCCATCTGCACATAATTTCTTCTCAGACGGCTCATATCTTTTACAATAATTGTTCCGATATTTCCCTTTTCAACTTCGGCAAGCATGTTAAGAAGTCTTTTATATTTTATAACTCCTCTTTCAGAACGGATTCCCGGAATCGGTTTCTTCAAGATCAAAGAAATGATTCAGCGCTTCTTCAATAGATAAATCCCAGAACCTCCATTCGTGCGCATATCCCGGTTTATCAAACCAGTGCACAGCAAGGCCGATTTCCCGGCAATGCTCCTGAAAGATCAGATACCGATCATAAAGCATGGCGTCATTGTGTCCGAGAGCAAACATAAGCTTCGGAAGTTCGCCGGTTTTGGCCTTTTCGTCAATGATCCGCCACACATTTTCTTCTGAGTTACAGTAAGCATCCCAGCCGCCGGCATTTTCGATGGAATCCGCCACACGCTCGTTCGTCGGATCCATCATGATACATGCGTGACCGACGCGGAAGTCGTCAAAGTTCATGGGGACGGCGGAAAGTACGGCGGCGGCACAGAAAAGCTCCGGATGATTTATCGCAAATTTGATGGTTCCGCGCCCGCCCATGGACAGCCCGGCAATGAAATTGTCTTCCCGCTTGTCGGAAACCGGAAGCCAGCCGTAGATGAGCGGCATAAGTTCTTTTGTGAAATAATCGTACATGTGGTAACCCATCATAGCTTTCGGCCAGTTGGAGTAATTCGAGTTCATCGCGGAGGGCATGACAACGACAATGCCCTTTTCCTCGGCGTATAATTCAATATTGGTTTTTCGAATCCAGTCGGTATGATCGCCGTAGGTTCCGTGTAATAACCACAGGACTTTGTATTTTTACCTCCGTTTTACTTTTTCTGACTGGTCAGCCAGTCCATAATGCCGTGTTCGTTGTTGTAGGTAAGCACCCAGGCATTGTGATTTTCCGTAAATTTCTCCATCGGCGGCAGATCGGGGTCCGCAAACCCGTATTTTTCAAATTCCTCCGGCGCATAAAGCGTCAGTCTTGCATGTTTGTTTCCGCGGTCTTTTAACTCCATGATCGCGTCGACGATATATTTGTGGCGGAAGAAGGTGTGGTCGACATAGGCGGTGGAGACCCAGATTTTTGCATCCGTAAGTGAGCGCAGAATGTTGTAGGTGTCCGGCATCATAGAAGGACAGACCGGCGCGCACGCCGCAAAGAGATCGCCGGCGGTACTCATGGCGCGGATCGCTCCGCAGCCGCCCATACTCATTCCGGTGACAAATACCCGGTCGGCATCTACTCTGCCGTCCGCAATCATTTTGCGGATCACATCACAGCATTTGGAGATGTATTCCCGTTGCCAGCCGCAGCCTTCTTTGATTGTCGTGGTGTAAAAGGTGTTGTGAAATACGACAGACGGGTCCGGGAGCATATCCGCAATGTTTCCCGGCGCCTGCGGCGCAAACACATACATATCCGGATAAGATTCCGCGATTTTCAGCGCTCCGAGTGTGGCGGCCATGTGCAGTTTGTTGTCCCGGCCGCATTCGCCGCCGCCGTGTAAAAAGAAAATAAGCGGTCTTGGGCCGAAGGCCGCCGGCGTGTAAAGGCGGTAGATGACATCCCCGTCGGAAAGGGCTTCAAATTTATCCAGATCTTTTACATGCACATCGTCCAGGGGAATATCTTTTTTGGAAAAAACCAGCTCCGAATCACCGCGCCGGACAGTCAGCCGGAAGTCTCCGTTATAGTAGATCGGATCAATGGTGCAGTGATAGCTGCCGTCTGTCTCCTCGAAGGTGCGGATCTGTCTCGAAGTGCTTTTATCGCCCAGATAAGCGGTCAGATGAAAGCAGTCGGCGGACAGCCCCGCAGGGGCGCCTTCCAGTGTGAAGGCGGTAAACTCCCAGCCTCTGTTTTTGACTTCTGTATCAATTGACATTTTCATAAGAATTGTTTCCCTCCTCTGTCTTATTATCATACAGTCCCGGAATCAGCCTTTGACGGCCCCTACGGTAATACCCTTGGCGAAAGATTTCTGGAAGAACGGGTATGCGCAGAGAATCGGTATAATTGCAATTACGGCAATCGCCATTCGGATGCTGACGCTCGGAAGCGATTTTACCGAGATACTCGGATCGGAATGGGACTGGAGGAACTGGATATTGCTGATTACGGTATTCAGATAGTTCTGGATTCCGTAGAGATCACGTCTGGTCGTGATAAAGTAGACACCGTTTGTCCAGTTGTTCCAGTAGGCAATCGCGGACATAAGTCCGATGGTTCCGATGATCGGGGTGGACATCGGCAGGACCACTTTGACGAGCGTTAAAAACTCGCCGGCGCCGTCAATGTGAGCGGCCTCTATGACTTCGTCCGGAACATTTGTGGTGATATAGGTTCTTACCATAATGACAAAAAACGCATTCATCAGAAGGTACGGAACGATAAGGCCTGCCAGGGTATCCGTTATGTGTAAGAATTTTGAGTAAACAATGTAAGTAGGAACAAAACCGCCGTTAAACAGCATGGTAAAGAAAAGGAAGAAAGAAAGACCGGTTCTTCCGGGCAGATCCTTTCTTGAAAGCGGGTACGCAAACAGCATGGTCATCGTAACGCTTAAAACGGTTCCGATGCCCGTGATGAGAAAACTCATCCCGTAGGAGCGCAGAATGGCATCCCGGACACTCCACAGGTAGCGGTATGCTTCGGTCGAAAACTCGGAAGGCCAGAACTTGTACCCGTTTAAAGTGAGCGCCTGCTCTGATGTAAACGAACTTGCGACCAGAAGAATGAACGGCGCGATACAGGCGACAACAAGAAACACCATGATGAGCGTTGTGAAAAAACGAAAAATTTTACTGTTGAATATCATAGTAGAAACCTCCTGATTTTTAGAATAAACTGCTTTCCTTGTCAATTTTTGATACGACTTTATTTGCGGTAAGGACACAGATAAAACCGAGGAATGACTGCAGGAAACCGCCGGCAGTAGAACGGCCGATATCGTTGAGCTCCATAAGGCCCCGGAAGACATACGTGTCGATTGTCTGGGTCGTATCATACAAAAGCCCGGAATTCTGCGGAACCTGATAGAAAAGACCGAAATCAGAATAACAGATTCTTCCGACCGCCAAGAGAATCAGCGTGATAATGGTGGGCTTTAAAGCGGGAAGCGTGATATGCCGGATCTGAGCCCAGATACTTGCACCGTCCACAACGGCCGCTTCATAATAGGATTTATCAATCCCGATCAATGTGGAATAATACAGGATGGACGAATATCCGAAACTGATCCACAGGTAAACGACAGTCAGAATGACGGGCCAATATTTCGCCTCGTTATACCAGCTGATCGGATCGAGCCCCAGAGCGGGAAGTACGGTCATATTCATAAAACCGTTTCCGCCGCTTAAGAAAGCATATACAATGTAGCTTACGATAACGGTTGAGAGCAGGTAGGGGATCAGAATAACGATCTGGCTGAATCTCTTGAAAAATTTGTGGGCAAGGGAATCAAGGGCGATCGCGACGATAATTCCGAGCAGATTTCCCAAAATAATAAACGCGAGATTATAGCCGATCGTATTTCGGAACATAATGAAAGCGTCCTTTGTGCTGAACAGGAATTTAAAGTTATCCAGAGCGCACCACGGGCTTGCAAAGTATCCAAGACGATAATCGATTTTCTTGAATGCCAGAAGAAGGCCGAACATCGGCGCGTAATTGTTGACGATCAGATAGATGATTCCGGGCAAAAGCATAAGATACAGCGGAAAATATCTTTTCAGCTTTGCAAGCTTATGTGCTTTACTTTTTTTATTCATAGGATCCTCCTCAATAAATAGAAGTTTTTTTGTTAAGCTCAGTATACGATATGGAAACAGATGCAATCTGTAAAAAAACAGTTGAAACCTGTTATTTTTTTGACTTTGCCGGAAAAGAATAAAAAAACGACGATTGAGGACAGAAAAACGATAGAACCGGGGGACGGAATTTTGATAACATTTGAACATCAACAAAGAATACTTTGATTAAAATTAGGGGGGACATGTATGAAAAGAAAAATTGTTTCTGGAATGCTTGTGCTGTCAATGGCTGCAAGCCTTATGGCAGGCTGCGGACAAAAGGAAGGGAATGCCGGCGCAGGTGATGCCGGGACGGATTCCACGGCTGCCGCGGAGGGCGGCGGGAATGCGGCTGTCAGTGATGCCGAACTGCCGGTTGTGAGAGTTCCGTACACAATCATGTTTGACGCGTATGACGAAGCGATTATCGAGGAAGCGCTCAATGAGATTATGGTGGAGAAAGCGCAGGCGAAGGTTGACCTTGTGGGAATTACGTTCGGTGAGTGGAGCGACCAGTTAAATCTGCTGCTCTCGACAGACAGTGAGAACTCGTTGGACCTTTTCAGTTCTTTCTGGTATGCGCCGCTTGCAAACCTTGCTTCCAACGGACAGGCGATGGCGCTCAACGATCTTCTGGAATCGGACGGACAGGGGATCAAGGAATTGTTCGCGGGAGACCTTGAGGATTACTTAAAATGCGGAACCATTGACGGACAGATTTACGGTATTCCGTGTATGTATGCATATTGTACGGAGAATCAGTATCTCGTGCGCGTTGAGGATGCGGAAGCTGCGGGAATTAACTGGGATGAGGTAAATGACTTCCAGTCGATGTCGGATACGATTCTCAAGTTAAAGGAAGCAAATCCGGATAAATGCTTTGTTCCCGGAGCAACCGATCCGTATTGGGTACCAAAGAGCATCGATTATCTTGGAGATACCAATTATCTGGGAGTTCTGCTTGATCCGACGAACAGCACAAAGGTTGAGAACTTCTATGAATCGGAGTACTTTACGCATTGGCTTGACTGTGTAAAACAGTGGTCGGCGGCGGGCGCGATCAGTCCGGACCCGCAGTCCAATACGAATCCGTCCCTTATGAACCTTCTTATGGGTGTGACGGACGGCACGCCCGGATATGCGTGGGATGCACAGACGGGGATTAAGAATACGGCTGCGCAGAACGGTATTGAAGTGTGCGGTACGGCGGTTTCGGAAGCGCTTTCCACGACATCCGATGCGACAACGTATATGTGGCATATCAGTACATTCTCTAAGAACCCGGAGGCTGCAATGAGAGTTCTCAATGTTCTCTACACCGACGCGGAAGCAGCGAACATTGTGGCAAACGGCCTTGAGGGACATGAGTACGTGCTTAACGAGAACGGACAGATGTCCTATCCGATGAAAGAGGATGGAACACAGGCGAGCCTGGCTGACCTCGGCTGGTCGGCGGCATCCATGGCATACTGGCCGAATGTAATGCTCTGCAAGACCTGGGATTATGAGGAACCCGACGTATATGAGAAAATGGCGGAGAAGAACAAGACCTGCAACAGGTCGCTTGCGCTGGGATTTTCATTTGATTCCGAGCCGGTCCGCGATCAGATTACCGCCTGCAACAATGTGGTTTCCAAGTACTACTCGTCCCTCACCAACGGTGTGGTTGATATAGACGAAGTACTGCCGCAGTTCCAGGCCGAGTTAAAGACAGCGGGAATCGACGAGATTATCGCCGAGAAGCAGAGCCAGTTAGATGCATGGCTTGCCGAGAACAAGTAAAATACGACTGGGGAATGAAGTAAGCGTGGGGGAGAGGTGCAGACCTCTCCCTTTTACCTTATAAGGCGCGCCCAAATCCGCACGCTGAAAGGAGCATGATTATAAAAATGAACGACACAAAAGTGGAAACACTCTGGAATAAACATTATATTCTGGTCTTGACGATTAATCTGTTAAACGCATTCTCGTTTTATATGGTGGCCACGATTCTTTCCAAGTATCTGGTCGGTATCGGAACGACAATTACGATGGCCGGTTTTATCGTGGGACTTTTCTCTATTACATCGCTGTTCTGCAGACCGTTCAGCGGGATCATGGCCGACCGGCTGAGCAATGTCACGCTTCTTAAATGGAGCAATATCCTCATGTGCGTCGGCCTGCTCGGGTTTATGGTTACCAAAAATATTCCGCTGCTCATCGTATTTCGAATTATTAACGGGATTGGATTCGCGTTTGGCGGAACCTGCCAGATGGCGCTCGGAGCCAGGTACATACCCAAGGATAAGATGGGCGAAGGCGTCGGTTATCTGGGGCTTGGCATGGTGGTCGGCTCCGCGGTCGCTCCCGGTGCGGGGTTGGCGATTGCCGACGCAGTCGGAATGGAGATCACGTTTATCGCTGCCGCAGCGCTGACACTGGCCGCCTTTTTCAGCCTGTTTTTCTTCCGTGAGGAGAAAAAGCCGTTTGAGGCAAAGAAGATTCGCTTCCGCGATATTTTCGCGACGGAAGCGCTGCCGTATACCTATGTTGCCGGAATGTTTTCCTTTACCAACGGAATCATTGCATCGTACCTTGTCATGTATGCGGATGAGCTCGGCATAACCGGTATCAGCATCTACTATACGGTGTATGCGGTCGTGCTGTTTTTGGTACGTCCGTTTTCCGGAAAGCTTATGGATAAAAAGGGAATCCGGGTGACGGTACTCCCGGGGCTTGTGATCACGGCAGCTGCAATGCTGGCGCTGGGGGCGGCGAGATCGCTGCCGCTTATTCTTGCGACCGCGGCAATCCGGGCCTTGGGGCAGGGAGCGGCGCAGCCGGCGCTTCAGGCGGGTTGTATCAATCAGGTCGGAAAAGCAAGGAGCGGCGTAGCCACAAGTACTTATTATCTGGGCGGGGATATCTGCCAGGGCTTCGGGCCAATGATCGGCGGAGCGATTGTCGGCTGCTTTACAGGGATTTCGGGCTATGTGGCGGTATTTGCACTCTGCGCGGTGCTGCTGCTGGCCGCAGCGGTATATTTTTGGATTTATACCGGAAAAAATAAAAACGCAGGAAAAGGGGAGGATTAGATGATGAATGAAATTCGATTGATTCCGGGCATCCCGAGGGATGAGAACAGGGAGTATCTGCCGTTATATCTGAAAGAGAGTGCGTATGTCGTAAATGAAAACGGAAATAACTCACAGGTATACCCGAAAAACTTAAAAGAGTACAGAGAGCAGATCATTGACGACGTCGTAGATGAATGGTATGTATATGTGCCGGATTCCTATGATGCGTCGAAAAAGACGCCGCTTGTTTTTTCCATGCACGGCGGGATCATGAGCGGGTGGGCACAGTGTATTTACACGTCCTGGTCACACGTTGCGGACCGGGAAGGATTTATCGTTGTTTTTCCGAGCGCGCATCTAAGAGGCTTCTGGCAGATCGAGTGCGAACCGCATCTGTTTGAAATGCTTTCGGCCCCGAATGCGGACGGAATTTTCATGCATCCGTTTCCGGAAAATCTCGACGAAGATTTTGACGTAAGAAAAGTGTTTTATCTTTTGGACCGGATCAAATCAGAGTATCACATTGACGAAGAGCGGATTTATATGCAGGGAATGTCGCTTGGAAACGCAATGACTGCGATGATGGCGAGGCATTACGGCAACCGCTTTGCCGCCATGGCCGGTTCGGCCGGTCCGTCTACCGCCGGTCTGCTGTGGGGGGAAGACGGGAAACCGGTAAATGAGGCCGGTCCGGTGAACGTGTGGCAGACGAGAATGCAGCTGGATCAGGCTGCGCCCGGAGAGGTGCTTGACGTGCTCGAGGCGGTGAAAAAGAACCGCGATTACTGGCTGACGATCAATGAATGCGAGACGCTTCCGAAGATTAAACTGGACGGGGAAAATAATTTCGCATTTTATACCGGGAAAAAAGCGAATTTCGTGTTCCGGGACGTATTCAACCGTGACCACGGGCAGACGTTTGACGACGCGGAGTATGTGTGGGATTATATGTTTTCCGGGTGCAGAAGGCTGGCGGACGGAAGCCTTGTCTGCACGGATACAAACGATACGTGTGAGGGCGATGACGTGTCCTTTGCGGTCGGCGATGACTTCCGGTATGCGTGGGTCTCCAATGAGAAGACAGAGCTGCCGGCAAAGGCATTTATGAAGCAGAAACTCAAATATCACGGCCTCGGGGGCGACGCCATTGTAAGAGGGGAATATATCATGGTACCTGCCGCTTTCCTTGCGGACGTGTACGGAGAAAGCTTCGAGGAAAAGGACGGCAGGGCAGTCCTCACAATGAAGGACGGCCGCAGGATTCAGATTGCGAGAGGCTGTGTCGGATGCACGATCGATAATAAGGTTCGCTCTATGCTGGTAGAGGCCGAAGAGAGGGACGGCATGCTTTTTATCTCCGCGGAATGGTTTTGCAGAGAAGTCATGGGATTTTGGGCAACGACATGTGATCGGGTGATGTACGCAACCGATCATTACTCCGTTCTTTCCGTACATATGGCGAAGATTATCCGGGATATCTGTAAGTAAAGGGGGTATGGCGATGAGTGTTCAGTATAATGACAGGCTGGTGTGGCCCGGCGGGAAAAAGAAAGCATTTACGCTGAGCTACGATGACGGTATCACACAGGATGGACGCCTGATCGAGCTGTTTGACCGGTACAAAGTGAAGGGGACATTCAACCTCAATCCGGGGCTTTTCGGGAAAACGGGAACGGTTGCCGCGGGTAAAAAAGAAGCCGCGCATGACAAATTCGGAAAAGACGAGATAAAGAGGATCTATGCCGGCCACGAGGCTGCGGGCCATGGAAACGTGCATTGCTGTATGGCGGGAATGGATGCGGCAAGATGTGTGGAAGAGATTGCAGCAAGCCGAAAGGGACTCGAGGAAATTTATCACAGACCCGTGACCGGGTTTGCGTATGCGTTCGGCGCATATGACGAAACGGTGCTTAAGACGCTTGCCGCCTGCGGGATCTCTTACGCCAGAACGA
Organism: uncultured Roseburia sp.; assembly: GCA_910577925.1. Classification (GTDB taxonomy): domain Bacteria; phylum Bacillota; class Clostridia; order Lachnospirales; family Lachnospiraceae; genus Roseburia. Next base: position 9,773 of record CAJTOI010000003.1, read on the forward strand.
TTGAAAGCACAAAGCGCTTTGATATCCCGGAGGATTTTCTGAAATGGCATCCGACCTGTCACCACGGCGATCCTGACCTGGAAGCGCTGGCAGACGAATTTTTGTCGGATGCGGTGTATTTTAATATGAAAACGGCGGCAAAGCTGTTCTATGTCTGGGGGCACAGCTATGAATTTGACCAGGATGAGAACTGGGATGTGATGGAGCGGTTTCTCGCAAAGATAGCAGGTCATGCGGATGTCTGGTATGCGACAAACGGAGAAATCTGCGCGTATGTGAAGGCATTCGAACAGCTGATTTATACGGTTGACGGAACCTGTATTTATAATCCGACGGCGGTAACGCTGTACGTCGGCGGTATTTTCGGCGGGGACTATGTCGAAGTGAAGCCGGGCGAGACGGCGGCGGCCGTCCCCGCAGTTGAGATGTAACGCATAAATGCTCCGGAATGAGCCGGAGAGGGAGGTCTGTTTATGAGAGAAAAAGCACTTGATATTTTGAGAAGAGTAAGAGAGGAAGGCTGGGCTGCACCCGAGATTCCGGAAGAAATACCGCATGGCGATATGCCGGGCGACAAGGTTTGGATCGGGGAGGAGCACAAACGGAAATCGGAGCTTATCATGAAAGAATTACTCCGCCTTTTGCCGGAATATATGGAGAAGGACGGAAAGGCGGTGATCGCGGTATGCGGCGGCTCCGGAGTCGGAAAGAGTGAGAATGCGTCGCTGATTACCTATTATCTGAATCAGCTCGGAATCGGAGCCTATACCATGTCCGGAGATAATTATCCGAGACGGATTCCGATGTATAACGATGCGGAACGGCTGCGCGTTTTCCGCAGCGGCGGAATAAAAGCGCTGGTCGCGGCCGATCTTATGACCGAACAGGGAAAAGAGGAACTGCTTGCGCTCCAGGAGAAGGAGGATGATGCGAATTTCGCGTACAGAGAGATCTATCCGTGGTTTTCTGTCTATATAGAGGGAGCTCTTGCGGCGCTCAGAGGGTATCTTGGAACGAAGCAGGAAATTGATTTTGATGAAGTGTCGGAGATCGTCGCAGCGTTTAAAGCGCAGAGCCCCGAAATTTATTTAAAGAGAATGGGAAGAACGGATGCGGCGCTCTGGTATGACAAGGTTGATTTCTCCGGGATCGATGTGCTTGTGGTGGAATGGACACACGGGAACAGCGACAACTATGACGGTGTGGATATTCCGATACTCTTAAACAGCACACCCGAAGAGACGATGGCGCACAGAAAAGCGAGAAACCGTGACGGAAAGGTGGACTCTGCTTTCACGACAAGAGTGCTTGAGATCGAACAGGAGCTGTTAGCCGCGCAGGCGCATAAGGCGAAGATTATCGTTTCAAAGAGCGGTGAGCTTCTTTCTTATGAAGCGTATTTGAAGTGATAAGAGGGGGGAGAAAAGGATGAGTGAGATTGCCGTAAATAATAAACCGATGCTCAATGCGTATCCGGACAGTATCGGTGGGACGCTTGCGGATATCGCTGCGTTACTGAAAAAAGACGAATTGCGCGGGGCGTTTTCGTCCTTTTACATTCTGCCGAGTCTGTATCATTCCGATTTAGACAGAGGGTTTTCCGTCATTGATTATGATTTGAATGAAGAATATGTAAAACCGGAGGATATCGAGGCAATTCGGGAACTGGGAATTGATCTGAAGCTGGACTTTGTGATGAATCATGCCTCCGTACAGTCGCCGCAGTTTAAAGATTTGCTGGAAAAGGGCGAGGAATCGGCGTATCGGGATTTTTTTATTAACTGGAACCGGTTCTGGGAAGGAAAGGGAACGATGACAGAGGAGGGGTATATCCGGCCGGACGAAGCGTATATCAAAGATATGTTTTTCCGCAAACCGGGGCTCCCGATTTTGATGGTTCGCTTTCCGGACGGGACAGACGTGCCGTATTGGAATACGTTTTATCAGGAGATCATCGAACCGGGCAAAACGTATCTCGGACAGATGGATTTAAACATCAAATCGCCGCTGGTCTGGGACTTTTACGAGGACACGCTCAAAAAGATCGCGTCATACGGGACGAAAATTGTGCGTTTGGATGCGTTTGCATATGCGCCGAAGGAGCCGGGGGAGAAAAATTTTCTCAATGAGCCGGCAACATGGGAGCTTTTGGAACGGGTCAGACAAATCGCGGATCGATACGGATTGTCGCTGCTTCCGGAGATTCACGCAAGCTACAGCGAAAAGAAGTATGAGATGATTGCGGATAAGGGATATATGACCTATGACTTTTTCCTTCCGGGGCTGATTATAGACGCCATTGAAAATAAAAACGGGGAGACGCTCAAAGCGTGGGCGGATGAAATCATCGCAAAGGGGATGAAAACCGTAAATATGCTGGGGTGCCATGATGGAATCCCGCTTCTGGATTTAAAGGGAATCGTTCCGGAGGAGCGGATTCAGAATCTGATCGATACGATCGTTGCGCGCGGCGGTTTTGTCAAAGATCTGCACGGCGCAAAGAACATGTATTATCAGGTAAATGCGACGTATTACAGCGCGCTTGGCGAGGATGACAGGAAAATGCTTCTGGCGCGCGCATTACAGCTTTTCATGCCCGGGAAACCGCAGGTGTGGTATCTTGACGTATTTGCCGGGAAAAACGACCATGACGCGGTTGCGAGAGCCGGAGCCGGCGGACATAAGGAGATTAATCGGACCAACCTTACCGTATCCGGGGTTGAGGAGGCGCTCGAAAAGGAGGTCGTCAAAAGACAGTTGGAGCTGTTGAAATACAGAAGCGAATGCGGCGCGTTCGGGTTTGACTCTGAAATCCGGGTGGAGGCAGAGGGAAGCAGGATGCGCTTTGTGTGGAAGAACGGAAAAGATACGGCATGTCTGAATGCGGATTTTTCGGATATGAGTTTTTCCGTCGAATAGCGCCGCCTGCAGAAAAGCGTTTAAGCGGCAGGCAGCGACAGGCTGACGACAAACAGTTCCCCGCATCGGTCGTATTGCAGCGTACCGTGATGCAGCGCAGCCATCTTCTGCGCGCTTTTTAGGCCGATATGGTTCCCGGCGGCATCGTCTGCATCCGGTCTTACCGCATTGGAAAGCCGGATGCAGACGGAACCGTCATTTACAGAAGCACAGAGAGATACCGCAGTTTTCTTGTCGCCGTATTTTAATATGTTCGAAAACAGGTTGTTGAAAATGCGTCGCAGCATGGTCAAATCTCCGTGCAGCACCGCATTTTCCGGCAGGGAGGAGATATCGGTGCGAAAGCCTGCGAGGCGGATAAAGTCAAGGTTTTCAAGCAGGCACTGCCGGAGAAAAGCCGCGGGAAGCTCGGTGAACTCCGGCGTCTCATTCACCTCATACACGAGCGCATACTCAAACATCCGGTCGGTCAGCTCTTTGATCTCCGCCGTTTTTTGGAGACAGCGCCCGAGGTAGTCGCCGCGCGCCGCAGGCGCCGCGGATTCGAGCTTTAAGACTTCAAGGTAACCGTTTAAAATCGTCAGCGGCGTGCGCAGATCATGGGAGAGCGCGGCGATCAGATCCCGGTTGGAATCGCGCGCGGCTTCCTCCTGGCGGATATTTTCTAAAAGCGCGGTGCGGAGCGAATCAAGCCCGCAGCCGAGCTCGCCGATCTCGTCTTGCCCGACATCCGGAACGGTGTGCGAAAGGTCGCCCGACGCCATCAGGGCGGCTTCTTCATGCAGGATGAGAATGCTTCGGATTCTGGAATTGATATAATGCAGCACGATTCCGAAAAACAGAGCCGCGGAGAGCATGGCGGCGCCGAAAAGATAGAGGCAGCCAAAGAGTATCACGCGGTAATTCGAGACAAATGCGGTGGCGGCGCCGTTGCGGAAGACGACGGTAAACTCGTCGTGATACAGGTCCGAGCGGAGCGAGAGCAGCTCGATGGCGTACCAGACGGAGTTCAGTGAGATAGAGTCTACGGCACGCCAGAAATAGGCGTTGGAGTCGAGATCGGTCAGAACCCGCGGGGCAAAACCAAAGCGGTAGAGGCCGTCATCCACAGAATAAAAAGACAGGCCGGTATATTTATCGCAGAGCTCGTAAAACGGGAGATACGCTTCCGCGTCTCCCGGATTGTCGACATCAATGCTGATTTCATGGTCGGGGAGGTCGAGATCCTTTGCGTAAGCCGCGGTCTGTTCGGACAGCGCATCGATATCCATATAGAAGGGAGGAAGCGTTTTGACGGAGTCCCAGACGGTATCGACATTGCGGAATAAAAACTCCCACAGCAGCAGCGCGCAGATGCCGCCGATCAAAATCTGCAGCAGCAGCCGGGCGCGTATTTTGAGCGCGGGAAATGTCTGTTTAGTCACAGCGATACCCCCTTCCCCACACAGTTTTAATCAGAGACGGATTTTTCGGGTCCGTCTCTATTTTTTTGCGCAGATTGCGGATGTGCACCATGACGGTGTTGGCGGCGCCGTGATAATAAGGTTCTTTCCAGACCGCTTCATAGAGATGCTCCGCCGAAAAAATCTGTTTCGGATGTGCGGCAAGCAGCAAAAGCAACGCATACTCCGTGTCGGTCAGCTCGATTGGGATATCGTTTACGAGTACCTCCAAGGTGTCGGTGTGAATCGTCAGCTGACGGATAAAGAGCGCGGTTTCCTTCTGCGCGGGCGGCATGTCCGCGGACTTTCCCTGATAGATCTGATAGCGCCGCAGCAGCGCTTTGACGCGGCTGACGAGTTCGCTGTAGGAAAAGGGTTTCGCGAGATAGTCGTCCCCGCCGCTCGAGAAGCCGAGCGTCTTGTCGCTGTCTGCGGTGCGGGCGCTTAAAAAGAGAATGGGAGCGTTCGTCTGTTCCCGGATTTTGACGCATGTCTGATAGCCGCCGAGGTTCGGCATCATGACATCTAAGATAATCAGATCAAACGTCTGCTCCGAAAGGATTTCCAAAGCCGCCATTCCGTCCGGCGCACCCGTCACCCGAAAGCCTTCCGCGCTCAGCAGTATCGTTATGATTTCCCGGATTTCCGGGTTGTCGTCCGCAACCAGTATCTGTGTAAGCTGTTCCATTGAATAAGCGTCTCCCCGTGCCGAAATTTGCCATGTCTCATGTCAGCGAGCCTATTATACCACAAATGTGCGGCGGAGGGTATCTTAAGAATTCTTAAGCTTTTTTCAGGTTTTTTAAGAAATTTTTTCGCCGGATTTTAAGAAGTGCCGTGTATAAGTAGGAGAGAAAGATCTGACGGGGAGGAAAAGACATTGAAGAAATACACAAGACGGCATTACCCGCTGCTTTTGACGGCTATATTTGTGATCGCGGCAGCGGCAAGCGTACCGCGGGGATGCGTGTACGGTTCGACGACGGACTGGCTGCCTCAGCATATTGCGCTGGCGGAGACGATACGGGCGGCCTGTGCAAAGCAGGGGACGCTGCTCCCGGCGTTTTTGCCGCTCGGCGGGGGCAGCAACGGATTTTTATTTTCGTATTACGGCTATCTGCGGCCGGATATTCTGATCGGCTGCGTTTTACAGCGGGTGCCGATGCTGTTTCTTGTCATCGGATATATGCTGGCCGGCTATCTCGCTTCCGTGCTGCTGTTTTACCGCCTCCTTCTCGATGACGGGCAAAAGGAGTTTGCGGCTTTCTGGGGGAGCGTGCTTTTTCTGTTTGCGGCATGTTTTTTCCACACGCACAGGCAGGTGATGTTTGTCAGCTATATGCCGTTCCTGCTCGCGGCGCTTCGCGCGGTAAAGCGCAGGAAATACGGGTGGGCGACGCTGTGTCTGGCGCTCACATACTGCAATAGCTTTTATTATGCGGCGGCGGTTTTAGCCGCGCTCGGCTGGTATTGGTACCGGGAAGAGGGGAGCGCATTTTTCCGGCCGTATGTCAGGGCGGCAGCGCTCTCCGCGGGACTTGCCGCGCCGCTGCTGATTCCAACGGGACTGGCGATATTAGAGCACCAGAGAGAGGGGGCGTCCGTAGGACTTGCGGAGCTTTTGTGCGTGCGGTGGAATTTTTCGTCGCTGCTATATTCCCCCTACGGGATGGGACTGACCGCGGCGGCGCTCTATGCGCTGTTTCTGGGGCTGGGGAGTCGGCGTCTTCGCGCGGATAGCCTGTGTTATCTCGTATGTGCGGGAGTCGGCGCGGCCGCGTGGATTTTAAACGGCACGCTGTATGTGAGGGGCAAAATTCTGATTCCGTTTGCGCCGCTTGTGCTGCTGCATTGTGTGCGGGTATTCGGGCATATACGGGAAGAGACGATGCAAAAAAAGCTGCTTGCGTTTGTGCCGCTTGCGGGCGTGGCCGCGCTGTACGTCGGAAAGGAGCGGTTTTTATGGATTGCGGCGGATGTGCTGGTGCTTTTCGGCGTCGTGCTGCTGTCCGGGAAACATTCGTCTGCAAAAGCGCCGTACCTTGTGCTTCTGGTGCTCCCGGCGTGTTTTTTCCTGCAGACGGCGCAGACGGAGCGGTATGTCAGCAGGGCGGATGCCGCGGAGCTTGTGCGGGGATGGAAGGATGCGGCGCGCGGCGCAGACAGAGCGGAGCTTTACCGCGCGGACAGTATCGCGTCCCCGCTGAATACGTGCAACAGCACCCTGGGGGACCGGCAGAGAAGCACGATGTATTCGTCGGTATTCAATGACGCGTATGCGAGGTTTTATTATGACGTGCTGCTGACGCCGGTTTCCTGCAATAACCGTATGGCGATTCTTGCGGCGGACAATCCGTTTCTGCTGCATTTTATGGGGGTGCGCTATCTGGAGACCGACGGTCGGGCGCCGGATGGCTACCGCGTCACCGGGCAGCGGGGCGACGGCGTGACGGCGGAGAATGATGCGGTGCTGCCGACGGCGTATCTGACGGAGGACGCAATCGACGAAGAAACGTTTGACGCGCTGGACGCATACGGCAGACTCGACGCGCTGATGCGGACCACGGTCGCTGATGCGGCCGCTGCCGGGGCGGCGTACGGCGATGAGAGCGCAGGTGAACCGGGACAGGCAGCGTTTGCAAAACAGGGACAATTCCGGAGTAAAATGGAACCGTATGAGCCGGTATTTGAGGATGCCGTGCTGCCGGAGGGGCTCTCGATCGTGCAGACGGAACCGGGAGTCTATGAGATTTCGGCGGAGCGGGAGAGCAGACTCGCGCTTCGGTTTCGGACCGGCATTCGGGAAGAGATTCTGCTGCTGTCGTTTGCGGTTGAAAATGAGCGGTCCGGGGCGGTCATAATTGACATCAACGGAATCCGCAATAAGCTTTCCGGAAAAAGCGCGCCCTATCCGAACGGGAACAAGGAGTTTCACTATCAGTTTTCGGAATCGGATGCGGACGGCGTCGATGCGCTCGAAGTCGTGTTTTCAAAAGGGAAATATAAGATTTCAAATGTGCAGTGGCATACCTATGACAAGAAGCTGTTTTGCGAGAAGCGGATTGAAACCGTGCGGCCTGTGCAGACGGCGGGAAATGAGGTTTTATCCTGCGCGGCAGAGGTCGGCCGGGCCAGACTGTTTGTGACGTCGATCCCGGTACAGAAAGGCATGAGGCTGTTTGTGGACGGGGAGGAGACAACGCTTCTGACGGTGAATAAGGTATTTGCGGGGGCGGTGCTGCCGGAGGGTGAGCATCGGATCGCGCTGGTATTTGAGCCGCCGGGACTGCGCGCGGGATATGTGATCGGCGTGTTTGCGGCGTGCGTGGCCGCGGCGGGAGCGGCGGCCGGGCGAAAGGAAAGGTCTGCGGTACCTTCGACGAACAAGGGCACACACGGTCAGGGCAGAATAAATTTTGCGTCCTGTATCGTTACCCTCACTTCGCGTACGCCCTGTACGCGGCGCTCGAGTGCCTTGCAGGACACAAAATTTTTTTCTGCCTGACTCTTCGACCTCAAGCGGAGATAATTTCAGCATTTTCAAGGCAGACAATTGAGGCGTACTGGACGTACGCCGATTGAGGATAACGAAGAAAATGCTGAAATTATCACGCTTTGAGGCGTGTATGCCCTTGTTCATCGAAGGTACCTTCGGAAAATACAGAAGAAAAACAGAGGATTGATTTTCCAAGTGCGGATTTGATATGATAAAGGCAAAATATGCCGCAAGCGCATACCGAAACGGAGAGAACAGCTATGAGATTTCATGATGACAGCAATGAAAAACAGGGAAAAGATATTTCGGAAAGATATGAATTTCGGGATATCCGGAAGGAGGAGGCGGAACGGGCCGCAGAGATTGAGCGGATCTGTTTTCCGCCGAATGAGGCGTGCTCAGAGGAGCATATGCGGGAGCGGATCGAAAAAGCGCCGGAATTGTTTCTGGCGGCGGTGGACAGACAGACCGGCGGGATGGCGGGCTTTCTGAACGGCCTTGCGACGGATGAGGATTCGTTCCGGGATGAATTTTTTACGGATGCGGGTCTGCATAATCCGGCCGGAAGCAACATTATGCTGCTGGGACTTGACGTGCTGCCGCAGCACCGCGGGCAGGGGCTTGCGGGGGAGCTGGTCGCTCAATATGTGAGACGGGAGCGAGAGCGGGGCAGAAAGATGCTTTTGCTCACATGCCTGCAGGGAAAGGTAAAGATGTATGAAAAGATGGGATTTACCGACCGCGGAATCGCTGATTCTGCGTGGGGCAAAGAAGAGTGGCATGAGATGAGCCGCAGAATCGAAGCATAGGGAAGGGATGCGGTTTTGTCGGAGCAAAGGTTGTATGTGACATAGGGGCGGCAGCTCATCAGGCTGTCGCCCCCTGACTACTTACCAATGAAAATCAGTTTTTCTGTCTATTAGTAAAATTCTTTGCCCAAATAATTATAACGATTGCTGTTGCAACGAAAAACTCTGCAAAAATTACAGGTTTCCCCCATACTTCCCATTCTAAAGAGAAAAAGTAGTAATGTTCTACTAAGAATGCCGCAAAGAATACGAAATAAATTGCAACCGAATATAAAATGTTTTTAAAAATTTTTGTGCGTGTTTGCTCCCTGCTTAACAGCTGCTTTTGTTGCAGCTCCAGCATATCTGTCTTAACGGATAACTCATCTATTTCTGACGGTTTCAACAGATAATCCAGTGTTACATTAAATGCCTTGCTCAATGCAACAATCTTTTCTACTTCGGGTATAACTTGCCCGCTTTCCCATTTTGAAATAGACTGTCTGGAAACATTTAACTGCTCGGCTAACTGCTCCTGCGTCAATTCTCTGCCTTTGCGTAGTGCGATAAGTTTTTCTGAAAATTCCATATGGATACCTCCTTTGATTTTGTGTCCTTATTCTACCTCAAAACACATTTGCACGCTATCAAGACAGCTTTACATTTGCATGGCAAATAATAGAACGTAAGGGCTTTTTGCAAATCCTAACTATCATTTGAAGAACTAATCGAAAGTGATATAAAAGAACTTGAAGCCGAGGTTATGCAGTTGGTGTAATCAGCAAAACAATTTAATATAAAAAACAGCGTAAAGGCGCATGGAACAGTAAATTGTAAACCATGCGTTTTTTTGCGCCCAAAAGGAGGAATATGAAGATTTGATGATTGCCTCTGTTACCTGCAGACCGACATTGCATACAGTATGGATGCTCCGGGATGCGGTCAGGATTTTGAAACCGTTTTCCGGTAAGCGGAGGGCGAGAAGCCCTTCTGCCTGCGGAACACGCGGCTGAAGTACAGAGGATTTTCATAGCCGACAATCCGTCCGATTTCGGTCACGGTGTACTTGGTGGTTTCCAGCAGCATCTGTGCATTTGTGATGCGGACGGAGACGATGTACTGCATGGGAGTGGAGCCGGTATAGTCTTTGAAATTGCGGATAAACCAGCTTACGCTCATGCCGCGGGATGCCGCATAGTTCTGAATGCTGATATCGGAATTATAATTATCATTAAAATACTGTGCTGCCAGGTCCATCTCGCTGTCGAGATATTCGTTTTTGAGGACGCGCTGTTTGGAGAGCTGTCTGTGCAGGAGAATGAAGAGATGGCGGAGAAGCATTGCAAGCATCTCTTCGTAGTCCGCCTGATGGCGCTGGAGCTCGGATATCATTTTTTTAAATATTCTTACATATTCCAGGGAAGTGCCCGCATACACGACGCGCATATCGTCCGTGATGCCGTAGCTTCTGAGGATATTCTTAACATTTCCGCCCGTAAAATGGACCCAGTATACCTCGGTCTGATCGGTGGCGTAATACTCGTATTTCTGAAATTCTTTCGGTCTGTAGATCACCATATTGCCGGCAGGGACGATCGTATCGTTTTGGGCGCTGCCGAAATGAAAATGTGCGGTGCCGGCAGAGACATAGATGATCTGGAAATCCAGTCTTCCCCTGGGCCGGTACGTGGGCAGCTTCGGATGCGTGTGCAGGCGGTACGTGCCGCAGCTTCCGACGATCAGGGGTCTTGATTTATCTTTGAAATCGATAAGCGAATTGTGCAGATATCCCGAATTTAGATACATATGCGGCGCCTCCCGGTGGTTGATACCTATATAGTATCATTTTGTGCATGTTTTGTCTAATTGTATTTATGGACTTTGTCGGCTTAAAATCCTAGAATAAAATCACAGAATACATCGACAGAACAAAAAAGTGTATATTGAAAGGAGGGCGCAAAAATGATCGTACCGAGATACTACGAGAATCTTAACGTTCTGCACGACAAAACGATGCCGGCGCGGGCATATTATGTTCCGGCCTCAGCGAGAATGGATGATCCTGTGGAGCAGAGGGAGGAATCGGACCGCCTGCAGCTTTTAAACGGAAGCTGGAAGTTCCGGTATTTTGCGAGTATCTATGATGTGACGGATGCATTTTATGAGCAGGAGTATGACGTTTCGGGTTTTGACGGGATAACCGTTCCCGGGGTCTGGCAGACGGCGGGGTATGATACCCACCAGTATACGAATATCAGGTATCCGTTTCCCTTTGACCCGCCGTATGTTCCGCACGATATCCCGTGCGGCGCATATGTCCGTGAGTTTGACTACCGGCCGGACGGGCGTGCGCCAAAGGCATACTTAAATTTTGAGGGCGTGGATTCCTGTTTCTATGTGTGGATCAACGGGGTTTATGTGGGGTACAGTCAGGTGTCTCACGCGACGAGCGAGTTTGACGTGACCGGGATGCTCTGGGAGGGAAAAAACAGAATCGCAGTGCTTGTCCTGAAATGGTGCGACGGCAGCTACCTCGAGGATCAGGATAAGTTTCGGATGAGCGGGATTTTCGGGGACGTTTATCTGCTGAAACGTCCTGTCCGGCATATCCGGGATTACCGCATCACATCATCCGCCGCAGACGGGCGCGGGAAGATAAAGCTGGATTTTTTTTACGAAGGTTCCCCGGTCGACACAAAGGTATCCGTCTATGACGGGGGGATGCGGCCGGTGGCTTCGGGCGCGGCATGGGCGGGCAGTCTCTTGCTGGAGATTGACGATCCGAAGCCGTGGAGTGCGGAATGTCCCTACCTGTATACGGTTGTCATCGAGACGGAACATGAGGTGATTACGGATTATGCGGGATTTCGGAGGATTGAGATAAAGGACGGCGTGTTTTACTTTAACGGACAGAATACCAAGCTTCACGGCGTCAACCGCCATGACAGTGACCCGGTCACGGGTCCCGCTGTCGGGATAGAGCAGATTATGAGGGACCTTACCATGATGAAGCGGCATAATTTTAATGCCGTCCGCTCGAGCCATTATCCCAACGCACCCTATTTTTATCAGCTGTGCGACAGGTACGGGTTTATGGTGATTGACGAGGCGGATCTTGAGGCGCACGGTCCGTTTCTGCTGTATTACAGCGAGGATACCGATGATAACCGATTCCGGCGCTGGAATGAGACAATTGCGGATGACCCGAAGTGGGAGGGCGCGATTTTAGACCGTGTGCAGCGCATGGCGGAGCGGGACAAAAACCGTCCCTGCATCATCATGTGGTCGATGGGAAACGAGAGCGCATACGGCTGTAATTTCGAGCGGGCGCTGCAGTGGACAAAGGCGTTTGACGCGGAGCGTATCACCCATTACGAGAGCGCGAGATACCGCAATTATGACAAGGTTTATGACTATGCGAATCTGGATCTGTACAGCAGGATGTATCCCGCCGTCGGGGAAATTGAGGAGTATCTGCAAAGAGAGGCGGGCAAACCGTTTCTGCTCGTGGAATACAGCCATTCGATGGGGAACGGGCCGGGGGACCTGGAGGATTATTTTCAGATGACGCAGAAGTATGACGCCATGTGCGGCGGCTTTGTCTGGGAGTGGTGCGACCACGCCGTCGATATGGGGCGGGCGGAAAACGGAAAAGTAAAGTATTTTTACGGGGGAGATTTCGGCGAGACCGTTCATGACGGGAATTTCTGCGTGGATGGGCTTGTCTATCCGGACCGCACCCCGCACACGGGACTTCTGGAATATAAAAATGTACACCGCCCGGCGCGGGTAGTCTCCTGCGATGTGAAGGAGAAGCGGTTGAGGATTCACAATTATCTGGATTTTACGGATCTGAAGGATTATGCGGTGCTGCGCTATGCGGTGACCTGCGACGGCATCCGCGTGCAGGCGGGGACGCTTCCTGCGGTTTCCGTCGCGCCGCACGGGGAGGCGGACATAAAACTGGATATCACGGTTCCGAAGGCGGGCCGGGTCTACTTAATGGTTACCTATGAGCTTTTGAAAGATATGCCGCTGATGCCCGCCGGACACATACTCGGCTTTGATGAAATCCCGCTTGCAAATGAGGACGGGAGAAATCAGACCGCCTTAAAGTGGCTGCGGGAGGAACGCGGTACGGGGACGGCTCCGGAGGTGACGGAGACAGACAGCGGCGTGATTTTACGGGGAAAAGGGTTTACATATGCATACAGCAGAAAAAGCGGACTGTTTGAAAGCCTCCGGTATGCCGGCAGAGAATATCTGGATCGTCCGATGGAACTGAATCTCTGGAGGGCGCCCACGGATAACGACATGTATGTAAAGCCTGCGTGGGAGAAAGCATGTTACAGAGAAGCGTATACGAGCGCCCGCGGGACTGTGGTGGAGCGGTATAAGGACAGAGTGGTGATCCGGGGGAATCTATCGGTTTTGGCTGCGTCGGTTCAGCGGATTATGGATGTCGGGGCCGTCTGGACGGTGGATAACGGCGGGGGAATACGATGTGCGCTTGAGGTCTGTAAAAACGGGGAATTTCCGGAATTGCCGAGGTTCGGCGTGCGTCTTTTCCTTGACAACAGGCTCTGTAATGTCTCCTATTACGGGTACGGCCCGATGGAGAGCTACCGCGATAAGCACAGGGCCGCAAGCCACGGACTGTACCGCTGCGGCATCGAGGAGCTGCACGAGGATTATATCCGCCCGCAGGAAAACGGAAGCCGTTTTGACTGCGATTATGTGGAACTCTGCGGCGGAAAGTTTGGTCTGGCGGTGGCATCGGAGCAAAAATTTTCTTTTCAGTCATCGGTTTACACGCAGGAGGAGCTGGAGCAGAAGGCGCATAATTTTGAGCTGGAGGCGTCGGGAAGCACGGTACTGTGCCTCGACTATGCGCAGAACGGGATCGGTTCAAACAGCTGCGGGCCGAAGCTGCGTGACAGATATCGGTTTGACGAAAACCAGTTCCGGTTCGGATTTCGGCTGGTTCCGTATGTGAAGGGATAAAGACAAGATATGGGGGTATTTTTATGGAAGAAAGAACTTATTTAAAATGGTACAACAAAGTGGGGTACGGCGCAGGGGATATTGCCGGCAATGTGGTATACGCGTTTCTGTCTTCGTTTGTCATGATTTATCTGACGAATACGATCGGTCTTTCCGCGGGGATTGTGGGGACGCTGATCGCCGTTTCGAAATTGTTTGACGGATTTACGGATATTTTCTTCGGCTCGATGATTGACAAGACCCGCAGCAGGCTCGGCAGGGCGAGGCCGTGGATGCTCTACGGCTATATCGGCTGTGCGGTGACGCTGGCGGCAATTTTTGCCGTGCCCACGGACTGGGGCGAAACGGCGCAGTATGCATGGTTTTTCATCGCCTACACGTTGCTGAACGGCGTCTTTTATACGGCGAATAATATCGCTTATTCCGCCCTCACCTCGCTTGTGACGAAGAACAGCAAAGAGCGGGTGCAGATGGGCTCCTGCCGGTTTATCTTCGCGTTTGCCACAAGCCTGCTGATTCAGTCGGTCACAATCGGTTTTGTCGCGGCATGCGGCGGCGGTGCGGCGGCATGGCGGACGGTGGCGATTATCTATGCGGTAATCGGTCTTGCCGTCAACACCGTTTCGGTGCTTTCCGTAAAGGAGCTTTGCGAGGAGGAACTGAATGCCGGTGCAGAGAAAAAGCAGGAAGAAGAAAAATACGGGCTGATCGAAGCGTTTGGGCTCCTTTTGTCCAACCGGTTTTACCTGATGATTTGCGGGGTATATATTCTGCAGCAGCTATACGGGGCGATGATTAACGCCGGCATCTATTACATGACGTATGTGCTGAAGAACGAAAATCTCTACGGCGTGTTTTCGTGGGCGGTCAATATTCCCCTGATTATCGCGCTGATTTTTACACCGGCGCTTGTGGGCAGGTGGAAGGGAATGTATAAGCTGAATCTGGCCGGTTATATGATCGCCGTGGTCGGCAGGGCGCTTGTGGCGGTCGCGGGATATATGGGGAGTGTTCCGATGATGCTGATATTTACGGCGCTTGCCGCGTTCGGGCAGGGACCCTGGCAGGGAGATATGAATGCGGTGATTGCCTCCTGTTCCGAGTATACTTTTCTGACGAAGGGGAAGAGAGTGGACGGAACCATGTATTCCTGCACGTCCCTCGGCGTGAAGCTCGGAGGAGGTCTCGGAACCGCGATTGCCGGATGGATGCTGGAATTCAGCGGATTTGACGGCAGACTTCCGGAGCAGCCGGCTTCCTGCATCAATATGCTTCACATCATGTATTTGTGGCTTCCGCTGATTATCGATATCGTAATTATGCTGGTGCTCTCCAGGATGAATGTGGAGGATACGAATGCGAAGTTAAAAGAAGAGGCTGCGCGCGGCAGGGAGAAAACATTATATTGAGACTGTAGCGCAGAAATCACCCGCCGGACGAAACGTCCGGCGGGTCGGTTTTAGTGTATGAAAGAAAACAATGGAATTTCAAGTGATAATTTGAGAATAAAACTCAAATTCTGTTTACAAAAACTCAAATCTGTCTATAATTATAGATAAAAGATGGAGGTGGAAAGTATGTTATGCCAATTTACTGTGAAAAATTATAAAAGCATTCGTGAAGCGATAACGTTTGATATGCAGGCGGCAGCTATCATGGAGCATAGGGATAGAATTATTAAAACAGAAGATGGAGAAAGCTTTTTGCCGGTATCTGTGATTTATGGTCCGAATGGCGGCGGTAAATCTAATGTATTGGAAGCGTTGCATACAATGAATGCAAAAATGTTAAGGCCGCTGTGCGCAACTTGTGATAAGACAGAGTGTGAATACAAGGCAAGGAAGATTCCGGTGGAGCCTTTTGCTTTTTCGGAAGAAACGAAAAAGGAACCAACGGAGTTTGAGTTGTTTTTCAGAACTGCTATTGCAGAATATCGTTATATCCTTCATGTGCGACAGGAATTTGTTGTTTATGAGAGCCTGGATCGGATCAAATTAAATACCGGAAGGCGTTCGGCTCTCTTTGTGAGAAACGGGAATGAAGTTGATTTAAAGGGAGTGTTCGGTAAAATCAAAATCAGTGAAGAAATTTCAGAGACGTTGCCGTTGCTATCCTATTTGGGAATCACTTATAAAAAGAATGAAGTGATTTCCGATGTGATTGAATGGTTTGAGGAGTCTATTGACTTTTTAAACTATGGGAACCCGAGACAGGAACTGCGGACAGCCATAGCTAAGACAGACGAGGTTAAAAAACTTGTGTTGGATATGATTCGTGAAATGGATCTGGATATAGAGGATTTTCGGGTTGAGGAAAAAGAAGAAAATTATATAGAAGTTTATACTAAGCATACAGTAAATGGTTATAGTACGGAATTGGCTTTGTCAGAAGAGTCCAGCGGAACTAGGAAACTGTTCGGATTGCTTCCTTTTATTGCAAGAAGTCTTGTTGTTGGAACAACATTAGTGATTGATGAGCTGGATGCAAAAATTCATCCGGTCTTGCTGAGCTATGTCATTATGTTGTTCAATAATATGGAGGTTAACAGGAATGGTGCGCAATTAATTTTTACTTCACACGATTTGTCTACTATGAACAACGATATATTTCGCCGCGATGAAATCTGGTTTGTGGCAAAGGGAAAGGAGCAGAATTCTAAACTGTATTCTTTGGTAGAATTTAAGAATACGAAGGGCGAATCTGTCCGTATGGATGCAAAATATGACAAGCAATATTTAGAGGGCAAGTATGGCGCAGATCCATATCTGAAAAAGATTATAGATTGGAGTGATGTCAATGCCTAAGAAAAAGGGAACGACTCAATGGCGGAAACAGAGGCGCAAGGAATATCTGGAGAAAAAGGAATACCGCTATTATATTTTCTGCGAGGGAGAGCAAACGGAACCGCTTTATTTTGAAGGATTTAAGCGGCTGATAGAGGATAATCCCATTTACAAGGATATGGTCTTAATTGAAATTGAGCCTTGTGCTGCGGAGACTATGCGGGTAATTGGTATGGCAGAAAGATATGTCCGCAAAAACGGGATTGACAGGGGACAGATTTGGTGCGTGTATGATAAGGACAGTTTCCCCGCAAAAGATTTTAACGGCGTAGCAGAACGTGTGGACAAGCTGAATCTGGAAAATCCGAACTTGCAGTATCATGCGGCATGGAGTAATGAGTGTATTGAGTTTTGGTTTATATTGCATTTTGCTTACTATACTTCAAACAATCATAGATCGGAGTATGTTAGATTCCTAAATGATAAGTTTAAAGAGTTGGGCATTGGAAAGTATCAGAAGAATATGAAAGATATATTTGGTATTCTGATGGAGAAAGGGAATTTCAAGTTGGCGCTACGGTATGCGAAAAGGATTATAGAGGAAAACAAGGGAAAAACACCAGCGGATATTGCGCCGGGAACGAAGGTGTATGAGCTGGCAGAAGAATTGGCGAGGTATTTTCCAAGAACATGACAAAAAATAAAATAAAAGGAGAAGGGATATGATACTGCGGGATGAATGGCGCAGGGCCCGGGGCGATGCTTTAGCATCGCTCCGGTTCCGGGTATTCCGTACCCTGAGTGTCCACGGTAACTTTTTTCATCACCTGCGGGGTCAGCGGCCGGTCGGAGTAATCGGTCGCGGTCTCCGCAATTTTGTTTACCGCGTCCATGCCTTCCGTCACTTTTCCGAACGCCGCGTAAGCGCCGTCGAGATGCGGGCTTGTTTTATGCATGATGAAGAACTGGCTGCCCGCGGAGTCAGGCATCATGGAGCGGGCCATGGAGAGCACGCCCTCGGTGTGAGCCAGGTCGTTCTGAAAACCGTTCTGGGAAAATTCGCCTTTGATGCCGTAGCCGGGACCGCCCATGCCGTTTCCGTCCGGGCATCCGCCCTGAATCATAAAGCCGTTTATCACGCGGTGGAAAATCAGGCCGTCATAGTAGCCTTTGCTGATCAGGCTGATAAAGTTATTGACCGTATTCGGCGCGATTTCGGGATAAAGCTCTGCCTTTATGACATCGCCGTTTTCCATTTCGATGGTTACGATTGGATTTGCCATTCTATACCTCTTTTCTGCCCGTGTGCCGGGCGTATCAAATTCTGACAGAACTATTGTAGCGAAAATCGCCGAGATAGTAAAGAGCGAACAAAAAAGTCTTGTAAAATGCGCGGACAGAACGTATAGTGATAGTAGATCCGACAGGTGAATTTAAAATTTTTTATTTTTAGAAAAAATGAAAGGATTTGATCCGTGCATTCGTATTATAGATAGAGAAGGTTAAAAATATATGAAATGAATGTGTTTTTTACAGGAGGAAAGAGGGAATGAAGAAAGGTCTGATCGGCATTGGCATGGCTGCGGTTATTTTATGTACGGGGACGATGAGCGTTTTCGCACATGGGCATGGTCATGCACATATGTGTTATCAGTGGGCGCAACAGATCAATACGAATGCGGTTGCGAATGCAAATGCGGCAAATCCGACAAAAACGGTTATGTCGAATACAAGCGGCGTAAAGCAGATGACGGTGAATACTGCGGTGAAAAAGAATATCGTCACGGTTCCGGATACTTCGGCCGTACAGCAGACGGTTTCGAATACGAATACCGCGGTGAAACAGCAGGTCGTTTCCTATTCATGCACAACACCGGGCTGCGGTTATACTGATGCAAACGGAGATGGAATCTGTGACAACTGCGGTGTGAATCTGCACTGCGGACGCGGATGGGTGGATGCAAACGGAGACGGGATCTGCGATAACTGCAGTCAGGGAACAAACTGCGGCGGTTATTATGACGGAAACGGAGACGGGATCTGCGACGGCTGCGGACAGTGGTCAGGCCATGCCGGGCATTACGGCCAGGGCTATAACTGCGGAGGCGGCTGTGTGGATACGAACGGAGACGGGATCTGCGACAACTGCGGCCAGGGCGTAAGTAACGGCGGCGGTTACACGGATACAAACAGCAACGGCGGAGGCAATTATGTGCCGGTCAACTGCGGGGGCGCCTGCGTAGATACAAACGGAGACGGAATCTGCGACAACTGCGGTCAGGGTGTAAGCTACGGCGGAGGCAATTATGGCGGAGGTCATCACAGCGGCGGACATCATGGCGGAAGACATCACAGATAAGGATGATCCCGATTACAGATGAGGACATAATATGCGGGGCGAGCAGGAAGTAAATGCGGCAATCGAGCGGTATTCCGATACCGTTCGACGGCTTTGCATGATTTATCTGAAGAATTATGCGGACACTGAGGACATATTTCAAACGGTTTTTTTGAAATATGTCCTTAGTTCTGTTTCTTTTGAAAATCAGGAGCATGAAAAAGCATGGCTGATTCGTGTTACGATCAATGCCTGTAAAGATCTGCGCAGGAGCTTTTTTGCCAGGAATACGGTGTCTCTTGACGAGATAATCGAACAGGCGGCCGAGATTCCGCCGGATTATACGGAGGTGCTTGAGGCCGTGCTCTCGCTGCCGCAGAAATACAGGGATGTTGTTTATCTCTACTATTATGAAGAATACACGGCGGAACAGATCGGCCGGATTCTGGGGAAAAATGTCAACACGGTATACACAAATCTGGCGCGGGCCAGACAGACGCTGAGGGAAAAGCTGGGTGGTGATGAGTATGAGTAGGATAAAAGAGACATTTGATGCAATCCATGCGGAGGAAACTTTAATTGAAAATACCCGTGCTTTTTTAAACGAAAACACCGGCCGCACGAAGCGCAGAAGGTCGCTGTCAGCGGCACGCCTTGTCCCTGCGGCCGCCTGTTTTCTCCTTTTGACGCTGGGGGGATATCGATATTATTTTGCGCCGACATCGGTGATCAGCATTGACATTAATCCGTCGCTTGAATTGTGGGTAAACAGGTATGATAAGGTGGTTTCCGTGAAAGAATATAACGATGACGGGAATAAGCTGGCAAATTCGCTTGATATTCGTTTTATGGGATACGCGGAAGCGCTCGATCAGATACTGGCGAGTGACGAGATAAAAGGATATCTGTCACAGGACGAGTGGCTGACAATTACCGTCGTCCGCTCGGAGGAGGAACAGGGCGAGCGGATTCTGTCGGACATTGAAAGCTGCGTGGAAGGGCACGGAAATACCAGCTGTCATTCGGCGGATCTTCATGACGTGGAGGCTGCTCACGCAGAGGGGCTCTCTTACGGAAAATATTGTGCGCTTTTAGAACTGCAGAAGATTGCGCCGGAAATGACGGCTGAAGATATATACGGAATGACGATGTGTGAGATTGAAAACTTAATTCAGGATTTATCCGGAGAGACTTCGGGCGCCGGGGATACGAGCGGAACAGGCGGTCACGGACATGGTCATGGACATGGCCACGGAGGCGGTCATCACGGGAGACAGCACGGAGAATGATAAATGTTAAAACTAGAATATATAGTTATAGGAGAGCTTCCCGAACGTCAGGAATCCTATTTGAACGAGAATTTGTCTGCCGATGGTAGCCCCTGTGGGCGGATCGTAAAGCTGTGTGACGGGGAGAGCGAAGACGGCGGTAAATTAAATTATAATTATATATTTGAGGCTGTTTTGCCGTCATATTGCCTGCCGCATGAGTGTCTTTTGATCTCGGGAAACGATGCACAGCTTGCATGGGCCGGGAGGCTGAACATGGCGTCAATCGCTTATCTGTCCCCGGAGAAACTGGGGGAATGCGAAGCGTCTCAGACAGCCGGGAGGCAGGAAGACGGCTGCAGATCGGATCTGTATGCGGAAGGCTTTGAGGAGGTCGACTGGACGTTTCTGCGCCGGGTTTACGAGCGGCATCATGGAATCCCATGGCTGATCTGCGAGACAGAGCGCTGTGTGATCAAAGAATTTTCGATGGAATACTTAGATGAGCTGTTTGCGATGTATGCCGGGGAGGGGATGACGGATTACATAGAACCGCTCTATGATTATGAGGAAGAACGGGAGTACCAGCAGGCCTACATCAGCAGAGTTTATCCGTTCTACGGCTACGGGATGTGGATTGTCTGTGAGAAGAAAACGGGCCGCCTGATCGGGCGGGCCGGTGTGGAGATGAGGGAGGAGCTTGAGGGCGAGCTGGAACTCGGCTATGCCGTCGGTGTTCCCTATCAGAGGCAGGGCTATGCCGCGGAAGTCTGCGCGGCGATTATCTCCTACGTGAAAAAAGAACTCGGCCAAGACAGGCTCAACTGCCTGATTGAGGAGGGCAACACCGTGTCCGAGCACTTTGCGAAACGACTCGGGTTTTCCTTCCTTGAATGCCTGACGATTGAGAAAAAAAGGATGAAACGCTATGTGCTTGCACTGACGCAGACGGATGAGTAAAGCGTTTTCGATGAACCGCTCATGGCCGTATGGGCGGTTTTTGACATTATTGCGGAGATATGTCCGGAGTGCGGGATGTTCTCAGACGATGTTTTTTTGCGGGCGGCGTTGCATTTTATAAGGAAATAAAATATAATATTGGAATAAAAAATGATGGATGAAATGGGTGAGGTACATGTCAGAGATTCGCACGGAAGAAATGGGAACACGGAATACGGAACATATTGCGGTAAAAGAGGCGGAGGAATGCGGCGCTTCCACAGAGTTTAAGAGCCCGGAGGAATTGTTTGACGAGCTGATTGGGAGTGTGCACAGATATCATCCTTCGGCGGATACCTCTCTGATTGAGAAGGCATACCGCGTGGCGTATCAGGCGCACGAAGGACAGGTGCGCAAATCGGGAGAACCCTATATTATCCATCCGCTGTCTGTGGCGATTATCCTGGCGACCCTGGAACTAGATAAGGAAACGATTGCGGCCGGTCTTCTCCACGATGTGCTTGAGGACACCGTTATGACGGACGCACAGATGCGACAGGAGTTCGGCGAGGAGGTAGTGCTTCTCGTCGACGGCGTGACAAAGCTGCAGCATCTGCATTTTACCGATCACACGGCGGACCCGAAGGAGCGGTCGGCGGAGCGCCTTGAGATGCAGGCGGAGAATCTGCGCAAGATGTTTCTCGCGATGGCGAAGGATATCCGTGTGATCATGATTAAGCTGGCAGACCGCCTTCACAATATGCGCACGCTCAAATATCAGTCAAAGGAAGCGCAGCTGCGCATTGCGAGGGAGACGCAGGAGATCTACTGTCCGATTGCCCAGCGGCTCGGCATCTCAAAGATCAAAATCGAACTCGACGATTTATCCCTGAAATATCTGGAGCCGGAGGCATACAATGAGCTCGGACGCCAGATTGCCCAGCGCAAGAGCGTGCGGGAGGAATATATCCAGAGCCTTGTCGAGGAAGTGCGCAGGCATATTGAGAATGCGGGAATCAAAGCGCAGATAGACGGCCGGGCGAAGCATTTTTTCAGTATTTACAAGAAAATGGTAAATCAGGACAAGACGCTTGACCAGATTTATGATTTATTTGCGATACGCATTATTGTGGATTCGATCAAGGACTGTTATGCGGCGCTCGGCGTGATGCACGAGATGTATAAGCCGATTCCGGGGCGCATCAAAGACTATATTGCGATGCCAAAGCCCAACATGTATCAGTCGCTGCACACGACATTGATCGGGCCGACAGGGCAGCCGTTTGAAATACAGATTCGCACCTTTGAGATGCACCGCACCGCGGAGTACGGAATTGCGGCGCACTGGAAGTACAAAGAGGCAAGCAACAGCGGCGGCGCGCCGCAGCCGATGACGGTGACGGAGGAGGAGAAGCTAAGCTGGCTGCGCCAGATTCTGGAGTGGCAGCAGGATCTGTCGGATAACCGGGAATTTATGAGCCTGTTAAAGAGCGACCTGGATTTATACAACGACACGGTGTTCTGCTTTACGCCGACCGGGGATGTCAAGAATCTGCCGAGCGGCTCCACGCCGATCGATTTTGCCTACTGCATTCACTCGGCGGTGGGAAACCGGATGGTCGGCGCTAAGGTGAACGGCAAGCTTGTGACGATCGACTATGTGATTCAGAACGGAGACCGCGTTGAGGTCGTGACGTCTCAGAATTCCAAGGGGCCCAGCAGAGACTGGCTGAATATCGTTAAGAGTACCCAGGCGAAGAACAAGATCAACCAGTGGTTCCGCAGCGAGCTGAAAGAAGAGAATATTATCCGGGGAAAAGAGCTTCTGGTGAACTGTGCAAAGGCGAAGGGGATCAATTTCCCGGACATCAATAAGCCGGAATACCAGAGCAAGATTATGCGCAAATACGGATTCCATGACTGGAATTCCTGCCTTGCGACGGTGGGACACGGCGGGCTCAAGGAGGGCCAGATCGTGAACCGCATGTACGAGGAGTATAAGAAGGACCACCTCGCGCATATCACGGATGAGGAAGTGATGCAGACCATTGCCGAGAGCAAGAGCAAAAGCACGGGGAAGCACTCAAAGAGCGGCATTATCGTCAAGGGGCTCTACGATGTGGCGGTTCATTTCTCAAAATGCTGCAGACCGGTTCCGGGGGATGAGATTGTCGGCTTTGTGACAAGGGGCCGCGGCGTGTCAATTCACCGCACCGACTGCATCAATATGATCAACCTCTCGGAGATGGAGCGGGAGCGCCTGATTGATGCAGAGTGGCAGCATGAGGGCGACAAGGAAGGCGACGGCCTTTATCTGGCCGAGATTAAGATATTCGGCAATGACCGCACCGGGCTTCTGGTGGATATCACGAAAGTCTTTACCGGGCGGGAGATTAATATCAACGGAATGAACTCAAAGACAAACAAGCAGGGAGTCGCGACGATTGACGTGGCGTTTTCCACAAAAGGGCGGGCCGAGCTGAACAGTCTGATTGACCGTCTGCGGCAGGTCGAGAGTGTGATTGATATTGAGCGGACGACAGGCTGAAATGGAGGAGACTATGGTTCAGATAAGAGTAGAGCAGTATGTGGTGGGGCCGGTTCAGACAAACTGCTATTTTGCAGTCAATGAGGAGACCGGGGAAGCGCTGATCGTGGACCCGGGGGCAAGCGCGGGCAAGCTTGCGGAAATCATCGGGGAAGAAAAGTTAAAACCAGCTGCAATTTTATTGACGCATGGCCATTTTGACCATGCCGGGGCGGCCGAGGAGCTTGCAAAACAGTTTGATATCAGCATTTATGCGCTCGAAAAAGAACAGGAAACTTTAGAAAATCCTGATTTGAATTTAAGCGGATGGGAAGGAAAAACACGCGCTTATCGTGCGAATTGCTATCTTCGGGATGAGGAGGAGCTCGACCTCGCGGGAGTTCATATCCGGGTGCTCCACACCCCGGGACATACGGTGGGAGGCTGCTGTTATTTCTTCCCCTACCAGAAACTGCTGTTTGCCGGGGATACGCTGTTTGCACAGTCGGTCGGGCGCACGGATTTTCCGCGGGGCAGTATGACGGATTTGGTGCGCTCTGTCAGAGAAAAGCTGATGACGCTGCCGGACGATGTGACGGTGTATCCGGGACATAACGAAATCACAACGATTGGAACGGAACGGATGTACAATCCGTACTTATAAAAATGATGATAACGGTAAAATTAAACAAACCGGAGTTTGAGTATGACATTCATTCTCTGATCAAGGCATTTTATCCGGGGGAGACGGTCCGCGTGACGGCGGAGGAGAAAGCCTGCGGGGAACCGCTTCTGTGGGAGATGCGGATTACATATCTGCCGGAGCGCATCCGGATTATCTGGCGCGAGAGCGGGGACGGCGGCGCCGTGCTGCCGGAGTGCTCGTTTGCGGTGGATTTTTCCGACCGGGCGGACACGAAAAACCGTCTGAAACAAAATCTGTACCAGCTTCTGGCGGGATATACGGGGCGGGAGCTTCCGTGGGGAACACTGACCGGAATCCGGCCGACTAAAATTCCGATGAAGTTTCTGGAGCAGGGCAAAAGCCGGGACGAAATCCGCCGGTATATGAAAGAGACATACGGGACTTCCGACGAGAAGACACAGCTGTCGATCGATATCGCGGAGCGGGAGCTGGAACTGCTGCGAAAAATTGACTATCAGAACGGTTACAGTCTGTACATCGGTATTCCGTTCTGTCCGACGACCTGTCTGTACTGTTCGTTTACTTCCTATCCGCTGCACGCCTGGGCGAAGCGCGTGGACGCGTATCTGGACGCGCTGGAGCGGGAGCTTGACTTTGCCGCGGTGAAATATGCGCGGAAGCATCTGAACGCGGTCTATATCGGCGGCGGTACGCCGACGACGCTGGAGCCTTATCAGCTCGACAGGCTTATCAGGAAAATTAAATGCAGTTTTGATTTGTCGGATTGTCTTGAGTTTACGGTGGAGGCCGGAAGGCCGGACAGTATCACGCGGGAAAAGCTTGCGGTGCTGCGGCGGCACGGTGTCTCGCGGATATCCGTTAATCCCCAGACAATGCGGGAGGAGACGCTCCGGGTCATCGGGCGGCATCACACGGTGCAGCAGACCATAGACAGCTTTCACATGGCCAGAGAGCTTGGATTTGACAATATAAATATGGATTTAATTATGGGACTGCCGGGGGAGACGCTTTCCGATGTGCGGGAGACGTTGGAGCGGCTGTGCGCGCTTGGCCCGGACAATATCACGGTCCACTCGCTGGCGTTAAAGCGGGCGGCGAGACTCAATATGTTTCGGGAGGACTACAGAGATTATCAGATGGTAAACACTCAGGAGCATATGGATCTTGCGGCGGATTACGCCGGGAAGCTCGGGCTTTTGCCGTACTATCTCTACCGCCAGAAGAGTATGGCCGGGAATCTTGAGAACGTGGGCTATGCGCGGCCGGGGAAGGCCGGCGTATACAATATCCTGATTATGGAGGAGAAACAGGATATTGTGGCGCTTGGAGCAGGCAGTATTTCAAAACGGGTTATCTCCGACAGACAGATCAGGCGGTGTGAGAATGTGAAGGATGTTGCCCAGTACATTGCAAGAATCGGGGAGATGATTGAGAGAAAAAAACGGTTTTTATGCAGTCCGTGCAATGAGGTGTCGGGAGAAAGATTATGATTCATGTATTGTTTCGTATTGTGCAGTTAATCGGTATCATTGTCCCTTTCGCCGGATGTTTTATTCTTGGCAGAAGGGCGCAGACGCGCAGTTCTATGTACCTTTTACTGGCGAATTACGGCTGTCTGATCATTAATGGAAGTTACCTGCTGCTGCTTGGGACCAGGACAGAGGAGGGCGCGCTGATTGCGCTGAAAATGGAATATATCGGGAATGTGACTTTTTATCTGATGTTTGGTCTGTTTCTGTGGTATTATCTGAAGTTAAAGCATTACAGGTGGACACGGATACTGCTGATCTTCTGGTGTGTGCAGGATATCGTATTTCTGGCCGCGGTCTGGATTGACAGCTTAAGGCATCTCGTTTTCGGACAGCTGGAATTCCGGCATAATGAAGCGCTTGGACTGGTGCTGACAGAGTACGTTCCCGGCACTTTATATATGGTGCGTTACTGCATGATGTGCATGATTCTGGGCTGCGGAATGATTTACACGACAGTGCGTATATTCAGGGTACAGATTAAGTCGGAAAGAGAGCATCTTGCAATGCTGGCCGGAGCGCAGGCTGTCATTTTTGTATCGCTGGTTGTTATGCTGCTGGTTGATATTCCGTTTGATATTGTTCCGATTTTTGCGTCGCTGTCCATTCTGTCTGTTATCATTGGCGTACAGCGCGATGACTTTTTCGGAATTATGGAATTGGGACAGAAATGGGTGTTTGAGCAGATGCAGGACGCTTTTGTCATCGTAGATGAAATGTATGGGTATTTGGATTCCAACGCGTATGCAAAAAAAATCTTTCCGGAGTTAGATTATAAGCTCCTGAACGAAACGGTATCCGGGGATATGTACCGGCTTTTTACGAATGAGGAAAAGATACCGCAGATTCAGGGAAAGCATTACCGGAAAAAGGTAATAGAAATCCGGGAGAAAGACAAAATATCCGGTTACAGCATGTTTCTTGTGGATGTTACGGAGCAATACGAACTGATGAAACGGGTGCAGGAAGAAAAAAAGAATGCAGATGCTGCCAGTCAGGCAAAGTCCGCATTTGTATCCAATGTATCCCATGAAATCCGCACACCGATGAATGCGATTGTGGGCATTACCCAGCTTATGCTGCGAAAAGAGCGCCCCAGGCAGGACAGGGAGTATCTGTTGAATATACAGAACTCGGGAAATGCACTGCTTGCGATGATCAATGACCTTTTGGATCTTTCAAAGATCGAAGCGGGCAAGATGGAGCTGGTGGAGGAGGAATATGATCTGATGCCGCTGCTCGGGGATCTGGGGATGATGATCTTAAACCGCATCGGCGATAAGCCGGTAGAGTTGCTTTTTGACATTGATCCGGATATTCCGGCCCGCCTGTATGGGGATGCTCTGCGGATCCGGCAGATTATCATTAACCTCATGAATAATGCCTCCAAATTTACGGAGGAGGGCTATATACTTCTGACCGTGAAAATCAACGGGATCGTCGGAGACGATGCGGAACTGCTTATTACGGTAAAGGATACCGGACAGGGAATCCGCAAAGAAGATATCGGTAAACTTTTCGGTTCTTTCCAGCAGGTGGATTCCAAAAGGAATCATCATAAAGAGGGGACCGGACTTGGATTATCGATTGCCAGACAGTTTGTGGAACTGATGAAGGGGGAGATCGGCGTATCCAGTGAATACGGAGCGGGCAGTGAATTTTATTTCACGATTCACCAAAAGATTATCGAGCCAAAAAGGGCGGTATGTCTTGCGGACGATTTTCAGGCGGTGGTTATCGGCAGAATAAAAAATAAGCTCGTACAGGAGACGTTAAGGGAATTGTGCCGCCGTTATCACCTGACATACACGGAGGATATCCTGTCTGCGGAAGATACCGGACGGCCGGTCTATTACCTTACGGACATATCGGAAGCGCCGGAGGACGAGGTGCTGGAGCGGTTGTCCGATTTGCACGCAGTTTGCTGCGGCGTGCAAAATCCTATGAGGGAGAACCTGTTTCCGGAGGATATGCGTGTCGTCAATAAACCGCTGTATGGCTACAATTTCTGCAACCTGATTGAGGAGCAGGATTCGGCAGAGGGGATGTGCCCGCGCGTTTTTGAGCGTGAGACGGAAGAAGTTGAGGAGCAGAATCTGGATTTTACGGTTCCGGGCGCCCGTATTCTGATTGTGGATGACAATGAGATTAACCGAATGATTGCGGAAGAAATGCTGAAACCGCTGATGATGCAGATCGAAACTGCATCGGACGGAAAGCAGGCGCTTCGGATGATTCAGGAAAAAGAATACGATCTTGTGTTTATGGATCATCTGATGCCGGTTATGGACGGTGTGGAAGCGGTAAAGGAAATCCGAAAACTCGAAGGGGAATTTTATAAAAGGCTCCCGGTTATCGCATTGACCGGCAATACGGCAAAAGAGCAGAGGGAGGAATACCTGCGCATCGGGATGAGTGATTTTTTGCCAAAACCCATTTATCTCGAAGAAATATATGGCAAAATACGGAAATGGATTCCGGATAAAGTGGAAAATTGTTGATAAGTACGGATGGATATAACGGAGGAGTCATATGGGAAAGTTTTTCAGCGATGAAGTGGAACAGGCATTGGAGCTGATCTATTACAGACTGCGGGAGCAGAGAGGAAAAGAGGGATTTGCACTGCTCGAGCGCGCATATAAAAACGGGGATGCCGATGCGGCGTACCTTTTGTCGCGCTGCTACAGCGGCGCACAGTATGTCTGGAAGTATCACGGGTTTCCCGAGGACGACGAAAAGGTAAGCCGGCTGATACATGAGAGCATCCGCGGCGGAAGCGCAATGGGCGTTTTGGGCGCGATGCGGTGCGGCGAGTTTGACAGTCAGGCGGAGCGGGACATGCCGTTTGAAAGTCTCAAAGAGGCATTTGACGTTATTTACGAGAAAGCGCAGGGCGGCGAGCCGTTCTGCCAGTATATGGTGGGAAATGTGTGCTTTTGGGGAGATATCCTGGAGATCGAGCAGGAAGCGGTAGAAAAAATTTCCGGAAATAAAGCGGCGCTGCTGGAATTTATCCGGAAGGCAAATTACGAATCCGTCGACTGGTTTGAAAAGGCGTTTGCCGCAGGTGTCTATCTGAGCGGAAATAATCTGTATCAGCTCTATGAAAACGGAAATGACGGCATCCTGCCGAAAAACCCGGGGAAGGCCGCGGAGGTTGACCGCCGCGGCGCCGAATACGGTTATCCGACCTTTCAGGCAGGGTACGGTATGAATCTGGAGGAAGCGGGAAAGCTTGAAGAAGCGGTATACTGGTGGACAAAGGCGTATGAAGGCGGACAAAAGAGCGTCTGCTTCCGCCTCGGAAAAGCGGCGCTGCAGGGCAGGGGCATGGCACAGAATGCGAGACTGGCCGAGCGGTATCTGACCGAGGGACTCAGTGAGGATGATTACGGCTGCTACAATCGTCTGGGCGAGCTGTACTTTTACGGCGGAGACGGTGTGATGCGCAATTATGCGAGGGCCGTGGAGCTTTTTGAGGAGGCGAGACGGCGCGGCAGCTGCTGGGCAAACGATATGCATGCCGTGGCGAAGCTAAAGGGGCTTGGCTGTGTGAAAAATGCGGCGCAGGCAAAGCAGCTTCTCGAGGAAACGACCGGTGAGAGCGATATGAAAAATTACGGCCTCGGCCTTATGTATACACAGGGCCTCGGTGTTGCGCAGAATATGAAAAAAGGAGTTGCTTTTTTAGACAGAGCCTCGAATTTAGAGTGGGCACGGGAAGAACGGGCAAAATATAAAAAAGGGTTTCTCGGAAGATGGACGGTTGTCGAATAGGAACTGATAAAATTAAAAGAAAGTTTAATAATGGAGGAAAGACATGGCATTGAGCAAAAAGCCGGTAAACGGCATGAAGGATATTTTACCGGAGGAAATGCAGATCAGAGATTACGTGCAGCAGGTGATAAAGGAGACCTACCGCAGCTACGGCTTTACGCCGATCGAGACGCCCTGCATGGAGAACATAGCAAACTTAAGCAGCAGACAGGGCGGCGAGAATGAAAAGCTGATTTTTAAAGTGATGAAGCGAGGGGAAAAGCTTAAGCTTGCCGAGGCGAAGCAGGAGGCGGATCTGGTGGATTTCGGGATGCGCTACGACCTCACGGTGCCGCTGGCGCGCTTTTATGCGAACAACGCCAATGACCTCCCTTCGCCGTTTAAGGCGCTGCAGATCGGGAACGTGTGGCGCGCGGACCGCCCGCAGCGCGGCAGATACCGCCAGTTTATGCAGTGCGATATTGATATTATCGGCGAGCCGGGCAACCTTGCGGAGATCGAGCTGATTCTTGCGACGACGGCGACCATCGGTCGGCTCGGCTTTAAAAATTTCGAAATCCGGATTAACGAGCGCAGGATTTTAAAAGCGATGGCGGCATACAGCGGCTTTGCCGAGGAGGAGTTTGACACTGTATTTATCATTTTGGACAAGATGGACAAAATCGGCATGGAAGGCGTGGCGGCGGAGCTTGAAAAGGAAGGCTATGCGAAGGAGTCCATAGACAAATATCTCGCGCTGTTTCGGGGAGCGGCGGAGGCGGAAAACGGTATCCGCTATCTGGCTTCGGCCCTGCAGGGATTTTTGGACGCAGACGTGGAGCAGAATCTGCTCGAGATCATCGAAAGCGTAGAAGCTGCAAAGACGGCGGATTTTAAGCTGATATTTGACCCGACGCTCGTGCGGGGGATGAGCTATTACACGGGAACGATTTTTGAGATCGCGATGCCGGAGCTTGGGGCGGCCTGCGGCGGAGGCGGGCGTTACGACGGAATGGTGGGTAAATTCACCGGAAACAATGTGCCGGCCTGCGGTTTTTCCATCGGTTTCGAGCGCATCGTGCTTCTTCTTATGGAAAGCGGGTTTGAAGTGCCGATGCAGCGGCCGAAGACGGCGTATCTGATAGAAAAAGGCTGCCCGGCGGACCGGCTGTCCGAAGTCATTGCGCGGGCGCAGGAGGAGCGCGGGGCCGGGAAACAGGTGCTTGTGGTGCGCATGAATAAGAATAAGAAGTTTCAGAAGGAAAAACTGGCAGCCGAGGGATACGGCGATATCGTGGAATTTTTTAAGGACTGATTTGAGACGGCCGGAGGGGAGCGGCGCTGCCGCTCTTTTTTGGCGCAGAATACACGGGAGAAAGGATAGCGGAATGTCGGTTGGACAGAAATTTGCAAAATATGTATCGCAGAATGTGCTGGGGATGATAGGAATCTCTCTCTACATTCTTGCCGATACGTTTTTTATTTCAAAGGCAGTGGGGGCGGCCGGTATCACGGCGCTCAATCTGGTGCTGCCGATTTATAATCTGATTTTTGCGGTCGGCGCCATGCTCGGCGTCGGCTCCGCCATCCGCTATGCGGTGGCGAAAGGCAGAGGAGACGGGGAGGCGGCCGACTATTTTTCGAATGCCCTGATCTGGGGGACCGTGTTCGGAATCCTGTTTATGATACCGGGAGGTCTTCTGCCGGGCAGACTCGTGGCGCTGCTCGGCGGCGATGCGCAGATTGCCGCGGTGGGCGCGCCGTACACCCGGATTTTTATGATGTTTTCGCCTTGCTTTATCTGGAATTCTGTCTGCAATGCGTTTGTGCGCAATGACAAAGCGCCGGGGACTGCGATGGCGGCCACGCTGCTCAGCAGCCTGTTTAATATTGTCATGGATTATGTGCTGATGTTTCCGCTGGGGCTCGGAATGGAGGGGGCCGCGTTTGCGACGGCCTGCTCTCCGATCGTCGGGATCCTGATCTGCAGTACCCACCTGTGTTCGAAAAAATGCGGAGTGACCTTTCGCTTTCGGAAGCCTTCCGCAAAGCAGCTGTGTGCTTCGTGTCAGGTGGGGGTGTCAGCCTTTGTGGGGGAGATTTCCTCCGGCGTCATCACGGTGGCATTTAATATGATTATCCTGCGTTTGGCCGGAAATATCGGTGTGGCGGCTTACGGCGTCGTGGCCAATACGTCGCTGGTCGCGGTTTCCATGTTTAACGGAGTTGCGCAGGGGGCTCAGCCGCTGCTCAGCGAGTTTTACGGAAAAGGGGCGCAGGATAAAGTGAGGAAGGTGATCCGGCTCGGAATCATGACATCCCTCGCGCTTGCAGTGCTGATCGTGGTCGGCGTTTATTTCGGGGCGGATTATATTGCGGCGGTATTCAACAGCGAGCGAAACGTGCAGCTTGCGCAGTATGCGGGAGTCGGGCTGCGCCTGTATTTTACCGGATTCTTGTTTGCCGGAATCAACATTACAGGGACCGGGATCTTAAGTGCGACGGAGTCGGCGCGGTGGGCGTTTGCGACTTCGATTCTGCGGGGCTTTGTGCTGATTCTGATTGCGGCGTTCGGGCTTTCGGCACTGTTCGGGATGCGGGGCGTCTGGCTTGCGTTTCCTGCGGCGGAGGCGGTCACGCTTGCGGTGACGGCCGCGGCGTTAAAGAGTACGTTAAAGCATTCATGGGACGGGCAGCGGGAGTCAAAGTTATTGTAAAATACAGATTTGTGGTGTAGAATATACAGGATATAGAACAAAACGCATGCCCATCGGCAGAGCAATTTAAAATAAAGGGAGTTAAGGATATGATTCAGTCAAGAACACATAACTGCAGTGAACTGCGCATTTCCGATGTCGGAAAGCGCGTAACGATTGTCGGATGGTACGAAAACATCCGGAAGGTCAGCAAGAATCTCGGGTTTCTTATTCTGAGGGACTTTTATGGGACAACCCAGGTGGTGATTGAGACAGAGGAGATGATGCGGACGATCGACGAGGTAAATAAAGAGACGACGCTCTCTGTGACCGGCGCGGTGCGCGAGCGCTCGAGCAAGAACGCGGAGCTCGCCACGGGGGAGATCGAGGTGGCGCCCGAGAAGATCGAGATACTCGGAAGATGCATTTACAATGCGCTTCCGTTTGAGATTCACCAGTCCAGGGAGGCGGATGAGAACACGCGTCTGAAGTACCGCTATCTGGATTTGAGGAATCCGGAAGTCAAAGAGAAAATCGTGCTCCGCAGCAGGATTGTCGCAGAGCTTCGCCGGAAGATGAACGAGCTTGATTTTATGGAGATTACGACGCCGATTTTAACCTGCTCGTCCCCGGAGGGCGCAAGGGATTATCTGGTTCCGGCGAGAAACCATCCGGGCAAATTCTATGCGCTGCCTCAGGCGCCGCAGCAGTTTAAGCAGATTTTGATGGCGTCCGGCTTTGACCGCTATTTCCAGATCGCCCCGTGCTTCCGCGACGAGGACGCGCGTGCGGACCGGTCTCCGGGAGAGTTTTACCAGATGGATATGGAGATGGCGTTTGCGTCCCAGGACGACGTGTTTTCCGTGATCGAGGAGGTACTTCCTCCGGTGTTTGCGGCGCACGGTGTCTACAAGACCGCGTCCGCGGCGCCTTTTGTGCGGATTCCGTATCTGGAGGCCATGGACAAATACGGGAGCGACAAGCCGGACCTGCGCATAGACCTGGTGCTTCGGGATGCCACGGAGCTTCTCTCGGACTGCGGATTCGGACCGTTCGAGGGACAGTGCGTCAAGGCGATCGTGGTCGACGAATTTACGGCCGCGCGCAAGGCGATCGACGCAATCTGTGCCGAGGTGGAAGTGCAGACCGCGAACAAAGCATATTGGTTTAAGGTGGACGAGAGCGGCGCGCTTGTCGGCGGCATCGCGAAGTTCTTACAGGAGAAAAAGGAGGCGGTTGTCGCTTCGCTCGGCTTAAAGCCGGGAGATTTTGTCGGTCTTACCGCGGGGAAAAAGCTCACGGCGCAGAAGACTGCAGGCGTGCTCCGGAAGCTTCTCGGCGCGGCGAGCGCAAAGCATATGAGACAGGACTGTTATGAATTCTGCTGGATCGTGGATTTCCCGATGTATGAGATCGGGGAGGAATCCGGGGAGCTGGAGTTCTGCCACAACCCGTTTTCGATGCCGCAGGGCGGAATGGATGCGCTGCAGAATCAGGACCCGCTCTCGATTCTGGCCTACCAGTATGATCTGGTCTGCAACGGTGTCGAGCTGTCCTCCGGTGCGGTCCGCAACCATGATCCGGAGATTATGATAAAGGCGTTTGAGCTGGTCGGACTCGGGGAGGAGGATGTGAAGGCCAAGTTCCCGGCGATGTATCACGCGTTCTGCTACGGAGCGCCGCCCCATGCGGGGATTGCCCCGGGCGTGGACCGCATGGTGATGCTGATCTGCGGCGAGGAGAGCATCCGTGAGATCATCCCGTTCCCGATGAATAAAAATGCGATGGATGTCATGATGGGAGCGCCGGCGCAGGTGGAGCAAAAGCAGCTTGCCGACGTGCACATTGAAGTGTGTATGCCAAAAGAGGCGGAATAGGAAATAAAATTTCCCAAAAGGTGCATAATAACAGAAAGATATGCAGACAGAAGGAGGATGCGATGAAAAAATATGTGAGGGAGGCATGTTCGGTGCTGCTTTTTGCGGCAGTGTTCGGCATGTTTGTGTTATCCGGCTGCGGAGAAGGCGGCGGGACAAAGGACAAGATCGAGGGCAGCTGCGAGGAAGTGCTCGCGCAGGTGTACGAGAAAGCCGATCTTGATGAGGAGCAGCGGACGGCGATGAAAGAGTATGTGGCGTCAGGGATTCCTGCGGAGAGCGCGGAATATATTCTCGGCACGACGGAGATCGCATACACGGATGCGGTGTGTTCGGCGCCGCAGATCAACGTTGTCCCTTACCAGTGCGTGCTGCTGCGTCTCGAGGAAGGAGCCGATGCGGAGGCTGCAAAGCAGCTGCTTTTGGATAATGCAAACCCGAGAATGTGGGTCTGCGTGGAAGCCGACAGCGTGGTGGTCGAAAACAAAGGCGATTTGGTATTGTTTCTGATGGCGGACGCGAATGTCGCCGAGGCTATCCGGACGTCATTTTTGAACTTGTAAGTGTACGGGTTTGCAAAATGCAGGATTATCCGTCATTTTTTGTCTGTCTTGCATGACATCCGGCAAAAAGTGGAAAATTGGCAAAACTTAGAAAAACAAATAGAATTATCTGTTATTTTAGAAATCAGGCAGAAAACCGGGCGGTATGCAGTGCGTACCGCCCGGTTTTTTGGGTTTTAAACATAATATTAAATATAACAGAATATAACAGTTGACAACAGTTTAATACTGTTATATACTGTTCGTTGAAAAGAAAAAGAAAGAAGAAAAAACAGGGGGCCGAATGAAAATTATAATCAATCATTCATCCATGCAGCCGATTTATGAGCAGATTGCAGAGCAGATAAAGACGCAGATCGCACACGGCGAACTGCTGCGGGAGGAGGCGCTTCCCAGTGTGCGCACGCTGGCGAAAGAGCTGAAAATCAGTGCTCTGACCGTTAAAAAGGCGTATGACGGGCTGGAAGAAGACGGCTTTATCGTGACCGTACACGGAAAAGGAAGTTTTATATCCGGTATCGGCGCAGGACTGCTTATGGAGACGAGACGCAGGGAGGCGGAGGCCGCAATGGAGCAGGCGGTGCAGAAAGCGAGAGCCTGTGAAATGCAGGATGCGGAGATCCGCGAGATGCTGGAACTATTTTTAGAGCCGGGGCTTTAGAAGGCATTCGGGACAGAGAAACGAACAGGAGGCAGAAAAGAGCGATGTTGCAGCTGACAGAGGTTCAGAAAAATTATAAGACGTTTACATTAAATTGTACATTAACCGTAAAACCGGGACAGATCACAGGATTGATCGGGCCGAACGGCGCCGGAAAGAGTACGGCATTTAAAGCAATTCTTAATTTAATTTCTATTGAAAGCGGCGAGATTAAGATATTTGGGAAGCCGCACAGGGAAATCGGACCCGGCGACCGGGAAGAGATCGGCGTCGTGCTGGCGGAAGCGGGATTCAGCGAATATCTTACGGTTGCGGATATTGCGGCCATCATGCGCGGAATGTACCGCCGGTTTGACAGAGAACAATTTCTGGCGAATTGCGGGCGCTTTATGCTCCCGAAGAATAAGAAGATAAAGGAGTTTTCCACGGGGATGAAGGCGAAGCTCAAGCTGCTTACTGCGACATCCTACGGGGCAAAGCTTCTGATTCTCGACGAGCCGACGCTGGGGCTTGATGTGGTCGTGAGGGATGAAATGATTGCGATGCTGCAGGAATATATGGAAGCGGACGAGGGGCGCAGCGTGCTGATCAGTTCTCATATTTCTTCGGATATGGAGAAATTCTGCGATGACCTCTATATGATAAACGGAGGGAAGATCGTACTGCACGAGGAGACAGATGTGCTTTTGGATGCTTACGGTATCTTGAAACTTGACGAACAGGCGTATGCGCAGCTTGACAGGCGCTATATTCTTGGCGGGAGGAGAGAGCGGTACGGCTATGAGCTGCTGACAAACGAGCGGCAGTTTTATCAGGAAAACTATCCGCAGCTTGTCATGGAAAAGGCGAATATTGACAATGTGATCACATTGCTTGTGAAAGGAGATTTGCGATGAAAGGATTATGGATCAAAGACTGGCGGCTGCTGATGCAGCAGAAGATGTTTTTCTTAATTGTGGCGGGAATCAGTGTGTTTTGTGTGCTGTCCGGACAGGATCTGCTTTTTATGGTCAGCTATTCTTCGTTTCTCGTCGTTTCCGTGGCGGTGAGTACGATGAGCTATGACGACACGGCAAACGGGCTGGCTTACATTTTTACCTGGCCGGCAAGCAGAAAGCAGTATGTTCTGGAGAAATATCTGTTTGCGGGCTGTGCGGCGGGAGCTGCGTGGGCGCTGGCAGTCGCGGCGGGAGCAATTTTCGGAAAAAGCGTACATTCGGAGACCGGCATTTTGGACTGGCTGCTGCAGTCTCTGATGATTTTGGCGATGATGATCATCACACTCTCCGTGATGATTCCGATAAAATTAAAGTTCGGCGCGGAGAAAGGCAGGATCGTAACGTTCGTCGTGATATTTGCGATGTTCGGGGCTCTCGGTCTGGTCCAAACCCTTTACAGCGGTGCACTGCCGCAGGTGGAGACGGCGGTACATGCGCTTGCGGCGCTCCCGCCGTGGACGTGGACGGTCTTTACGGCGGTGTTTGCCGCGGCGGTGCTGATCGGTTCCGTGTGCATCAGTATTCGTATTGCAGAGAAAAAAGAGTTGTAATCTCTCCGCTTTTAGGGTTTACAAACGGCGGGAAACATAGGATAATATTCCTATAAGTGAGGAAAATTCTATGGAGATTAAACGAGTGGGAGAAAATCAGATCCGCTGTGCGCTCACGGAGGACGAAATCCGGCGCATGGGATTTGATATCGATGAAATTATTGCGGATACGGAGACGACACAGCGCTTTATGCGTGTGGTTTTAAGCATTGTCGAATCGCAGGAACATATCAATATGGAGGGAGTCGCTCCGATGGTGAAAGCCGAGCTTTTACAGGATCACAGCATGGCAATCACCTTCGGAGGCGTTTCCGACACCTCGTTTCAGAACCTTGTAGATACCGTCGGCAATATTTTAAACCGGCTTGACCTGGAGAAGCTCAGGGAGCTGCAGGCCAGGGGAAAGGGCGCACAGGGGGTGGAGTCGGATCCGATGGTGTGCGCGCTGCGCTTTGCGTCATGGTCGGCTATGGAGCGGATGAGCCGCGTCTGCTTCCGGGACAGGTTCCCGGCCAGCAGTTTGTACAAATTGCAGGACGGCTATTATCTGGTGCTGGATTTTACCGGATTCACCAAGGAGGAGATGAGACCGTTTGCGCTCGGGACAGTGGAATACGATGACGGACGCTGCTCGGAGCCGGCGCAGATTGCCTGCATCAGAGAGCATGGCGTCTGCCTTGCGAAGGAGCGTGCGCTCGAATTATTGATGAATCTCTGATATTTTTTGTTAAAAATGCTGAATAACTTTTCCTTCCATTTTCTACAAGATGTGCTAATATAGTAATTGCGTGTGCACAACATATGCGATAGATCAGAACGCCTGTGTGAGGACAGAGCAGAGATGGAGAGGTTGTTGAGAAGTTATGAGCAGAGAAAAGATGATGCAGCTAGAGGAAAATAAGCGGAGCTTGCTGAGACAGGCATATCGTATGAAGCAGGAATGTCCGCATATGTCGCCGGTAGGGCTGGAGTACGAGATGTACCTGTCCATTATGTCGGAGGTTGCAGACATTACAGCCAGATTGCAGCGTTTTTCGGAGGCGTAGCATT
Organism: uncultured Roseburia sp.; assembly: GCA_910577925.1. Lineage (GTDB taxonomy): Bacteria > Bacillota > Clostridia > Lachnospirales > Lachnospiraceae > Roseburia. The sequence goes on from CAJTOI010000003.1 coordinate 47,625, forward strand.
TACATACAAAAGAAACGGATTGTGTGCCGGATGGCATATAAGAAGGATGCGGACAGGCAGTACTCCTGTGCGCATCCTTTTTTGTGCGGGGAAAATCTTTCCGGTCCCGACGGGAGTTGTGCTGGACATATAAACGGCAAATGACTATAATTTAAGGAGGGAAAAAGTCAGGCAGAGGAGTGTGAACGCGGGCCTGACAGGAATGGAGATTACCATGAATGAAATTATTACCAGGCTGAACGAAATCGAGGAGAAGGCCGGCGCCATCCTTGCGGCGGCCGATGAGAAAAAGGAGGCGATGGCTGCGCAGTTTGAGGCGGACAGGCAGGAGATTGACCGGAAGTATGAGAGAATGCTTGCGCAGGATATCCGGGAATACGAGCAGGAGCGAAGATGGGAGGCGGAGCGGGAGCTTGCGGAGGCCCGCCGTCGGAGCGAAGAAGAACTTTTTCGGCTTGCGCAGAGCTTTGAGGGGCAGCGTGAGGCTTTGGCCGCACAGATAGCAGACCGGGTGACCCGGTAGGAAAGAGGCGGGGAATGGCAGATGGGTTATTGGCATACAGCGGTCTTGCCACCAAGATAAAAGCGATGCGGGGAAGGCTTTTGTCACGTGAGGAGCTGCTGCGGCTGACAGAGTATGAGAGTGTGGAGGAAATGATCTCTTTTCTGCGTGAGTACGGAAGCTACACGGCGGTGTTTGCCGACCGTGAGGAGGTGGCGCACCGCGGGCAGGTGGAAGCGATTATCGGAAATTCACTCTATAAGGATTACGGCAGGATCTACCGTTTTGCGGGACGCGGGCAGCGTCAGGCATTGGAGCAGGTGTTTATGCGGTACGAGGTGAACGAGCTCAAGTACTGTCTGGAGCGTGTGATGCAGCGCGGTATGGGGAAGGAAGACCGAAAGCCGGAACCGTTTTTTGCCGCGCATGCCGCGTTTGAGACGGCGGCGCTCTACGGCGCCGGGAGTGTGCAGGAATTGCTGCAGGCGCTCGGCGGAACGCGCTACGCGGGGCTACTGGAGCGCATATGGAGTGAGTCGGGAGGCGACTACGGCCGCTGTGCGATACAGCTCGATATCGGATATTACCGCATGGCGTGGAAGCGGCTGGAGAATATTTCGGACAGGAGAACCAGAGAGATCTGTACCCGGATTCTCGGGACGGAAATTGACTGGCAGAATATTATGTGGATGTACCGTTTCAAGCAATTTTACGGGAGCAGCCCTGCGGATATTGCGTCGGAGCTGATACCGGTGACCTGGCGGCTGCGGAAGGCGGAGCTTACGGGGATGCTTGCCGCGGAGCAGCCGCAGGACTTTATGCGTATCGTCGAGGGAACCGCTTACTTCACGGAGCGGGATGCGCCGGTAAAGCTCGGGGACGAGATTTCGTACCGGGCGGTCATGGAAGCGACGTACCGGAAGATCTGCGGCAGATATCCGATGTCCATCGCTCCGGTAATGAAGTATCTATACGATAAGGAACGGGAGATCGATATGCTCACGACGATACTCGAGGGCATCCGCTATCGGATTCCGGCAAAGGAGATACAGGAACTTGTGCTGATAACGGCATAAACGTTATGGAGGTTTTACCGTGGTAGAAAAGATGAAATTGCTGCACATCACGGGCCCCCGGGACGATATCGACCGGGTGACGGATGTGTATCTTTCCAAATATGAGATTCATTTTGAAAATGCGATCGCAAGCCTTGGCAATCTGGCAAATGTAAGGCCTTTTGCGGAGACCAATCTGTACAAGGAGGCCTATGTGCGCGCGACGGAGCTCTGGGAATACTTAAAGGATGACCCGGGGAAAGCGGAGCGGATGAAGCCGCAGAAAGCGGAGCGGATCGTGGAAGCAAATTACCGGCTTGCCGAGGAGATTATGGGCCGGCAGGAGGAGCTGCGACTGCGCCGGGCCGAGCTCAAAAAATTAATGCAGCAGATCGAACCGTTCCGGGAACTCGACTACGAATTCCGCAGGATTCTGGAATTTCGGTATATTGCATTCCGGGCCGGACGCATTCTGCGGGAGCATTACCGGAAATTACAGCGCTACATTCACGACACGGATTATGCGTTGTTCTATGAATGCCACAGCGACGAAAATTATGTCTGGGGCGCGTACTTTGTGCCGGAGATACGCAGAAACGAGGTGGATGCGGTCTGCGCCTCCTTCCATTTTGAGCGGATGCACCTGCCGGACTCCTTCGAGGGGACGCCGGATGCGGCTTACCGGAACGCCGAGAGCGAATACGAACAGAATCTGGCCGAGAGCGAAGCGCTGAAAAAACAGCTGCACGATATGCTGCTGCGCCATCAGAAGCAGATTGCGGGGGCCTATCAGAGCTTAAAGACCTACTGCGACAACTTTGATGTGCGCAAGATGGCGATATGTTCGCGGGCAAATGAGCAGGATGAGAGCGGAGAGTACTATATTCTGTACGGATGGATGAGCGAGGGGGACGCACAGCTGTTTATGCAGGAGGTAAAAAAGGACAGCCGGATTCAGGTCATCGAGGAGGGGGCGGAAAATTCTCTGAGCGCCGCGCCGCCCACACGGCTTCGGAATCCGAAGATATTTGCACCGTTCCAGATGTTTGTGGAGATGTACGGGCTGCCCGCCTACAATGAGATGGACCCCACGATTTTTATCGCGCTGACATACACCTTTATTTTCGGGGCGATGTTCGGGGATGCGGGGCAGGGATTGTGCCTTGTGATCGGCGGGTTTCTTCTATATAAAATAAAAAAGATGAATCTCGCGGCGATTATCGCGCTGGCCGGTATCTGGTCCACGCTCTTCGGCTTTATGTACGGGAGTGTATTCGGCTTTGAGGAAGCGCTTCCGGCAGTGTGGATGCGCCCGATGGACAACATCATGACGACGCTGCTCATCGCGATCGGGTTCGGTATGGCAATGATTCTTCTGGCGATGGTGCTCAACGTGATCAACGCCGCCCGCGCAAAAGATTGGGGGCGCATTCTGTTTGATGCGAGCGGTATTTCGGGACTTGTGTGCTACGGCTCGGTGGCGCTTGTCATTGCGCTGTATCTGACCGGTCATGCGGTTCCGGCGGCCGGCGTTTTAGGCGTGCTGGTCGGTGTGCCTCTCGCCGCGATCCTGTTAAAGGAACCGCTGTCGAATCTGGTGGAGAAAAAGTCTCGCGTGCTCCCGGAGGGCAGCAAGGCAATGTTTTTTGTGGAAGCGCTTGTGGAGCTGTTTGACGTGGTATTAAGCTATGCCACGAACAGTATCTCTTTTGTGCGCGTCGGCGCGTTTGCGTTAAGTCATGCCGGTATGATGGGAGTGGTGCTGACGCTTGCCGGCTATGAGAGCGGCAGCCCGAACTGGGTGATCGTCATTCTTGGAAATATTCTCGTGACCGGCCTTGAGGGGCTTGTCGTCGGGATACAGGTGCTGCGTCTCGAGTATTACGAGATGTTCAGCCGGTTTTACAGAGGAAACGGAAAACCCTTTGTGGGATTTTTTAAGAAAAAGGAAGCAGGAGGAAATGAGTGATGGCAACAAAAATAATTCTGGCGTTAATTCTGGCAATCAGCATGGGAGTTCCCTTTGGAGGGTATGTGCTCGGGAAGAAAAAGGCAGGCAGCACAAAGGTTTCGCTTGCGCTTGGGATTCTGATGTTTTTCGGAACGGTACTCGCGGCGGATATGCTGCTCTTTAGCGGGCAGATCTATGCGGCGGAGACCGAGGCGGCCGCCGCGGCGTCCGCCGAGGGCTGGCGGTATATGGCTGCGGCGCTCTCGACCGGTATTTCCTGTATCGGGGCCGGCGTTGCGGTGGCAAGCGCGGCGTCTGCGGCAATCGGGGCTTTGAGCGAGGATTCGTCGATTATGGGTAAAGCGCTGATTTTCGTGGCGCTTGCCGAGTCCATTGCGCTTTACGGTCTTTTGATTTCATTTTCTATTTTGGGATAGGAGTGTATAAAGCAGAGCATGAAAATGTTTTTGATCAGCGACAATGTGGACACCTACACCGGCATGCGCCTGGCCGGCGTGGAGGGCGTTGTGGTGCATGAGGAGGAAGAACTGCGGCGCGAGCTTGCGCGCGTGGTTTCCGACGGGGAAATCGGGATTGTTCTTTTGACCGAAAAGTTCGGAGGGGATTATCCGGAGGTGGTGCAGGCGGCGAAAGAGCGCAGAGTTCCGCTGTTTGTGGAGATTCCGGACCGCCACGGCACCGGGCGCAGCAAGAACTTTATTACTGATTATGTAAACCAGGCAATCGGGTTGAAGCTCTGATACGGAGGAACATATGGAAATCAATGAGAAGCTGGATATCTTTTACCGCGCGACAATTGAGGCAGCCGAGGGACAGAGCAGAGAGCTGCTAAAGGGGCAGGAGCGGATTTACCGGGAAATGCTGGAAGCGTATGAGAAGAAAAAGCAGGAGGAGCAGCAGACAAAGACGAACGCTGCGAAAGCGGGCGTCCGCAGGGAGATAAACCGCGCCGCCTCCGAGCAGATGACGGAGATAAAAAAGCACTTCCACGCAGAGCAGGAGAAGCGCAGGGAAGAGCTGTTTGCCGCGGTAGAAGACAAGATCCGGGCATTTCGCGGGACGGAGGATTATGTGCGTCTGCTCAAAGACAAGATTCGGGCCGTGCAGGATTTTGCCGGGGAAGAAGAATTTACGGTATATTTGGACCCCGGGGATGAACCGCTGCGGGAACGTCTCGCGCAGGAGGCGGGATGTGTGCTTGCGGTTGACGCAAAGCCTTTCGGCGGAGGAATCCGCGCGGTGATTCCGACAAAGAATGTGCTGTTTGACGAATCCTTTTCGGAGAAACTGAAAAAAGAACGGGAAGTATTTTCATTTTAAGATCAGAGTGAGAGGAACTATGGGCATAACAGGGACGATATACGGAATAAACGGGCCGATTGTCGTGGTGCGCGGCAATCTTGGATTTCAGATGAATGAGATGGTATACGTGGGGGAGCTGCGCCTGATCGGCGAAGTCATCGGGCTGACGAGAGAGGAGACCACGATACAGGTATATGAGGAGACCGGCGGGCTTCGTCCAGGAGAGACTGTGGAGGGGGCGGGACACGCGATCTGCGCCACGCTTGCGCCGGGTATCCTGTACAATATTTTTGACGGGATCGAGCGCCCCCTGGAGGTGATCGCCAAAGAGCACGGAGCTTTCATTCCGAGGGGCGCACAGGCGGTTTCTCTGGATGAGGAGCGCATCTGGCAGACACATGTCACGGTGCGCGCGGGGGATACGGTATCGGCGGGCAGCGTGATTGCCGAGGTGCCGGAAACGCAGTCCATCGTGCACCGCGTGATGCTTCCGCCGGGGACGTCGGGAGAAATCATCCGCGCCGTACCGGACGGCGGCTATACGATTTCGGATGAGCTGGCGGTGATCCGCGCCGCGGACGGGACCGAGCAGTCTCTGACGATGACCCAGAAGTGGCCGATCCGTATTCCGCGGCCGATTGCAAAACGCTATCCGGCGGAGCGTCCGCTTGTGACCGGACAGCGTATCTTAGATACGCTTTTCCCGATCGCAAAAGGCGGAACCGCAGCGCTGCCCGGGGGATTCGGAACCGGCAAGACAATGACGCAGCATCAGCTCGCAAAGTGGTGTGATGCGGATATCATCATCTACATCGGCTGCGGGGAGCGCGGCAACGAGATGACGAATGTGCTGGAGGAGTTCGGCGAGCTCGTCGATCCGAAATCCGGGAATCTTCTGATGGACAGGACGACGCTGATCGCCAATACCTCCAATATGCCGGTGGCGGCCAGGGAAGCCAGCATCTACACGGGAATCACACTCGCGGAGTATTACCGGGATATGGGCTATCACGTCGCGATTATGGCGGACTCCACCTCCCGCTGGGCGGAGGCGCTGCGCGAGCTTTCCGGGCGTCTCGAGGAGATGCCGGCGGAGGAGGGCTTCCCGGCGTATCTGGCTTCCCGGCTTTCCGCCTTCTATGAGCGGGCGGGATATGTGGAGAACTTAAACGGCACGGAGGGCAGTGTGACGATTATCGGTGCGGTTTCGCCGCAGGGCGGTGATTTCTCGGAGCCGGTGACGCAGAACACAAAGCGTTTTGTGCGCTGTTTTCTCGCGCTCGACAAGTCGCTGGCCTACGCGAGGCACTATCCGGCCATCAACTGGCTCACGAGCTATTCCGAGTATATGGGAGATCTGGCGCCGTGGTACGGCAGCAATGTGGGGGAGGATTTTGTTCACTGCAGGAATCAGATCTTAAATATTCTGACGACGGAAAACCGTCTGAACGAGATTGTAAAGCTGATCGGAAGCGATGTGCTCCCGGATGACCAGAAACTGATCCTGGAGGTCGCCCGCGTGATACGGCTGGGATTTTTACAGCAGAATGCCTTCCACGCGGAGGACACCTTTGTCCCGATGGAAAAGCAGCTGCGGATGATGGAAGTGATTCTGCACCTCTATGAGCGCTGCCGGGCGCTGGTGGAGATGGGGATGCCGATGGCGCTGCTGCGCGAGAGCGATGTCTTCGAGAAAATTATCGCCGTTAAATATGATGTGCCCAATAAAGAGCCGGAGCGGTTCGGGGAATATGATGCGATGATAGAAGAATTTTATCAGCAGCTGATGGCGTCGAATGCGTGACCGCATCACCGCAGGAAATGGCTCTGACTTGGAGGATAGAGATATGTCGATAGAGTATTTGGGATTGAGTGAGATAAATGGGCCCATGGTCGTCATCGAGGGCGTCCGGGGAGCATTTTATGATGAAATCGTGGAGTTTGACGTCGCGGGAAAGCAGAAAAAGCTGGGCCGTATCGTGGAAATCAACGAGGATAAAGCGGTGATACAGGTATTCGAGAACACGGCGGAGATGTCGCTTTTGAATACCCGCACGAGACTGACGGGCCATCCGATGGAGATCGGTCTCTCGGAGGAGATATTGGGGAGGACCTTCAACGGACTGGGGGAGCCGATTGACGGTCTCGGGGCCGTGCGCGCGCAGGAGCGGCGCGACGTCAACGGGGAGCCGATGAACCCCTGCACGAGAGAATATCCGAGGAACTATATCCGCACGGGAATCTCTGCGATTGACGGTCTGACGACGCTGATCCGCGGGCAGAAACTGCCCATATTTTCGGGAAACGGTCTGCCGCACGATGAGCTGGCGGCGCAGATTGTGGAGCAGGCGAGTCTCGGGGATGTGCCGGGGGAGGACGGGGAAGAGTTTGCCGTTGTCTTTGCGGCGATGGGCGTCAAATACGATGTGGCGGAGTATTTCCGCCGTACGTTTGAGGAGTGCGGGGCCAGCGCGCATGTCGCAATGTTTTTAAATCTCTCGAATGATCCGGTGGTGGAGCGTCTGATCACGCCGAAGGTGGCGCTGACGGCTGCGGAGTATCTGGCTTTTGAGAAGAATATGCACATTCTGGTGATTCTGACGGACATGACATCCTACGCGGAGGCGATGCGCGAGGTCTCTTCCCTGAAAGGGGAGATCCCGAGCCGAAAAGGATACCCGGGCTATCTCTACAGCGAGCTTGCAAGCCTGTACGAGCGCGCGGGGATTGTGAAAGGCTCGTCCGGCTCCGTGACGCAGATTCCGATTCTCACGATGCCGAACGATGATATCACGCACCCGATTCCCGATCTGACCGGCTATATCACGGAGGGGCAGATTGTGCTTGAGCGTGCGCTGCACCAGAAAACGATTTATCCGCCGATCAACGTGCTGCCCTCGCTCTCCCGTCTGATGAAGGACGGCATCGGGGCAAAATACACAAGAGAGGATCATCAGGACGTGGCGAACCAGCTGTTTTCTTCGTACGCCCGGGTGGGGGAGGCGAGAGACCTCGCGAGCGTGATCGGGGAGGACGAGCTGTCGCCTGTGGACAAGAAATATCTCGCGTTCGGGCTTGCGTTTGAGCGGGAATTTGTGGGCCAGGGGAGGAATGAAAACCGCACGATTTCAGAGACGTTAGACATCGGCTGGCGGCTTCTGCACATTCTTCCGAGAGAGGAACTCGATCGGATCGACACAAAGATTTTAGAGAAATACTGGGAGACGGACGTATGCTGATTTGGCAGATATGGGGAAGACAGGCTTTTTTAAATAACCGGAGGTGAGCAGGTATGGACCCAAATACATTTCCGACCAAGGGAAATCTGATACTGGCAAAAAATTCGCTGGCTCTTGCAAAGCAGGGCTATGATTTGATGGACAAAAAACGAAATATTCTGATACGCGAGCTGATGGATCTGATTGCGGAGGCGACGGATCTGCAGGAGGAGATCGATACGACGTTTACAAATGCTTACCGGGCGCTGCAGAAAGCCAACATGCAGATGGGGATTCATGAGGTGGAACAGATTGCCATGGGGATTCCCGTGGAGGATTCCGTCCGCATCAAGCGCCGGAGCGTGATGGGAACGGAGATTCCGAAGGTGGAATATGAGAAAAAGGAGGCGCGGCCCGCCTATTCCTTCTATCATACCAAGATGTCGCTCGACGAGGCCTGCCAGCAGTTCGAGCGGGTCAAAGAGCTTACGGTCCGGCTTGCGGAAGTGGAAAATTCCGCATACCGGCTGGCCTATAATATCAAAAAGACACAGAAGCGCGCAAACGCGCTCTCCAATATCACGATTCCGAAATACGAGGGACTCGCGAAGGAGATACAGGAGTATCTCGAGGAGAAAGAGCGGGAGGAGTTTACGAGACTGAAAGTCGTGAAGCGGACAAAGGCATAAGGTAACAGTTCCGCTTTCCAGCAGAACCAACAAGTATAGCAATAGCTAAAGTATAAATGGATTAATTGTGTAGCATTTGGAGAGTTATTTATTGAGAAAATACGTTCAGCTAACGCACGAAAAGGATTTAAGAGTATGTAAGGGTGTTATGAGGGAAAGAACGAACTTTGGAAGAGGTTGTTCTTTCTCTTTTTATGGTTACCAGAAGACTATAAATGAGTGGAATATTGAGGACGAGTAATCGGAAGAAAAGGAGAATCGAACATGGCCCAATTTGGTAAAAGAGATAACATCACTACGGCGCTTCTGCTTAAAATCTGTAATGCGCTTGATTTGATCTGTCGGACATCATGGAATTGGTCGAGGAAACGAACGAGGTGGAATAAGGGGAGACTGCTGTGGCACTTTTATAAGATTTAATTAAGCAAACAGATGATCAGACGTTGCGCCGTCGAATTATGGCGGAAGTCACCGAGTTGAGTAAGCAAAAAAATTCGGGCTGGTCTTTGAGAAGCATCTGCCGGGGTGTACGTTTCTTTATGATGTGGAAATCAGGAAAGACTCCAAGGTGGCGCTGAAGACCGGGCAGGTGTCAGATATTTATATCGTGCGTTCCATATTGTAGATTTGCGCTGTATGTAGGAAAGAAGAAACTTGTAAAGCGTAGAGAATTTGATGAATTTCTGAGCGATACAGTGGAAATATAAAATCCTGTAATTTACTTTTGGGCCTTACTATGCTATACTACCATAGATGTTAAGGCTCTTGTTGAAAGGGGCTTTTGCTATAGGGAATGGATTTAAAAGGAAAGGAACATGGCGTCTCTTAAGGTAGTTTAGAAAAATTGGTACGTAAATTAATACGTAACCAAAGCCTTGAAAGACGAAAACCTTCATAAAATATAAGAAAATCCAAAGGAGATTAAGATATCATGAAACTAGGCATCGTCGGTTTGCCGAATGTGGGAAAGAGCACGCTGTTTAATTCACTGACAAAGGCGGGGGCGGAGTCCGCGAACTATCCGTTCTGCACGATTGACCCGAATGTGGGAATCGTCGCGGTGCCGGACGAGCGGATTAAGAAGCTCGGGGAGCTTTACCACACGAAAAAAGTGACTCCGGCCGTGATCGAGTTTGTGGATATTGCCGGTCTTGTAAAGGGAGCGAGCAAAGGGGAGGGGCTTGGAAATCAGTTTCTGGCAAACATCCGCGAGGTGGATGCCATCGTGCACGTGGTGCGCTGCTTTGAGGACTCCAATGTGATACATGTGGACGGAAGCGTGGACCCGGCGAGGGATATCGAGACGATTAATCTGGAGCTGATTTTTTCGGATATCGAGATTCTGGAGCGCCGGATTGCAAAGGTGGCGAAACAGGCCCGTATGGACAAGACGCTCGCGAAGGAGCTTGAACTGCTCGAGTCGGTAAAAGCGCATCTCGAGGGCGGCGCGCTCGCGAAGACGTTTGCGGTGCCGGAGGATGAGGACGCGCAGAAATGGTTTGCGTCCTACAATCTTCTGACCGCAAAGCCGGTGATTTACGCGGCAAATGTCTCCGAGGAGGAGCTCTCGGACGACGGAGCAGAAAATCCGCATGTGGCGGCCGTGCGCAAGCTTGCCGAGGACGGCGGCAGTGAGGTGTTTGTGATCTGCGCGCAGATTGAGCAGGAGATCGCGGAGCTTGACGAGGAAGAGAAAGCCATGTTCTTAGAGGATCTGGGGCTTGCGGAATCCGGGCTTGAGAAGCTGATTAAGGCAAGCTACGGTCTGCTCGGCCTGATCAGTTTTCTGACGGCAGGAGAGGACGAGTGCCGCGCATGGACGATAAAAAAAGGAACAAAGGCGCCGCAGGCGGCCGGAAAGATTCACACCGATTTTGAGCGGGGATTTATCAAAGCGGAGGTAGTCAATTATCAGGATCTGCTTGACAACGGAAGTCTCGCCGCAGCGCGGGAAAAGGGAATTGTCGGAATGGAAGGAAAAGAGTACGTCGTAAAAGACGGAGACGTGATTCTTTTCCGGTTTAACGTCTAAACAGAAATAAAGCGCATATAATTTTTTAAGGAAACAGCTGGGAAATGATATGCGTTTTTGTGAATTGGAGCAGAAAGAGGTCATCAATGTCAGGGACGGCAGATGCCTTGGAAATGTCAAAGATTTAGAGTTTGACGAGTGCGACGGGTGCATCCGGACACTGATTGTCCCGGGACCGGGGAAATGGCTGGGCTGTGTGGGACGTGAGTTCGAACTGTTTATTCCCTGGTGCAGGATTGTAAAAATCGGTCCGGATATCGTTCTTGTGGATATCGACGAGAAAGAGTGCAGGCACAAAATCAAATAGCGGTTTTACCATCGGTTGACAGGGGTATGATTGTTATTTTATTGACAATTTCAGGAAAAATGGCTATACTACAAATTATAGATACGAATGCCACACGGAGGTAGCATTATGAAGTGTCCATTTTGCAGCAGCGAGAATACAAGAGTCATTGATTCAAGACCGGCGGATGACAATAATTCCATTCGGCGCAGAAGGCTGTGCGACGAGTGTGGGAAGCGATTTACGACTTACGAGAAGGTGGAGACGATACCGCTGATTGTCATTAAGAAGGATAATACCAGAGAGCAGTATGACCGTTCCAAAATAGAGGGCGGCGTGCTCCGCGCATGTCACAAGCGTCCGGTTTCCGTCAATCAGATCGATCAGCTCGTGGATGCGGTGGAGACAGAGATTTTCAACCTCGAGGAAAAGGAGATTCCGAGTACTCTGATCGGGGAGATCGTGATGGATAAGCTAAAAGACCTTGAGGCCGTGGCCTATGTGCGTTTTGCATCGGTGTACCGGGAGTTCAAGGATGTGAATACCTTTATGAGCGAACTCAAAAAGATGCTGGATAAATAAAGAGATATCGGGAGAAAACCCGCTGTAGACGGAATGTTTTTTTAAAGTGCCACTTGGTGGCACTTTTTTTATGCGCAGTCCCGTGCAGATGAGATATGCCGCTGATGCGGCGCACGGGGCGCGCGGCGAGTAGGAGAAGGAAACTCCCCTACTCGATTGGATCTGTGCAATCGGATTAAAACGGGAACACAAAGTGCAAAATCAGGCAATCGGAAAACCGGTTTTACGGATATAATAAACGTGTTTCATTTAGTAAGAGTTCGAACCGGATTGTGAGAACGCCGAACCTTGACCGGTTGGCGGCCCGCGGAACGGTTATGCGGGATTGCTATGCGGCCTGCCCGCTGTGTGTGCCGTCGAGACTCAGTATGCTGTCGGGGCAGTATGCAAGTTCGGTGAGAGCATTGACAAACAACGTTTCCCTAGACTCAAATACGGCGACTTTTGTGCATTTCCTGAATGCAATCTTGTTCAGATTTCCGGATGTCGTGAGGATGCGCCGGAGGAGTGGACATGCAGGGATGGACTGGCGGAAGACGCGCCGGCGCCTATGATTTCTACGAAGAAGGAGATATCTTTTTAAAATATGTCGAAACAACTGGATGTATATATTGAATATCTTAGACAATTGAATGTGATAGCCAAGCTGGATATGATTTTGATAAACCAGGACGGAAACGTTCTGGCAGAGTTTGCGCATTATTCGCAGCACAAGATGATTCGAAACCGCAGAAACAGTGCGAAAAAGAAATTTATCGACCGGATGTGCTTACAGTTTTGCGGCACGCCGGAATATGCGGGAAGTAAAGTGCCTGTGGCGGTGGACGGATACTATTTTTTTGCAGTTTCGTTAGCGGTGGACGGTTGTCCGCTGCTGTTATGCCTGGGCCCGTTTTATATAGACCAGTTTCTCACGGATATGATTGAGGGAGATTTGCCCCACTATGGAATGAACGATATTCCGGGCGCCGTCATGCTGTTTTCGCAGGTGCCGGGAGTTCCTTTATCGACGGAAGGGGAGGGAAATGCCGGCGGGGGTGAAGAGAAGCCTTTTGCGGGCGTGTCAGAAGGGGAACTCGAGGAAATGGAGATGATCCGCTTAAATTCCCCCACGCAGATCAAATACAACGCAAAAATAGAAAAAGCGATACGGACAGCCATCAGGAACGGCGACGAAGAGCTTATGAAAAGGCTGAATGAGGAAGTTTATTTTATGGAAGCCGCGCATTATCTGGCAGAGGCAAACAATCTGAAACGGATGAAATATACCGCGATGATTGCCAATACACTCGGCTGCCGGGCGGCGGAAGACGGAGGCGCGCCGTCTGTGTGGGTCAGAAGCATCTGCGTCGATTTTGCGGATCAGATTGAAGAGACGGATGATATATTCAGGCTGAATGCGCTGATCAAAGAGATGAGTGCCGTTTATTGTAAAAGAGTGCGTGACACAAAGATGGAGGGGTACAGTCCGCATGTGCGGCAGTGCATACGGTGGATGCACGCGCACATTGATAAAGATCCCACATTGAGAGAGGCGGCTGAACACAACGGGGTTTCTTACGAATACATGTCCCGCCTGCTCAATAAGGAGTGCGGCTGCGGTTTTTCGGATCTGCTTCACCGCATTCGATGCGAGGCGGCGGCAGGCTATCTGCAGTGCGGGGAAGGAATCCGTGAGACAGCCGAAAAGCCGATGCAGCTTTTTGATGGGCTTATATCCGCATGTAAAAGGACACCGGACGATGGCGCATCTTCTGCAGGAAGGGGAGGAAACCATTTTCAGTGAACTGAAAGACAGCGGGTATTATGTCTGGATGAATGCAAGAAATGATTTTATCGCAGCGCAGGAGGAGGGGGCACTGGAACGCCATGCCAGCGAAATATTTTACGGCGGAAATGTTCCGAAAGCAAAAGGTCCGATCGACGGGGAGCGAGGGCCCGGCAGCGCCGATTTCCGCGCAATGTACGGGGGAGAGCTCGGGCTTGACGCGCAGGGAAAGAATTATTCCGGCGATGACGAGGATTTAGACGCGGCGATAACAATGATACGGAATAAGCCGAAAGACCAGCCGCTGTGCCTGTTCCTCGGAATGTGTTATCCGCACCCGCCGTACCAGGTTGAGGAACCATATTTTTCTGTGATTGACAGAGCGAAAATGAAAAAAAGGATATCCGCCGATGCGGCCTGCGGAAAAGCGGATATTCTGGAGGCAATTCGAAAAAATCAACAGCTGCAGGGATATACGGAGGAAGCGTGGACAGAGCTTCGGGCGGTGTATCTCGGAATGGTGGCAAAGGTTGACGAACAGTTCGGACGCTTGTGTGACGCTTTGAAAGAAGCCGGAGAATACGATCGCTCCGCGATTTTCTTTTTTTCGGATCACGGAGATTTTACCGGGGATTACGGGATTGCGGAAAAAGCACAGAATACGTTTGAGGACTGCCTTACGAACGTACCGTTTCTGATAAAGCCGCCGAAGGGATATGAAGCGGATCCCGGTGTCAGCGACAGTCTTGTGGAGCTTGTTGATTTCTATGCAACAGCGATGGATATGGCGGAGGTTGCGCCCTGTCACACGCAGTACGGAAAAACGCTCAGGGATGTTTTAAAAGACAGGACAGTCGAAGTCAGAGAGTACGTCACATGCGAAGGCGGTCGGAATAAGGATGAAATGCACTGCGATGAATTTCACGCGGGCGGCCCAAAGGGAACCAGTCCGTTCAGCCCGTACTATGCGAGACATTTTTCGCAGACGGATGCGGACGCGCACGCCAAAGGGTTCATGATTCGCACAAAACGGCACAAGCTGGTGTTTCGAGTCAATGGAAAGGATGAATGTTACGATCTTGTCCGGGATCCGGAAGAATTGCATAATGTAATTTCTGATTCCGGATATGATGCGGTGATAAGAGACTTAGAGAGAAAATTCCGCATGTGGCTGATGCAGACCGCAGATATTGTTCCGTATCGGTATGATAAGCGTTTTTCGGAAAAGATGGTCTGGGCGCGGGTAAAGCTTCTCGTGCCTCCGGAATATGAGGAGGAGATACGGGAAAGGATCAGAGCCGGGGAAAATATGTTTCTGCTGATACAGGAATGTCAGCGGAGGTTTGGGAGCAGCAGGGAAACGGATCAGTAAAATTTTACATAAGGAGAAGATGCTATGGATAAGAAGATGAAAAGTGCGCCGCTTTATGAGATTTTCTTTCTGACAATGATTGCGATAGCGGCAAATCTGGCGACTTCCATCACGGGAGTTCTGAGTTACTATCTGAATAATGTCGTCGGCTTTAGCGTTGTGATAGCGGGGAGTTTTGTCACCATTTTCCGTATCTGGGATGCGGTGACAGATGTAGGGATGGGAACCGTTGCCGACAGGACGAAGACAAAGTACGGCCGGTTTTCCCCGTATATGCTCATCGGGGCCGTGGGGACTGTCATTGTGGGACAGCTTATGATTAATGTGCCGCCGGTTCTTGCGGAAGGGGCTGCGAGGAAGGCAGGATTTATCTTTTTTTATATGCTGTTTGTCGTTTTTACCACAATGCAGGTATGCGGTCTTCGCTCTACGCCTCAGGTATGTATCAAAGACGGAAAGACGCGCGCTACCTACGGCATGGTGAACGGTATTTATGTCACTGTTTATTATACGGTGGCGAATGTATATATCTATTCCCGCCTTCTGCCCGCCGCGCAGGGATTTAATCTGCAGTTTTTCCGGAAACTTATCACGGTATTTACCGTTGTCGGCCTGATTGCGACATTGATTTATCTGGTTTTTTATAACAAGTATGACAGAAATGCGGTTATGATTGGGGGCGATCGGGCGAAAATACGGTACCAAAAAAGCAATGGTCATTTCAAGCTGGGGCGGTGCGGCCACCTGTGTGCTCAGTATCCTGCTCTGGGTATTTGGCAATTATAAAACATTAAATTTCCCCGGCTATGAGGGATTTACCGGCTGGACTTCGTTTACGCTTATTTTCCTGATTCTGTTCGTGGCAATGAAGGGATTTAATCTGATCGGCGGACAGTGTCTGAATCCGATGCTGGCGGATGTGATTGATTATGAGTATTATGTTTCCGGCAAATATTGTCCCGGAACAATCGGGGCGTTGTTCAACCTTGCAGATAAGATCATATCATCACTCGGACCGACGTTCGTCGCGGTTCTCTGCGCGTTGATTGGTTTCGGGGATTCTCTTCCGACGGCGGAGGATGCGTTTTCCGTCCCGCTGTTTGCGATCGGTATTCTCGGAATGTACGGTTTTGCGCTGGCGGGATTGATTGTCAATCTTATCTGTATGAAGTATTATAAGCTGACGCCTGAATATATGAAGGAGATCAGAGCGGAATTGGATCAGAGAGCTTAATAGCAGGGAGTGAGAAGGGTATGTACATATTGTGTCTGCTGGTCACGGTTTGCGCCTGCATAATCGGAAAAATATGCGGGATGGGCGGAGGAGTGATCATCAAGCCTGTTTTGGACGCGTTAAATATTGCTTCGCCCGCGCAGATTAATTTTTTATCCGGATGTACGGTAATCGGGATGAGCGGCTGGTCCGTAGGGAAATCCATGTTAAAGGAGAAGTCCCAGATAGATCTTAAGGTTTCTACGCCGCTTGCCGTCGGAGCAGCCGTTGGAGGAATACTTGGAAAGTCGTTTTATACGATGGCGGCAGGGATGTTTTCAAATCCTGACCGCGCAGGAGGGATTCAGGCAGCCATACTCTTTGTGCTGACGGCGGGCACGCTTGGCTATACCGTGAAAAAAGCAGCGATTACTTCCCGGCGGATGACAAGGCCGGCTGCATGCGTGATAATCGGCCTTGGCCTTGGAATTATGGGTTCGTTCCTCGGAATCGGCGGAGGGCCGTTCAATATGGCGGTTTTCTATTTCTTTTTTTCGATGGAAAAAAAAAGCGGCTTTGAACAGTTTGTATGTTATCATGGTCAGTCAGCTTGCAGGTCTGCTGAATCAAGTAATTACCGGAAGTATACCGCAGATTTCCGTCCCGCTGCTTTCTGCGATGATTCTTTGCGGGATTGCCGGAAGTGAAATCGGAAATATTGCCAACGGTCGGTTAGACGAAACACAGGCTACCCGCCTGTTTGAGGCAGCCATGCTGCTGGTAATGGGAATCTGTATCTATAATGTGTGCAGATTTTTGGGTTAGAAACCGTTAATTTAAAAAATCCCCCGGAAAAAATACTGGATATTTTGCGTGAAATGTAGTAACCTATCTGAGAATATAAGCGCGGACGACAGAAATGCCGTATCGCGGATAGGAAAAGAGGAACGCAATGCCAAACAGATTTTATCCGGGGGATCTTCTTGACTCCGCCTATCAGATCGAATATAAACATTTGTATGACGAGGGATATCGAGGTATTATTTTTGATATTGACAATACGCTTGTGCCCCACGGGGCGCCTGCGGACGAGCGGGCCTGCGGGCTGTTTGTCCGTCTTCGGGAGCTGGGGTTTTCGTGCGTGCTGCTGTCAAATAATAAAGAACCGCGGGTAAAGCTGTTTGCCGATGCCGTCGGAGCGCGCTACATTCACAAGGCGGGGAAACCAAAGAGCGCAGGATATGAGCGGGCGATGGCGCTGATGGGAACGGACCGGACGAATACGCTGTTTGTGGGGGATCAGATTTTTACGGATATCTACGGCGCGAACCGGGCGGGAATCCGGACGATTCTGGTGCGGCCGATTCATCCGAAAGAAGAGATACAGATTGTGCTGAAGCGTTATCTCGAGCGGATCGTACTGTTTTTTTACCGGTGCAGCCAGAAAGGGAAAAAAGGAAAAGCGGGGGAGAAAAAAAGATGAAAATTGCGGTTGGAAATGACCATGCGGCTACGGAGCTGAAATTTCAGATTATCGATTATTTAAAGGAACTTGGACATGAGGTGATAAATTTCGGGACAGACGGCAGAGAAAGCTGCGATTACCCGGAGTACGGACTGCGGGTGGGACAGGCAGTTGCCGCGGGGGAGGCGGACTGCGGCGTGCTGATCTGCGGCACCGGCGTTGGTATCTCGATTGCGGCCAACAAGGTGTCGGGAGTCCGCGCTGCGGTATGCTCCGACACGGCGACCGCGCGGCTGGTCAGAGAACACAACAATGCGAATATCATTGCATTCGGCGCGCGGATTGTCGGCTGCGAGCTTGCGAAAGATATTGTGAAGGCGTACCTGGACGCCGAGTTTTTGGGAGGAAGACATCAGACGCGCATCGACATGATTCATGAGATCGAGTGTCAGCGGCGAGGGCAAAAAAAGCTTGAAATATAGCGTCTTTTATTATAAAATAGAAAAATCAGAGAGCCGAAAGCTCGAGCGCATTTTTAAGGAGGAAATTTTACATGATTTCAGCAGGCGATTTCAGAAATGGTATTACCATTGAGTTAGAGGGTAATATTTATCAGATTATCGAATTTCAGCACGTGAAACCGGGTAAGGGCGCAGCGTTTGTAAGAACAAAATTAAAAAATATCAAGAGTGGCGGTGTGGTTGAGAAGACATTCCGGCCGACGGAGAAGTGTCCGCAGGCGCGCATCGACAGAAAAGATCATCAGTATCTGTATGCGGACGGAGATCTGTTCTACTTTATGGATGTTGAGACTTATGATCAGATTGCGCTGTCCGCAGACGATATCGGCGATGCGCTGAAGTTTGTGAAGGAGAATGAAATGGTCAAGCTTTGCTCGCACAACGGAAGTGTGTTTGCCGTGGAGCCTCCGCTGTTTGTGGAACTGCAGATTACGGAGACAGAGCCGGGCTTTAAGGGTGATACCGCGACGGGAGCGACTAAGCCGGCGGTTGTCGAGACGGGAGCGACCGTGTATGTACCGCTGTTTGTGGAGCAGGGAGATACGATTAAGATTGACACACGTACCGGAGAGTATCTTTCCAGAGTTTAGGACATTGGCCGGTTTGGACATGCCGACAGCAGCGATGCCGTTGCCGACACAAAAAGGCGGCGATACGGGTACTGCAATTACTTGCGGTACCCGTATTTTTTATTTATAATAGTAATAGAATGACAGGGGAGCCGAGCGCTTTCCGTCAAAGAGAAGCAGACAGAAAACGGGTATATCCAGGAAGAAAAGGAGGGGAGCCGGGTGGCAGAAAAGATTCTGGTCGTAGACGATGACGCGATGAACCGCAAACTGGCGGAAGTCATACTGAAGAAGGGGGACTATGAGGTAATGCAGGCAGATTCAGGGGCCGCTGCGCTTGACATGCTCTCGGAGGCACGGGCGGATTTGGTGCTGCTCGATATCAGGATGCCCGGGATGGACGGAATTGAGACACTTCGGCGTATACGGATGAGTCCGGAGGGAAAGGACACAAAGGTACTGTTTCTCTCGGCGTGCGAGGATACGGCGGAGCTCGAAGGGGCGGACGGACTGCATGTGCTGGGATGTGTAAAGAAGCCGTTTCTGCCGAAGGACCTGCTCGCTGCGGTGGATGCCGCGGTACGGCAGTGATAAGGAGGAAAGGATGAAATATAATATCAGTCTGGAAGTGGCCGCGATTTTTTTTACGGCGATTATGTACATATTTTTGTGTCTGCAGTATAAGCATGGTTCCAGGGTGAACCAGAAGTTTCGGGTACTGACGCTCTCGGTTCTGGCCGCAAATATTCTCGACGTTGCGACCGCGGTTACGATCAGTTACGGAACGGCCGTGCCGTCGCTGTTTAACCTGCTGCTGAATACGGTGTATCTCGTGACGGACGCGCTTGTGGGATATTTTTTCCTGAGCTATGTGTATGCGTATGTTTCCCCGGAGGGGGAGGAGGCGGCAGGACACAGGGCCGTCCGGATTCTGGTAGGCGTCTATATCGCATCATTTCTTGTCAATCTGTTCACAAAGCATTATATTTACTTTGACAGCGAGGGAAATTATCAACACGGCCCGCTGTATCCGGTGCTGTTTCTGATGCCGGTGTTCTGTATTGCGATTGCGGCGCTTGTGATGTGGAGAAACAGGGATCATTTTCAGCGGAAGCAGCAGATCTGTATTGCGATATTTATCGCCGTGGTATTCTGCGGGAACGTGGGGCAGGCGCTGCTGTTTCCGGATGTCCTTCTGGGCCTGTTTGCCGTGTCGCTTGGCATTTTGATCGACACATTTGCCCTTGAGACCCCGGATTACGAAAAGCTGACCGAGACACTCGCAGTGCTGGAGCGGACGAAAGAGGAGGCGGAGCGCGAAAAGGAAAACGCATTGGCTGCGGACAAGGCGAAAAGCGAGTTCCTCGCGAATATGTCGCATGAGCTTCGGACGCCGCTCAATGCGGTCTTGGGCTATAACGGCCTGATCCTCTCCGGCACGAAGGAACACCACACGGCGGAATATGCGGCAAAGGTGCAGGCGGCGGGCAGAACGCTGCTTTCCATTATCAGTGATATTCTGGACTTTTCCGTGCTCGACGAGGGAAAACTCAAACTGCATCTTGCGCCTTATTCGGCAGATTCGCTGTTCCAGGACGTGACCGCTTACGCGGAGTACTATACTGAGAAAAAGGGCCTGCGGCTGCATCTTGACATTGACGGGAATATTCCCCGGCAGTTGCTTGGGGATGTGGCGCGCCTGACGCAGATGATTAATAATCTGATCTCGAACGCCGCAAAATACACAAAGCAGGGGTATGTGGAGCTTGGCGTGAAGTGGGAGCCGAAAGACGCTTCGTCCGGCAGGCTGTCCGTGTCTGTCAAAGACAGCGGTATCGGCATGCATAGGGAGGATATCCGCCGGATTTCCGAGTGCTTTACCCGCCTGGAGAATAAAGACAACAACAGCATTCAGGGGCTTGGCCTCGGGCTGTCGATTGTGACAAGGCTGCTGCATCTCATGGGAGGAGAGCTGGAAGTCGAGAGCGAATATGAGCAGGGAAGCACCTTTTCCTTCTCGATAGAGCAGAAGATTATGGAGGCCGAACCGCTGGGAGCTTTTGTGCGGGCCAGAGACTGTGAGCCCGAGGAGACAAAAGAGGAGGAGACGCTTCTTGCACCCGAGGCGAAAATTCTGGCCGTGGATGACAATGTGATGAATCAGGATCTGTTTGTAAGTCTTCTGCGGGAGACCGGAGTGCAGGTGGACACGGCCGGCGACGGGAAAGAGGCCCTGGAGCTTCTGGAAAAGAAGCAGTATCATCTGATTTTTATGGACCATATGATGCCGGTGATGGACGGGATCACGGCGCTGCATGAGATGCGCAGGCGCGGACTGGCAAAGGATGTGCCTGTGATCGCGCTCACGGCAAATGCCGTGGCGGGAGCGCGGGACGAGTACCGCAGACAAGGGTTTGATGAATACATGTCCAAGCCGATTATCGGCAAACAGCTGGTGCGGACCGTCCGAAAGTATCTGCCCGGCTATCTGATCGTGAAAGAGAGCGAAGCAAAACAGCGGGCAAAGGGCATTTCCGCCCGACAGAGATTTTCCTTTTTGGATATTGATATGGCGATGCGCTACCTCGGCGACAGTGAAGAATTTTACGAGGAAATGCTGCGCTCTTATCTGGACAATAACAGGAAAGACGAGATTCAAGAGTATTACGAGAGACGGGAGTGGGATGATTACTGCAACGCGGTGCACGCGTTAAAGAGCACGTCGCTGACCGTCGGCGCGGTGGGGCTGTCCGGCGCGGCAAAAGAGATGGAGATTGCCGTAAAAGACGGAGATCTCGTTTTCATCGAGGAAAATCACGACAGCATGATACGCGAATACGAACAGCTTCTTATGCAGATACGCAAGGCGCTTGCAGTCGGAAAAATCAGCCGAAGCGCGGGTGAGCTGCCGGCTTCGGCGCACATTCTGGTGGTGGACGATGATCCGATGAATCTTCG
The DNA here is from genome assembly GCA_910577925.1 of uncultured Roseburia sp. Lineage (GTDB taxonomy): Bacteria > Bacillota > Clostridia > Lachnospirales > Lachnospiraceae > Roseburia. The sequence goes on from CAJTOI010000003.1 coordinate 69,129, forward strand.
GATCGCCCAGAAAATGCTGGAGGAATTTTACAGTGTCGACTGTGTAAATTCCGGTATGGAAGCGCTCAAATATCTCAGACGGAAACGGCCCGACCTGATTCTGCTGGATCTTCATATGCCGGAGCTGGACGGTTTTGAGGTGATGAATCAGATTCGCATGGATGAAAGCCTGTGTGAGATACCGGTCATTTTCCTGACGGCGGACGATGACAAGGTGACGGAAGTCCGCGGCTTTCGGGCGGGAGCCATGGACTTCATCACAAAGCCGTTTGTGGCGGACCTTATGGTTGCCAGAGTCAAACGTATCTTAGAGCTCGGTTATCTCCGCAAAAAGCAGTGAGATGCGCCGGCCGCTGTTATTTGACGGAGGCCGGGGGAAGGCGGCGGCTGCAGATGATGTAGAGCGCAATCAGCGAAAACAGCGCGGCCGCGATCTGACTCGCGAGGATTCCCCAGAGATAGCTTTTGATTCCGAAGCGCGGCACAAGAAAGAGCACAAACAAAATGCGCACGCCGCAGGCCGACATGTTGAGCAAAAAGGTAAGGCCGGGAAAGCCGAGACCGTGCAGGATGCTGCCCAGGGTGGCGCCGAGATAGAGGAAGGGACAGATCCAGCCCAGGGTTACGATAAACGTGCCCGCAAGCGCATTGTCAAAAAGCAGGTTTCCGGCATAATCGCCCAGATACAGAAAGCCCATCGTGCAGAGGAAGCCGAGAGAGAGACAGGTCGCAACAGTCGTTCTGATGGTGCGCCGGATCAGGGCATTGTTCCCGGAGGCCTCCGCCTCAGAGATTGTGGGGAGCAGGAGGACGGAAATCGAATTGGTGATTACCGACGGGAACATAACGACTGACATGGACATTCCGGTGAGGATGCCGTAAACGCTCAGGGCTTCCGAATTTGTATAGCCGAACATCCGGAGGGATTTCGGAATCATGGTGTTTTCGAGACTGGCGAACAGATTTAAGGCAACACGGTTGGCGGTCAGCGGGAGCGCCATGTAAATTAAGTTTCTGGTATAAGAAAAAAGCGGGACTGCCTGCTTTTTTTTTGTTGTGGCATAAGAGTGACCCTTGGAGCGCGCCGGCTGTCGTTCCGATTCCGGAAAGCGCGTGACGGACAGCGAGACGAGCGTGCTGGCGATCTCTCCGATTACGACGCCCCACATCGTGGCATCGAGCGAGAGCGGTTGATTCTCGCGGACGCTGATACAGTAAAACAGATAGACGCTGCCGACCCGGGCAAGCTGTTCCGTGAGCTGACAGACCGCGGGGATCGCCGTTTTTTTCAGGCCGTAGTAATAGCCGTTGATACAGGCGTGGATGCAGCTTGGTACGAAGGACAGGGAGAGGACGCGGAGCATGGAAGCGCACCGGATATCCCCGAGCCAGACCGCGGCCAGCACATCGGCGCTGCGGAAGATAAGCATGCCGGTTCCGGTCGAGAGCAGCAGAGAAATCGCAAGGCCGATAAACAGATACTGTTTTGCGCCAGCAGCGTTTTTGCGCCCCATTTCCATCGAGACAAAACGCGAGATCGAAGTCTGGATACCGGCGGCGGTCACGGCGAAGCCGAGCGCCGTCACCGGGGCCATCAGCTGATAGATGCCAAGCCCCTCTGCACCAATCAGGCGCGAAAGGAATATTCTATAGAAGAAGCCAATGACTCTGGTGAGTACGCCGGCGAGCGTCAGAAACAGTGCGCCGGTGATAAATGTGGTTTTCAGGGATGAGGTTTTTTTTTGCAATAGAAACTCCAAATATTCTATCTTTTTAATATATGAGGAAAGTGTGGAAAAATGAGTATGATTTATCTGGATCATGCGGCGACAACGCAGATGACGGAGGAAGTGGAGCGGGCGATGGAGCCCTATCTGCGGGAAAAGTTCGGCAATGCATCGACGGAATACAGTTATGGGGTGGATGCCGGCCGGGCGGTGGAGCACTGCCGGGCCGTAATTGCCGAGACGCTTGAAGCAAAGCCCGAGGAGATTTATTTTACATCAGGGGGTTCGGAGTCGGACAACTGGGCGGTGAAAGGAGTTGCAGGCGCCTATAAGAAACAGGGAACACATATCATTACCAGTAAAATTGAGCACCATGCAGTCTTAAATTCCTGCGAGTATCTCGAGCGGCTCGGGTACAGTGTGACCTATCTGGATGTGGATGAAGACGGGATGGTTTCCGCAGAGCAGCTCGCGCGGGCCATCCGGCCCGATACGACACTGATTTCCGTGATGTACGGGAACAACGAGGTCGGAACGATAGAGCCGATCGCCCGGATCGGACAGATTGCAAGAGAACATGGGATTCTGTTTCACACGGATGCCGTGCAGGCGTATGCGCAGGTCCCGATTTCAACGCGTGCGCTGCCGATCGATTTGCTGTCCGCGAGCGCGCATAAATTTTACGGTCCGAAGGGTGTGGGATTTCTGTATATCAGAGAGGGAGTGAAGATGCCTTCCTTTATTCACGGCGGAGGGCAGGAGCGCGGAAAACGTGCGGGAACGGAAAATGTACCCGGAATTGTGGGGATGGGGAAAGCGGCGGAGGCTGCTCACCGGGGAATGCGCGTGTACAAACAGCGCGAGACAATGCTCCGCAATTATCTGATGGAAAAGGTAAAACGGGAGATCCCGGATACACGCATCAACGGCCACCGATATCATCGCCTGCCGGGAAATGTGAGTTTCAGCTTCCGCGGGGTGGACGGGGCCTCGCTGCTGATCCTTTTAGAGGAGGACGGCATCTGCGCATCGGGAGGTTCCGCCTGCAATACGGGGGCGAGCAGAGTCTCCTATGTGATAGAGGCGCTGGGCGTCCCCGAGGATTATGCGGCCGGAACCGTGCGCATGACGCTCGGCAGGGAGAGCACAAGAGAAGAGGTTGACGCTGCGGTGGAATCGCTCAAGCGGAATGTCCGCGCGCTGCGGTGCTGATTAATCAGAGACGGCTACCCGGTTGCGGCCGTCGGTCTTTGCGAGATAGAGCGCTTTATCCGCCGTTTCGAACAGGCTTTTGTAGGTACGGCAGCGCCCGGAGGAGAGCGCAATGCCGATGCTCACCTGGGTTTTGACAGGCGTGTTCCGGCGGGAGGTGTGGTTTGAAATTTCCTGCCGCAGGATTTCCGCCTGCAGAATCAGCAGTGAGCGGTCGGCCGCATCGGTCAGATAGACGAGAAATTCATCTCCGCCGATACGTCCGCAGAGTGCGCTGTCCTTAAAAAAGTCTTGGATCACGGAGGCGATCTGCCGGATTACGGAGTCGCCGATCAAATGCCCCGGGGTATCGTTAATCTGCTTAAAGTGGTCCAAATCGAGCAGAAGCATCGCGGAGGGCTGCTTCTGTGCCGGCTTGGCCAGGTGTTCCTCCACGAGGAACTGTATTGTATATTTATTCAGAAGGCCGGTCAGCGGGTCCAGACGGCTTTTTTCAAGGTACATTTTAATCGTCCGCAGAGGAAAAATGTTCTGCGTAGGCGGCGCGGTAGGTCAGCTGGCGGTAAGAAAGACAGCAGACCGGAAGCTCTGCGGCACAGGCTTCGATCAGGTCGAGGACGGCCTTGTTCTCCGCATGCATGCGGCGCTCCAGAAAAAAGCGGCAGATATTAAAGTAAAAATGTGAAACTTCTAAGAAAGTGGCGGTTTGGGCATCACGTGTGAGCAGATTGTGCAGGTTTTCCTGCAAAAGGGCATCGTCTTCGAGAAGATAAGCAATTCGAATATAAAAACAAAAGACGGCGGGCTCACGCGCCAGCTGCAGTTCGCTGCAGATAGATTTATAGCGCAGCAGATAGCTCAGGGAAATGTGATGCAGATCCAAAAGGCGGTAGATAAGGCCGATCGTAATACCGTTCGTATAACGAATCCGTGCTGTCGGTGATCGGTAGAAAACGCTGTTTTTGAATCTGCTCCATCAGGATAAACTTATCATTTGTCATCGTATGCATCCACGCTCTGTGTTACTGCTATTATAGGATTATTTCACTGATAAGGCAAGAAGAAGGCAGGAATTTCGGGCCAAAAATTTGTGAAAAAATACAGAAATAAAAATCGGAAAAATGGGAAAACTAGAAGTTGTGCACAAGAATAAATATTCAAATGTAAACAAAGTGTGAAATGCGCGTCAGAGAAACGGAATTTTGACAAAAATAGGTGCAGGTTTTCCGTTATTTTGCAGGGAAACGGAAGCGAAGGACAGAAGTTCCGGCATTTGACAAGATTTACAAAATGTGCCATAATGCGCAGCAACAGAAATTCAGTTTTGTTTTTCAGAAAGGAATGATGAACATGATGGAGAGAAAAATCAAATTATCAGACACAGAGCAAGTAAAAGAGTTTGTGCAGGCTGCCGGAAGATGTGACTTTGATATTGATGCTTCTTATAACCGTGCGGTGATTGATGCAAAGTCATTTCTGGGGATGCTGTACCTTGGAATCAGCAAGGAATTGACAATCCGATATGGGGAGACGGATCCCTGTTTTGAGAATGTCGTAAAGAAATACGCTGTTTGTTGAGAAGACGAAAAGAACCGTTGCAAAATTGTAATGGTTCTTTTTTTGTGTTAAAATGCGGGTATGAGCAGGCAGATAACGGAGAAGGAAAAAGGGAAAATCAAAATATCGGTGCGCAATCTCGTGGAATTTATTCTGCGGGAAGGGGACATTGACAACCGGCGCGGAAGAGGGTATTCCCCGGAGGCCATGCAGGAGGGAAGCCGCATACACCGGAAAATCCAGCGCAGTATGGGGCCTTGCTACCACGCGGAGGTGCCTCTTTCCGTCACAATCGACGAGGGGGACTATGTGCTGGTCGTGGAGGGGCGTGCGGACGGGATCTGCATCGAGGACACGGAGGGCGTGCGGGAGATTACGCATGCGGACAATTTTAACCATATCGAGATCACGGATTCGATGCGCGTTACGATTGACGAAATCAAGGGCGTGTATATGAATCTGGACATGCTCGAAGCCCCGGTCGGAGTGCATCTCGCCCAGGCAAAGTGCTATGCCTATATTTATGCGCTGCAGCATGCGCTGCCCCGGATTGACGTGCAGATGACTTACTGCAATCTGGACACGGAAGAGCGCAGATATTTCAGGGAGACCTGTCTTTTTGACGAATTGTCGGAATGGTTCGGGCGGGTGATTCTGGAATACAAAAAATGGGCGGATTTTCAGTTTGCGTGGAGAGAGTTAAGACAGGCATCGATTAAAAAGCTGCAGTTTCCCTACGCGTATCGGAGCGGGCAGAAAGAGCTGGCCGCCGGCGTATACCGCACGATCTGCCGCAGAAAAAATCTGTTTATTCAGGCGCCCACCGGGGCGGGAAAAACCATCTCGACGGTGTTTCCGGCAGTGAAAGCCGTCGGGGAGGGGCTTGCGGATAAAATCTTTTATCTCACGGCAAAGACTGTCACGGGAACCGTGGCAAGGGAGGCGTTTGAGCTGCTGCGGAAAAACGGCTGTCAGGCAAAGGTAATCCAGATCACGGCAAAGGAGAAGCTCTGCAAATGTGAGGAGACGGACTGCAATCCGGTGTACTGCCCCTACGCGAAGGGGCACTATGACCGGGTCAACGATGCGGTGTTCTCTCTTTTGCAGAAAGAAGATGTGTTTACGAGGGAGGTGCTCTTAGAGCAGGCCGAGGAATACAGGGTATGCCCGTTTGAGCTGTGTCTTGACGTGGCAACCTGGGCGGACGACATCATCTGTGACTACAACTATGTGTTTGACCCGAATGTGTATCTCAAGCGTTTTTTTGCGGAGGGAGTGAAAGGCGATTATATTTTTCTGGTGGATGAGGCGCACAATCTCGTGGAGCGCAGCCGCGAGATGTACAGCGCTTCCCTATATAAGGAAGATTTCCTTGCGGTAAAAAAGCTGATAAAGCAGTATGACGCGAAGCTGGCTGCGGATTTTGACAAGTGCAACCGGATTCTGCTCGATTACAAGCGAGAGTGTGAGAGGTATGTGATTTATGACAATATCGGAACGCTGGTTTTTGCGCTGATGCGGCTGGCCTCCCGCCTGGATGAATTTTTACAGAAAAGGCCGGAGTTTCCGGAGCATAAGGAAGTCACGGAGTTCTACCTGAACCTGCGGAACTTTATGAATATCCACGAGCTTGCGGACGAGCGCTATGTGATATACACGGAGCACACCGCGGATTACGGTGTGTTGCGGGGAGCCGGGGAGCGGTTCCGGCTCAAACTCTGCTGTGTGGACCCTTCCCACAATCTGCAGGAGCGGATTGACAGGGGAAACGCGACGATCTTTTTTTCGGCGACGCTGCTCCCGATTCAGTATTACAAAAATCTGCTCTCGACGAAAAAGGATAATTATGCGGTGTACGCGGAGACGGCGTTTTCCGAGGAGCAGCGTCTGCTCCTGTTCGCAAAGGATGTGAGCAGCCGCTACAAAAGACGCAATCCGGCGGAGTTTCTGCGGATTGCGGAATATGTGAAAGCCGTCGCCGGAGGGAAAAAGGGAAATTATATGGTATTCTTTCCTTCCTATAAGATGATGGAGGAGGTTTACGGGGTATTTCTCGAAAAATACGGGGACGGGTTTGTCTGTGCAATGCAGCAGTCCGGTATGAGGGAGGAGCAGCGGGAAGAGTTTCTCGCGCTGTTTTCCGGCGAGACTTCCGCGCAGCGGGAGAAATCGCTTGTCGCGTTCTGTGTGCTGGGAGGCATTTTCGGGGAGGGGATTGATTTGAAGCGGGAGCAGCTCATCGGAGCCCTTATCGTGGGAACCGGGCTGCCGCAGCTTAGCAACGAGCGGGAGATCCTGCAGAACTATTACGAGGCGCGTCTCGGACAGGGCTTTGACTATGCGTACCGCTACCCGGGTATGAATAAGGTGCTTCAGGCCGCGGGACGGGTCATCCGCACGACGGAGGATACGGGGGTGATCGCGCTGCTTGACGAGCGGTTTTTGCAGAGCGATTACAGAGGGCTGTTTCCGAGAGAGTGGGAGCACAGGGAAATCTGTGACGCAGAAGGCGCGGGGGAGCTTGTGAAACGATTCTGGGAGAGATAGGGCCGGGTTTTTTATATTTTATGCGATTGTCTTTTGATTGTAGTGACAGAGAAAATGTGCTATTATAAATGAGAGGGAAACAAGAATGTATGTTCTGGAAATTCAGGTAAACATTGATAATGGACGAAAAGCATATGACACGTTGGCGTTGCTATCCGAAAAGCTAAACAAGCATAAGGGAGAATCGGTTGCAGTAGATTTTAAGAAGGTAACGTTTATTGCAGCGAATCAACTGGCAGTATTTAGTGCGTTGTTTGATTCATTTTGTGCAAACGAAAATTCACATATAGTAATCCGGAATTTATCTGAAAAACTGTCAAATGTTATGAGAAAAAATGGGTTTGGCAAAATGTTGGGTATGGAGCCCAAAGAGGATAGCTTTCATACGACAATACCGCATCGGCGCTTTTTTATCAATGAAATAGATGAGTTTGAAAAATATTTATTCTTGTGGTCAATTTTTTCCAAGGAGTTCTGTTTTATATTTTACGGTTGTGGATATAGGTGAGACGATAAAATACAATGTTGACAGATATGACGAGCTGAACGCGGAGGTTTGTAATCGTATTCAATGGGCAATGCAGGAGGGAAATTCGACGAGGAAAAACGGAACACCGGGAGGCCTTGGATTCAGTGTGCTCAGTAAGTTTATACGATTAAATCGAGGACAGTTATATATCGTCTCAGATAATGAATGCTATGAGTATTGTGGGGAAAAGGAACGTTATGGCAATTTGAAATATCCATTTCAAGGAACCATAGTAACTATGGCTATAAACATGAATGACAATTTTTCATATTTGTCAGTTGAAAAAGATATTGAATCAATCATATTTTAGGAGGCGTTTTAATGAGTAAAGTTTTAAATGTGATGGAGTGTATAGGCACACCATCTGCAATTACACAAGAATTAGGGGATATTCTATACCGGGAGATCGTTAAGTCAATAGAGGCGAAAGAAATAATTGAATTGGATTTTTCCGATGTTGAGAGCATGATTTCGCCGTTTCTTAATAATTCAATAGGAAAATTATACGGGAAATATAATGGGGAGACATTGACACAATATTTAAAAATCAGTAACCTGCCAAAAGAAAAAATTGCAACGGTAAATATGGTTATACAAAATGCAAAAAGATTTTATTCGAATCAAAAAGAATTTGAAAAAATAGTTAAGGATGTGGTTAACTGATGAAAAAAGGAATATCAATGTCGAGTTGTCAACCAAAATCAAATGATGTGTTTATATTCGACACAAATATTTTAATAGATTTGTTTTACCCAATGTGTCCGGAAAAAGATGTATCTGACACGACTGCTTTGTATGCGCGTATAGTAAAACATCATGCTGCAATCTTATTAACATCTGTTCAGGTTTCCGAGTTTATTAACAGATGTATCAGATTTCAATATGAACTGTATAAAGATGAGCATTCGGAATGTCAAAATTATAAAAAAGACTACAGAATAACAGAAGACTATAAGAACTGTATGGAAGTGATTTTAGATATAATTAAAAATGAGTGGCAAAGACGATTTGTTTTTGTGAATGATAAATTTAATGAATTAGAAAAAGAAAATTTATTTGGACATGAGTTTGCGTATGATTTTAATGATGCAATGATTGTGGAACTTGCAAAGAAATATAAAGCTATTTTAGTTACAAACGATAAAGATTACATAAGTTATGATTTGCCTGGCATTATTGTATCGAGCAATAGATTTATTTTAAGCATGAGATAAAATACAAACCATATAACTTGATATTACTCTCAGTGGACAAAGGGAGCGTACGCCCCCGAACCATGATATTCCCTATGTACATTGAGGGTACGTCAGGTTATTTTATTTTTGAGATCAACTTGTTACACTTCCGGCAGCAGTTTTAAAAATTCCTCCGTGGACTGTGTCACGGGCAGCGTGGGATTGACGGAGGCCACGATCTCGCGGGAGGGCAGCGTCTCCTTTGTTTTTACGATAAAAAGCTCCCCGGATTCGCGCGTCAGGCAGTAGTCGGGAATAAAGGCGATGCCGAGTCCGATGCGCGCGAGGTCGATCAGCAGGTCATTGCTGCTTAACTCCACCTGCGGAATGAGCTCAAGCTGGTGCTGTAAGAAAAGGTTGTGCAGAAATTCGCTGGTCGTGCTCTTGCGGTCCAGCGTCAGAATCGGGTACTGGCGGAGTTCCGCAAACGAAATCTCCTGTTGTTTCAGATGAAAGTGCGCGGGGTTGGCGATGAACACGTCGGTAAAGCTGCAGACGATTTTTTGGATGTAGGAATGGTTTAAGTTGGAGTTCGGAAAGTTTGTGACAATCAGATCCACCTTTCCCTGCGTGAGCAGTTCGACGCAGCCGGGGGAGGTCGCATTGGTGACTTTAATCGGCACATTCGGAAATTTTTTGTGAAATTGCTTTAAGTAGGGGACGAGAAAATAGCGGCAGATGGTATCGCTTGCGCCGATATGCAGCTGGCCGAGGCCGAGGCTCCCCGAGTCGAAGAGCTGGGTTTCCCCGCGCCGGATTAAGTTAATCGCCGGCTCGATGTGTTTGAGCAGGACTTTCCCCGCAGGGGTGAGCTGCACCCGCTTGGTGCTGCGGATAAACAGCGGCTGTTCTAATTTTTTTTCGAGGGTCTTAATGGACTGGCTTACGGCAGACTGGGAGATATACAGCTGCTTGCTTGCCTCCGAGAAGCTCAGGGAGGTGGCTACATGATAAAAGACTTTGTATAATTCGTAATTGATATCCATAAAAAACTCCGTTTCTGTGTCTGATATGGCAGTAATTATAAGATATACTTATAATTGTGTCAAATAAAATGACAGAGATCTCGCGTGCATATATATTAACTGTACTGATAAATGAGATTAAATATATTAATTTTGCTTATTTGAAATGACATGTTATACTGGGAAAGATAAAGTGAAAAATTATTTTTTATGTTGTGGAAGTTTGGATGCCGCAGGCTTCCCGCTCCGGAAAAAGTTGAGATTATGGAGGATGTGCTATGAGTAAAGTTCGCAGAGTGTATGTGGAAAAGAAGCCCGGATTTGCGATAAAGGCAAAGGAGCTTTTCACAGAGATTAAAAGTTATCTCGGAATCGGCGGTGTGACGGGAGTGCGCGTGCTGATTCGCTATGATATTGAAAATATTTCGGATGAGGTTTACGTGAGGGCGCTCGATACGGTGTTTTCCGAGCCGCCGGTGGACAACCTTTATGAGGAGTCTTTTGTGTCGGGGGACGGAAAGGTGTTTTCGGTGGAATTTCTTCCGGGGCAGTTTGACCAGAGGGCTGATTCCGCCGAGCAGTGTATTAAACTGCTGAACGAGGAGGAAAAGCCGGTCATCCGCACGGCCGTGACATACGTGATCGAGGGGGCATGCACAGGGGAGGAGTTTGCGGCGATTAAAAAGCACTGCATCAATCCGGTGGATTCGCGGGAAACCGTCGAGGCAAAACCGGAGACGCTGGTGCAGGCGTTTGAGGAGCCGGCCGACATTCTGATTTTTGAGGATATGGAGGAGTACGGCGATTTTATCACGATGCCGCAGGAGACGTTAAAGAAGCTCTACGATTCTTTGAACCTGGCGATGACCTTCCGGGATTTTGTGCATATTCAGAAGTATTTCGGGGAGGAAGAAAAGCGCAATCCGTCTATGACGGAGGTGCGCGTGCTTGACACCTACTGGTCCGACCACTGCCGTCACACGACGTTTTCTACGGAGTTAAAGGACGTGACGTTTGAGGACGGGTATTACCGTCCGATGATGGAAGATACCTACCGGGATTACATGGAGACGCACAAAAACCTCTATGCCGGGCGCAGCGACAAGTTTGTGTGCCTGATGGACATTGCGCTGATGGCGATGAAGCGCCTGAAAAAGGAAGGGAAGCTGGAAGACCAGGAGGAGTCCGACGAGATTAACGCCTGCTCGATTGTCGTGCCGATTGAAGTCGACGGCGTGACGGAAGAGTGGCTTGTCAATTTTAAGAATGAGACGCACAATCATCCGACGGAGATCGAGCCGTTCGGAGGGGCTGCGACCTGCCTCGGAGGAGCCATCCGCGACCCGCTTTCAGGGCGTACTTATGTGTATCAGGCGATGCGCGTGACCGGTGCGGCCGACCCGACGGTTCCGGTGCAGGATACGCTTGCGGGAAAGCTTCCGCAGAAAAAGCTGGTGCGTGAGGCTGCCCACGGCTACAGCTCCTACGGCAATCAGATCGGCCTTGCGACCGGCTATGTCAAGGAAATCTATCATCCGAATTACGCGGCGAAGCGCATGGAGATCGGCGCGGTGCTGGGCGCGGCTCCGCGGCGCGCCGTGCAGAGGCTGACCTCGGACCCGGGAGATATCATTATCCTGCTCGGCGGGCGTACCGGCCGTGACGGTATCGGCGGCGCGACCGGGTCCTCGAAAGCGCACAACACCGAGTCCACCGCGGTCTGCGGCGCGGAGGTGCAGAAAGGAAATCCGCCGACGGAGCGCAAAATACAGCGCCTGTTCCGCCGGGAGGAAGTGACGCATCTGATTAAAAAATGCAATGACTTCGGCGCTGGCGGCGTGTCTGTCGCAATCGGCGAGCTGGCGGACGGTCTTCGCGTCAATCTCGATGCGGTGCCGAAAAAATATGCGGGACTTGACGGGACCGAGCTTGCGATTTCCGAATCACAGGAGCGCATGGCTGTCGTTGTCACACCGGAGGACGTGCAGAAGTTCTTAGAATATGCGGCCGAGGAAAACTTAGAGGCGGTGGAAGTCGCGGTGGTGACCGAGGAGCCGAGACTGGTGCTGGAGTGGAGAGGGAAAGAAATCGTAAATATTTCCCGCGCGTTCTTAGACACCAACGGCGCGCACCAGGAGACGTCCGTCGCGGTCGAAATGCCGAAGCCCGAGGAGAATTATCTTGGCAGAATCGCCGTCCCTGCGGTGGCGAAAGCCATTGCAAAGGGAGATATGCGCCGCGCGTGGCTCGCAGAGCTTGCGGATTTGAATGTCTGCTCTCAGAAAGGGCTTGTGGAGATGTTTGACGGCTCGATCGGCGCGGGCAGTGTCTATATGCCGTTCGGCGGCAGATATCAGCTGACGGAGACGCAGTCCATGGTTGCGAAGATTCCGGTCGCGTCGGGGCAGTCCGATGCGGTCACGATGATGGCTTACGGTTTTGACCCGTATCTGTCGAGCTGGAGTCCGTACCACGGAGCCGTTTACGCGGTGCTTGAATCCCTGTCCCGCATTGTGGCTGCGGGCGGCGATTACAGCAAAGTGAGGTTTACGTTTCAGGAGTACTTCCGCAGGATGAGCGGGGATGCGAAGCGGTGGAGCCAGCCGTTTGCGGCTCTTTTAGGTGCGTACGGCGCGCAGATCGGCTTCGGTCTGCCCTCCATCGGCGGAAAGGATTCCATGTCCGGAACCTTCAATGATATTGACGTGCCGCCGACGCTGGTGTCCTTTGCCGTGGATGTGGCGAAGGAGCAGGAGATCATCACGCCCGAGCTTAAGGCGGCCGGAAATCAGCTGATGCTTTTTACGGTCGAGCGGGATTCGTATGACCTGCCGGTGTACGCGCAGGCGATGAAGCTCTACGGAGCGCTTCATGCGCTGATCGGCGGCGGCGCGATCGTATCCGCCTATGCGCTGGACGGGAAAGGCCTTTCGGCGGCGCTCTCTAAGATGGCGTTCGGAAATAAGCTGGGCGTGACCGTCGAGGCGGATGTGACACCGGAGATTCTTTTTGCGCCGGGCTTCGGAAATATCGTGGCCGAGGTTGCGCCAAAGAAGGCGGCACGGGTAAAAGAAGTGCTCGCGGAGGCGGGACTTTCCGACAGCGGACGGCTTGTGGGCCGGGTCAATGAAAGACAGGCATTTGTCTTAGCGGGAAGTGACGGGAAAGAGGCGGTCATTTCCATGGAGGAAGCGATTTCGGCCTGGACGGGCACGCTTGAGAAGGTATTTCCGACCCGTGTGACGGGGGAGAAGGAGACGGTTTCGACCGGCATTTACAAGGCGGACGGCATCTATGTCTGCCGGCATAAGGTGGCAAAGCCGACCGTATTTATCCCGGTATTTCCGGGCACGAACTGCGAGTACGACAGCGCGAGGGCTTTCCGCCGCGCCGGCGCCGAGGTGCTTGTTGGGGTGTTTAAGAATCTGAATGCGGAGGATATCCGCGCGTCGGTGGACGCGTATACATCGGCGATTGAGCAGTCCCAGATTGTGATGTTCCCGGGAGGCTTTTCGGCCGGAGACGAGCCGGAGGGATCGGCAAAATTCTTCGCGGCTGCGTTCCGCAATGCAAAGCTCGGCGAAGCGGTGATGAAGCTGTTACATGAGCGGGACGGACTGGTGCTCGGAATCTGCAACGGCTTCCAGGCGCTGATTAAGCTCGGACTTCTGCCTTACGGTGAAATCCGTCCGCAGGCATCCGACTCGCCGACACTGACCTATAACACGATCGGCCGCCATGTCAGCAGGATGGTATACACAAAGGTGGTCACCGACAAGTCCCCGTGGCTTGCGGGAGCTGCGGCAGGAGAAGTCTACTGCAATCCGGTCTCGCACGGGGAGGGGCGCTTTGTGGCTCCGAAGGAGTGGCTTGACAGATTGTTTGCCGACGGTCAGGTGGCGACGCAGTATGTGGATGAGAGCGGAAACCCGACTATGGACGAGGAGTGGAACGTCAACGGCTCTTACAGGGCGGTCGAGGGAATCACAAGCCCGGACGGCCGGATTCTCGGAAAGATGGCGCATTCCGAGCGCCGCGGCAGAAGCGTTGCCGTCAATGCATACGGCGAGCAGGACTTGAAGCTGTTTGAATCGGGTGTTGCATATTTTAAATAAATAAGGGGATAGAGGGTCACTGCCATATTTGATACAATTTCCTGTATTTGATATGGCAGTTTTCCGTTTTTTTTGATATACTTAGAGGTAGTACTTGGGGTTAAAATACCGATGGGGGAGTGCTTATGCAGTACAAGATCTTAATAGTCGATGATGACCTGGTCATTATTGAGGCGGCGCGGCGAATTTTGCAGGAGGAATACAAGGTTGCGAGTGCGGTTTCCGGGAAAACCGCATTTCAGATATTGGATCAGATGACGCCGGATTTGATTCTTCTGGATATCAATATGCCGGATATGGATGGGTTCGCGGTGCTCGCACAGCTGAAAACGAGAAAAGATACAAAGGGGATCCCGGTTATTTTCCTGACCGGGGTGCAGGGGCCCGAGACGGAGACGAAGGCGCTTGAATCGGGTGCGGAGGATTTTGTTTCGAAGCCGTTTACGGCGTCTGTTTTAAAGCGGAGGATTATGCACTGCATTCAGATTCGAAGCTACCAGAAATATCTTGAGACGATGGTGTCCGCGCAGACGGAGGCGATTATCAGCCGGGAAAAGCAGGTCGGAATGATTCAGGAGGAGATGATAAAGGCCATGGCCAATATCATTGAGAGCAGGGACGGCAGCACCGGCGGCCATGTGAAGCGCACGAGCAAGTATGTGGAGCTTCTGGTCAATGTCCTTCGGAAAGAAGGCTATGCGCCGATGGAGCTGACCGAATACTATGCGGAAATGCTCTGCCGCGCGGCCTATATGCACGATATCGGAAAGATTAATGTAGATGATGAAATCCTGCGCAAGCCGGGCAGGTTTACACCGGGCGAATACCAGAAAATGAAGTCTCATGCGGCGAACGGCGGCGATATCATCCGCAAGACGATGAGTGAGATTGACGATCAGGGGTATGTGAGCATTGCGGCGGACGTGGCGACTCACCATCATGAGCGGTGGGACGGGACGGGGTACCCGGGAGGGCTCGCCGGCGGGGAAATTCCGCTCGGAGCGAGAATTATGGCGCTTGCGGATGTCTTTGACGCGCTGACGAGCGTGCGGTGCTACAAGAAAGGTATGACGGAGGACGAGGCGTTTTCTCTTATGGAAAAGGAGGCCGGAAAGCAGTTTGACCCGGAACTGATTTCGATTATGCTGGCAAATAAAAACATTTTTTCCGCGCAGCTGCACGAATTTATGCGTGAGTGGGAGAACAGCGAAAGCAGAACAGAAGAAGAACAGAGAAAAGAGATGATATCATGAAACAGAAAGTACGCAGAATAAGCATCCGAACCAAGATATTGGTTCCGTCGATGATACTGGTGACGGTCATCTGCCTGATACTCGGCCTCAATGCATACCGACATGTGTATTTCGGGATGATGGAGATGGGAATTGAAGAAGCCGAGATGGCGGCAAATGTCGCGTTGTCCGCAGTGAAAGGGGATGCGCTGACGGGGGTATCGGAAGGTTTCGAGAAAGCGGGAGTCTACCATATCATGCTCGCGGATATGCGGGATGTCCAGAAGACCTGCGGAATCGCCTACCTGTACACGCTGTATGAGCAGGACGGAAAGGTGTATTACAGTATGGATACGGACGAGACGGAACAGCAGAATCTGCCGGGAGCCTTGTTCGAGACATCTTATGAGGAACTGGCGGGTGTGTTCGCCGGCGAACCGCAGGCGCAGGATTATATCGACAACACGGAATCCGGCAATCTGATTTCGGTGTATCTGCCGATTCGAAACAGTGCGGGAGAGGTTGTCGGAGTGCTGGGAAGCGACTATGATGCATCGACGATTCAGGAGCGTTTAGAGCGTGTGCGGACGAGTATCATTCAGCTGGGAGCCATCTGTCTTTTGGCCGCAATCGCGATGCTGGTGCTGATTGTCAACGGCATATTAAAAGGGCTCAAATCCATCAACGGCAAGGTTTATGATCTGGTACATAACGAGGGGGACCTGACGCAGAAGCTCCGGGTGACCTCCGGCGACGAGCTGGAACTGATTGCCGGCAACGTAAATGCGCTTCTCGAGTATATCCGCGGGATTATTCTTGAGATTACGGACAATTCCACGCAGCTTGACAGCTCGTCGAGACTCGTGGCGGACCATCTGACAAACGCGAAAGACCATGTCTCGAATGTCTCGGCGTCCGTGGAAGAGATGAGTGCCGCGATGGAGGAGACGAGCGCATCTTTGGTGGAGATTAACGACTCCATGAAGCAGATCTATCAGACAACGCAGGAGATCGCGGGGAAGGCGGAAAGCGAGAGCGAGACGGCGGAGAAAGTCATGCAGAAGGCGCAGGGGATTTACGTGAGCGCCGAGACGGAACAGCAGACCGTCAGGCAGCGTGCCGGTGTGATGGCGAATGCGCTGTATGACAGGATCGAGAAATCAAAAACGGTGGAGCGGATCAACGATCTTACGGCGGATATCATCAAAATCACGGATCAGACGAGTCTGCTGTCGCTCAATGCAAGCATCGAGGCGGCCAGAGCGGGCGAGTCGGGAAGAGGGTTTGCGGTTGTGGCGGGCGAGATCGGAGCGCTCGCGGCAAATTCGGCAAAAACGGCAAAAGAGATCAACCAGGTCAGCAGCATGGTGATTGAGGCCGTTACGGAGCTGGCAGCCGAGGCGGACCGGATGATTCGGTTCGTGGAGCAGGAGACGGTTGCAGGGTATGATAAGCTGCTTGAGAACAGCCAGAGCTACCAGAAGGATATGGAGCGTCTGAACCGGGTTCTGCGGGAGTTTGCAGAGGAGAGCGGCCGTTTGAAAGAAAACATGGACCGCATCAGCGCGTCTGTCGAATCGGTTCGCGTGGCCGTGGAGGAGAGCGCGGAAGGCATTACAAATGTGGCGCAGATTTCGGTGGAGCTGAATCAGGGCATGGAGGATATTGAATCCGAGGCGGACGGCAATCTCGGAATCGCGGGACAGCTTCAGAGTGAAGTGCATAAATTTAAAGTCTGATCGGGAAATTGACATTGTGCGTCTGCTGTGATATTGTGATGGTGTTATGAAAATGCAGCAGAATGAGGAGGATGATACAAATGGAAGTGTTTGCATTGTTGACGGCTATGTCGATGGGCGTACTGCTCGTATGTCTCGCGGTTGCGGTCGGTCTGTATGTGGTAGAAGCTCTGGCGATTATGAGGGTTCTTACGATTCTGGGGTATGCAAATCCCTGGATGGCGTGGATTCCGCTTTTGAACTATTTCGCACTCGCAAGAGTGACGGCGGATCAGAACGGAAATACCAGAATATTGGGGGTTGAACTGCCGAATATGCTGTTCTGTTTCTGGTGGGTGGCCTGGCTGGCGGTCGGCTATATACCGAAAGTGGGCAATTTGCTCGGACTGGTCGTGCGCGTCATCTGTCTGGGGACCTGTTTTATCTATATCTACTCCCGCGTGGAGAACAAGCCGGAGGCAGAAGTACAGGCACTCGGCTATGTGTCGGGGCTGATTCCGATCGTGGCGATTGTGAAGTTCCTCACCTACGACAAGAATCTCCGGGTACAGGGGCAACAGTTCTACAATTAAACGACAGGATAGAAGTTTTAACCGGGATGCCTTCCGAACGAAGACACCCCGGTTTTTTCGTGTGCCGGAACCGGCGAAGGCGTTAGATAGCGCATGACCGGATGTCACCCGCGGCGCGCGAACGTCAGCGCCATTGCGGCGGCTGCCGCCGGGAGCACGCACAGGCTTGCCGCAGGGGAAAACGCCCGGCAGGCAAAAAACGAACCTGCGGCGCCGATGTGATAAAAGAGCAGCGAGAGCCCGAAAAACTTTGCCTTATCAAGCTGCGCGTCGGTCTTATCGAGCAGATATCCGCCGGCGGAGAGCGTGAACTGCTTTAAGTTATTTGTGGAAAAGATCGTCGAACAGTTGTATTTCTCATTTCCATGAAAAACGGTCCACTGGGTTGCCATCATGAAAAAGAGCGGCAGGATTCCCGCGAGGACATCCGCATCCCGGGGAATCAGGCAGAGGAGACACGCGCCTGCAATGTCGACGGAGATCGCGTAGCGCCGGACATTGACGGAGGTCTTCTTTTCGAGCACAAGGCACAGAAAAATCGCCGCGGCATAAAGAAATAAGCCGAGGAGGCGAAGGAGAAACTGCGGGTAATTGCGGCCGAGCAGTGTCAGCACAATCTCGATCATGTTGCAGGTCTGCGCATTCCCGAAGTTTCCGCCGCGGGACAGGAGTGCGTAGCCGCCGAAAAATCCTCCGATCAGGCACATCAGACCGTGCAGATAAAATTCTTTTTTTTCTTCATTCATTTGCGTCACCAGGATAAGCGTGCGGTCGATCCCCTTGTCCGCCGGGGACAGGGGAGCCGCGGTTAAGGCAGCCGGATAAATTCCGGCTTTCTGTCTTTGTATACGGTAAAGTAAGAGAAGCCCGCCGCCTTTAAGAGGCCGGAGACTTTGTCAAACGCAAAAGCCACATGCTCCGGGGCGTGTGCGTCGGAGCCGACGGTGACAATCTCGCCGCCGAGCGCGCGGTAGCGCGCGAGAATCTCCTCGGTCGGATTCGGGTGGCCGAGGCCGTATTTATAGCCGCCGGTATTGAGTTCGAGGCCCTTTCCGCGGGATATCAGTTCCGTGAGGACGGCATCGATGAGATCGGCGTAGTTTCTCCAGTCGTAAAAGCGGTTCCGGTTCGGGCCGTAGCGCACGATATAATCGAGATGGCCGTAGACGTCAAAGCCGTCAAACGCCCGGATATTCTCAAGAATCGACGAGAAGTAGAGAAGCCAGCCTTCCTCCTCGCTCCGGTTTTCCCAGAAGGCGGGGTAATAGGGATCAGCGCCGCACACGAGATGAGAGGAGCCGATGACGAAATCAAACGGATACCGCGCCAAAAGTTCGGTGTGTGCCGCGGCGAGATGCGGCTGGAGGCCGAGCTCAATGCCGAGGCGGACCGGGAAGCCGGGATGGGCCTGCTGTGCGGCGCGCACCGCGGCCGTATAGCCCGGCAGATTCAAAAGAAAAAAATCCGGGTCGTCCGGGTAGTCGAGATCGAGATGGTCGGTAAAACAGATGCCGGAAAGGCGTCTGTTTTTTGCGGCCCGTATCATTTCCTCCTGCGGCGCGTCGCAGTCGCCGGAGTAGAGGCTGTGCATGTGTGTATCCCATAACATGGCGGAATCTCCTTTTATAAATGTTCCGTTCTATTATAATCGAAATCCCGGCAAAAGGAAGCGATTGTGTGCGGATTTGTAGAAATTAGCCGAAAACAGGTATGAAAATATTAAATTAGTGAAAAAATTAACAAACTCGAAATAAAGTGGACAAAAAGGCTTGAACTTTGTAGGGAAATTAGTTAAAATATAAAAAGCACGGGGCCGGCGGAGCGTTAACCCGCTGACTCAGGGGATTTATCCCGTATCATTTATCAATTCTAGGAGGAATTAAGAATGGCAGTAAGAGTAGCAATTAATGGTTTTGGCCGTATCGGTCGTCTTGCTTTCAGACAGATGTTTGGAGCAGAAGGATATGAAGTAGTGGCAATCAATGATTTGACAAGCCCGAAGATGTTGGCACACCTGTTAAAATACGATTCTTCTCAGGGAAAATACGCACTGGCGGACAAGGTTTCCGCAGGCGAGGATTCTATCACCGTTGACGGAAAAGAAATCAAGATCTACGCATTCCCGGATGCAAACAACTGCCCGTGGGGTGAGTTAAAAGTTGACGTAGTGCTTGAGTGCTCCGGTTTCTACACCAGCAAGGACAAAGCACAGGCTCACATCAATGCGGGTGCAAGAAAAGTTGTTATCTCTGCTCCGGCCGGAAATGATCTTCCTACTATCGTATACAATGTAAACCACGAGACCTTAAAGCCGGAGGACACCATTATTTCCGCAGCTTCCTGTACTACGAACTGCCTGGCTCCGATGGCAAAAGCATTAAACGACTTCGCAGGAATCAAGTCCGGTATCATGAGCACCATTCACTCCTACACCGGTGATCAGATGACGCTTGACGGCCCGCAGAGAAAGGGTGACCTCAGAAGATCCCGCGCGGCTGCAGTGAACATCGTTCCGAACAGCACAGGCGCTGCAAAAGCAATCGGCCTTGTAATTCCGGAATTAAACGGCAAGCTGATCGGTTCCGCACAGCGTGTTCCGTGCCCGACCGGTTCCACAACGATCCTTGTGGCAACCGTTGAGAAGTCCGTGACAAAGGATGAGATCAACGCAGCGATGAAAGCAGCGGCTACCGAGTCCTTTGAGTACAATGAGGATGAGATCGTATCCTCCGATATCATCGGAAGCACCGCAGGTTCCATCTTCGACGCGACCCAGACCATGGTTGGCGAGGACAATCTGGTACAGGTTGTATCCTGGTATGACAATGAGAACAGCTACACTTCTCAGATGGTGCGCACCATTAAGTATTTCAGCGAGCTTGCATAAGCTTCGCCGACATAGTAGAACTGCACGGTAGACTGCCTTTTCAGGCGACAGGCTGCCGGAGTGCAGAGTAGACTCAGAGGAAGGGGTCCGGTCTGTTAGGACCGGGCCTCTTCTTAGTTACATGACAGGTTTTCAGATTTCACAGAACAGCGCCGACAGGGCAGAATGGAGATTCATATGGGATTAAATAAAAAATCAGTGGATGACGTGAATGTAAAAGGCAAGAGAGTGCTTGTGAGATGCGACTTTAACGTGCCGTTGAAAGAGGGCGTGATCACCGACGAGACACGTATCGCGGCGGCACTTCCGACAATTCAGAAATTAATCAATGACGGCGGCAAAGTAATTCTCTGCTCTCATCTCGGAAAAGTAAAGAACGGCCCGAACGAGGGCGAGTCTTTGGCTCCGGTGGCAAAGCGTCTTTCCGAAAAACTCGGCAAAGAGGTTGTTTTCGTATCTGATTACAACGTGACCGGTGAGGCTGCGACAAAGGCCGTAAACGAGATGGGCGAGGGCGATGTGGTGCTGCTTCAGAATACGCGTTTCCGCGGCAAGGAGGAGACGAAGAACGGCGAGGAGTTCAGCAAAGAGCTCGCAGAGCTCGCAGACATCTATGTGTGCGATGCGTTCGGTTCCTCCCACAGAGCACATGCATCCGTTGCGGGTGTGACCGAGGCGATCCGCGCAAAGGGCGGCGAGAATGTGGTCGGCTATCTGATGCAGAAGGAGATCGAATTCCTCGGCAATGCGGTTGAGAATCCGGTGCGTCCGTTTGTGGCAATCCTCGGCGGCGCAAAAGTGGCAGATAAGTTAAATGTAATCAACAACCTGCTTGAGAAGTGCGATACCTTAATTATCGGCGGCGGTATGGCATACACCTTCTTAAAGGCGCAGGGCTATGAGATCGGTACTTCCCTCGTCGACAACGAGAAGCTTGACTACTGCAAAGAAATGATGGCAAAGGCGGAGAAGCTCGGCAAGAAGCTGCTGCTTCCGGTTGATGCGGTTACGATCAAGGAGTTCCCGAATCCGATTGACGCTCCGGTAGAGACCGTTGTGTGCGATTCCACCGACATGCCGGCAGACAGAGAGGGCTGCGATATCGGACCGAAGAGCGCGGAGCTGTTCGCGGCGGCGGTAAAGACTGCGAAAACCGTTGTATGGAACGGACCGATGGGTGTATTTGAGAACCCGACGCTTGCAGAGGGAACGCTCGCGGTTGCAAAAGCGCTTGCGGAGACCGATGCGACGACGATTATCGGCGGCGGCGATTCCGCGGCAGCCGTAAATCAGATGGGCTACGGCGACAAGATGAGCCATATCTCCACCGGCGGCGGCGCTTCCTTAGAGTTCTTAGAGGGCAAGGAGCTTCCGGGCGTTATGGCGGCGGACGACAAATAAAACAAACCGGAGAAAAGCCGTGCAGACATGCACAGGGCTTCCCGTGAATTGACAGGCCGTCTGTGGCGGCAGAATGAGAGGAAAAGATGGCAAGAAAGAAAATTGTGGCCGGCAACTGGAAAATGAACATGACTCCGAGTGAGGCCGTCAAATTAGTGGAGGAGTTAAAGCCGCTTGTTGCAAGCGATGAGGTAGAGGTTGTCTATTGTGTACCGGCGATCGATATCGTACCGGTGGCGGAGGCCGTGAAGGGTACAAACGTGGCGGTCGGCGCCGAGAATATGTACTATGAGGAGAAAGGGGCATACACCGGTGAGATTTCTCCGGAGATGCTTGTCGATGCAGGCGTAAAATATGTCATCATCGGCCATTCCGAGAGACGCGATTACTTTAAGGAGTGCGACTGTATGCTCAATAAGAAGGTGAAAAAAGCCCTCGAGCATAATCTGACGCCGATTCTCTGCTGCGGCGAATCCTTAGAGCAGAGAGAGATGGGAGTGACGTTAGACTGGATTCGTCTCCAGATCAAATCCGACTTAAAGGATGTCACCGCAGAGCAGGCAGCGTCCATTGTCATCGCTTACGAGCCGATCTGGGCGATCGGAACCGGCAAGACGGCGACGACGGAGCAGGCGCAGGAAGTGTGCAAGGCGATCCGCGACTGTATCGCGGAGATCTATGACAGCGCTACCGCGGAGCAGGTGCGTATCCAGTACGGCGGTTCCGTCAATGCGGCAAATGCGGCAGAGCTGTTTGCACAGCCGGATATCGACGGAGGCCTGGTGGGCGGAGCGTCCCTGAAGGCGGATTTCGGCAAGATCGTAAACTATAAATAATTTGGGAAAAACCGAGCAGGGAAGCGCTGATTTTTAAATCAGCCGACATGGATTCCATCGGCGGCAGCTGCCGCCGGTGGGATAGCTTTTTATATGTGAATCAGCAACTGGATTGAGGTACGAATGGGAAAGAAGTACACAAAAAATGCACTGTTCGCGTTGGCTTTTACCGCAATTCTCTGTGGATTCGGACGCGAGGTCGTCGATGAGAATTCACAGGAGGAGACCATAGCCTCCGAACTTGCAGCAGAAGAAGCGACAGAGTGTGCGGAACCATCCGTAACACAAAAGGCAGCGGAACCGAAACAGAATAAAGATCTTACGGAAGCATTTGACATTATTTTAGGCGGTGCGACAAAGGAATATATTGCAGGCTATGCAATCGACGAGACTTTTCTGATGTGGCTGGCGGCGGAGTACGGGGAGGATGCGGTGATCCGTGCGGCATGCAGCGTACTCGACGGGAGCATGGACACGGAGTGCTGGTATGAAAACACCGGGGATTCGATCCATGTGCTCTGGCAGCGTTTCTGCGAAGCGATCACACCGGGCGGGAACGCGGCGGTAAATAACGCGAAATCCTACTCGGAAACGGTATACCGGCAGGAGACGGCGCAGGAAGAACAGGCTGTTTTTGCGTTTACCGGGGATTTTAACTTTGCGGAGGGCTGGTATACGACCGATTTTATGAGAGAGCAGGAAAACGGGATTTTGGACTGTTTTTCCGAGGATCTGCTGGAAGCGCTTAAGCGTGCGGACGTACATCTGATGAACAATGAGTTTACTTATGTCGAGGCGGACGGCGCCATACCGGTGGAGGGTAAAGCGTACATATTCGGGGCGGAACCCGCATTGGTGAGCCAGCTGTCGGTATTCGGAGCGGATCTTATCAGCCTGGCAAACAACCACACATACGACTACGGGGAGAAAGGGCTGCTCGATACCATGCGGTATCTGGATGAGGCAGGAATCCCGTATGTGGGGGCCGGGGAAAATTTGGACGAGGCGTCCGAAGCCGTTTCCTTTATCGTAAACGGCAGGAAGGTCGCGATTATTTCCGCGACGCAGATCGAGCGCTCGAAGCAGTATACAAAAGCTGCCACGGAGCATGAGGCAGGTGTATTTAAAGCGCTGGTCCCGGACAGGCTGACGGAGGTGATTGCGGCCGCGAAGCTGCGGAACGATTATGTGATTGCCGTTCTTCACTGGGGCTCCGAAGGGACGCTGATGCCGGACAAGCTGCAGGTACGTCTGGCGGAGCAGGCCGCGGATGCCGGGGCGGACGTGATTATCGGAGGACACCCGCACCGCCTTCAGGGCGCGGCGTTCATCGATGGGGTGCCGGTCGCCTACAGTCTCGGGAACTTCTGGTTCTCGGACGGCACGCTGTACACGGCGGTGGCGCAGGTGGCGATCGATGCGGACGGCGGACTGCGTCTGCAGTATCTGCCCTGTGAACAGAGGGACATGGTTACGAGGCTTCTTACGGAGCCGGAGGAAATCGACGAATTTTATCATTACCTGGCGTCCATTTCAACACATGTGGGCATAGATGCCGACGGGAATGTTTATGATAAAAGAGCGGAGGATTACCCCGCAGAAAAAATCCTTTATGATTCCGATACCAGTAAGCCGGAGATACACGGCATGGTAGATAATGAAGGATATGCAATTGACATTATAGGAAACAGAAAATAGAAAAGAGAGGGAAGAATATGAGTAAAAAACCTACCGTGCTTATGATTTTAGACGGATTCGGATTGAATGACGAGACAGAGGGAAATGCCGTAGCGCAGGCAAACACGCCGGTTATCGACGGATTGATGAGGGATTATCCCTATGTAAAAGGTTATGCCAGCGGTCTTGCGGTAGGCCTTCCGGACGGACAGATGGGGAATTCGGAAGTCGGGCACTTAAATATGGGCGCCGGACGGATTGTCTATCAGGAGCTGACAAGGATTACGAAAGAGATTGAGGACGGCGATTTCTTCAGGAACGAAGCGCTGCTTTGCGCGATTGCAAATGTGAAGGAGCACGGCTCCGATCTGCACCTGTACGGGCTGCTTTCCGACGGCGGTGTGCACAGCCACAACACGCACCTGTACGGGCTGTTGGAGCTGGCAAAGCGCGAGGGTGTAAAAAATGTGTACGTGCACTGCTTTTTGGACGGCCGCGACACGGCGCCCACTTCCGGAAAGGGCTTTGTGGAGGCGCTTGAGGCAAAGATGGCGGAAATCGGCGTCGGAAAGATCGCATCCATTTCCGGGCGTTACTATGTGATGGACCGCGATAACAGATGGGATCGTGTGGAGAAGGCGTACCGGGTGCTGACCGAGGGCGCCGGCGAGACTGCGGACAGTGCGTCGGCTGCGATGGAGGCATCTTATGCAAAGGATGTCACGGACGAGTTTTTTGTACCGACTGCGATTACCGAGAACGGTGCTCCGATTGCCACGATTAAGGACAATGACAGCGTGATTTTCTTTAACTTCCGCCCGGACCGTGCGAGAGAGATTACCCGGACATTCTGTGCCGATGAATTTGACGGCTTTGACCGCGGTGCGAGAAAGAATCTCACATATGTCTGCTTTACCGAGTATGATGTGACCATTCCGAACAAAATCGTCGCATTTAAAAAGGTCGAGCTGAAGAATACGTTCGGCGAGTATCTCGCGGCGCACGGGAAGACGCAGGCGAGGATTGCGGAGACCGAGAAATATGCGCATGTGACGTTTTTCTTTAACGGCGGCGTCGAAGAGCCGAACGAGGGCGAGGATCGTATCCTCGTGAAGTCCCCGAAGGTTGCGACCTATGATCTGCAGCCGGAAATGAGCGCGCCGGAGGTCTGCGAGAAGCTCTGCGAGGCGATCCGCTCCGAAAAGTACGACGTGATCATTATCAACTTTGCGAATCCAGATATGGTAGGTCACACCGGAATCTTAGAGGCGGCAAAAAAGGCTGTTGAGACTGTGGACGGATGCGTCGGACGCGCAGTGGAGGCGTTAAAGGAAGCGGGCGGACAGATGTTTCTCTGTGCCGATCACGGAAACGCGGAGCAGCTGGTCGATTACGAGACAAAGGCGCCGTTTACCGCGCACACGACCAATCCGGTGCCGTTTATTCTGATCAATGCGGATCCCGCATACGGACTGCGCGAGGACGGCTGTCTGGCAGATATCATTCCTACGATGATTGAGCTGATGGGGATGGAGCAGCCGGCGGAGATGACAGGAAAGTCGCTGCTTGTCAGAAAATAGAATATAAGCTTGTCGATAAAAACAACGGGCAGTCCGCGATGCGGACTGCCCGTCGGCAAATAAAAAGCAGTTCCGGGGGAGGAACTGCTTTTCTGATGGGATCGACATCCCATCCGTTGATTTCAGGAAACCCGTTGTGGTTTCCCGGGGGAATCTGCCCTGTGGCAGATAAAAGAGGAGTTATATGAAAAGTTGTCGGTAAATGCAACTTTTCATCGGCTTTTGGTACTTATTTCCTAAGCCTAGGTTTATTATACAACTGGTACTTTGGTACGTCAAGCGTTGTTTGTAAGAAAAACCATCTTTGTAGGATAAGAATGGATAAAGAAAGATATAAGCAGGAATAATAAAACAAATAAAGTGTACAAAATAGCTAATAAAAGACGGGGGATTTTCTATACCGGGGAAAAGGAAGGATGCGGGGAAAGTGATTGACTTTGAGAAAGACGCTGTATTATAATTTTGAGGTAATAGAGTGAAATACGGAAGGCATGGCTGCGGAGATTCGGGAATTTTCCGCCGAGTGCCGGAAAAGAGGATAAGAGAATGCAGGAATACAGGCCGATCAAAGAGGGGAAAGTGCGCGAGGTTTATGACAACGGCGAGAGCCTTATCATTGTGGCGACGGACCGGATTTCCGCCTTTGATCATATTTTGAAGAATCGGATTACCAAAAAAGGCGCCATTCTGACACAGATGTCGAAGTTCTGGTTTGATTTTACGAAGGATATCGTTCCGAATCATATGATATCGATGGACGTACAGGAGATGCCCGAATTTTTCCGGAACGAGAGGTTTGACGGAAACAGCATGATGTGCAGAAAGCTGGAGATGCTTCCGATCGAGTGTATTGTGCGCGGGTATATCACAGGCAGCGGCTGGGCCAGCTATCAGGAGAACGGTACGGTCTGCGGCATTCGGCTTGCGGAAGGACTTGTGGAGTCGGACAGGCTGCCGGAACCGATTTATACGCCGAGCACAAAGGCAGAAATCGGTCTGCACGACGAGAATATCTCTTTTGAGAAGAGTGTTGAGATACTCGAGAAGCTTTATCCGGGACGCGGGGCGGACTATGCGGCCGAGCTGCGCGACAAGACGATTGCCCTCTACAAAAAATGTGCGGACTATGCGCGCGGCAGGGGGATTATCATCGCGGATACCAAGTTTGAATTCGGTCTTGACGAGAACGGAAACGTGGTGCTCGGAGACGAGATGCTGACGCCGGACAGTTCAAGATTCTGGCCGCTTTCCGGCTATGAGGCGGGAAAGGCCCAGCCGTCTTTTGACAAGCAGTATGTGCGGGACTGGCTCAAGGCGAACCCCGATAACGAGCTGCTGCTGCCGGAGGAGGTCGTGGAGAAGACCGTTGATAAATACAAAGAGGCGTTTGAGCTGCTGACAGGTACCCCGTTTCAAGGATAGGGGATGTCATGCGGGGGCCCGGAACGGCAGAATGAGGAGTATATGAACGAAAATAACAGAGTGAGAGACGATTCGCATACAGAGGAAAAGCTGCATGAGGAGTGCGGTGTCTTTGGCATGTATGATTTTGACGGGGGCGATGTGGCCTCTTCCATTTATTACGGGCTGTATGCCCTGCAGCACAGAGGACAGGAGAGCTGCGGGATCGCGGTGAGCGAGACGGGCGGCCCGAAAGGGAAAGTGACTTCCTACAAGGGCATGGGGCTTGTCAACGAGGTTTTTACCGAAAAGAATTTAGAGCCGATGCACGGGGATATCGGCGTGGGGCATGTGCGCTACTCCACGGCCGGTTCCTCCACGCGTGAGAACGCGCAGCCGCTGGTCCTGAATTATGTAAAGGGCACGCTGGCGCTGGCACACAACGGCAATCTGATTAACGCCACGGAGCTGCGCAGAGATCTGGAGTATACCGGTGCGATTTTCCAGACTACGATTGATTCCGAGGTGATTGCCTACCACGTTGCGCGGGAGCGGCTGAACGCGCGGACGGTCGAGGAGGCGGTGACCCGTGCCTGCCGCAAGATTAAGGGTGCGTATTCTCTGGTCGTGATGAGCCCGCGCAAGCTGATCGGGGCGAGGGACCCGTACGGGTTTAAGCCGCTCTGTATCGGAAAGCGCGACAATGCGTATATTATCGCGTCGGAGACCTGCGCGCTGGACACGGTCGGGGCGGAGTATGTCCGGGACGTGCTGCCCGGGGAGACCGTCACGATCACTCCGGAGAACGGGATCGTATCGGACATGTCCCGCGCGCTCAAAAAGGAGCAGGAAGCGCGGTGTATCTTTGAGTATATTTATTTTGCGAGACCGGACAGCCATATCGACGGGGTCAGCATCTATGCGTCGAGAATCAAGGCGGGCCGTTTTCTTGCGACGGATTCGCCGGTGGAGGCCGATCTGGTCGTGGGCGTTCCGGAGTCGGGGAATGCGGCGGCGCTGGGATATTCCCTGCAGTCGGGGATCCCTTACGGAACCGCGTTTGTGAAGAACAGCTATGTGGGGCGGACTTTTATCAAGCCCAAACAGAGCAGCCGCGAGTCGAGTGTGCGGGTGAAGCTGAATGTCTTAAAAGAGGCGGTGGACGGAAAGCGGGTTATCATGATTGACGATTCGATTGTCCGCGGGACGACCTCTGACCGCATCGTAAAAATGCTGCGGGATGCGGGAGCGACCGAGGTGCATGTGCGCATCAGCTCGCCGCCGTTTCTGTGGCCCTGTTACTTCGGAACCGATATCCCGGAGCGCGAGCAGCTGATTGCCTACAACCGTTCCGTCGAGGAGATCTGTCAGGTGATCGGCGCGGATACGCTTGGATATCTCGACATTGACCGTTTGTCCGAGATGGCCGAGGGGCTGCCGATCTGTAAGGGATGCTTTACCGGGACTTATCCGATGAAGCCGCCGACGGAGGATATCAGGGGTGATTTTGAGCGGTAAGCACTGAATAAAGGAGGAAGATTCATGAGTACGGACAGATATGAAAGCCCGTTGTCTGAGCGCTATGCCAGCAGGGAGATGCAGTATATTTTTTCGCAGGATATGAAGTTTCGGACCTGGAGGAGACTGTGGATTGCGCTGGCGGAGACGGAGATGGAGCTTGGGCTTTCGGAAAACGGAAAACCGGTTATCACACCGGAGCAGATCGACGAGCTTCGGGAGCATGCAGAGGATATCAATTACGAGGTGGCGAGAGAGCGGGAAAAGCTCGTCCGTCATGATGTCATGAGTCATGTATACGCATACGGGCAGCAGTGCCCGAAGGCGGCCGGGATTATCCATCTTGGAGCGACCTCCTGCTACGTGGGGGACAACACCGATATTATCGTGATGAGCGAGGCGTTAAAGCTCGTGCACACTAAGCTGGTGAACGTGATCGCAGAGCTCGCAAAGTTTGCGGACAAATACAAAAATCTGCCGACGCTGGCATTTACGCATTTTCAGCCGGCCCAGCCTACGACTGTGGGAAAGCGCGCGACGCTCTGGGCACAGGAGTTTTTGATGGATCTGGAGGATCTGGAGTATGTGGCCGGGAGCTTGAAACTGCTTGGCTCTAAGGGCACGACAGGGACGCAGGCGAGCTTTTTGGAACTGTTTAACGGCGACCAGGAGACGATCGATAAGATTGACCCGATGATTGCGGAGAAGATGGGATATCGGGAGTGCTATGCGGTATCGGGCCAGACTTATTCGAGAAAGGTGGATACGAGAGTTGCAAATATTCTTGCGGGGATTGCGGCGAGCGCCCACAAGATGTCCAATGATATCCGCCTGCTGCAGCATTTAAAGGAGGTGGAGGAGCCGTTTGAGAAGAACCAGATCGGGTCCTCTGCGATGGCATATAAGCGGAATCCGATGCGCTCCGAGCGGATTGCGTCGCTCTCCCGCTATGTGATGATTGACGCGTTAAACCCGGCGGTAACGTCCGCGACACAGTGGTTTGAGCGCACCTTAGACGACTCCGCAAACAAGCGGCTTTCGATTCCGGAGGCGTTTCTGGCCGTGGACGGAATCCTGGATCTGTGTCTGAATGTGGTGGACGGCCTTGTGGTGTATGATAAGGTGATTACCAAGCATATGATGGCCGAGCTTCCGTTTATGGCGACGGAGAATATCATGATGGACGCGGTGAAAAACGGCGGGAACCGTCAGGAGCTGCACGAGAGGATCCGCACGCTGTCCATGCAGGCGGGCAGAACGGTCAAGGAAGAGGGAAAGGATAACAATCTGCTTGAACTGATTGCGGCGGACCCGGAATTCGGACTCACCTTAGAGGAGCTTATGGCGGCGATGGAGCCGTCGAAATATGTGGGGCGTGCGCCGCTGCAGGTGGAGAACTTCCTGACAAACGTGGTAGAGCCGGTATTGGAGGCAAATCGGGACATGCTCGGCGTGAAAGCGGAGATATGCGTATAAAAATGCGGCGCCGCGGTATTCTGCGATGTGTCGGAATATAAGACCCCGGTATGGCAGTCCGCCATGCCGGGGTTTTGTGACGCCGAAAAGAATTTTCCGCTAGCGGTAGTCGCCCATATAGAACAGAGTGACGACTCCCGGGCCGGTGTGCGCGCCTATCGTGGGTCCGACATAGTTGATCAGAAAGGTGTCGTAGCCCATGCGCTCTTTTACCAGATCCGCCACATAGCGGGCGTCTTCCTCACAGTCGCCGTGGCTGATGAAGATGATGTCGTTTTTGTCCCGCCACGATCCGACTTGCTGTTCCATCGCGTCTACCAAAGCGATCAGGGATTTCTTCCGGCCGCGCACCTTCCGCTGGGGAATCAGGCGACCTTCGTTGTCCACATGCAGAACCGGTTTAATCTGGATCATTGTGCCGACAAAAGCCGCCGTTTTTGAGAGACGTCCGCCGCGGTAGAGATGGAATAAGTCGTTTACGGTAAAATTGTGCACGACATGAAGTTTGTTTTCCTCAAGCCAGGAGACGATTTCGTCTAAGGACTTACCGGCTTCTTTCATTGTGACTGCCTTGTGCACAAAAAGCCCCTCCCCCATGGAGGCGCACAGGGAATCCACAATGACAACGCGGTTATCGGGATATTTTTCAGCGAGTTCTTCCGCTGCAATGCGGCAGCTGTTGCAGCTTCCGCTTAAGCCGGATGAGAAGGAGATATGGAGGATATCCGCATCCTGCTCCGCAATCAGCCGCTCAAACATAGCAGAAACTTCCTGCGGATTTGCCTGCGAGGTCGTGGGAAGAGAGCCGCCCCGCATGCTGTCATAAAACGCTCTCACAGGGAGCGGATGCTCCCAGGTGTAAGTAACCCCTTCCAGCGTGTAGGGGAGCGACAGGATGCCGAGCCGATGCTCCGTCACATAGTTTTCCGGTAAATCCGCGGTGGTGTCGGTAGTAATGATAAAATCTTTCATGAAGCCTCCTAATTTTGTTCCGGATACAGGACATCCGTTCTGTGTTTTATTATAAATGAATTGTTTCTAAAAGAAAATAATAAAATAAAAAAAGTATTTACAAATATAGGAAAAGGAAGTATGATAAATACATCTTTTATCAAATATGCGGGACGGACTGCAGTTTACACTTATTTCATCCGGTGGAATAAGGAGGTATTTTGAAGAAACGGCAGATCATCCACAGTCACGGTAAGATTCTTTTTACAAATTCCGATTACACGAAAAACAGAAAAGCGGGTGTGTGCCCATGAATCTTGTATTTTGGGGGACACAGGCGCATTGCGGCGCCAGTGCGAACATGTATGCCGTTGCGGGAATGCTGGAAATGATGTATGACCGGCAGACGGCGGCGCGCGGCGACGGGAATGGTCCGCGTCGATTCCGCCTCCGGGATGCCGGAAGCGGCACCCTGCCCGGAAAAGGGGATGTCTGGAAACAGGCGGATCTGGTCGTAATTAACCTGAGCCGGGAACGGGAGAGCATCGAGCGGTTTTTGGACGGTCATTTGATATTTGCGCGCCGGTCATTTGTTCTTTTGAGCAGCTTTCCGGGAGAGGGGACGGGAAGCGTTAAAGAGCTGGTGTACAGGTATCGCCTCGGCGAGGACGCCTGCGGGATGATGCGCGAAAATGCGGCCTATTATCTGGCGGCAGGGCGCGGAAAAAGCAGGGAGTTTGTGCGGCAGGAATACAAAAGACCGGGCAGTCTGCGCAACGAGCAGTTCCTGCGGGAGCTGCAGAGAACAGCGGAGCGGATTGTGCGGCTGGCGGATTGCCGCGCGGCGGAGCGCGGTGTGACCGCGCATTCTACACAGACAAATCAGAAAATCAGGTAAATTCTTTAATCAGTCAAATCAATCAAATCAGACAAATCAGTCAAATCAATCAAATCAGAAAATCAGGTAAATCAATCAAATCAGTCAACTCAGAAAAGGAGAAATGAATATGGAACAGGTGATGAAACATTACGGCAATGCTATTTTGGCGGTTATTGTACTTCTGGCACTCGGGGCAATCCTTGTGGCGGCGCTCGCGTCGGACGGCTATGTGGCGAACGCGTTTAAAGATGCGGTGACGAACTTTTTTTCAAAGATGAATGCGATCGGTTAGGAGGAGACAGTGGAGCGGACGATGACATTTGAACCGACACCCGAGCAGTTTGGCGTGTTGTGGAACTATATCCGGATTCCCACGGTGACAGACGTGGATTACAACGGAAAAGAGCTCTGGATTACCGACATAAAGCGGGGGCGCTATATCGCGCCGGACAAGTTGTCGGAGCAGTTTATCAGTGTCTTCACACATAACATTTCAAACAGTGTGAACCGTCAATTCAATCAGGCGAACAATGTGCTTGAGGCGGACACAAAGGAGCTGCGCATCAGTATCATTCACCCTTCGGTGGCGGCTACCGGGACGAGCATCTGCATCCGCAAGGCCCCCTGCATTGCGAGGAGCAATATCACGGGGATGCTGCACGGCGCATACTGTCAGGAGCCTGTGCTCAAGCTGCTGATCAACTGTGTGCTGGCCGGGATGAATTTTGTATTCGGAGGTGAGCCGGGAGCGGGAAAGACGGAATGCGCGAAATTTTTCATGAAATTTATCCCGAAGGAAGAGCGGGTCATTACGATAGAGGATTCGCTCGAACTTCACTATGCGGAGATTAATCCCGGAGCCGATACGGTAGAACTGCGTGTCGGCGCAGGATTTTCCTACACGGATGCCATCAAGGCAAGCCTCCGGCAGAACCCCAAGTGGCTGATGCTCTCGGAGGTCCGATCGGTGGAGGTGACCTCGCTGCTGGAGCAGTGGAGTACCGGTGTGAACGGATTTACGACGATTCATCTCGACGACGTGCGCAAGCTTCCGGATCGGGTTCTCAACATGATGAATGATCACAACGACGCCGCGCGCATGGAAAACCGGATCTACCGCTATGTGAATGTGGGGCTTTTGATCCGCCGCGCGAGGGCGGAGGACGGCACCATCCGGCGCTATCTGGATCAGCTCTGCTTTTACAGCAGAGAGCAGACCGAAAACAGGATCTATATGCTTGTGGAAGACGGCGTGCTCACGTCGCGGGAATTGCCGCCCGAGATTATAAAACAATTCGGGCGACGGGGAATCCGGGAGCCGTTTGAATGCGCGGCCTGGGAGAAATATATCAGAGAGGGGAAATAAATGCGGAAGAAAAAAATCTGGGAGGGCTGGCGGCTGCTGAACCCCAAAAATCTGCAGAAAGAGGTGGATGCCTACGGGTATCACTATTCCTGGAAGTCGCATGCGGCGCTGCTGTTTTGCGCGCTGACCGGAATCGGGGCGGTGGGAATGCTGTTTCAGCTGCAGCGGCTCTATTTTGCGGCGGTGGTGGCAGCGGTTATCGTTACATTGCCGGTCCTGGTGCTGGATATGTACAAAGGGATGTATGAGCAGGGCCGCTTTGCGGATGTGACGGCCTATATGGAACAGGTGCTGTATGCGTTTCAAAAGAGCGGGAAGGCGGTCAGTGCGCTAAAGGAGTGCCGTGAAATCTTTCCGGAAGGGCAGATGAACAGACTGATCGGACAGGCCGTAGATCATATGGAACAGGGCGTGCCGGATTCCGACATGGGAGTGCTCCGGGAGAGTCTGGGGCTCATCGAGCGGCGCTATACATGTGAAAAAATCTCAATGGTACATCGGCTTTTGGAGAGTGCGGAGGAGCATGGCGGAGAAATTTCGGATGCGGTGCTTTTTGCGCTCGAGGATATCGAGAGCTGGAAAAAGCGGGGATACCGGCTGCATGCGGAGAAGAAAAAAAGTCATGCCGACAACGTGATTTCTATTGCAGTGGCGGTGATCCTGTGTGCCGCCGCACTTGGGGTGCTGGACGGTATGCGCGGAATGTTTACGACAGAGACGGCGGTATCCGTTTTTCGGATTCCGGTGATACAGGTCTCGTCGGTACTGTTTATTCTGATGCTGCTCTGGGTTTTTGCGAAAAGTACGAGGAGCCTGACGGACGATTGGCTTCAATGCGGGACGGCCGCGGAGGAGTCGTATCTTTTGGACTGTTATGAGAAGGTGAGACGGGGACCCGGAGAGCGGAGCCGAGGATTTAAGATTTCGGCGGCGGCGCTGTGCGGCGCCGTACTGACCGCCTGGATATGCAGGCTTAGACCGGTAAGCATAGCGTTTGCCGGACTGCTTCTTTTTCTGCTCACGGAGAAGCGGATCGGCTGGCAGATCGCAAAAAAAGACGTGACGAGGCAGCTGTATTTGAGTATTCCGCAGTGGCTGATGGAGCTGGCGCTTCTGCTTCAGAATAACAATGTGCAGGTGGCGATTGCAAGGTCGTCGGAGGGGGCGGGCGCCGTGCTGCGCGAAGAGCTCACCGGTCTGATACGGCGCATGGAGCAGGCGCCGGAACGCCTGGACACGTACACGGATTTCTGCAGCAGCTTCGATATACCGGAGGCGGCAAGCTGTATGAAAATGCTGCACGCATTTTCGGAGAGCGGAAGCGGAAATATGCAGGTGCAGATTGGCCGGCTGGTGGAGCGTGTCGGTCAGATGCAGGACGTCGCGGAAGAGATTCAAAACGAGAGTGAAGCGTTTCGCATGAAGCTGATTTTCTCGTATCCGGTGATGGCCGCGACGGCAAAGATGCTGGTGGATTTAAGCATCGGAATGGCGGTCATGATGCAGTTTTTGGGAAATATGGGAGGCGTGTAGCATGAAACATGTAATAGAGGCATTTTCGGTTTTATTCGTAATGATCTTAAATCTTTTTCTGTGCATGACCGTGCTTACGGCAAGCGCGGATGCGGCTGCGGCAAAGCGGTTTACCGCGGATGTCGTGGCGGAGATAGAAAACAGCAATTTTAATTCCAGGGTGGTCGAGAGCTGCCGCATACGTGCGGAAAAGAGCGGGTACGAGCTTGCGGTGATACCCGGAAATTACGGGAAGCAGAAGCTTGCCCGCGTACGGCTGACCTATTCGTATCGGCTGCCGCTTCTGGCGCTTGAGGCGCACAAGACAACGGAGGCGGTTGCGAGATGAAAACCTGCGGCTTGCGGGCAGACAGATTGGAGACGCGGTTAATCAGACAAAAGGAGGAAAATATTTATGGAAGAAATTTTTGCGGAATACGGCACGGCGCTGCTGGGAGTGGCAGCGGGAAGCGGAATGATTGCGATTTTGTGGCAGCTGGTGTACGGAGGAAATACAATGGGATCATTTCTCGTACAGTTTATGCAGGGAATCTGCGGTTGAGCCGCAGACGGCGGAACGGGAGGAAACATGGAACAGATCATGAAGAATTACGGGAGCGTTCTTATGTGCGGTCTGGCTCTTACGGCTGTGTTTTGGCTGTTCTGGGGAAAAGGAGACCAGACGGATGCGCAGTGGAGCGTGAGAAAGGCAGTCGCTGAGGAATTTATACCGCAGGAAACGGATGCGTGGGACGGGGATTTTGCGGAGCTGAATACGCAGGGGGCGCATCCGGCGCCCCGGATCACCTGCAAATATACGGGAGCGCTCGAGGCGGGCGTCTATGCGGTCAGTGACGTGACGGAGGCAATCGATTATGCGGGACAAAGCGTTGCCGTGCAGGTGTACGGGATTGACGGGGAAGACGCACAAACCGGCATGCTTTTGGAGGATGACGGGCGCAGCCTGCATTTTCTGCGCAGGGGGATTTATCTGCTGCGTCTGTCGGCGGAGGATGCGGACGGGCGCAGAACCTACTGCGAGATGCAGGTAGCGGTAAACGGGAGGTGAGGCCGGGTGAAAAATATGATTTTGCTGCTGATCAGCGGATGTGCGGGCGTGCTGCTTGTGATTCTCGTTCAGGTTTTTGCCGGCAGGCTGTACCGAGGGGAAGAGACGGCCGGGGTTCTTCCGGGAGCCGTTGAAAAGAGTGTGGAGCTGACCGGAAGCGGCGGGGAGGATTTCGCCGGGTATGAGCTGCAGGCCTTGTGCGCGCAGCGTCTGATCCTGTCAATGGATTCGGATTCCGGGCTGCGCATGCAGGTGATGAAAGCAGACGCAAAAAAGGGGGTGTTATCGATACGGCTGGAGGAAATATTCAGACATCCGAACGGAGGGACTGACGTCGCGGGGGAAGCGCGCACAGCGCTGCTGGACCGGAGTGTGCAGGAGTCGCCGATACGGTATCAGGTACGGTTCTATCGGGACAGAGAAGCGTTGGAGAGCCGGTCGGCGGCGTATAAAGTCTGTACGGTAGAGGAGGGGGACTGCATCATGCAGCCCGCCGCCCCCGCAGGGGACGGGACTGTCTTTGCAGAGTGGAGAGACAGCAATGATTATATCGCGGACTTTGCGGTGCCGGTCACGGAGGACAGAGTCTACTATGCGGTGTGGGAAGATGCGGTCCCGGCGGCACAATAAAAGAGAGCTGCCGCATTCATAAAGCGATTACCTGACCGTAATTGTTTTCATGAATGCGGCGCCTTTTGTATAACCCGAGTGCCTGCGCGCATAAGCACGCAGGCACTCGGGTTATTTTGTCTGTTCCTCGTCGGCGCCTTCTGTCCGCACCACGGGTTTTTTGATATAAATCTTTTCGATGCGGTTTTTATCCATTTGGTCTACCCGCAACAGCACGTCATCGTCGGTGATAATAATTTCGTTCTTTTCCGGGAGGTGGTCTAAAAGGCCGATCAGGTAGCCGCCGATGGTGTCATAATCCTCGGAGGTGAAGTTCAGGTCAAGTTCTTCACACAGATCTTCAAGATTTGTGGAGCCGAGCACCTCGAATTCGCGATCGCTCAGCGGCACGATGGGGTCTTCCTCGTCGGTGTCATACTCGTCGCGTATCTCGCCTACAATCTCTTCCAGAAGATCTTCCAGCGTGATGAGTCCGGCAGTGGCGCCGTATTCGTCGAGTACGATGGCAAGGGAGAAAGAGGATTTCTTCAAGTCCATCAAAAGCTCGGAAACATGCTTATGTTCATAGGTGAAATAAGGTTTGCGCATGATATCACGCAGGGAAAAATTCGTCCTGTCTTCACAGAGAAGCAAATCCTTCACATTCAGAATACCGACGACGTTGTCGGTGGTCTCCTCATAGATCGGAAGGCGGGTAAATTTGTCCTCTTTAAAAATCCCGATCAGCTCGTCGTAGGAGCTGTTGACGTCGGCGAAGGTCATATCGATTCTCGGAACCATGACTTCCTTGGCCTGTGCATCGCCGAAATCAAACAGATTGTTGATCATTTCATGCTCTTCGTCCTCGATTACACCGGATTCTTTGCTGACATCCACGATTGTCCGCAGCTCCTCCTCCGTCATCTGTGCGGCCCCGGAATTCGGGTCGATCCGCAGAAGCATTAGAAAGCCGAGCGAAAATTTGTTGACAACGACAATGACCGGGGTTAAGACACGCATCAGAAATGCGATGACACCGCCGTAGGTCAGTGCGAGTTTCTCGGCATGTATGGTTGCAAGGGTTTTTGGTGAGATTTCGCCGAATATCAAAATCAATAAAGTAAGGACACCCGTTGCGATACCTGCTCCGACATTGCCCCAGAGCTTTGTGGCCAGGGTCGTGACAAGAGAGGATGCATAGAGGTTTACGATATTGTTTCCGATCAGAATTGCGCTTAACATTTTGCCGGAATCGTCCGTGATGGAGAGAACCGTCGCGGCGCGTTTGTCACCGTCTTCTGCCAGCGAGCGCAGACGAATGCGGTTCACTGTGGTGAGGGCGGTTTCGGCCGAAGAAAAGAATGCAGACAATAAAAGTAAAAGAAATAAAAATATTAGCTTAAATATGTCACCTGAGTCCAAGTAAAATCACCTCATAAATTGTTTGAATCTAAGAGCAGAGGGGGCGGGCATCGGATGCCGCCCCGGCTGCTCTTATGAAAAAATAGTTATTTGCAGTCTATTATATAGAGAAAAAGCCTATTCGTCAATACTGTAATTCGGGGCTTCCTTTGTGATATGGATATCATGTGGATGGCTCTCGCGGAGGGCCGCAGCGGAAATCTTGACAAATTTGCTCCGTGTTTTTAAATCTTCAATGGTAGGACAGCCGCAGTAGCCCATACCGGAGCGGATGCCGCCCACAAGCTGAAATACGGTGTCTTCCACGGTACCTTTGTATGCGACACGGCCCTCGACGCCCTCCGGGACAAGCTTTTTCGCGCCCTCCTGGAAATAGCGGTCCTTGCTGCCGTTCTCCATCGCCGCAAGGGAACCCATGCCGCGGTAGACCTTGTATTTTCTGCCCTGGTACAGCTCAAAGGTGCCGGGGGCTTCGTCGCAGCCGGCAAAGATACTTCCCATCATGCAGACATTCGCGCCGGCAGCCAGCGCCTTTGTCATGTCGCCGGAATATTTGATACCGCCGTCGGCGATGACGGGAATACCGAATTCTTTTGCCACATCATAGCACTCCATAATGGCGGTAATCTGCGGAACGCCGATACCTGCCACGATGCGGGTGGTGCAGATAGAGCCCGGGCCGATCCCGACTTTGACAGCATCTGCGCCGGCATTGATCAGGTCGCGTGTCGCGTCGCCGGTTGCGACGTTTCCGGCGATAACCTGCAGCTGCGGATAGGCGGTTTTGATTTTTTTAACGGCCTCGAGAATATTCTTGGAATGACCGTGCGCCGAATCCACGACAATCACGTCCACATGTGCCGCGATAAGCGCATCTACGCGATCCATCATATTACCGGTGATGCCCACGCCTGCGCCGCAGAGGAGACGGCCCTGTGAATCCTTTGCGGAAAGCGGATATTTAATCTGTTTTTCGATGTCTTTGATGGTGATGAGTCCTTTGAGGTGGAAATCCTTGTCCACAATCGGGAGCTTTTCCTTGCGGGCTTTTGCGAGAATCTGCTTTGCCTCATCTAAGGTGATGCCCTCCTGTGCGGTGATAAGTCCTTCCGAGGTCATGCTTTCGCTGATTTTTTTGGTGAAATCGGTTTCAAACTTTAAATCGCGGTTTGTGATGATGCCCACGAGCTTGTCATTCTGACAGATGGGAACGCCGGAAATGCGGAATTTGCGCATCAGTGCTTCGGCATCCTGTAAGGTATGGTCGGGAGAGAGGAAAAACGGGTCTGTGATCACGCCGTTTTCAGAGCGCTTTACTTTGTCGACTTCGTCGGCCTGTGCCTGAATTGACATGTTTTTGTGAATGATGCCGATACCGCCCTGTCTTGCCATCGCAATGGCCATTCGATGTTCCGTGACCGTATCCATCGCGGCGCTCATCATAGGGATATTTAAGACAACGTTTTTTGTGAGATGTGTCGCCAGATTAATCATGTTGGGAGTCACTTCCGAATACTGCGGAACCAAAAGCACGTCATCAAATGTAATTCCCTCACCGATAATTGTTCCCATTTTGTTTTTCCTCGCTTTCTTTTCGGATTCGGGTGGCAGAGCCGACATCCGAATCTTTTAGTTAATAAATTTGCACTATAATAGCAAAAAAAAACTCCGGTGTCAATGCGGTAAAAGCGTGTATTGAAAAAATAGCGGACGCTTTTGAAATACGAATGGAAAAATGGCCGCAGGTGTGTTATGATAATAGCGGGCAACGGCGTCTGACAAAGGGAGATCGTTGCCCTTTCATTATACGGAAGGAACGGAGGTAGCCATGGAATTTCGACCCTGTATCGACATACATAACGGCAGAGTAAAGCAAATCGTGGGAAGCAGTCTG
The DNA here is from genome assembly GCA_910577925.1 of uncultured Roseburia sp. GTDB lineage: Bacteria > Bacillota > Clostridia > Lachnospirales > Lachnospiraceae > Roseburia. The sequence goes on from CAJTOI010000003.1 coordinate 109,038, forward strand.
CGGGACGCCGGGGATGCGGCGGCGGAGAACTTTGTCGCAGAGCAGGATGCGGCCTGGTTTGCACATTTATATAAGGAAGAGGGAATTCGCGGCGGTCACATCATTATGCTGAATGCAAAGGACAGCGTTTACTATGAGGCCACGAAGGCGCAGGCGCTTGCGGCGCTCCGGGAATATCCGGGAGGGCTCCAGATCGGAGGCGGCATCACGGCGGAAAATGCCGAAGAATTTCTTGCGGCGGGGGCAAGCCACGTGATCGTCACATCCTATGTGTTTTCCGGCGGCAGAGTGGACTACGACAATCTTGCCCGGCTGGCGGAGGAGGTCGGAAAAGAGCGGCTGGTCTTAGATATCAGCTGCAGAAAGCGCGGGGAAGATTACTATGTCGTGACGGACCGCTGGCAGAAGTTTACCGATGAGAAGGTGTGCATTCCGCTGCTTGACAGGCTCGCGGAGTACTGCAGCGAATTTCTGATCCATGCGGTGGACGTGGAAGGGAAAGCCCGCGGCATCGAGAAGGAGCTTGCCGCGCTGCTCGGCAGCTGGGGCAGACTGCCGGTCACCTATGCCGGCGGCGTGGGAAGCTTTTCGGATTTGGAACAGTTAAAGACGCTCGGAAGAAACCGGCTGCATGTGACGATCGGAAGCGCGCTCGATTTGTTCGGCGGGCCGATGGCATATGACAGGGTTATGGAGTATATCAATCAGTGAGGAGGGAACGGATATGGGCAAATACACAAAGCAGGACATTGTTCGTATGGTGGAAGAGGAAGACGTGGAGTTTATCCGTCTTCAATTTACGGATATGTTCGGAATACTCAAAAACGTGGCGGTCACGGCAAGCCAGCTGGATAAGGCGCTGAATAACGAGTGCATGTTTGACGGTTCCTGCATCGAGGGGTTTGTGCGGATTGAGGAATCGGATATGTATCTGTATCCGGATTTGGACACTTTTGTTATTTTTCCGTGGCGGCCGCAGCAGGGGAAGGTTGCGAGGATTATCTGCGACGTGTATACCGCAGAGAAAAAACCCTTTGAGGGAGATCCGCGCTATGTGCTCAAAAGGGCTGTCGCGGATGCCGCGCAGATGGGGTATTCTTTTGACGTGGGCCCGGAGTGTGAATTTTTCCTGTTTAATCAGGACGAGGACGGACAGCCGACGACCGTCACGACCGAGCGGGCAGGATATTTTGATTTGGGGCCCGTGGATTTGGGGGAGAATGCGAGGCGCGACATGGTGCTGACTTTAGAGGATATGGGATTTGAGATCGAGGCATCCCATCACGAGGTGGCCCCGGCACAGCATGAGATTGATTTTCACTACGACGAGGCGCTTAAAACGGCCGACAATATCATGACCTTTAAGCTGGCGGTCAAAACCATTGCAAAGCGCCACGGCCTGTTTGCGAGCTTTATGCCGAAGCCGAAATGCGGGGTCAACGGTTCCGGCATGCACATTAACATGTCCCTGACAAAGGACGGGAAAAATATTTTTGACGACCCCGCGGGAGAGCTCGGGCTGAGCAGAGAAGCATACTGGTTTATCGGAGGTATTATCCGGCATGTGAAGGGGATGAGCATCATCACAAACCCGCTGGTAAATTCATATAAGAGGCTGGTGCCGGGCTATGAGGCTCCGATTTATATTGCGTGGTCCGTGACAAACCGAAGCCCGCTGATCCGCATTCCGTCCACGCGGGGGCCGAGAACGAGGGTGGAGCTGCGCTGTCCGGATTCGGCCGCGAATCCGTATCTTGCACTGGCAGTCTGTCTGGAAGCCGGTTTAGACGGCATAAGGAATCAGATTGAGCCCCCGGCGGCGGTGGCGGAAAACGTATTTGAGATGCGCGTTTCCCAAAAGCACAGACTCGGGATCGAGTCGCTGCCTGCGGACCTGGGGGCGGCGATCGAGGCATTCGGACAGGACGCCTATATCCAGAATGTCCTCGGCGGTCACGTCAGCGAGAAGTATGCAAAGGCAAAGCGCGCAGAGTGGAACGAGTACCGTGCGCAGGTGACGAACTGGGAAGTGGAACATTACTTATATAAGATATAAAGCCGGAAAGCTGCGGAGCAGAAAAAAGGGGAGTTGATTTGACAAATATTATTGTTGCATTTCCCAAACCGGAGAATGCAAAAAATATCAAAAAGATATTGCTGCAGAACGGATTTCGTGCGGATGCGGTATGCACGACCGGGGCGCAGGCGCTCCAGTGCGCCAATGAGCTTGGCGGAGGCATTCTTGTGTGCGGGTACCGTTTTGCCGATATGATATACACGGAGCTGTATGAATATCTGCCGGAAAGCTTCGAGATGCTGCTTGTGGCGGCGCCGGAAAACTGCAGGAGCCGCGATGTGAAAAATCTGGTCTGCCTTGCGACGCCTCTGCGTGTAAATGAGCTGCTGCAGACCGTGAAGATGATGGAGGACACGCTCACCCGGCGCAGGAAGCGTGCGAAGCGTGTGCCGAGGGAGCGCACAGAAGAAGAGGAGGCGCTGATTTCGGCGGCAAAGCAGCTTCTGACGGAGCGGAATAACCTGTCTGAGGAGGAGGCGCACCGCTATATGCAGAAGCGCAGTATGGATAACGGGACGGGAATGGCGGAGACGGCGCAGATGATTTTAAGCCTGCTGACGTAGGCAGTACAGCGCGGAGGGCCTTTTAGAGGGCAGGGCCTTCGCCCTCCGCGGGAATCAGGTCATATCGGAAAACAGCAGTGAGCGGTAGCGTTCTTTCACCGAACGGTAGCGCCTTGAAATCGGAATCTGCTCCTCGCCGCAGAAAAAGAAATCGGATTTTAATGCGGACACATTGTAGAGATTGACAAGGAAACTCTGGTGGCACCGGACAAATACCGCCTCGTCTAATTGGTCGGCAAATTCGCCTAATCGGCCGCCGAACCGTTCGATGTGGCCGTCGACGCAGTGGATGGACAGGGTATGTCCCATACTTGTGATATACAAAACATTCTGGTAGGGAATGGAAATATTGCGTCCTCTCGCGTGCAGATGGATACTCTGCTGCCTGTTCTGGGAGAGCTGCGAAGAAGCTCTGCGCAGCAGTTCACGGAACGATTCCTGTGATACGGGCTTTAGCAGATACTGAAATGCGTAGAGGGAAAAAGCCTCGGCATAGTAGTCGGGACTGGAAGATATATAGCAGATTAACGCGGATTCATTTATTTTGCGAATGCGCTTTCCGAGCAGAACGCCGTTCATCTCTCCCATAAAAATGTCTAAAAGATACAGGTCAAAGGATTCGGACGAATCGTCAAGATGAAAAAGCAGATCCTCCGCAGAGGAAAAAATGCGGTAAGTGTGTGCTCCTTCAAGCATGGAGACGAGGCGTGCCGCGTCGGTGTCGTTGTCATCGCAGACTGCAATATTCAAATTGTCATTCCTCCATTCTGTAAATAATACAAAGTTTATGATGCCTGCCGTAAATAATACAAAATTTATTATACCTGATAGCAGGCATGTTTCAACGTCGAATTTGTAAATTTCAACGTTATTTTTGCAAATTACTGTCGAAAACAGGCATTTTGTATTACAATATAAAGACAAATACGGCAGACAAGGAGTGTAAAACATGAACAAAATTTGGGAGTTCTTTTGGAATTTGAATGAGCTGGTTTATGTTTCGGATATGGATACCTATGAGCTGATCTGGATGAACAGAAAGGCATTGGAGGTCTACGGCTTTGATTCTGTGGAGGAGTTCGCGGGGAGAAAATGCTATGAGGTGATGCAGCATTGTCAAAATCCCTGCGCAGTCTGCAATAATGATAATTTGAAGCAGGGATATTTTGAGGAGTGGCGGTACTATAATCCGGTCCTGAAAAGATATACGGTGCTGAAAAATACGATGGTGGAGGATGAGGGCAGGCGCTGCCGTATCGAAATTGCGCTTGATGCAAGCGCGCAGGAATGGCAGAACAGCGTGAATCATAACTATGAGAATATGGAAGCGATCGTCAATGAAGGGCTCCGGGTTGCCCTTCACGCGGCGGATCCGGACAAATCACTCGAGATTATATTAGAGTATCTCGGGGAGGTGCAGGAGGGGGATCGCGCCTATATCTTTGAGCGGAATGAAAGCGGCGGTCATGACAATACGTATGAGTGGACGGCAAAGGGAGCCCTGCCGCAGAAGGAAAACCTGCAGAATGTGTCGGATGAGGTATGTGCGGGCTGGTATCGGAAGTTCAGAGAAGGCCGGTATATTATGATAGAGAATATTGAGCATTTGCGGAAAGCGGATCCTGTTTTGTATGAGACGCTCAACGGACAGAATATCCGGACGCTTGTGGTGGTCCCGCTTTATGAGGACGGGGAGGTCATCGGGTTTTTCGGCGTGGACAACCCGCCTGCGGAACGGATGGAGTATGCCTCGGATATGCTTCAGATTATGGGACATTTTATTATTTCGACCATAAGACGGCGCAATCTGTTTAAGAGACTGCATGATATGAGCTTCCATGACCAGCTGACGGAAATCGGCAACCGGCATGCGATGCATTTTTATATATCGGATATGCAGCAGGAGAAAAGTATCGGCGTCGTGTACGGCGATATCACAGGGCTGAAACGTGTGAATGACGACGAAGGACACGAAGCGGGCGATCGTCTGATCGTGCGCGCGGCGGAGAGCCTGCGGCGGGTGTTCGGCGATTACGGCGTGTTCCGCATCGGAGGAGACGAGCTTTTGGCGCTGTGCAGCGGGATAGAGCAGACGGAGCTTGAAGAGCGGGTAGAGCGGCTTCGCGCGGACATGAAGGAAAACAGCGTGGAGATTGCGATCGGCGTTGTCTGGAAACCGGACGGTACCGCGGGCATAGATACGCTGCTCAAAGAGTCGGAACAGCAGATGTATGAGGAAAAAACGGCTTATTACCGTGCTACGGGGATATGCAGAAGGCGGTAAAACAAATAAAATTGATTCCGGGTAAACAAAAATTCTTGCGCGCGGAAGGCGGGTTTGCTATACTGAATAAAAAGAAACGGTAAGGAGAGAGTGATGTACAAAATCAACGAAAATTATCAGAAACTGCCCGGAAGTTATCTGTTCAGCAATATCGCCAAAAAGGTCAATGCCTTTTCGGCGGCAAATCCGGAGAAAAAAATAATCCGTCTGGGGATCGGAGATGTGACGCAGCCGCTCGCGCCTGCAGTCATTGAGGCGATGCACGGGGCCGTGGACGAGATGGCGCATGCCGAGACTTTCCGCGGATATGCGCCGGATCTCGGTTATGATTTTCTGCGCAGTGCGATCGCAGACGGCGATTACCGCGCGCGGGGCTGTGAGATCAGTGAGGACGAGATTTTTGTGTCGGACGGAGCAAAGAGTGATTCCGGGAATATTCAGGAGATTTTTGCGCAGGACAATCGGATTGCGGTCTGCGACCCGGTCTATCCGGTCTATGTGGATTCCAATGTGATGGCGGGAAGGACCGGTACCTATGACGCGGCGGCCGGGATGTGGAGCGATGTGATCTACATGCCGTGCACGATGGCAAACAATTTTGTGCCGGAGTTTCCGAAGGAGACACCGGATCTCATTTATCTGTGTCTGCCGAATAATCCGACGGGAACGACGATTACGCGGACACAGTTGCAGGAATGGGTCGACTATGCGAACCGCGTGGGAGCCGTGATCATCTATGACGCGGCGTACGAGGCGTATATTTCCGAGGAGAATGTCGCGCATTCAATCTATGAGTGCGAGGGGGCGAAAAGCTGTGCGATCGAGCTGCGGAGCTTCTCGAAAAATGCGGGCTTTACAGGTGTGCGGCTCGGCTTTACCGTGGTCCCCAAAGAGCTCAAATGCGGGGATGTTTCGCTCAATGCGATGTGGGCGAGGCGGCACGGCACCAAGTTCAACGGGGCGCCGTATATCGTGCAGCGCGCCGGGGAGGCAGTGTATTCCGAGGCAGGCCGTGCGCAGCTTTCGGAGCAGGTTGCCTACTATATGAGAAATGCAAAACTGATCAAAGAGGGTCTCTCGGATGCGGGCTACACGGTATTCGGCGGTGTCAACGCGCCTTATATCTGGCTGAAAACGCCGGAGGGGATGACTTCCTGGGATTTCTTTGACTACCTGCTTGCGAATGCGAATGTGGTGGGGACGCCGGGTTCCGGATTCGGGCCGAGCGGCGAGGGGTATTTCCGACTGACGGCGTTCGGCAGCCTGGAAAACACCAAAGCGGCGTTAGAGCGCATCAAAAATCTGTAAATTGCCTTGACATGGGATTTGTCATGTGTATAATAAAATGCAAACAAGTTGCAAAAGCATCTTGTTTGCATTTTGTGCGTAAAAGGGCAGAACGGCAGAAGCCGGAACGGAGAGGATATGACAGATATTTTATTGGATACTTTACTTGACGGAGCAAAACTGGTTCCATTTTTGTTTTTTACTTATCTTGCGATGGAAGTGTTAGAGCACACGACTGCGGGAAAGGCGCAGGAGTGGATCCGGCAGAGCGAAAAGGTGGGGCCGCTGTGGGGCGGTATGCTCGGAATCATGCCGCAGTGCGGGTTTTCGGCGGCGGCATCAAGCCTGTATGCGGGGCGGATGATTACGGTGGGAACGCTGATTGCGGTTTTTCTTTCCACCTCGGACGAGATGCTGCCGATTCTGATATCGGAGGCGATTCCTGTAGCGGCAATCGCGAAGATTCTTGCGGTCAAGGTGATAATCGCCGTCGCGTCCGGCTTTTTTGCGGATTTTGTCTATGTCCGTGTGACGGGAAGGAAAGAGGAAGAGCTTCGGATTCACGCAGTCTGTGAGGAAGAGCACTGCCACTGCGAGGACGGCATTCTGCTGTCGGCCGTCAAACACACGGCAAAGATTCTCGCATATATCCTGCTGATTTCCCTGGCTCTCAATGTGCTCATTGATTTCGTCGGGGAGGAGGCGCTGACGGGACTTTTTGCCGGGGCGCCGATATTCGGAGTATTGACAGCCGCGGCGGTCGGGCTGATTCCGAACTGTGCATCCTCTGTGATCATCACACAGCTGTTTCTTCAGGGAATGCTCGATGCGGGGGCTATGATGGCCGGACTGCTGGTAAATGCGGGCGTAGGCGTTTTCGTGCTGTTTAGGCTCAACCGCAGCGGACGGCAGAATGCAAGGATTGTGGCGGCGCTGTATGCATTTGGTGTATTTTGGGGCGCCGTGATTCGTGCGGCGGGGATTGTGTTTGTCTGATTTTGGACGGAAGGTGAGGAAGTTATGGCGGGCAGCGGATATACGACGGCGAGCCGTAAGAAGATATTGGAGTACTTAAAGCAAAACAGCGACAGGGCTGTCAGCGCGAATAATATATGGATGTATCTGAGGGAATGTGACAGCGAGGTCAACATCACGACGATTTACCGCTATCTCGATAAGCTCGCAAAGGAGGGAACCGTCATGAAATATGTGGCGGAAAAGGGCGGACAGGCGGTTTACCAGTACGTGGAGCTGGGGCATCACTGCGAGGAACATCTTCACTTAAAATGCGTCAGATGCGGGAAAATCATTCATCTGGACTGTGCGTTTATGGACGAGATCTGCATGCATATTCTCTCGGATCACGGTTTTACACTGCAGTGCAGAAATTCCATTCTGTACGGTGTCTGCGCGCAATGCAGCGAATAATCCGGGGGTCTGTCTCATATAGTTAGAAGAAAAACGGTATCGTGGCAGAGTATGCGGATAGAGACAAAGAAAATAAAAGGGGCAATTTTGGTGGAGGCGGCGCTGATACTGGTGCTGGCAATCCGGCTGTGGCACGGGGAAACCGGCCGGGAAAAGGCGGTGGAGACGGCCGCGGATTATATTAAGTGGGTGGACTTTAATGTGTCCTATGAGGCGCTGTGCAAGGCGTATGAATACGATGTTGCCACTTATGACAGCGATATTCATCTTGACTGGATTGATCTTTTGGCCTATGCGGCCGCGAAAAACGGCGGAAGCTTCGGCATCGGCGCAGCCGGGGAGATCCGCGAGACGGCGGAGAAGCTTATCGCGGGCGAGACCACGATGAAGGCGCTGACGGAAAAGCTCAAATATTATGATTATTATAAAGAGGCTTACACGGCCGTACTCGGCGGGTTTGTCGGCGAGTACGAGATACAGGAAAAGGAAGGCGGAGCATACGTAAAAAAATATGGGATTAAGGCGTTTTCTCCGATTGCAAAAGGATTTCCCTACAGCGATTACGATGATTTCGGGGTGTCGCGGAATTACGGCTACCAGAGACAGCATTTGGGACATGACATGATGGGCCAGGTGGGTACGCCGATTATAGCGGCGGAGTCCGGGCGCGTCGAGGCGCTCGGCTGGAACCAGTACGGCGGCTGGCGCATCGGCATCCGCAGCTTTGACGGGAAACGGTACTATTACTACGCGCATCTGCGCCAGAACTACCCGTACCAGGAGAAACTCAAAGAGGGGGATGTGGTCACCGCGGGGGAAGTGATTGGGTATATGGGACACACGGGCTACAGCACGAAGGAAAATGTGAACAATATCGACCAGGTACATCTTCACTTCGGCCTGCAGCTGATTTTTGACGAATCACAGAAGGAGGGAAATAACGAGATCTGGATTGACTGCTATAATCTGACAAAGTTTCTGTCTAAAAACCGCTCCGAAGTGTATAAGGTGGAGGGGACGAAGGAGTGGAAGCGCGTGCTTGACATGAAGGAGGAAGCGGCGGAGAAGGCCAGGGAGGAAGCAGAGGCCGGAAGCAAAACAAAGGAAAAAGAGAATTGACATTTTTTGCGAAATGAAGCAAAATTAATATGGTAAATGTGATAAGAAAACACAAATGAAAGAAGGAAGGGACATGGGGTTTAGGTCAAAAAAAGCGGAGCTGGTCAAGGCTGTCGCGCAGCTTCAGGAGGCGGATTACACAAAAGAGCCGGAACTGGGAGAGATTTATCAGCGGATACGAAAAGGCAGAAAAGCGTTTGCGGATGTATTTGATAAAGATTTAAAAGCCGTGATGCAGATCAGTTCGCTGGACTTGGCGCTCGAACAGCACACCGATCATCTCAAGCAGCTTTCGGAGCAGGTTGCGTCGGCGTCCTCAATTATTTACGGGGCATCTGTGGAGACGACAGGAGTTGCGGAGCGCGTCTCGCATCAGCACGTGGAACTGACGAATACGATTATCAGCGCGTCGGAGGAGAGCAGCGAAGTATACGGAAAGATCGAGGAGGGACAGCGGGAACTGACGGGAATCCGTGAACTGTCCGGGCGGACGATTGAAATGTCCGAGGAAATGAAACGGGATATGGATAAGCTCGAGGACGTGGTAAACCACATGAACGAGGTGATTGCGGGAATCAATTCCATTTCCTCTCAGACAAACCTTCTTGCGCTGAATGCCTCGATTGAGGCGGCGAGAGCCGGGGAGGCCGGAAGAGGCTTTGCCGTGGTGGCGGAGGAGATCCGGCAGCTGGCGGAGGAGACGCAGAAGCTGACCGGCGATATGGGGCAGTTTCTCCAGGCGATCAAAGGCGCGTCGGAGAAGAGCGTGTCGAGTGCGATGAACACCATCGCCGCATTGGGAACGATGACTGATAAAATCGCTACCGTCTGGGAGCTCAACGAAGAAAATCAGAAAAACGTGTCAAAGATTAACGAGTCCATCAGCTCCCTCGCTGCGGTCAGCGAGGAAATCAGCAGTTCCATGACGGAGATGGAGAATCAGACCGGAAATATACAGGAGCAGTGTGAGAATTTAAAGGAACAGGCCGCCGATATGCGTGAGGTGACCGGGGCGCTGCACGACGTGACAAAGCCGGTTGTCGAGGTGGAAAACATGCTCGATGAGGCTGCAAAGGGAATGGGAAAGATGACGGAAGATATCTTTTTCATGCTGGAGCGAAGGGAGTTCGCAAAGTACGTCGACAATGCGATTTCCGCTCACGGAAAATGGCTTTCCAATCTCAAAGAGATGGTGCATTCCCGCACCGTGATACCGCTGCAGACAGATGCGGCAAAGTGCGGGTTCGGACATTTCTATTATTCCGTGAAGCCGCAGATTCCGGAAGTGGATGCGCTCTGGCGCGGAATCGAGTCGAAGCATAAAAAGTTCCACGGATACGGGGCGGATGCCGTCAAGGCGCTGTTCAACGAGGACTATGCAAGGGCGGAGAAGATTTATGCGGACGCGGAGGCGTACTCGAAAGAGCTTCTGGGAGATTTAAAGGAGATAAAAAGACGGGTTTTGTCCTAAAGAAAGCGGCGGAGAGCCGTCGTATGAGGCGGGAAAGAGAAAAGGCAGCCGCGTGAACGCAGATGACTTAAGCGTTCACGCGGCTGTCTTTTTATTTTTTCATGGCGGCCCGCTTGCGCAGGGTCGGGTCTAAAATGCGCTTGCGGATGCGAAGGCTCTCCGGGGTCACCTCTAAAAGCTCATCCACGTCGATAAAGTCAAGGGCCTGTTCAAGGCTTAAGATTCTCGGCGGAACCAGGGTCAGCGCTTCGTCCGCGGAGGAGGAGCGGGTGTTTGTCAGATGTTTCTTTTTGCAGACATTCAGCTCGATATCCTCGGACCTTGAGCAGGAGCCGATGACCATTCCGGCATAGACTTTCTGGCCCGGACCGATAAAGAGCGTACCGCGGTCCTGGGCGGAGAAGAGGCCGTAGGTCACGGATTCGCCGCTCTCAAAGGCAATCAGGGAACCCAGTTTGCGGTAGGCGATCTCGCCTTTGTAGGGTTCGTAGCCGTTGAAGATCGTGTTGATGATGCCGTTTCCCCTGGTGTCGGTCATGAACTCGCCGCGGTAGCCGATTAAGCCGCGGGAAGGGATGTTAAACTCCAGTCTTGTGTAGCCGCCGGTGATGGGACGCATGTTGAGAAGCTCTCCCTTGCGCTGGCTCAGCTTTTCGATGACCGAACCGGTAAACTCTTCCGGGACGTCAATGTAGGTAAGCTCCATCGGCTCAAGCCGGTGTCCGCTCTCGTCGGTGCGGTAGAGCACTTCGGCTTTGCTGACCGCAAACTCGTAGCCTTCGCGGCGCATATTCTCGATCAGGACGGACAGGTGAAGCTCCCCGCGGCCCGAAACCTTGTAGGAATCCGGACTTTCGGTCTCCTCCACCCGGAGGGACACGTCGGTGTTTAATTCCCGGAACAGGCGGTCGCGCAGGTGGCGTGAGGTGACGAATTTTCCCTCTTGACCGGCCAACGGACTGTCGTTTACAATAAAGTTCATAGCCAGGGTCGGCTCGGAAATCTTCTGGAACGGGATGGCGACGGGCTCATCGACCGCACAGATGGTATCTCCGATATGAATATCCGCGATACCGGAAACGGCAACGATGGAACCGATCCCCGCCTCGGTCACGTCGACCTTGCTTAAGCCGTCAAATTCATAGAGCTTGCTGATGCGGACACGCTTCTGCTTGTCCGGCTCGTGATGGTTTACGACAACCGCGTCCTGATTGATTTTCAGGCAGCCGTTATCTACCTTGCCGATTCCGATACGGCCTACATATTCGTTGTAGTCGATGGTGCTGATTAAAACCTGGGTATTGGCATCCGGGTCGCCCTCGGGTGCGGGGATGTAATCGAGAATGGTCTCAAACAGAGGAATCATGTTTTTGTCTTCCCGTTCCAGATCCGGAAGCTCTTTTACGGCGTAACCGTTTCTTGCGGAGGCGAAGAGGAACGGGCAGTCTAACTGTTCGTCGGAAGCATCCAGATCCATGAAAAGCTCCAATACCTCGTCAATGACCTCGGTGGGACGGGCCTCTGCGCGGTCGATTTTATTTAAGCAGACGATAACCGGAAGATCCAGCTCAAGCGCCTTCATAAGAACGAATTTTGTCTGGGGCATAACGCCTTCATAGGCATCCACAACGAGAATGACGCCGTTTACCATCTTAAGGACGCGCTCTACCTCGCCGCCGAAATCCGCGTGGCCCGGTGTGTCGATGACATTGATTTTTACATCTTTATAGGTAATCGCCGTATTTTTTGAGAGAATCGTGATGCCTCGCTCGCGCTCGATATCGTTGGAATCCATGACACGCTCCTGCACTTCCTGATTCTCGTGAAATACGCCGCTCTGCTTCAACAGCTCGTCCACAAGTGTGGTTTTGCCGTGGTCTACATGGGCGATGATTGCTATGTTACGGACATTTTCACGTTTCATTTTCATATAAAATCTCTCTTTCCTGTGCGAAACAAATGTGAGTGCAATAGGTCGGTTTTTCCTTAATAGAAAACTAACTTATATATTTTATCATATTTTATCCAAAAAGCAAGTGTTTGCAGAAGAAAATAAAAATATTATAATGGTTTTTTATCGACACGTTGTACGAAAATTCTGCGTCGATTCATGGTACAACTAAAAGGTCAAACAGATTACATCCGATTAACTGTGGCAGAAGGATGGGATCTAAAGAGGAAGGGAGAAAAATTCATGGCAGATAAAATTTTTGAAAACAACCAGGTATCGATTGTGGGGGAAATTGTGTCGGATTTCCGGTTTAGCCACGAAGTGTACGGAGAAGGCTTTTACATGGTGGATGTGGCGGTGAACCGTCTGAGTAATTATATGGATTACATACCGCTGATGGTTTCGGAGCGCCTGATCGATGTGACGGCAGATTATATGGGACAGTGCATTTATGTGTCGGGCCAGTTCCGCTCGTTCAATCGGCATGAGGAGAAGAAAAACAGGCTGGTGCTGTCTGTTTTTGCGAGGGAAATTGAATTTATCGATGAGGCGCCGGAAGATGTGAAAAGCAACCAGATTTTTCTGGACGGCTATATCTGCAAGGAGCCGATTTATCGGAAAACGCCGCTTGGAAGAGAGATTGCGGATTTACTGATTGCGGTAAACCGTTCTTACGGGAAATCGGATTACATACCCTGCATCTGCTGGGGCAGGAATGCGCGCTTTGCCTCCGGGTTTGAGGTGGGCGGACACGTGCAGGTATGGGGACGTATTCAGAGCCGCGAGTATGTCAAAAAACTCTCGGAAGATGAGACGGAGAAGCGCGTGGCTTATGAAGTTTCTGTGAGCAAGGTGGAATTTCTGGAAGAATAGACACAAAAAAGGAGTCTGCATCGGCGGACTCCTTTTTTTCGTCTTATGAAATTGCCGCGGCTTAGCGGTTTAACAGGAGATAATCATAATCTCCGTTAAATCCTGCCAGAGTCATTGCGATTTCATCAAGGTTTTCTTTATAGTAATTTACGATTTTCTGGAACATAGCTGTTACCTCCCTGTCATCATTGATTTCTTAGTTTGTGTTGCTTTTGTTTACAAGAATGATAATACAGGAATTACAGAACAAAAAACAGATATGATATTAGCAAAAAATACGGCGATATTGACATTTTAATAAAAACGGAACATAATTTGAAAAAGAGACGGAAAGGAGAGGCAGAGAGATGAGCGAACAGAAGAATACGTATGAGAGCGTGATTCTGCCGGAGGCAGGGTTTGATATCCGATTTGTGACGATGAATCATAATTCACCGTTTCACTGGCACAGAGAGCTTGAGATTCTTTATATATTAAACGGACATGCGACGGTGCGGATGGACGGGCGGCGGTACGAGATAGACCCGCTGGATGCGATTGTGATGGATTATTCGAAAATTCACGAGGTCATTTATGAGATGCCGCAGACGATGGGAATCTGTATCCATGTCTCCCGGAATCTGCTGCGCCGCTATCTTGCGGATACGGAGCTTCTGGAAATCCGATGCGCGGGGGACGGGCTTACGGAGGAGGATGGGGAGGCTTACCGAAGAATCTGTGAGTGCTTAAGCCGGCTTGTGGTGCTCTATGTCAATCAGAAGAACACCTATCACCTGCGAAGTACCGCGCTGATTTTGGAGATTATGGCGTGTCTGACGGAACATTTTTCGAAGCCGGTTACAAGGCAGACCACGGAGGCCAAAGTCGGCAATATGGAGCGCCTGGATCAGATATGCACTTACGTGGAGCACCACTATATGGAAGAAATCAGCTTACAGGATGCGGCGGACGAGCTGGGGTTAAACCGGGAATATTTCTGCCGCTTTTTTAAACAGAATACCGGGATTTCCTTTATCCGTTATGTAAATCAGGTGCGCATCAACCACATCTATCAGGAATTGCTGCACTCCGATGAGGGGATACAGGAGATTACGGAGCGGCACGGCTTCTATAATCAGAAGCTGTTTTACCGGATGTTCAAAGAGCGCTACGAGTGCACGCCAAGAGAACTTCGGAGCATGGCGCGCAACAATCCTTACCTGTGAATCGTGCCGCAGGGCTTGAACTGCGGGGGGAAAGCGTGTATGATAAGAGGTAGAGCAGTTTGAATAAAAGAAAGAGGATGTGATTTTATTTCTGTTATTAATTTCTGCACAATACGACGAAAAGCGGCGAGGCTCGGTATCATTTTTATGATGCTGTGCTTTGTCTGCGTTTTTTTTCAGGGCAACGTTTACGCAGCCGAAAAAAGGCTGGTGAAGGTTGCCTTTTTTCCGATGGACGGATATCACATCATCGGGGAGGACGGATGTCTCGGCGGTATGGATGTGGAATACCTTAGGGCAGTCTGCGACTATGCGGACTGGAACGTGCAGTATGTGCAGTGCGGCAGCTGGGGGGAGGCGCTGCAGCTGCTGGCGGAGAAGAAGGTGGATCTGGTCGGTTCCGCCCAGTATTCGGCGGAGCGCGCCGAAATCTATCAGTATGCGGATCTCGCAAGCGGGTATACGTTCGGCGTGATCGCGACCAATGCGGACGGCAGGATCGCGTATGAGGATTTTTCCGTGATGCAGGGGATCGTATTCGGCACGGTGGAAAATTATGTGCGGCGGGACGAATTTCTGCAGTACCTGTCACACAACGGCATCCAAAACCCTAGGATCCGCGAATATAAGTCTACCGCGGACATGCAGCAGGCGCTTGACGACGGGGAGATCGACGCGTTTGTACATTCCTTTACGGAGGTGCGCGAGGGACAGCGGCTGATCGGCCGTTTTGCACCCCGGCCGTTTTATTATATCAGCTACCGGGGGAATGATGACGTGATGCGGGAGCTGAATCAGGCGCTTGCGGACGTGCGGATGAATCAGCCGGAGCTGGAAGCGGATCTGATGAATAAATATTACTACAGCCGGTTTGACAAGGCGGCGCTTTTGACGACGGAGGAGAAGGAATACATTGTAGGCACGGACAGACTGACGGTCGGCTATCTGGACGGTCATTATCCGTTCTGTTATGAGGAGGACGGAGCGTTTAAAGGGCTTTCGCGGGAGATGCTTGAGGCCGGTCTTCTGATGACCGGGATAGAGCTTAATTATGTGAAGATGACGGACGAGCGCGCGGCGCACGCGGCGCTTGCAGACGGCAGCGTCGATGTGCTTGCGTTCTGTACGGATGCGAAAGAGAAGCTTGACGGCGAGCAGTTTCTGGCAGTGCGGGAGTATGCGGATATTCCGCTGGCGCTCGTGATGAAAAAGGACAGCAATGCGGGTGAGATCCGGGTGCTGACGACGGTGATGGGCCTTGAGGAAAGCGCCGGGGAGATCATGGATACGAGCAATGTGGAAATCCGGTTTGCCGACAACCAAAAGGCGTGTCTTGATGCGGTGCGCGGCGGGGAGGCGGATGCTGCGCTGTGCGACGCATATATGGCGGAACATCAGATCCGCACGGAGCTGCAGAATGAGAATCTCCAGATAAAGAACGTGTTCAGCACGGACTACCCGGTCTCCGTGGTGGTCCGGGAGGGGGACGTTCTGCTCTCACAGATTCTTGCAAAGACGATCACGGCTGTTGATTCGCGGACCATCAGTGAGTATATGCTCAAGGAGAACACGTATCCGCTCGTAAATCTCCGCACGTTTGTGCAGCGGCACAGCGTTGCGATTATCTTGTTTTTGATCGGTGTGGTGATTGCCGTAATGGTTGTGGCGAGGCATATCATACATGACGAGCTGAAAATCCGCAAGCTGATGTACAAGGATACTTCGATGGATATCTGGAATCTGAACTATCTGATTTACCGCGGCGCACATGAGCTTCTGCCGGATAAAAAGACAGACTATGCGGTGGTGTATCTGAATCTGCTGCAGTTCCGCCGCTACAATATTATTTACGGCTGGAGTGCGGGAGAGCGTCTGCTGGCCAAAATCCGCGATATCTTATACGAACAGGTGGACGCCGCGACGGAAATTTGCGCCAGGAATCAGGGAGACCGCTTCGTGATGCTGCTCTGCTGCGGCGACAGGGAGGCGTTTAAAGAACGGCTTTGGGAGATGAAAAAGCAGATGGAGAAGTGCATTTATGAGGAGACGGAAAACCGGATGGTGATGCAGATGGGGATCTACTTTATCCCGCCGCAGGGGAGCGATCTTAAGGTTGCCATTGACTATGCGAATCAGGCGCTGGAGTTTACCGGGGATTCCACGGAAAATTCGGTCAAGGTTTACGACGGACAGCTGGAGGCGGCGATTCGGGAGCGCCATGAGAGGGAGAAGCTTTTGGAGGCGGCGGTCGTGGAACGGGACTTCGTCGCGTACTATCAGTCGAAGGTAGATATCCGCAGCGGTGAAATCGTGGGGGCCGAGGCGCTCGTGCGGTTTTTAAATCCCGCGGAGGGAGGCGCGGTCAAAGCGCCGGGATTTTTTGTCCCTTATTATGAGCAGACCGGAAGAATCACGGAGATAGATTTCTTTATCTGCGAGACTGCGTGCAGGATGCTGCGCAGGCGCATCGACGAGGGGAAGCGCGTGGTGCCGATTTCCTGTAATTTTTCGCGGATGCATTTTATCCGGCCGGGGTTTGCGGAGCGTTTTACGGAGATTCTCCGGCGCTATGAGATTTCCAAGGAACTTGTCGAGGTTGAGATTACGGAGACGCTCGTGATAGAGGAGATGCAGCAGCGCGTCGTAAAGAAGAATATGGACAGCCTGCGCGATGCGGGAATCCGGCTTTCAATTGACGATTTCGGGTCGGGGTATTCTTCGCTCGGCGTTTTCGAGCAGATTCCGGCGGCCGTCGTCAAGCTGGACCGCTCGTTTCTGCTCAATCAGAAGGACCACAGGCGGCAGGTGGCAATCATGCGCAGCATTGTGAATCTGACAAGGGAGCTGGACGCGCAGATTGTGTGCGAGGGTGTGGAGACGGATGCGGATATCTGCCTGATGCAGGAAATCGGGGCTTATGTGGCGCAGGGCTACTATTATTCCAAACCGGTTTCGGAGCGGGAATTTGAGGAGAAGCTGGGTTGACAATGCGTTTGTTTCGTGCTATCGTAAAAATCAATAAGTACTATGAAAATGGTAGAGGTTGCGTACTTCATCAGTAGCTTTTCGGATGTGACAGGCACAGGGGAGGGGAAGCGAAAGGGGAGCGCGCCGAAAGGATGCGGTCCTGCAGCCGTGTCGCTTGGGCATGGAGTCAATAGCTTCATGACTGTCATCTTTGGGATGGGGCGCTATCGATGTTGCATAGAAAGCAGGAGGTTCTGCGTTCATGTGAATCCAAACCGGCTCAGCTGAGCCGGTTTTTTGACACCCGAATCCCGCCGGAAATCGGATGCGCACCATATTTCCCGTGCCGCGTATTATGAATTTAGGAGGATTTTGCAATGGCAATTTTTAAAGGAGCAGGCGTGGCGATTGTCACGCCGATGAAAGAAAACGAAGAGGTTAATTACGACCGGTTAGAGGAGCTTATCAACTGGCAGATTGACCAGGGAACCGACTGTATCATTATCGTGGGTACGACGGGGGAGAGCTCGACGCTTACGACCGAGGAGCATGCAAAAGTGATCCGTGCCGCGGTGGAGTTTACGAAGCGCCGCATACCGGTGGTGGCGGGAACCGGATCGAACTGCACCAGAGAGGCCGTTCATCTCTCGAAGGAGGCCGAGGAGGCCGGCGTTGACGGACTGCTTGCGGTGACGCCGTACTACAACAAGGCGACGCAGGGAGGCTTGATCCGTTATTATACCGAGATTGCGGAGTCGGTGAAGCTTCCGATTATCATGTACAATGTGCCGGGCAGAACCGGGTGCAACATTCTGCCGGAGACGGCGGCGGCCCTGTTTCGCGACGTAGAGAATATCGTGGGGCTTAAGGAGGCCACCGGAAATGTGGCGCAGGCGGCGAAGACGATGTATCTGACGGACGGAAAGCTTGATTTGTATTCGGGGGAAGACGGGATCGTCGTTCCGCTGCTGTCCATCGGGGCAAAAGGTGTGATTTCCGTCTGGTCCAATGTCGCGCCGCGTGATGTGCACGAGATGTGCATGGCATATTTTGAGGGCGACGTGAAAAAGGCGGCACAGCTGCAGCTGAAAGCACAGCCGCTTGTGGAGGCGCTCTTTTCCGAGGTAAACCCGATTCCGGTAAAGAAGGCGCTGAATCTGATGGGAAAAGATGTGGGCTCTCTGCGGTCTCCGCTGACGGAGATGACGGAGGGAGCCGCAGAAAAGCTTGCTGCGGCAATGCGTGAATACGGGATTCTCGCATAATGCCGGATGAAAAGCTCCGGGCCCGGGCCCGGAGCTTTTATAAAGCGCGGGGAAGACACAGGCGTGCAGAATGAGCTGCGGTATAAATGCAAAAGAACGGTTTTGGATAGAAAGGATAAATGGTAGGGATGATAAAAGCGATTTTAAACGGATGCAACGGAAAAATGGGACAGGTGATCACGCAGATCTGCGGGGAGGACGCACAGATTGAGCTTGTCGCGGGCGTGGATGTCTTTGACAGGGAGGGAAACGGTTACCCGGTGTTTGCAAATATCTCCTCCTGCGACGTGCCGGCGGATGTGATTATTGATTTTTCCAATGCGAAAGCGGTGGATGATCTGCTGGTGTATGCGGCGGACAAACGGATTCCGGTCGTGCTGTGCACGACGGGGCTGTCAAAGGAGCAGCTTGCGCGCGTGACGGAGACGGCGGCAAAAACGGCGGTATTAAAGTCGGCAAACATGTCGCTCGGAATTAATTTGCTGCTGCAGCTGCTCGGACAGGCGGCTGCGGTGCTTGCGCCGGCGGGATTCGACATCGAGATTGTAGAAAAGCATCACAATCAGAAGTTAGATGCCCCGAGCGGAACGGCGCTTGCGCTTGCGGATGCCGTAAATGAAGTCTTTGACGGAGACTATGAATACAAATATGACAGGAGCGGCGAGCGCAGGAAGAGAGAGAAGCGCGAGATCGGAATTTCGGCCGTGCGGGGCGGCAGCATCGTGGGACAGCACGAGGTGCTGTTTGCGGGACTTGACGAAGTGATCACGTTTGAGCATACGGCATATTCGAGGAGCGTGTTTGCCAAAGGCGCGGTGGAGGCCGCGAAATTCCTTGCAGGAAAGCCGGCAGGGCTTTACGATATGCAGGATGTCATTGCAGAAACACAGCGGACGGAGTAAGAAAAGGTGGCGGGCTGCCGCCGGATATGATAAAATTTAAGCCAGAAGAGATGCATTAGGAGAGGGATGGGGACATATGGATAATACGGATCTGCGCTATTTGAAAAGCTTATCGAACCAGTATCCGACGGTTGCGTCGGCGGCGACGGAGATTGTCAATCTGCAGGCGATTTTAAGCCTGCCGAAGGCAACGGAGCACTTTATCACGGACATTCACGGGGAATATGATCAGTTCCAGCACGTCATGCGCAACGGCTCGGGCGCCATCAAGCGCAAGATTGAGGACGAGTTCGGCAATGCCATCAGCGCCGTCGAGAAAAAGGCGATCGCCACGCTGATTTATTACCCGGAGCAAAAGATGAAGCAGGTGTTAAAGCAGGAGGATAATTTGGAAGACTGGTACAAGGTGACACTGTACCGGCTGATCCGCATCTGCAAAAGCGCCTCCTCGAAATATACCCGCTCTAAGGTGCGCAAAGCCCTGCCGAAGGATTTTTCCTA
This sequence comes from uncultured Roseburia sp., assembly GCA_910577925.1. GTDB lineage: Bacteria > Bacillota > Clostridia > Lachnospirales > Lachnospiraceae > Roseburia. The sequence continues at coordinate 128,931 of CAJTOI010000003.1, forward strand.
TGTGATTGAGGAGCTCTTGACCGGGCGGCCCGACGTGTCGGACCAGGAGGCTTATTACAACGAAATCATCCGCTCGGTCATCCGCACCGGGCGCGCCGGCGAGCTTGTCGTTGCATTCTGCAATTTAATCCGGCGGCTGGTGGTGGACCATCTGCATGTCGTCGGGGATATTTTTGACCGCGGTCCCTATCCGAATCTGGTGATGGATACGCTGATGCAGCATCATTCGGTCGATATCCAGTGGGGCAACCATGATGTGTACTGGATGGGTGCGGCGGCCGGAAGCGCGGCCTGCATCTGCAACGTGATCCGTATTTCGGCAAAATACGGCAATCTGAACCTTCTCGAGGACAGCTACGGGATCAATCTGGTGCCCCTGGCGCGGCTTGCGATGAGCTGCTACGACAAGGACAGCTGCAGCTGCTTTAAGCTTGATTACAGGGAGTCCGAGTACGATGTCCGGGACGCGATGTTAGACGAGAAGATGCACAAAGCGATTACCGTGATGCAGTTTAAGCTCGAGGGACAGGTGATTATGAGCCACCCGGAATTTGAGATGGATAACCGGCTGCTGCTCGATAAAATTGATATCAAAAAGGGGACCGTGACCGTGGAGAACGTAGAGTATCCGCTGCGCGATACCGATTTCCCGACGGTTGACTGGGAGCATCCCTATGAGCTTTCCCCGGAGGAAGCGGACGTGATGGACCGGCTGACGCAGGCCTTTTTAAACTGCGAAAAGCTGCAGAAGCAGGTGCGTTTTCTGTTTACGCAGGGCAGTCTGTACAAGGTGTACAACGGCAATCTGCTCTATCACGGCTGTGTGCCGATGAACGAGGACGGCAGCTTTACGCGCGTCAACATCTACGGGAACATGTACGAGGGGAAAGCGCTGTATGACGTGCTTGAAAATTACGCCAGAAAGGGCTACTATGCGATTGACCCGGAGGAAAAGAAAAAGGGGCAGGATATTTTGTGGTTTATCTGGGAAAATCAAAATTCTCCGGTATTCGGGAAAGGCAAGATGACCACGTTTGAACGCTACTTTATCGCGGACAAAAAGACGCATGAGGAACCGAAGAATCCGTACTACCGGCTGCTTGAGCAGGAGGAGGTCGTAAACCGGATCTTAGCGGAGTTCGGACTTTCCGGCGCCGAGGCGCATATTATCAACGGCCATATCCCGGTGGAGGCAAAGCGCGGCGAGTCGCCGGTGAAATGCGGGGGCAAGCTTTTGATTATCGACGGCGGTTTTTCAAAATGCTACCAGTCGAAGACGGGGATCGCGGGCTACACGCTGATCTACAATTCCTACGGGCTGGTGCTCGCGGCGCATGAGCCGTTTGAGTCCGTGGAGAAGGCAGTGCAGGAGGGCAGCGATATCGTTTCCCACACGATATTGGTACAGCATGTCGTAAAGCGCAAGACGGTCGCGGACACGGATATCGGAAGGGAACTCTGTGCGTCGATCAGAGACCTGGAGAATCTTCTCGTTGCGTACCGGGAGGGCGTTCTCGTGGAAAAAATCGGCTGATAGGGAGGAATTTTATGTATATAGGAAATCATCTGTCTGCGTCAAAAGGTTACGCGGCCATGGGAAGGGCGGCAGTCGGGCTTGGAGCCAACACCTTTGCCTTTTTCACCCGGAATCCCAGAGGCGGGAAGGCGAAAGAGATTGACGCCGCGGATGTCGAGTCATATCTTCGGATTGCAGAGGAGCAGCAGTTCGGTCCCCTGGTCGCGCATGCGCCCTACACGATGAATCTGTGTGCGGCAAAGGAGGATATCAGACAGTTTTCGCGGGATGTGTTTGCGGACGATTTGAGGCGCATGGAATACACGCCGGGAAATTATTACAATTTCCATCCGGGAGCGCATGTCGGACAGGGGGCAGAGGAAGGCATCCGTCTGATCGCGGAGGCGTTAAATGAAGCGCTTTGGCCCAAGCAGACGACAACGGTGCTGCTTGAGACGATGGCGGGAAAGGGAACCGAGGTCGGGAGAACGTTTGAGGAGCTGCGCGCCGTCATAGAGAACGTGTCGCTTTCGGACAAGCTGGGAGTCTGCCTTGACACCTGCCATGTCTGGGACGGCGGTTACGACATCGTAAACCGTCTGGACGAGGTGCTGGAGGAATTTGACCGTGTGATCGGATTAGAGCGGCTGTGCGCGGTACATTTTAACGACAGTATGAACCCCTGCGGCGCGCATAAGGACCGGCATGCAAAAATCGGCGAGGGATGTATCGGAGCGGAGGCGCTGCGCCGGGTGGCGCTTCATCCGCTCCTCGCCGGAAAACCCTTTATTCTCGAGACGCCGAATGACGACGAGGGATACCGAAGGGAGATTGCGCTGGTGCGCAGCTGGGAATAAGCCGCAGGCAGCGGTCTTTTTTTGAAAGGAAATGTGAGTAAGAATGAACGGGAAAAGCCTAAAAGTGACGATGCTTGGAAACTTTTCTATGGAGTATGACGGACAGACCATCCGTTTTGAGCGGAACAGTGCGACAAAAGCGAATCAGCTTCTGCAGATTTTACTGTGCTATCGAAACGGAATTGCCAAAGAGCTGCTGATACAAAAGCTGTTTGGCGAAGAAGAAATTGCCGATACGTCGAACAGCCTGCGGGCGGTCGTATTCCGGCTGCGCAGACTGTTTGAGCAGTCCGGATTTCTGGATGAAAAAGCGATACGAATCCAACGGGGCGTGTATGTTTTTTCTCCGGAGGCCGAGGTTGACTGCGACATCTATCGATTTGAGGAATTGGTGTCGGAAGCGTTTGCAAAGACGGCGGAGCGGGAGAGTTATGAGCTGCTCAGACAGTGCTGTGAGAGCTATAAAGGTCCTTTTCTGCCGATGCACGGCAGCTGTGAATGGACGATCGCATGGAATCTGAAATACAAAAATATGTATTTTGACTGCGTGAGAAAGGTGTGCGGGATAAGCCGGAAATACGGCGATTACGAGACGATGCTCGCGGTCTCGGAACGGGCGGCTGCGCTCTATCCCTTCGATGAATGGCAGAGTTGCCAGATGGAAGCGCTTGTCGCGCTCGGAAGAGTCAGAGAGGCGTCAAAGCTGTACGAGGAGACGGGCAGACTGATGTTTGAGGAGCTCGGCGTCGCGCTGCCGATACATATGACGGAACAGATGCGGGAGCTTGGAAGGCAGGTGCAAAACCGCACGGATACCATGGGCGAAGTGATCAAAAACCTGCAGGAGGCCGGGGAGATACAGGGAGCGTTTTTCTGTGCATACCCTCATTTTGTCGAGAGCTATCGGCTGGTGAAGCGTGTGATAGAGCGCACCGGGCAGTCGGCGTGGCTTCTGCTGTGTACGATAACGGACGGCAGGGGGTATGCGCTGGAGGGCGGCGAGCGCGTGGAAGTGCTGGCGCAGGAGGTAGAGCAGGCCATCCGGCAGGCGCTGCGGCGCGGCGACATGTATACGAAGTACAGCGCAAGTCAGTATCTGGCGCTTATGATGGAGCTGAAACAGGAGGACTGCCGGATTGTAGTCGAGCGCATCAACGCCTGTATGGAGCGGAAATCAAGAAAAAATTACCTGTCGTATCACATTGCTCCGCTGAACAGTGTGCTGGGGGAGGCGGCAGGGATGTACGATGTGCGGAAGAACGCGTGGAGTGATTTGCCGCTTTCCGAGACCGGAGACAGTATGGAGGTGAAACGGGATGGCGATTCCCAGTGAGATAAAATCGGCGCACAATGCGGCGGCCGTCTGTGTGGACAAGAGTCTGCCGTGGACCATACAGGGACGCATCTATCACTGCTACCGCAAAGAGCCGGTGAACTTTTCGGATGTGATGCCGATTTTAAAAGAGCTGGAGGCGCTATGCGACGGGATTTCTTATCCGCAGGCAACCGTGCGGCCGAGGACGTTTAAGCCCAAGAAGACGGCGGCGGGGAAACAAAAGGCGGCGCCCGTGACGGAGGTGTCCGCCATTCTGGAAAAGAGGGGGACGCGTGCGACATTTTTTGTGGCGATCACTTCGCGCGCGAATGCCAGCTGGCAGGGAAAAGTGTACTGGGCGGAGCGGGAGCGGATGGAAAGCTTCCGCAGCGAGCGGGAACTGCTGGTTTTGATCCTGCAGGCTGCGCAGGACGGGAAAGAGGAGAACTGCGATGGAGGAAAATAAAAAAGCGACGTTTCTTGTGCATGTGACGCAGTGTGAAAATGCCGGCTGGCAGGGGCAGGTCACATGGATGGACGAGAATATCACGAAAAATTTCCGCAGTGTGCTGGAGCTGCTGAAACTTATGGACGGTGTCCTGCATGAGGAAGGCGGTTCCGAATAAAATATTGTTGACAAGGAAACAATATTGCGGTAGAGTAGTGTGTGTAAGAGGGAGAGAAAAGGAGACGGCATGAAAGAACAGGAGCTTTTGCTAAAGGAGCTTGCGCTAATGCTGGAGCGGCAGGATATGCTCTCTAAACTGACGGAAAGTCAGTGTCTGGATGAATACGGATATTCGGAGACCCACTGCATCGACTATATCGGACGGCTGGAACTGCCGAATGTCACGAAGGTGGCGGAGCATATGGGCATGACGAGAGGAGCCATCAGCAAAATGACCAAAAAGCTTCTCGCAAAAGGTCTGATTGAAAAGTATACGCTGGAGACAAACCGGAAAGAGATTTATTTCCGGCTGACCGAAGAGGGGCGGCTGCTGTTTGAGGAGCATGCCAAACGCCACAGACTCTGGGAAAAGCGCGACATGAACTTTCTGTCCCGCTACTCGGCGGAAGAGGTGCGCATGGTGCATCGGTTTATGCGTGAATTTAACGGATATCTCGAAGGGCAGATTGCGGAGCTTGCAGAGCCGAAGTAACGAAAAGGCCCGCAGCGCGCATCTGCCCAAACAGACGGATTACGGCATCTCGCCGTTTAGGATTTTAACGGAAAAGGCGCGCGGCGCATGTTCCGTTTCGGCAACGGCCGTGTATTCGGCATTGACACTGTTAGTGTAGTCGGAATCGGCAGAGCTGCCGGAGCCGGAAGTATCGCCGGTCCCCGAAGTGCCGCCGGAGGCTGCAGAGCCGGAATCGTCGGTCTTTAAGGTCTGAATCAGATTCGACAGAGCGTCCAAGGTGTCGTTGCTTACACCGCCGGCCAGCAGGTTTGCGATTGTCTGGCCGAGCGCTGCGTAATCGGAGGAAGTATTGTTCCAGGTGCCGAACGTACTGCCGGAAAAGTCCGTGGAAACGCCGTTCTCGAGATAGGAGAGCACCTTTTTGACATAGTTCTGTGTCTCGGAGAAGGGCGGAATCCCGCCGTATTTGTCTACATTGGCGCTTCCCGCATTGTAGGCGGCCAGAGCCAGCGAGATATTTCCGGAATACTTTTGCAGCAGCTGGGAAATATATTTCGCACCGCCCATGATATTCTGATACGCGTCGCGTGAGTCGGTGACGCCCAAAGCGGCGGCCGTCGCAGGCATCAGCTGCATAATGCCGACGGCTCCCGCAGAGCTCACGGCATTGGCGTTAAAGTTTGATTCCGCTTTTGCGATGGACTGCAGCAGATTTACTGAGACGCCGAAGGTATTGGCTGCCTCCTCAAAAATAGAGGAGAGATCCGCGGGCGCAGCGGCGCCTGTGGCGCCTGTGGATACCGCAGTATCTGTATAGGACGCTGTGTACCCGGCAGAAGCGTTCGGCTGTGTGTAGGATTCTGCGGCCTGACCGAGGACATCGGAAAAACTGGTCCCGGAAGTCTCCGTCGCCTGCGCCTGCGCCGTGGTCTGTGCCTGAGATGCCTCCTGCGCGCGCGCTGCGGCCTGTGCCCGAACGGAATCTACGAGGGCCTGGTCAAAATAGTTCAGAATCGTGATACTCATGGAAATGTTCCCTCCGTGACTGACAATAATAACGTATGATCTAAATTATAACATAGGATGTTCAAATAGGAAAGAATAAAATGCGAAGCGACGTTACAACATTAAAAAGTTATGGAAGAGCTTTTCGCGCGGCGTTCCCGTATACGATACCCGTCTTGACGGGATATCTTTTTATCGGGATGGCCTTCGGCGTTATGATTCAGGAAAAAGGCTACAATTTTTTGTGGGCGATGTTTATGAGTCTGGTGTGCTATGCGGGGAGCGGGCAGTATCTTGCGGTCACGTTTTTCGTGCCGGGAATCCGCCTTACCCACATGATCTTTATGGAATTTATGCTGAATATACGCCATATTTTTTATGGACTGTCTCTGCTTGAGCGGTTCTGCAGGATGGGGAAGAAGCGCCTCTACATGATTTTCTCGCTGACGGATGAGACGTACTCGCTGTTTTTTATCACGAAAGTGCCGCCGGATGTCAGGGAAGATGAATTTCTTTTTGCGGTCGCCGTGCTTGACCATTCGTACTGGATTCTCGGATCGGGGATCGGGGCGCTCGCAGGTACGCTGATTCCTTTTGACGCGGCCGGAATCGATTTTGCGATGACGGCGTTGTTTACGGTGATTATGGTGGAGCAGTGGACGGAGAAAAAGAACCGTCCGTGTGTGCTCCTCGGACTTTCCTGCGGGCTGGTCTGTCTGCTGATTTTCGGGGCGGAAAGCTTTATTCTTCCGACCATGTGCTGTATTATGGCGGCGCTTTTGCTGGGGCGCAGACAGCTGGATTTCTGCGGCGGAGAACAGGAGGACGAAACGGGGATGAGGGAGGCAGGACAACATGGCAATTAGTGTGGGACGTTCGCTTGTGATCGTATTTACGGTGGGCGCGACAATCTTTCTGACGCGGCTGATTCCGTTTCTCTTTTTTCCGAAAGGGAGACAGATACCCGGGGTGATACGGTATCTCGGAAAAGTACTGCCGCCGGCGGTGATCGGGATGCTGGTGATCTACTGTTTAAAAGGGGTAAGCATCGCTGCTTACCCGTTCGGGCTGCCCGAGTTTATCGCTGTCGGTGCGGTTATCCTGCTCCATGTGTGGAAGCGGAATAATCTGCTCAGCATCGGCGCGGGCACGGTGCTTTATATGTTTCTGATACAGGCTGTAATCTGAGCAAATATACGTGACCGCAGACTTGCAGGGTGCGGTCAATAGGGAGGTTAATTATGCAGAAAAAGACATTTGTGACAAAAAAACAGTTAGAGGAGATTGTAAAAACCTATCCGACGCCCTTTCATCTCTATGATGAGAAGGGAATCCGGGAAAACGCACGGGCCGTGCGGGAAGCTTTTGCATGGAATCCGGGGTTCCGCGAGTATTTTGCGGTGAAGGCGACGCCGAACCCGTTTATATTAAATATTTTAAAAGAGTACGACTGCGGCTGCGACTGTGCGTCTCTGACGGAGCTGATGCTGGCCGATTCCCAGGGGTTTGACGGGGAACATATCATGTTTTCTTCGAACGATACCCCCGCGGAGGAATTTGCGCTTGCGGATAAGCTCGGAGCCATCATTAATCTGGACGATTTTACGCACATTGAGTTCCTCGAGAAAACGATAGGGAGGATTCCGGAGACAATCAGCTGCAGGTATAATCCCGGCGGTGTCTTTAAGATGAGCAACGGGATTATGGATAATCCGGGGGATGCGAAGTACGGGTTTACCCATGAGCAGATGATCGAGGGCTTTCGCATTTTAAAGGAGAAGGGGGCGAAGCATTTCGGCGTACACGCCTTTCTCGCGAGCAACACCGTGACGAACGAGTATTATCCGAAGCTCGCGCGGCAGCTTTTTGAGCTGGTGGCGGAGCTGCGCGATAAGACGGACTGCGACATCGCGTTTATCAATCTTTCCGGCGGCGTGGGCATCCCGTATACGCCGGAGCAGACGCCCAACGACATCCGCGTGATCGGCGAGGGCGTGCGGCAGGCCTATGAGGAAATCCTGGTTCCCGCAGGGCTTGGGGATATTTCCATTTATACGGAGATGGGGCGTTTTATGCTGGGACCGTACGGCTGCCTTGTCACGACCGCGATTCACGAGAAACACACGTACAAGGAGTACATCGGCGTGGACGCCTGCGCCGTCAATCTGATGCGCCCGGCGATCTACGGCGCCTACCACCATATCACGGTCATGGGAAAGGAGGAGCTTCCCTGCGACCGCAAATACGACGTGACGGGGTCGCTCTGCGAGAACTGCGATAAATTTGCGATTGACCGGATGCTGCCGGAGATTGCGATGGGGGATCTGCTTGTCATCCACGATACCGGCGCGCACGGATTTTCTATGGGCTACAATTATAACGGGAAGCTGCGCTCCGCAGAGGTCCTGCTGCGGGAGGACGGTTCCGCGCAGCTGATCCGCCGTGCGGAGACTCCGGAAGACTATTTTCGGACGTTTGACTGCTTCGATATTCTAAAAGATATGAAGCGGCAGTAACACGGGCGGCGGTGCGGCCGCCGCGGGGGAGGAAGAAGCGGCGATGTGCATAGATGAGCAGCGCTTTGAGCAGGCAAAAAATAAAATTATCGGGGCGGACAGGGAGCGAAGAGGAATCGGAACACTCTCCGAGAAAACCGTGCATGCGGTCCTGAAAAACTATTATGCTCCCGACGAGGATATGCATGAAATCCCGATTGAAAATTATGTTGCGGATATCTATACCGGGTCTGAAATCATTGAGATTCAGACCCGTGCGTTCCAGAATATGCGCAGGAAATTAGCGGCATTTCTGCCGCTTTATCCGGTTACGATCGTCTATCCGATTCCCCGCGTCAAGTGGCTTTCCTGGATTGACGAGGAGACCGGGGAGACCTCGCCGAAGCGGAAGTCCCCGAAAAAGGGAAATCCCTACCTGGCGTTTATCGAGCTCTACAAAATCCGCTCGTTTCTGCAGGATAAAAACTTAAAGCTGCGCCTCGATCTGATCGATATGGAAGAATACCGGCTGTTAAACGGGTGGAGCAGGGATAAGAAAAAAGGCAGCGACCGGTACGACAGGATTCCGCTGACATTCGCGGATGAGGTCTGCATCGACTGCCGCGAAGATTACATGCAGTTTATTCCCTATGAGATTCCGGAGCGCTTTACCGCAAAAGACTTTGCCGCGTGCGCGAAAATCCCGGTGCGCCTTGCGCAGACCGTCCTGCTGATTCTGACCGATCTTGCGGTCGTAGAGCGGGTCGGAAAAGAGGGGCGGAGTATTCTCTATGTGATACGCGAGACATAAAAGGAAACGGCCGCATTCACGCCGGGGATTACAGGCAGGCGTGAATGCGGCCGTTCCTTTAATAATTGCTCAGTACCATGCGCTGCTTAAACAGCTCGTCCATCTGGTCGATTGTGCGCCTCGCCTGACTGTATCGGTTGCGGTTGATGCGGATGGTGTAAATCTGGCTGGCTCCGCGGTATTTCTCTCGCTTGAAAAACGGAATCCGAATCCAGCCTCTTGTAAACGGAATCCGGTTTTCCATCAAAAGCTGCGCTGCCTGGTTGCTGATGCGCTCATTCGTGGTTCTGCACAGTTCCACGTCTTTATCAATCTGTTTGGCGTCTCCTAAAATAAGCGTTTTTTTCATAAAAAAATAATCATGTCCCTTCTGTTAAGTCTGCTGTAGATTTGTTTTGCATGGTTCCCCATGCACGGATCAGCGGATTTTAATATGAATCTGTTTGCCGAGACTTTCCGCCACTTTTACAAGAAAATCCAGGCTTGGATTATACTTTCCGCTCTCAAAGCGGGAAATGTTGGACTTTTTGGTGCCCACGCGCTCCGCTAAGACCTCCTGCGTTACATTCTGTGCTTTTCTGGCACTCTTGAGCTGTTCGACGACTTCGTAGCGCGGAACAAGACTCCGGTCAATCTCCTTCATGTATACCCCAATCTTTATGCTTGTAGAAATCGTTTTTCAAAGCAATTCCGGCACTGTGCACAGCGGTTTTTGGCGCAGTCGTGCTGGTACAAAGTTATCATATATGATAACTTTTGTCAATGAAATAAAATATGGCTTGCAAAAGCGGGTGGATTGTGATAATATAGCTATTGCTTAGGCGACACAGAAATGTGCAGCGTAAGACGCCGGTGTGGCGGAATGGCAGACGCAGCAGACTCAAAATCTGCCGGGGGCAACCTCGTGCCGGTTCAAGTCCGGCCACCGGCATTATCAGAAGCAGGCTGCCGCTTCACGACTGAAGGTCGTGAGGCGGCAGCCTTTTTTGTAGATTCCCGTACAAACGCATATAGCCGCCTGCAGAAGAAACAGGCGGCTGCGCATAAAGGCGCCCCGGCGGGGGAAAGGACTCCGGTTTTACTTTGACAGACCGGACGGCTTTTGGCCGAGGATAAAGTAATTCACCAAACGATCGATGGTGTTCTGCTGTGTCTTAATAATCTTTCGGAAATTATCATTCTCTTTTGTTAAACGAATCAGTTCGTTTTCAGCATTCATTGTCACGATAACCACCTTTTATATAATATTTTCGATACAGCGTCCCGGCGCCGACACAGCGGGACATTACCTTTGCATCATAGGCGAAGCGCGGCCGGGTGTCAAGCGGATACGGCGCAAATAACGGGAGAAAGAGACGATTGTAAACAAGATGTGCAAAAATATCGGATAATTCGACAAAAACGGCTCGATTTTTCAGAGGCGGGCGGAGCGTTTTTTTTGGAAAAACCGTAGGAAATTCGATATGGTTGTGCTAAAATGGTACATGCAAAAAAAGGGACGGTGTTAGAATCAAATGAAAAAATACGGAAAATGGGCCGGCGGTGCGGCGCTTGCGCTGATTTTGCCGGCGGTATACTTTTACCTGCTGGAATTTTATACGAGGAATCCTTTTGAGCAGATACGCCCGTATGCACATCTGTTTAATCTCCTGCTGTTTGAGATGGCGGGAGGGATTCTCTTTTGCATCTGCGGACGGCTGCGTATGTCCTGCCGGATTCTCGGGGCGGTTGCGATGGTATTCGGAATTGCCAACGCTTATGTGGTGCGGTTCCGCACAAACCCCATTGTGCCATGGGATATTTTTTCGCTGCGGACGGCCGCGAGTGTGGCGGACAACTATGATTTTACGCCGGATGTCCGGATGGTCGCGGTGACACTGCTGTTTCTCGCGGTTTTTGCCGCGCTGCAGCCGGTCAGGCTTCGGATCCGGTTTCCGCTGTGGATGCGTGCGGTTCCGGCCGCGGCGCTGTTTATCGCGCTTTCCGTTTTTTCGGGCGTTTTGCAGCAGGAGAGTTTTCAGAACAGATATCGGCTGTACAATAAGCTGTTCACACCGACCGTTATGACAAAATATGACGGGACGGTCGTGACCCTCGTGATGAACATGGCCTACATGTCGATTGAGAGGCCCTCGGGGTACCGCGCCGCGGAGTCGGCGGAGATCTTGGCGGATTACGGGGAGACGGAGGTGGAAGAGACAGAGGAGCTTCCGAATATTATCGTGGTCATGAACGAGGCGTTTTCCGATCTGGCGGTGCTCGGCGATTTTAAGACAAACATGGATTATATGCCGTTTGTGCACCGGCTGCAGGCGGGCGCGCCCGATACGGTGACCGGCATGTTAAACGTCTCAGTGTGCGGCGGGAATACCGCAAATACGGAGTTTGAATTTCTGACCGGAAATACGATGGCGTTTCTGCCGCAGGGGAGCGTGCCCTATCAGCAGTACATAAACGGCAGCTGCGCCTCGCTCGCGGGCTATCTGGGGCAGCTCGGCTATCAGACCGCAGCGACGCACCCGTACAATGCAGGCGGCTGGGACAGGGACAGCGTGTATGACGGGATGGGGTTTGACGAGAGTATTTTCCGCGAGGGGTACGGCTCCGCTTACCGGATTCGGAATTATGTGAGCGACGAGAGCTGTGTGGATAAGCTGATTGAGCTGTACGAAGAGAAGGAGGAGGGACGTCCGCTGTTTGCGTTCTGCGTGACGATGCAGAACCACGGCGGTTATGAGGAGGCGACGGAGGATTTTACGCCGGATGTGTCTGTCGAAGGGACGGACAATTATTCGCTGGAACAGTATTTATCCCTTATCCGGGTGTCGGATGCGGCCATGGAGCGGCTGACGCAGTACTTTGCGGCGGCGGATGAGAAAACGGTGGTGGTAATCTTCGGCGATCACCAGCCGGGGGACGCAGTCGCAGGTCCCGTACTCTCGCTAAACGGCAAATCCTACCGCACGCTTGACGAGGAAGAACTGAAACTGCGCTATCAGGTGCCCTACGTTATCTGGGCGAACTACGATATCGAGGAAGAGCAGAACGCCGATACGAGCGCAAACTATCTCGGCGCGGAGCTTCTGCGGCGTGCGGGAGTGCCGACGGACGCATATCAGAATTTCCTGCTTGAGCTGAAAGAGGTTTACCCGATTTTTTCCACCGTGCGGACGGTGGATGCGGACGGCGCCGAGACAGAGCCGGACGCCGGGGACGAATGGATAGAGCGGTACCGGAAATTGCAGTATTACCGTCTGTTTGACGAGGAATAGAACATGGTTTATATTGACATCGATAAGAAAAAACTTTCATTGGCAGCGGCATTTTTTCTTCCGCTGTTTATCACGGCTGCAATCTGTATCAACCGGGGGGTATACCCTTTTGGAGACAGGTGTATTCTCCATGTGGATATGTACCATCAGTACTGTCCGTTTTTCTCCGAGTTTCTGCAGAATATCAGAGACGGCAGCCTGTTTTCCTATTCGTGGAATATCGGGCTTGGGGCGGATTTTGTCTCTCTGTATGCCTATTATCTGGCAAGCCCTCTAAACTGGCTGATTGTGCTGTGTCCGGGAAATGCGGTTGTTGAATTTATGACGATTCTCGTGGTGGTAAAGATTGCGGCCTGCGGTCTTACGGCGGCGTATTATCTTTGCAGGCATTTTGAGAGGGAGCATATGGCTGCTGCGGTGTTCGGCACCGCCTACGCGCTGTGCGCGTTTACGGCGGCGTATTCCTGGAATATTATGTGGACCGACTGCATGGCGCTCCTGCCGCTGATTCTCCTCGGGCTTGAGCGTCTGATAAAAGAGGGGCGGCCGCTTTTGTATTACGGGACGCTCGCGCTCTGCATTTTCAGCAATTATTATATATCGATCATGATCTGCATTTTTCTGGTATTCTGGTTTCTGCTTATCTGGGCGGAAAACCGCGGAACGGGAATCCGTGCCTGGGTGCGGTTTGCGTGGTATTCCGCGCTCGCGGGCGGAACGGGGGCCGTGCTGATTGTCCCCACCGCGATTGTGCTGGGGTACAGCGGCGCCGGGGGCATTTCTTTTCCGAAGTCGGTCGAATGGTATTTTGACCTCATATCGGAGCTGTCCCGCCATTTCGTGCTGACGGAGACTTACACGGGGAGCGAGCACTGGCCGAATCTGTATTGCGGGCTGTTTGTGCCGGTGCTGTTTGTGCTGTATCTGCTGAACAGAGAAATTTCCTGGAAACGCAAAGTGCCGCGGGTTTTTCTGGCGGTGCTGTTTGTGCTCAGCTTTTCGAATAACATTCTGGACTTTTTCTGGCACGGGCTGCATTTTCCCACATCCCTGCCGGGGCGGCAGAGTTTTATTTACTGTTTTCTGCTGCTTGTGATCTGTTTTGAGGCATTCTGCAGACTGCGCGGAAACCGCGTCTGGCATCTTCTGGTGGCCACGAATGTGTGTGTGGCATTCCTGATGTGCGCGTATTTTCTCGCGGAGGATCGGGCGGAACAGACCATGCGTTTCGTGATGACCGCAGCGTTTTTCTGCTGTTATCTGATTCTGCTGACGGGGTATCTTGCGGGGGCAAAGAGGGTGCGGCGCCTGCTGGCCTCAGTCGGAGCTTTTGCGGTGATCGCGGAGCTTGCGATGAATCTTGCAGTCACAGGACTTGAGACGGTAAGCAGGACGTCTTACCACAGGGAGCGGGAGAGCTATCGGATACTGCTGGAGCGGGCAGAGGCCATGGCGGAAGATGCGGGAGTGCTGTTTTACCGGACAGAGCAGCTTGAGCGCAAGACAAAAAACGACGCTGCGCTCTACGGTTATCATTCGGCGACGCAGTTTTCCTCGCTGATGAATCTGAATGTCAGCCATTTTTATCAGGACGTGGGAATGGAGGGCGGCAAGAATTTTTACAGCTACAGCGGGGCCACGCCGCTTTTGGAGGCGATGCTTTCGGTGCGCTATGTGCTTGCGGACAATGACAGAGAGGCGGGGCCGCTGCGCGCGCTTCTCACATCCGCGGGGGAGTACTCCCTGTACGAAAACCGCTATACGCTGCCGCTTGGGTTTGTGATGGATGAGGCCGCGGCAGAGGCATGGGATTACGACGGGCCGGGCGATATCGAAACTCAGAACCGGCTGGCGTATCTGCTTGGCGCGGACGACGCGATGCTTGTGCCGGTGGAATCCGTATCCGAACCGGGAAAATCGGGCTTTACGGCGGAGCGGACCGGATATTATTACGCGGCCTACGAAAAGACGTCAATCGGAAACCTGACGGAACAGACAAGCGACGGCAGAAGCAGATCCTATACCAAGGTGTCTCACGGCTACACGCTCGACCTCGGCTACTGTGAGGAGGGCGTCGAGGTGACGGTCACAAACACCGACAATGAGGAGCTGCCGCTTCGGGTATATTATCTGAATCTCGACGCTTTTTATCAGGCGTATGAGGCGCTTGGCAGTCAGCCGTTTGTGCTGACTTTGTTTGAAAACAACCGCATCGAGGGGACGGTGCGGCTTGTGGAGGCCGGCCGTCTGATCTTTTCCGTTGCAGACGAGCAGGGATGGACGCTTTTTGTGGACGGGAAGGAGACGGAGTCCGAGACGTTTGCGGAGGCGTTTATCAGTACGCGGCTTGCGCCGGGGGAGCATCAAATTACGCTGCGCTATGAGACGCCGGGACTTCGGGCGGGTGCCGCCTGCTCGGGGATTTGTCTGCTGCTTGCGGCGGCAAGCATTTATCTTTCCGGCAGGAAAAAGGGGGAAGGGCAGGAAGCGGATTCAGAAAAAAACGTCGATTCGGAATAACAGTCCCGTTTATGGGACATAAAAAACAGACCTGTCCGAAATACGGGACAGATAATGAGATACACTCCTTTTATCAAAGACAAAAAGGAGTGTATTTTTATGAAAGGATATATTGTAGAAGCAGGCTATATGGGATTTGTGGACGGAAGATACATGCTGTTTGCCAACGAGGAGGATTACAGGGAGTATTTTGAGGAATAGGCGCGTACCGGAATCCACACTTCCGCATAGTATGCGGGGTCCTGTGTGCCGCCGCCGAAATCGGAGGGATTGCTGTAGGATTCGATATTGTAGCCCTCGGCAATCTCGTATCGGCCTGCGGGAAGCCATTCGGAAAAAATTCTGCGGTTGACATCCTGCAGCGAAAGCGGCATGGGTCCCCTGCAGGGGAAAATTGCCCATGTGTGGGCGGGAATTTCACATAATTCAAGGTTCTTTTTTGCGGCGGCGTCTGCCCGGAAGTCATCCGCAATCATATAGCGGAATTGACTGCCGGCCATTTCCGTATCAAAGCAGATCCCGTACATACCTGTTACGGCTTTTTCTTCTGCCCGTACATGTACTTCATCCCAATATGCCGGAATATCGGTGTTTGCCGATTCGTAGGAAAATGTTTTAGAAACGCCCATCACTTTGAATGCGGGTTTTTCTTCGATTCTGTAATTCATGATTGTACCTCCCTCCAGTGATAATCGAATGTGCAGCGGCGCAAAAGAGTTGAGGGCGGCGCCGTTTTTCCTTATGTCGGTCGGAGTGCTTCCGTGAAAGCGTGCAAAAGCTTTTGTGAAGCTGTCCGGCGAATCGTAGCCGTATTTTACGGCCAAATCGATGATCCTGGCATCGGACGACAGCAGTTCGCTTCCGGCCAGCGATAACCGTCTCATGCGGATATATTCGCCGACCGTATATCCGCACAGCATGGAAAACCCTTTCTGAAAATAGAATGAGGATACGTTTACTTCCGAAGCGATTCTGCCGATCGTCAGCTCTTCGGTGATGTTGTTCTCAATGTATGCGATTGCTCGCTCTATGGTTTTTACCCAATCCATATACGGTACCTCCCTGTCGATAAAAGGTGTGCGCCCTTGTCCTCTGAAAGCAGGGTCATTTATATTCTGCGCCGTGAGCCAAGTTCCCCACAAGAGGACTGTTTAAGATTCTGAACTTTCGCTCCTGTTCCCAAAGCGTACACAGTTTGTCAAAATAGCGGTCGGGCTCCGAGAGCCACTCTGCCAGCGCATCGAGTTCCTGCAGTTCCTTTTCGGTGAGCCCGTCAAGCCGTTGGTCTAAGTAGGCGGGCAGAAGCGTGTAGGTCAGTTCGTTGTTCATAAGCGCGTGAAAATCATAAATCAGATAGCGGATCAGCGCAGGGAGCGCACAGGTTCCGCGTGTGTCCGCATACACATACCGGGTTCCGTCCGTTTTTCCGCTTCTCACGGAAAGGTAGGCGTCGGCGGCCCAGTCAAAACTGTCTTTTGGCATGTCATACTGTGAAAGGGGCATTCCGGATTCCTCATAAAAGCCGTCCGCGTCAAATGTAATCCAACGCCCTTCTTTTTCGCTGTAATATTGATTGATCCAGTGATCCATGCTGACTCCTTTTTTAAAATAAGGTGCAAATCCGGCCCGGCATCTCGCCGGAATGCCTTTGGCTTTCAGAATCGCACTCATAAGTACGGACACATAGCGGCAGGTTACGACAAGCTTGTGTTCGGTTGCCCGGTCCGGCACAAACCCGCGTGCATCCAGCCGGAACAGTTCCGAGACAAGCGCCGGGGCGGTGATAAAGATGTCGTCTTCACACCGCATCCGGTACCAGGGATAGCGGTTCATATCGCCGTACAAAAGGGTTTCGTTTGCGTTGGTATTTCCTTCTTTTAAAGTGACTCTGTGTATTACCTGTGCGCAGATTCGTCTGCCCAGAGCGGGAATATCGTCCGGCAGAGAGCGGAAATAATCTCCGTAACCGCCCGCAAAGGTAAATGTTCCCGTCTTTTTGTAATGCTCAAGAATGTGTTTTTCCATAAATATATCCTCCGAAACAGTATTGTGCGGTGCCGCGGCCTGCGGGCCGCGTGTCTTTGCGCCGTGCCTTTGAGTATACCACTTTAAAATGCGGCATTTCCGATGATAAATGCTGTGTTTTGTCCGGCGGTTTCATTCCGTCCGAATGTATTTTCGACATGTCCGAAAAAATATTCTGCGGGTGTTGAGGTTTTTTTCGTTTTCACGTATACTACTATATAGAATTTTGGCTGCTATGGGAAGGAGTATGATTTTGGATGGCAGAAAAGGAAATTGAAGTATACGGAACACATGTGGACGCAATGAGAATAC
Source organism: uncultured Roseburia sp. (assembly GCA_910577925.1). Lineage (GTDB taxonomy): Bacteria > Bacillota > Clostridia > Lachnospirales > Lachnospiraceae > Roseburia. Next base: position 146,201 of record CAJTOI010000003.1, read on the forward strand.
GCCCCTACGAGCATCATGCAAAGTATTACGAGACGGACCAGATGGGAATTATCCATCACTCCAACTACATCAAATGGATGGAGGAGGCGCGGATGGATCTGATGGAGCAGATCGGGCTCTCGTACAAGCAGATGGAGGAGATGGAGATTATCAGCCCGGTGCTGTCTGTGTCCTGCGAGTATCACAGCATGGTACATTTTGACGATGTGGTGGTGATCGAGCCGCGTATTGTCAAGTACAACGGGATCAAACTGGAAGTGGAATACCGGATCACGGACAAAAAGACCGGCGAGCTGCGGACGACGGCGAAGAGTTCCCACTGTTTTCTGACCCGTGCGGGACGGCCGATTTCGCTGAAGCGTTCCTACCCGGAACTCGACACGAAGTTTTTTGAATTTGCGGATAACTGAAATGGAGATTACTATGATACAGGAAAGACTTGCCGCGCTGCGCGGTGAAATGAAAAAGAGAGAGATTGACATTTACGTGGTGCCGACGGCCGATTTTCACGAGTCGGAGTATGTGGGAGATTATTTTAAGGCCAGAAAGTTTATCACCGGCTTTACCGGCTCCGCGGGAACCGCGGTGATCACGATGACGGAGGCGGGGCTTTGGACCGACGGCCGCTATTTCGTACAGGCCGAAGCACAGCTTTCGGGAAGTACGGTGACGCTGTACCGGATGGGCGAGGAGGGCGTTCCGAAGGTGGACGAGTTTCTCGCGGATCGTCTCCCGGAGGGCGGCCGGCTCGGGTTTGACGGGCGTGTCGTAAACGGAAACTGGGGAAAGCGTCTTTTGGCGCTCGCAGAAAAAAAGGGCGGCTCGCTTTCCGTGGACGAGGATCTGATTGACAGGATCTGGGAGGATCGTCCGGCGCTCTCAAAAAAGCCGGTGTTTCTTCTCGAAGAGAGATATTCCGGCCGCGGCACGGCGGATAAGCTTGCGGCCGTCCGCGCGGAAATGAAAAAAGAGGGAGCCGATGTTCATATCCTGACCTGCCTGTATGACATTGCATGGCTTTTGAATATCCGGGGCGGCGATATTGACTCCGTGCCGGTGGTGCTCTCCTATCTTGCGCTGACGGAGCGGGAGTGCATCTGGTTTCTGCAGGAGGAGGTCTTGGATGAGACGGCTGCCGCTTATCTGAGAGAGAACGGGATTGTCACAAGGCCCTACAACGATATCTATGACTATGTGCGGGAACTTCCGGCAGAGACGTGCGTGCTGGCGGACTGCGGGAGCGTCAATTATCGCATTGTGAGCAGCCTCAGAGAAGGCGTCCGCATTGCCGATAAGCCGAATCCGACGGAACATATGAAAGCCGTGAAAAATCCGACGGAGGTGGAAAATACGCGTCTGGCGCATGTGAAGGACGGCGTGGCATTCACGAAGTTTATGTACTGGCTGAAAACGAATATCGGAAAGGTTCCGATGACGGAGATTTCGGCGTCGGATTATCTGGAAGCGCGCAGAAGAGAGCAGGAACATTTTATCGAGTTAAGCTTTGACACGATCTGTGCATACGGCCCAAATGCGGCGATGATGCACTATGCGGCAACGCCGGAATCAAATGCCAAGCTTAGACCGGAAGGATTTCTTCTGGTGGATTCCGGCGGTCATTATTTTGAGGGGACGACGGATATCACGCGCACGATGGCGCTCGGCCCCGTCACGGACGAGATGCGGACGCATTTTACGGCCGTGTGCCGTTCCAACTTAAATCTTGCGGCGGCGAAATTCCTGCACGGCTGCACCGGCCTTAATCTCGATATTTTAGCGCGCGGGCCGCTGTGGGAGATGGGAATCGATTATCGGTGCGGCACCGGACACGGGGTCGGCTATCTGCTGAATGTGCACGAGGGCCCGAACGGGTTCCGCTGGAGAGTGGTTCCCGAGCGCCATGACAATGGGGTGCTTGAGCCGGGCATGATTACGACGGACGAACCCGGCGTATACTTAGAGGGGAAATACGGCATCCGCACGGAGAATGAGCTGGTGTGCCGCGAGGCGGAGAAGAATGAGTACGGACAGTTCCTCTGCTTTGAGAATATCACCTATGCGCCGATTGATCTGGACGCCGTTGATCCGGAGCAGATGACGGGGCGGGAGCGCGCGCTGTTAAACGCGTATCACAAGAAGGTGTACGAGACGCTTTCTCCGCATATGACGGAGGAGGAAAACGAGTGGCTGAAAACGTATACCCGTGACATATAATAGTCTCGCCGATAGACAGGCGCCGCGGGAGGCAGAATGAGGGAAAAGATGAGGGAAAAGCTGGTATTGATTGACGGACACAGCATTTTAAACAGGGCGTTTTTCGGAATACCGGATTTGACGAATTCCGAGGGACTGCACACGAATGCGGTATACGGATTCTTAAATATTATGTTTAAGATTTTAGAGGAGGAACGGCCGGAGTATCTGACGGTCGCGTTTGACGTCTCGGAGCCGACGTTCCGCCATAAGATGTACGATGCCTATAAGGGAACGAGAAAGCCGATGGCGGACGAGCTTCGCGAGCAGGTGCCCGTGATGAAGGAAATGCTGCATGCGATGGGGATTACCGTCATTGAGAAGGGCGGGTATGAGGCCGATGATCTGCTGGGTACCATCGCAAAGAGGAGTGAGACGGCGGGGCTTACGGTGTCCGTCGTGTCCGGCGACCGCGATCTGCTGCAGCTTGCGAGTGACAGCATCAAAATCCGGATTCCGAAGACGAAGCGCACGGGGACCGAGATCGAGGATTACAATGCCAAAGAAGTATTGGAAAAATATCAGGTGACACCGACGCAGTTTATAGATGTAAAGGCGCTGATGGGAGATACCTCGGACAATATTCCGGGCGTGCCGGGAATCGGGGAGAAGACGGCGACGGCGATTATCGCGGCGTACGGCAGTATCGAGAATGCCTACGCCCATGCGGATGAGCTGAAGCCGCCGCGGGCCAGCAAAAATTTAAAAGAGCATTACGACATGGCGCAGATGAGCAAGACGCTCGCGACGATTGAAGTCAATGCGGACATCGCCTATGACCTTGCCGATGCAAGACTGGAGCAGATTTCCGATTTGTACACGGAGGAAGCCTATCTGCTGTGCAAGAAGCTGGAATTTAAGAATCTTCTTGCCCGCTTTGAGGTGGATGCGCCGAAAAACCGGGCCGAGGAGCATTTTCGGATGATTTCGGAGGAACGAGAGGCGAAAAAAATATTTGCGGGAATGCGCGGCAAGGCCTGCGGCTTTTATCTGGTGCCCCGCGAGGAACGGGGGGAGGCCGAAGGTCAGATGAGTCTGTTCGGCGCGGCGCCTGCCCGGCCGTTTCTGGGGCTTGCGCTGTCGTTCGGGGAGGAGGATACTTACTACTTTGCGGCGAGTGAAAAGCTTGAGTGCGCCGTGATTCTTGACCTTTTTCTCCACAGCCGGGGGACCTGCTACGCGGCGCTGGACCTAAAACCGCAGCTGGCCCTGCTCGGGATGCTTGAAAAGACCCGCATCGGCGATATCAGTCAGGAAAATCTGTTTGACTGCGGAATCGCGTCCTATCTGCTCAACCCGATTAAAAACGAATATCCCTGCGAGGATATCGCAAAGGATACGCTTGGTCTTCTGATTCCGTCAAGGAAGGATCTGCTCGAAAAACTGACCTTAGATGCGGCGGCCGCAGAGCGGCCGGACGCGTTTCTGACCTGTGTCTGCGATATGGCTTATGTGGCGTTTGCATCGCGGGGCCAGCTGCTTGAGGAGCTTAGTGCGGCCGGTATGGAAGAACTTTTCCGCAAGATAGAGATGCCGCTTATTTTCACGCTTGCCGATATGGAAAAGGAAGGGATTATCGCGTCAAGAGAGGCTCTTGAAGAGTACGGGAACCGTCTGGCCGTGCGCATTGCCGAGCTTGAAACGGAGATCTGGGCGAAGGCGGGGGAGGAATTTAACATCAATTCCCCGAAGCAGCTCGGCGTTATTTTGTTTGAAAAATTAAAGCTTCCGGGCGGAAAGAAGACAAAGACCGGCTATTCGACGGCGGCGGATGTGCTCGAGCGCCTTGCGGAGGACGCCCCGATCGTGGCGGACATCCTGGAGTACCGGCAGCTCGCAAAGCTAAAATCCACCTACGCCGACGGGCTGGCGCACTTTATCGCGGAGGACGGAAGGATTCACACCTCGTTTAACCAGACGATCACCGCGACGGGGAGGCTCAGCAGCACGGAGCCGAATCTGCAGAATATTCCGATGCGGATTGAACTGGGGCGGCTGATCCGGAAAGCGTTTTTCCCGAAAGAAGGCTATGTGTTTGTCGATGCGGACTATTCACAGATTGAGCTTCGGGTGCTCGCGCATCTCTCCGGAGACGAAAAGCTGATAGAGGCTTACCGCTCGGCGCAGGACATTCACCGCATCACGGCGTCGCAGGTGTTTCACATTCCGTTTGACGAGGTCACGGATCTGCAGCGGCGGAACGCGAAGGCCGTCAATTTCGGTATCGTCTACGGCATCAGCTCGTTCGGGCTGAGTCAGGATCTCGGCATCAGCAGAAAGGAAGCCGCGGATTATATCGAACAGTACTATGCGACTTACCCGAAGATCAAGGGTTACCTTGACGGGCTGGTGGCGGAGGCGAGGGAAAAGGGATATGTGACGACGATGTTCGGCAGAAGGCGCCCGATACCGGAGCTTACGAGCAGCAATTTCATGCAGCGCTCGTTCGGGGAGCGCGTCGCGATGAATTCTCCGATACAGGGGACCGCGGCGGACATTATGAAAATCGCGATGATTCGCGTGCACGACCGGATTCTGCGGGAAGAGCTGCGGTCGCGCCTCATTCTCACGGTGCACGACGAGCTTTTGGTGGAGACCGAGGCCGGCGAGGAGGAGACGGTAACGCGGATTCTGACCGAGGAAATGCAGGGGGCCGCGGACCTTGCGGTTACGCTGGAGATAGCAGCCCATACCGGACACGACTGGTATGAAGCGAAATAGTAGGAACGGTATGGGCTTCATACCGGCAAAGACTGAACGTCATCCCGGCAAAGACTGGTATGACGCAAAATAGTAGGAAAGAAGTGGAAAACTATGAAATTTATCGGAATTACCGGCGGCGTGGGAGCGGGAAAGTCGAAGGTGCTGTCTTATCTGGCGGAAAAACCGGGCGTGCGGGTGCTGCTCGCGGATGAGATTGCCCATGATCTGATGAAGCCGGACACCGCGTGTTACGAAATGATACGGGAAGCTTTTGCGGATGAAGATATTTTTCTGCCCGAGGGAGGACTTCGCCGGGAGGCGCTCGCGCAGGTGATTTTTGCGGACAAAGAAAAGCGGCAGAGGATGAATGCGATCGTGCATCCGGCAGTCAGGGATTTTGTGTGCGGACTGGCGGAGGCCGAACGCGCGCGCGGGGAGCTTTGGCTGCTGGTTTTGGAGGCGGCGCTTTTAATCGAAGAACATTATGATGAAATTTGCGACGAACTCTGGTATATTTATACGAGAGAGGACATCAGGCGGGAACGCCTGACGGAAAGCAGAGGCTATACGCCGCAGAAGACGGACCGGATTTTTGCCAGCCAGTTAGACGAGGCGGCGTTCCGCAGACACTGTGTGCGCGTCATTGACAATAACGGCACAGAGGAGGAGACAAGGCGGCAGCTTGACGGGATATTAGAGATTATAGCAGAAAAGTAGGAGAGACGGCAGATGAGTGATGCGAGCTTATTCGAAGAGCCATTAGTGTTTGGGCTTGACATCGGTACCCGCAATGTGGTGGGGACCGTTGGGTATCGAACGGAAGATGAATTTATCGTTGTGGCGCAGTACATAAAGGAGCACGAGACAAGGGCGATGCTGGACGGACAGATTCATGATATCGGCCGTGTCGGAAGAACCATTGCAAAGGTGAAGGCGGAGCTTGAGGATCAGATCGGAATGCCGCTCACCGAAGTGTGTATCGCGGCGGCAGGCCGTGTGCTCAAGACGGTCACGACCACGATCACGTATGATTTCCCGGAAGAGTCCGTGGTGACGGGGGAAGATATTCACACCCTGGATCTGCTCGGCATTGAGAAGGCGCAGGATATTCTGCGGGAACTGAACGACACGAAGTACAAATTTTACTGTGTCGGCTATTCCGTCGTGAAATATTTCCTGAATGACGAGCCGTTTTCCAATCTGGAATCCCACAAGGCGGATCGCATCGGGGAGGACGTGATTGTCACCTTCCTGCCGGAAGACGTTGTGGACGGACTCTATGCGGCGGTCGGTCTGGCGGGACTTTCCGTGGCGAATATGACCCTCGAGCCTATCGCGGCGATTAATGTCGCAATTCCGGAAAATTTCCGGCTGCTGAATATCGCGCTCGTGGACATCGGAGCGGGGACTTCCGATATCTCGGTGACAAGGGACGGCAGCATTATTGCGTACGGCATGATTCCGCTGGCCGGGGATGAGGTCACGGAGCTGATCGTACAGAATTATCTGGTGGATTTTAAGACCGCGGAATATATCAAGCTTGCGAGCGGCGTCGATCAGGAGATTGTCTACCGCGATATCATGCTGATTGAGCACCGGATCAAGGCGGAGGAGATCTGGGAGCTCACGCAGCCGGTGGTGGACAGAATGACGACCGAGGTCGCGGCAAAGATTATGGAGTTAAACGGGGATAAGACCGTGAGCGCGACCTTTGTGGTCGGCGGCGGCGGAAAAATCCACGGATATACGGAAATGCTTGCGGAGAAGCTCGGACTGCCGCAGGAGCGCGTGGCGCTGCGCGGCGAGGAGGTCCTGCAGGAGGTGACATTCCTGCAGCAGGAGATCAAAAAGGACCCGCTGCTTGTGACGCCGATCGGAATCTGCCTGAGTTATTACGACCAGCGCAACAGCTTCATCATGGTGCGGTTTAACGGGGAGCGTATCAAGCTGTATGACAATAACCGGCTGACAATTGTGGACGCGGCGCTGCAGGCGGGCTTCCCGAACGATGAATTATTCCCGAAACGCGGCAAGGAGCTGCAGTTTACCGTGAACGGCGTGACGCGCATTGTGCGCGGGGAAGCGGGAGAGTCGGCGCAGGTCTATATGAATGACAGATTGGTAAATATTAATACGGAGCTTGAGCCGAACTGCGATATCATCATCGAATCGTCGACGCAGGGCGCGCCGGCGTCCTGTACGCTTGAGCAGCTGGACGAGTATACTTCGGCCGATGTGACCTTCGCGGTAAACGGCCGGATTGTGCGCTGCCCGAAATTCCTTGAGGTAAACGGAAGTCTTGAGCTGCCGTCCTATCAGATACAGGAAGGGGACCAGATTGAGACGAGAAGCTTTTACACGGTGGGACAGCTGGCGGAATTTATGGATGTGGAAGTGGATATGGAACACGAGATTCTCGTGAACAACCGCGCGGCGGGCATGGATACGCTGCTCTACGAAAATTTTTCGCTGGACTGGACGACACTCTCCTACGGTGCGGCGGCACAGGAGCCGCGGCAGCTTCCGGTCTCTTCTGCGGCCGCAGCAGACAGACCGGAAGACACACGGGCAAAGGATGCGGGGCTGTCCCTGGGAGAAGCTCTTTTGGAGGAAGGGATGCCGGAGAGCGGCCAAAGCCGGTCACTGCCGGGCGTCTCTGCGAATGAACCGCAGGGGGGCGCAAACACGGATGCGGCGGCGAGGGAAGCGCCGTATGCAGCCGGCGGACTGGGAGAGAAAAAGGCTCCGGCAAGAGAGCCCGGGATTTCGATTCTGGTGTATGTCAATCAGGAGCCGGTGCGCCTGACCGGAAAAATGAGCTATATTTTTGTGGATGTGTTTGATTTTTATGCGTTTGACCTGAAAGCCGCGAACGGCAGGGCGGTTGTCACGCTGCTGAACGGAAGGCAGGCGCAGTTTTCGGAAACCCTGCAGACGGGAGACCAGATTGAGCTGGGATGGCGGGAACTGTGAGACGGCAGCCTTCGGGCGCCATAAAGAAATATAAGGATAGAGAGAAAAGATAAGATGGAATTGTGCAGTATTGCAAGCGGGAGCAGCGGAAATTGTATCTGTGTGGGGTCGGACGACAGCCATCTGCTGATTGATGCGGGAATCAGCGGCAGACGGATCGAAGAAGGGCTTCATCAGCTGGATTTAAAGTGTGAGGAATTAAAGGGAGTTTTGGTCACCCATGAGCATATCGACCACATTGCGGGGCTCGGCGTGCTGGCACGGCGGTACGGACTGCCGATTTACGCGACGGCGGGCACGAAAGAGGCCATTTTGCGCGTAAAGTCGCTGGGAAAAGTGGATGAGTCGCTTTTTCGCGAGGTGGAGCCGGAGGTCGATTTTGTCATAGGGGATCTGACGGTGGAGCCGATTGCGATCTCCCATGACGCGGCGGAGCCGGTGGCCTACCGGATTCGGCACGGGGAGAAATCGGCGGCTGTGATCACGGATCTGGGTACCTATGACGACGAACTTGTCGCAAAGCTGCAGGATCTGGACGTGCTGCTTTTGGAGGCGAACCACGATGTAAACATGCTGCAGGTGGGGCCGTATCCTTATCCGCTCAAGCAGAGGATTCTCGGAGACAGAGGCCATCTGTCAAACGAGCGCTCCGGTCATCTGCTCGGGCAGCTGCTTCACGACGGTTTTAAGGCGGCCGTTCTGGGACATCTGAGCAAGGAAAACAATTATGCAAAACTGGCCTACGAGACGGTCAGGCTTGAGATTTTAAACGGGGATAATCCGTATCGTGGGGATGATTTTCCGGTTTACGTGGCAAAACGGGATACGCTCTCGGAGCGGATCTGTTTTTAGAGAAGAATTTATAGTGGCATTTCAAAAAAGGTTGTGCTATGATTACCCTCGGTAGACAAGAGGCATGTGTTTTTGTGCCCGCTTGGGGTACGCAAAAAATAAAATTCTGCCGTACCGGAAGAGAGCGGACAGAATGTGGTGGAGGAGTCAGATGGACAGAGCGTCAGATAAGGTGATTATTACGGTAGTTGGCAAAGATACGGTGGGAATCATTGCAAGGGTATGCGGTTATCTTTCGGAGCATACGGTGAATATTCTCGATATTTCTCAGACGATCGTGTCAGGGTTTTTTAACATGATGATGATCGTGGATATGAAGGAAGCGGACAGGGCATTTCACGAGTGCCAGAAAGATTTGGAGGCGCTTGGAGAGGAGATCGGTGTCTCAATCAAGTGTCAGCGCGAGGAAATTTTCGAGAAGATGCACCGGATATAGCAGAAAGGAAACGGAAGTACCATGATAAATATAGGAGAAGTAACCGAGACCAATAAGATGGTGGAACAGGAGAATCTCGATGTGCGCACCATCACAATCGGAATCAGTCTGCTGGAGTGTATTGATTCCGATCTGCAGCGGTTAAATGACAACATATACAGGCGCATCACGACCGTCGCGAAGGATCTGGCCGAGACGGGGAAGAAGATCGAAAGCGAGTACGGGATTCCGATTGTCAATAAGCGGATTTCGGTCACGCCGATTGCGCTTGTGGGCGGCGCGGCGTGTAAGAGCCCGGAGGATTTCGCGACGATTGCGGACACGCTGGACGCGGCGGCCGAGGCGGTGGGCGCCGATTTGATCGGCGGGTATTCCGCGCTTGTTTGCAAGGGTATGACAAAGGCGGACGAGATGCTGCTGCGCTCGATCCCTGCGGCGCTCTGCCGGACAAAGCGGGTCTGCAGCTCCGCGAATCTTGCGTCCACCAAGACCGGCATCAATATGGACGCGGTCAGGCTGATGGGCGAGATTTTGCTCGAGGTGGCGGAACGGTCAAAAGACCGGGATTCCGTGGACTGCATGAAGCTGGTCGTATTCTGCAACGCGCCGGATGACAACCCGTTTATGGCGGGGGCGTTTCACGGTGTGACGGAGGCGGATGCCGTCGTCAATGTGGGAGTCAGCGGCCCCGGGGTGGTGAAGACGGCGCTTGAGGCAGTGCGCGGAGAAAATTTTGAGGTGCTCTGCGAGACGATTAAGAGGACCGCATTTAAAGTGACGCGCGTCGGACAGCTTGTGGCGCAGGAGGCGTCCCGTCTGCTCGGCATTCCGTTCGGCATTGTGGATCTGTCGCTGGCTCCGACGCCTGCGGTGGGGGATTCCGTGGCGGATATCCTCTGCGAGATAGGTCTGGAGTATGCCGGTGCGCCCGGGACGACGGCGGCGCTCGCGATGCTGAACGACCAGGTGAAAAAGGGCGGCGTTATGGCGTCCTCCTATGTGGGGGGCTTAAGCGGAGCGTTTATTCCGGTCAGCGAAGACCAGGGCATGATCGATGCGGTGCAGGCGGGGGCCATCACTCTGGAGAAGTTAGAGGCGATGACCTGTGTGTGTTCGGTGGGACTGGACATGATTGCGATTCCGGGAGACACGAAAGCGTCCACGATTTCCGGTATGATTGCGGACGAGATGGCGCTTGGAATGGTAAATCAGAAAACGACGGCATGCCGCCTGATCCCGGTGATCGGAAAAGGTGTGGGCGATACGGTGGAGTTCGGCGGGCTGTTCGGGTATGCGCCGATTATGCCGGTCAACCGGTTTTCGTGCGAGGAGTTTATCCGTCGGCAGGGAAGGATTCCGGCGCCGATTCACAGTTTCAAAAATTAAGAATGGCAGGTGCAGGCCGCCGTCGGGAGCGAGGGTTCCCTGCGGCGGCTTTTCGCACTTTGCGGGACATCGGCGCTGCAGGGGATGCCTGAACGCTGCGGGATGCGGGGAGGATATGGGAATGCGGAAGGCGATTTTGATAAAAAATGCGGTGGAGACGCTGGGGATTTTTTCGGTGCAGATGGCGGAGCGTTTCGGCGAACTGGGCTTGGAAACTTATTTTGTGGATTACGACAGACTTGCCGAGACCGCGGACGGAATCCGCCGGTTTGCGGAGCCGGGGCAAACGGTTCTGGTGACGTTTAACTTTATCGGACTGAGCGGGGAGGAAATCTTTTCGGATGATGCGGGCCGCAGTCTGTGGGACGTGTGCGGGGTGCGGGTGTTTAACATTCTCGTGGATCACCCGATGTATTTTCATTCAAAACTTGTCAGAGCGCATGGGGACATGCGGCTTTTTTGCGTGGACAGGGGACATGCGGCCTATCTGCGGCGCTTTTATCCGGAGTATGCGGCGGAATTTCTGCCGCTCGCGGGAAATCGGGCCGCCGTACGGTCGAGCGGCGCGGCGGGGATGGGTGCAGGCCGCACCGCTCATACGGAAGCGAATGTTCCGCCGGAAAGCGCATACGCAATGCGGCCGTATGAGGTGGTATTTACCGCAAATTATGTGCCGCTTACGGTTTTTTCGGAGCGCATCCGGGCGCAGGGAGCCGAGTATGAAGTGTTTTACCGGGGGATTCTGGATGATCTGCTGGAACAACCGGATCAGTCGATGGATGCGGTGTTCGAGCGCCATATCACGGAGGAGCTCGGGAGCCTGACAGAAGAGGAACTGCGCGGGGCGATGGCGGGCTGTGCGTTTCTCGATATGTACGCGCGCTCGTTTCTGCGCGGAGAGCTGGTGCGCGGGCTGGTGGAAGCCGGAATAAAAATTCATGTGTTTGGCGCGGACTGGGATAAGCTTCCGCTCGGTAAGCGTTCGGCCGCAAAGCGGGAAAATCTTATCTGGAACGGGAGAATGATAACCTCCTATGAATGCGCCGAGGCGGCTGCGCGCGCGCAGATTGCGTTAAACGTGCTGCCGTGGTTTCGGGACGGAGCCCATGACCGTATTTTTACCGCAATGCTGCAGAAAACGGCGGTGCTGACGGATGCAAGCAGTTTTCTGGAGGAGGAATTTGAGGACGGCGCGGAGCTCGCATTTTACGCTCCGGGCGATACGGCTGCGGCGGCGGAGCAGATCCGCGGGCTGCTGGGAAATCCGAAAAAGACCGCACAGATGGCGGAGTTTGGCAGGAAAAAGGCCGCGGAGCGCCACACCTGGGGAAACCGGGCGCAGGTGCTCGTTTCCCGGATGGATTAGGGTGGCGTTTTTTGTCGATATATTAGATTAACTAATATAATTAAGTAAATAAATTCATGATACTAATAACAGTGCCTTTGTTGTAAAATAAAATGCCGCATGGTATAGTAAAAAATAATCACAGAAGCAATACCAACGGATTACAGGAGGGAGATAGAACATGGTGTCATTAAAACAGGAGCTCGCGGGGAATGCATATCCCGGAAGAGGGATTGTCATCGGAACATCGGCCGACGGAAGATATGCGGTGACGGCTTATTTTATTATGGGAAGAAGCGAAAACAGCCGCAACCGTGTGTTTGTGGAGGACGGTGAGGGGATCCGCACGCAGGCGTTTGACCCTTCGAAAATGACGGACCCGAGCCTGGTGATCTATGCGCCGGTGCGGGTGCTTGGGAATAAGACCATCGTGACAAACGGCGACCAGACAGACACGATCTATGAGCTGATGGACCGTCAGCAGACGTTTGAGCAGGCGCTGCGCACAAGGGAGTTTGAGCCGGATGCGCCGAACTACACACCGCGGATTTCCGGCATTATGCATATCGAAAACGGCGGCTTTCATTACGCAATGTCCATCTTAAAGAGCAGCAGCGGCAATCCAAAAGCTTGCTGCCGCTATACGTTTGCCTATGAGAATCCGCTGGCCGGAGAGGGGCGCTTTATCCACACGTACATGGGAGACGGGAATCCGCTTCCGAGCTTTGAAGGGGAACCGACCCGTGTCGACATCGCCGGGGACATCGACGATTTTACCGGGATGGTGTGGAAAAATCTGAATGAGGAAAACAAGATCTCTCTGTTTGTCCGGTATATCGATATTCAGACCGGAAAATACGAGACACGCATAATCAATAAAAACAAATAGGAAAGGGAGCGTAACATGAAAGAACTGGAATTGAAATACGGCTGCAACCCGAATCAAAAGCCGTCCCGCATCTATATGGAAGCCGGGGAACTTCCCATCAAAGTACTCTGCGGAAAGCCGGGGTATATCAACTTTCTGGATGCGTTTAACGGCTGGCAGCTTGTGAGCGAGTTAAAGAGAGCCACCGGTCTTCCGGCGGCGGCGTCTTTCAAGCATGTGTCTCCGGCCGGAGCGGCGGTCGGCCTTCCGCTTGGTGAGGTGGAGCGGAAAATATACTGGGTGGACGATATGGATACGGCGTTTACACCGCTTGCAAACGCCTATATCCGGGCGCGCGGCGCGGACCGCATGTCATCGTTCGGCGATTTTATCTCGCTGTCCGATGTGTGCGACAAAGAGACGGCGCTTGTCATCAAAAGAGAGGTTTCCGACGGAGTGATCGCGCCCGGCTACACGGATGAGGCGCTTGCGGTTCTGAAAGCGAAAAAGAACGGCAATTACAATGTGATCGAGATTGATCCGTCCTATGTGCCGGCTCCGATTGAGCGCAAGGAAGTGTTCGGTATCACGTTTGAGCAGGGCAGAAACGAGCTGGTGATCGACGAGCAGTTCTTTGACAACCTTGTGACCGAGAATAAGGAACTCCCGGAATCTGCACGGAGGGATCTTGCAATTGCGATGATCACGCTCAAATATACGCAGTCGAACTCGGTCTGCTATGTGAAAGACGGACAGGCGATCGGTATCGGCGCCGGACAGCAGTCGAGAATCCACTGTACAAGGCTGGCAGGTCAGAAGGCCGACAACTGGTGGCTGCGCCAGTCCCCGCAGGTGCTCGGCCTGCCGTTTAAGGCGGATATCAAGCGCGCGGACCGCGACAATGCGATTGACCTGTATATCGGCGAGGACTATATGGATGTGCTGGCGGACGGCGCGTGGGAAGCGATTTTTACCGAGAAGCCGGCAGTGTTTACCGCGGAGGAGAAGCGCGCGTGGCTCGACCAAAATACCGGCGTTTCGCTCGGCTCGGATGCATTTTTTCCGTTCGGGGACAATATCGAGCGGGCGCATAAAAGCGGCGTGTCCTATGTGGCGCAGCCGGGCGGCTCAATCCGGGACGACCATGTGATCGATACCTGCAACAAATACAATATGGCGATGGCATTTACCGGAATCCGTCTGTTCCATCATTGATGGGGGTTCTTTTTCTCATTTGAAGCAGTTTATAGACAATGCTCCAAAAAACTGCGTGTGCAGGCAGTGCTGCGAAAGCGGGCCGCAGGTTTGCAGACTGCCTGTTTAATAAATCCATAATTCCGTAAAACGTCGCGCTTGAAGGCAGCATATAGGAAAGCCGAAAAGCGACGGTATGATCCGGAACGATCAGATAGAAAAAGATCGGCGGAGCGAGGAACAGGATCATTACGAGTTTGACAGAAGCGATTCCGGTCATCAGGCTGTTTGAAAAGGTTCCGATGAAGAGCCCGATCAATGCTGAAATATAAGTGGAAAGTAAGATAATCAGCAGGAGCGGCAGCACTTGTGCTGGTTCAATCCGCATACAGATCAGTGCCGCTGCAATCGTTGAAACCGTTCCCCCGATAAAACCGAGCAGGATTTTCTGAATCACATAAGATCGGGTCGTCATAGGGAGCACCTGATTGATAAGCGCGATTCCGTCCTCTTTTTCACTGATGATATTCATGGCATTAAAGGTGCAGCCCATAAACATGGCCGTAACGAGGGTAATCACGATCAGGAGGGATTTTAATCCTTCCCTGTCCGTGTCCGCAGGGATAAGCGTTCGCTCAACCGGCAGCGCCTCTTTTCGATTTTCGTAAACCTGCGGGAGCGTATCTGCGATCACTCTGGTTACTTCTAATTCATCGCCGGAAAGAAATGTCTGTATGGTGCTGCCTGCCTGTAAAACGCCGATCATTTGCGTGGACGGATCGTTGACGGCGCTGCGGAGCGCATCAATCGTTTCATATTGTGTGACGGTTCCGCTTTGCCGCAGCCATGCGACGGTATCCTCCGCCGTTTCGTTCTGCACAACGCCGAATAAAGTTTCACTGATTGACTGAAAACTCGCGCCGGAAAGCAGGTTGACGGCAAAGCCGACGATCACAGGGAGCAGAAATGTCAACAGGCACATTTTATCGCGGCGGATACTTTTCAGCTGGTATCTAAGTCTATTCATGGTTCATCCCTCCTTTGTCATTTCGCGGTTCAGTGTCCGGCAGGCAAGCAGGAACAGCAGCATGACCGCACCGGAACAGATCAGATAATAGGGTATGTCGACAGTCGGCGCAGAAAAGTAAGCGGATTTCATCGCCGCAAACAGATGGTACATGGGATGGTAAACGATCCACTCCCGTGCGGCCCCGGTCTGTCCTGCCAGAAATACGGGCGTCGTCACAAAGATCGCCAGCACGAGATAAAACAGAGAAAACTGCTTAAAATCCGGCAGACGAACGGCACAGAGGAAACCGACCAGGGCCATGATCAGCGACAAAATGCCTGCCTGCAGAAGAACGGCCGGCAGAACCTCAAGGGCATACGAAAAACCGAGATTCAGGATCGTCAATAACGCAGCAAACAGCAGGTCTGCCCCAAGCAGCAGAAGCAATTTGGAGAAGATGAACATAGAACGGCGGACGGGGAGGATTCCGTGTACCCGTATCACGCCCATTTGCTTCTCCTTAAACAGCATGGATGCCAACCCCAAAAAGCCGACCGCCGATAATTCAAAAAACAGAAATTCAGCGGTAATTTCGCGGCGGTTTTTCATTTCCTTATTGTTGGCACCGATTGTGTCTGCGCGCCCGGTCATATTTCCGCGCAGTATGGCTTCGCCCCAAATCATGCGGCAGTGATCGATGGTTTCTATGCCGCAGGAGAGCAGATACACTTCCGGCACATCACGGGAAAAATCAATGCCGACAGAGTATTGGTCGGCACAGGCCGCTTCCAGGGCCTTTCGGCTGTCCGCTCTTGCGACATATTCCGAAGTGACTGACTGCCTGTTCTGCGGATCATAGACATAGACCGGGTAGATTTCCTGATCCAACTTCACATACACAAAATTGATGTAACAGGAATACAGGACGAGAGAGCCGAGAGCCAGCAGAAAAAACCTGCCGGAAAGCATTAATTTGAAGTCTTTTTTCAGCAGACTGAAAAAAATTTTCCGCATTAAACCAGCCCCCTTCCCGTATATTGAATAAACATATCTTCCAGCGTCGGCTCCTGTGAATGAATGCTGATCAGTTCATCGTACAGGAAAGGAATACCTGCTTTTAATTCCGGAGCCTCTATCGTCTGTTCTTTGCGCTTTCCCTGATACAGATAATCAATGACAATGCTGTGCGTACTGTTTTTCTCTTTTAGATTTCTTGGCGCATCAAGTGCGGCAATCGTTCCGTTTGAGATAAATGCGACCCTGTCGCAGAGCAGATCGGCGTCCAGCATATTGTGAGTCGTCAGAAAGACTGTTGTTCCCTTTTTCCGCTCTTTTTCTATGATTCTGCGAAAAAGGACGGCTCCGGCGGGATCGAGGCCGCTGGTCGGTTCGTCAAGAAACAGGAGTTTGGGATTGCTGATTAGAGCCCTCGCCATACTGACGCGTTGGCGCATTCCTTTTGAGTAGGAAGATACCGGTTTTTTCAGAAAGTCTTTTTTAAATTCCAGCTCATCCAGTAATTCTTCTGCATTCCGCCGCTGTTCCTTCGGATAGAACGAAGCGAAGTAATGCAGATTATCGAGAGCGCTCAGATTGGCGTACAGATAAGGAAATTCAAACAGAACGCCGATCTTTTGAAAAAACGCCTGCGTCTGTATGTGCCGCACATCTTCTCCGAACAGAGATACGGTTCCGCCGTGCCCTTTTAATATGCCGGTCAATATTTTCTGGGTCGTGGATTTACCGGAACCGTTCGGCCCTAAGAAGCCGAAGATTTCCCCGTCTTTTACGGAAAAAGTCAGGCCATGCAGCGTTTGTTTATCTTTTCGATAAGAAAAAGTCAAGTCCGTTACCTCAATCATTCGTCATTCCTCCATTTCTCATGATTCCCCTTTTTAAAAACATAATCGTTACCTCCCTGTTTTAAGGATCACGCCCTTTTGCTGAGATAAAATTATAAAAGCGCATTGAAATCGGTGTGAGATCGCTGTGAAGTCGGTGTGAAATCTTTTTTGCACGCAAAAAAGAAAGGATCCGATTCTTTCTTGGAAATCGAAGCCTTTCTGCAAGGGATAAATGTTTATTTTACAGAGGGAACAGAAAAGTAGAAAACGACACCGCCGGGCTGATTTGCCGCACCATAAGGCAAATCCTGCATGGATAAAATCTGTGCGACAATCGCAAGGCCAAGCCCCGAACCGTTGTACCCGGAATTTCTGTCACGGTAAAACTTTGTCCAGATTTTTGACAGGTTTTCCTGCGGAATCGGCGGCCCCTGGTTGAAAATTGAGAAATCGAGCATGCCGTTATTCTCTTCCAGCGATAGTTTCAAGACGCCGCCCGGACGGACATTCCGTTTTGCGTTGACGAGCAGATTGTTCAATACCTGTTCCATCCGGCTTTTATCCGTATCCACATAGACCGGATGTTTTGGCAGCTCGTATTGCAATTCATAGTCCGCATCCGCTGCGTCGACCAGCAGGCGCCCGGCGACGGTTTCCACAAACTCTACAAAGTCAAGGCGTTCTGCGTGAAGCCGTGCGGCTCCGTTTTCCAGCGCGGAAAGATCAAGCAGTGTTGTGATCAGGCTGCCCATCCGCTCTGTCTCAGCAATGATGATATCGGAATAGTTCTGTCTTTTCGCCTCGTTTGGCTCGTCCTGCAGTCCCTCGGCATAAGCGCGGATCACGCCCAAAGGTGTTTTCATTTCATGGGAGAGAGTGTCCGCCAGTTCTTTGCGTTCTTCGAGCAGACGTTTTTCCTGCTCCACATCTTTCTCAAGCTGGCAATTCGCAGTCTGCAGCTGTGAAAGGGTCTGCTGCAAATTTTGCGCCATTTTGTTGAGGCTTTGGGACAGCTCGCCGAACTCGTCGTCTGTATGAATTTCGCAGGGGGAGGAAAAGTCAAGCCGTGCCATTTTGCGGGCTGTGCGGTTTAACTTTTCAATCGGTTTTGAGATAAAACGCCCCATGAAATAGTCGACTGCCAGAACCAGCAATGTGACAAAGCAAAGCCAGAGAAGAAAGGAGAAATCCTGTTCAATGGGCAGCCTTGTTGATATGACATAAGAAATAATCAGGACAATCCCCGCTATTTTGGAAATCATAATAATTTTTCTGCGGACGGTCCGCAGAGAGAAGCAGTCCTTCTTCATACTGCCACCTCAAACTTATAACCGGAACGAATCAGCGTGACAATATGTTTCCCTTCGCCGCCTAATTTCTGCCGCAGGGTTTTGATATGCGTGTCAACCGTTCTGGTTGTTCCCTCAAAGTCGTATCCCCATATTCGATTTAACAACTGCTCACGGCTGAAAATCTGTCCGGGGTTTCCCATAAAGAAGTAAAGCAGTTCATATTCCTTATGGGTCAATGCGATTTCCTGCCCATCCGCAAACACTTTATGAGAAGCCGGAACAAGAGAGATTTTTCCCGCGTTTATGGTATCTGCAGAGGGCGAGAAAGAGCGCCGCAGTAAAGCGTTTGCTTTTGCCAAAAGCACTTTTGGACTGAACGGTTTTGTCATATAGTCGTCGGCGCCCAAATCGTAGCCTTTCAGTTTATCGTCCTCGCTTCCTTTGGCGGTCAGCATAATAATGGGGAGCGTGCTCAGTTCCCTTGCCATTTTACAGACAGAGAAGCCGTCAAGGCTTGGCATCATCAGATCCAGTATCATCAGATCCATCGGATTGTTTTTCAGTATCATTAAAGCATCGATTCCGTCGTCAGCCGTAAAGCAGGTATGGCCGCCGCGCTGCATATATTCGGCAATGATTTCCTGCATATTCTTTTCATCTTCAACAATTAAAATATTCGCCATACGACAAGTTCCTTTCCGTTTTCTTATAAGGAGGACGATATGAAAAACGAACTTTTACCCTCAGTGGACAAGGGTATTATAACCCTGTCCGGTGAAATCGGCAAGGATATGAAAGAAATCCTGTTCTTAAAAAAAGCCATAGCCAGCCATGCTGGCATTGCATTCTTCGCAGAGGAATAACTACTGCAAACACCGGAAAAATGGCGTACAGATTTCACGTAGCTGTTCTTGGAAAACGGAGAAGATTGTTGTGCCATAATGTGATATACTTAATTTATAAACAAATGAGCGGATAGAGGGGGGCTATTGTGGAAGAAATATTGGTTTATTTAATTCTGCTTTATGAGGAACTTGTAACAGAAAATGACTATCATAAACGGCTTGATGAATTATTCCTCGATAACCCCGAAGACGATGACCTGCTCTATTTAGAATGGGAAACGGATATTAAAAAGGCCGTCATTTATGTAAGAACACATATTGATTACAATAATCTTGACTGTGAACAGTTTGGTAGAGTTTTAATGAGTAAAATAAAAGAGATTTATAAAAATTATTCGGATATAAGAAAATTTGCAGAGCGAATGTATAGCCTGTGGGAAAGTCTGCCTGGGAACATCCAAAATACAGAACCGTTTTGGATACTAAGCTATGCGGATGAACCCTTATCATGGGGGGATGAAGATCAGACCAGAGATATTTATGAGCATATGCTGAACTATTATAATGATTGAACGAATACAACAATTATAATTTGGGAGGATTGCGGGAATGCGCTTTTGCAGTCAATGAAAAAAAGCCCAAAATGCAACAATGTCTTATGTGCAAAAAGCAGTGCAGAAATGACAGTGCAGGCGTCGGGCGCCGCGGAGTCCGGGCGGCATTTTGGACAGCGCGGTTGGGCGGATGGCCGCAGAACGCCGCAGGAATAAACGTAAGGATTCCGGGGGAAACTGATATCAGATAAACAGGCGGGAGAAAGAGCCTGCCGGGACGGAGTATTTATGAATCCATTTTTCAAGAATTATTTATCGGATATGATTCGAGTTCCCTTTACGCTGGAGACGGCGGACGAGCTGTGTGCGCTCGGCGACAGAACCGGCGGAACCGGAGCGGACGCTTTTCGGGTCACAATAAAAAAGGTGCCGGACAAAAAGGACCTGCTGACGAGCACCTCCCTTGCGCTCGGGGAGGCGTATATGCGCGGCGACATTGAGGTTGACCGGGATCTGTTTGAGGTGCTCAACCTGTTCCTAGGGCAGATTGCGGCATTTCACCGGAACGAGCGCGCACTAAAAAAACTTGTGCACACTTCGTTGTCAAAACAGAATCAGGAGCAGGAAGTGACGGCGCACTACGATATCGGAAATGATTTTTACCGGCTCTGGCTAGACGATACGATGAGCTATTCCTGTGCGTATTTTAAGGATGCGGGGGATGCGGGGGATGCGTTTGCGCTGCAGCCTGCGGACAGAGAACGGCTGACGCAGGCGCAGACGGATAAGGTGGATCACATTTTAGAAAAGCTGCAGCTGAAACCGGGGATGCGGCTGCTTGATATCGGATGCGGCTGGGGCTTTCTGCTTGCGCGCGCGGCAGAGAAATATGACGTGAGCGGGCTTGGGATCACGCTTTCCGTGGAACAGCACGCCGCGTTTTCACAGCTTATCGAGCGGAGAAATTTAAAGGAGCGGCTGTCGGTACGGCGCATGGATTACAGGGAGCTTGAAAAATCGGGGCTTGTGTTTGACCGTGTGGTCAGTGTCGGGATGCTCGAGCATGTGGGACGCGGGAACTACGGACTGTTTCTGAAAAATGTAAATGCCGTTCTTGCGGACGGCGGACTGTTCCTGCTGCATTTTATCAGCGCCCTAAAAGAACATCCGGGGGATGCGTGGATAAAGAAATATATTTTTCCGGGCGGAGTGATTCCAAGTCTCCGTGAAATCATCGACGAGATGGCGGAGCATAACTTTTATACACTGGATGTGGAAAGCCTGCGCAGGCATTACACAAAGACGCTGCTCAGCTGGCGGAAGGCGCTGACGGAGCAGCGGGAGAAGGTTGTGAAAATGCAGGGAGAAGAATTTTACCGTATGTGGGAGCTTTATCTGGCATCCTGTGCGGCGGCCTTTTACAACGGGGTGATTGACCTGCACCAGATTCTGATGTCGAAAGGGATTAATAACGGTACGGCGATGGTGCGGAATTACCGGATCTGACCGGGGAACTATACAAGGACGATTTCGCGCGTGTATTCACTGCGCGGAGTCGTCTTTTTTTGAACATAAGAATGGTCCGCAAGGTGCGGCATCCGTTGTTCACGGACCGTGTCTGTCATGCAGGTTTTGGCGTACGATAAGGCTTTGAGGTGTCTGGTCTGCGCATAAAGCTCCGATGCATAGATGTCTTTTTCAAGAAGCGCGTGCGCGTCCGGGGGAAGCAGCAGAGAAGCGTCCGCGAGTTTGGAGATCATGGGGACGGAGGCGCATTCCTTTATTCGGGTTAATACCGCGGCGGAGGCCCTGCGGAACCCTAAGATGCGCAGGTAGGGGATATAGCCGGCGGCGGAATAATGCCGGTAGTCTTCGTTTGTGACGGACAGGACCGTGTGCAGCAGAATCCGATTCATGCGGGTGCGTGTGACGTCCCGGCTTTTGCAGGCAGCCGCAAATGAGGTAAAAGAAGAAAATGCGGCGCGGTTTTTTTGCAGGCGGTTTGCAATCTCCGGGCTGCAGTCCGCGGCGGAGGCGAGCTCGTCCGCAGTCATGGAGAGCAGGCGGTACCCGAGAACGGCGGAAAAATCATCCGCCGTCACAGGCGGATATTCCCGCAGGCCGGCGGCAAGGAGGGCGGCGGCCGGGGCGGGCATTGCGGAGGCGAGATACGCCTCTGCATTTTTGCAGCGGGAAGCGGCGAAATCGGATAAAAGCAGTTTGCGGATTCCGCTCGCGGATGCGGGAATCTGCGGTGCGTCGGAGCGGTCTGCAAAGGCAGATACCTGCCGAGCGTCGGAACCGCCGGCGGATGCGTGCAGCGCGGCGTCATGGTAGCCGGCGCCCTCGCGCCGGATGACATACGGACGCATGGAAGAGCCGGAGCGCCGGAGCGCTTTCAGATATTCGACGGCGAGGATATTGTTCGGCGATTCGAGGATGCGCATAAGCGTGTCGGGGTCCGCGGTCGGCGCAGGCAGCCCGGCGTCGGCAAATGATCCTGCAAGGGCAAGAATCCTTGCCTGCGGAAACGTCATGCCGTTTTTTATATAGGAAGAAAGCATATCGCGGTAGTCGGGCGGTTCCTCACAGAGAAATTCTGCGAGGGAGGAAAGCAAAGGAAGATTGTCCGTTTCCGCGCCGAAACAGAGGCCGTCTGTGCAGCCTGTTTTTTCAAACAGAGAGACGCCTGCGCGGGCAAAATATTCGGCGGAGGCGCAGGAGAAGAGCACGGGAAGCTCAAATACGAGATCCGCGCCGCAGCGCAGGGCCATCTCGGTTCTTGTATATTTGTCGGTCAGGGCTGGGGCGCCGCGCTGTACGAAGTCGCCGCTCATCGCGATAATGATATAATCTGCGCCGGTCTCCCGGCGTATCTTTTCGATCTGATAGGCATGTCCGTTGTGGAACGGATTGTATTCTGCGATAATGCCGATAATTTTCATAGAACGGGTTCCTTCCTGTGTGTCAGATTGTTTTGTCTATCGTACCATGCCGCGGGGGCGGATGCAATGCGCCGCGGTTGATTTAAAGCTGCGGATTCGGCCGGACATTGTTAAAAAAATAGCGGGCTGTTTTGGATTTAATACACAAAAACGGCAAAAAACGGGCTTGTCTGTATGTGTTTCCTGGCGTATACTTGAACTAGTTATGATTGTCAGGAAAAGGAGGGAATTATGAAGGTATTAGTGATTAACTGCGGGAGTTCTTCTCTGAAATATCAGCTGATTGATTCGGAGAGCGAGGCGGTATTGGCAAAGGGACTCTGCGAGCGGATTGGGATTGACGGAAGACTGGTATATCAGAAAACAGGTCTTGACAAGGAGATGACGGAGGCGGCGATGCCGACGCACAAACAGGCGATTCAGATGGTGCTTGACGCCCTGGTAAATGAAAAGACCGGCGCGATTGAAAGCCTTTCCGAGATCGATGCCGTGGGACACCGCGTGGTGCACGGCGGGGAGAAGTTCGCGGCGTCCACACTGCTGACCCCCGAAGTACTTACGGCTATCGAGGAGTGCAACGAGCTTGCGCCGCTGCACAATCCGGCGAACCTTATCGGTATCAATGCGTGCAGAGAGCTGATGCCGGAAGTGCCGATGGTCGGCGTGTTCGACACGGCATTTCATCAGACGATGCCGAAGAAAGCGTACCTCTACGGTCTGCCCTATGAGTATTATGAGAAATATAAGGTCAGAAGATACGGGTTTCACGGAACGAGCCACAGTTTTGTATCCAAGCGCACGGCAGAGTTTCTCGGTATGGACTTGAAAGCGTCTAAGATTATCGTGGCGCATCTCGGAAACGGCGCGTCCATCAGTGCCGTTTTAAACGGCGAATGCGTCGATACTTCCATGGGACTTACACCGCTTGAGGGTCTCGTGATGGGAACACGTTCCGGCGATATCGACCCGGCGATTATGGAGTTTATCGCGAAAAAGGAAAATCTGGATATCGAGGGCATCATGGATGTCTTAAATAAGAAATCCGGCGTACAGGGGCTGTCCCGTCTGTCCTCTGATTTCCGGGATCTCGAAGCGGGCTACAATGAGGGCAACGAGCTCGCAGTCAATGCCATCGAGGTATTTTCTTACCGCGTGGCAAAATATATCGGTTCCTATGCGGCGGCGATGAACGGTGTGGATGCGATTGCATTTACCGCAGGAATCGGTGAGAATACCGAGATTGTCCGCGGAAAAGTACTTGCTTATCTCGAATATCTCGGCATAGCCGTGGATGAGGAGGCGAATCGGGTGCGCGGCGAGGAGAAGGTGGTTTCCACCGCTGATTCCCGCGTGAAGGTATGCGTGATCCCCACAAACGAGGAGCTCGCGATCGCAAGGGAGACGGTTGCACTCTTATAACAAAAAGTGATTGACAAAACAGAAGCGTCTATGTATAATTGTCTAAGTGTGAAAAGGAGAGGCTATGCTGGTAGATATTTCGGATGTTGTGTCCGTGGAGAACAGAGAAGTTACAAAAGAGGTTCTTTTTGGACATGATTCTTTCAGATCCCGGCTCGGTGAGTTCCCGATCACAAAGAAGACACCGATTACTTTGCGGATTGCGAACCGGGAGAACAAGCGGCTGCTCATCTCGGGAGAGGTTGCTATGACCGTGCGTATCCCGTGTAACCGCTGCCTTGAGGATGTGGAAACAGACATTCGTTTCACGATTGACAAGGAGCTGACGACAGACGGCGCCGAGATCAATGACGGAGAGACGGAAGCCGCCGACTATCTGAGCGGAGTTTGGCTGGATACGGATAAGCTTATCTACGGAGAGATTTTGGTACACTGGCCGATGAAGGTTCTGTGCAGAGAGGACTGCAGGGGAATCTGCAGAGTGTGCGGGATGAACCTGAACAAAGGTGACTGCGGCTGTCCCAAAACAGAACCCGATCCGAGAATGGCGGCAATCCAGGATGTCTTTAGCAAATTTAAGGAGGTGTAAAAATGTCAATTTGTCCGAAGAATAAATCTTCCAAGGGAAGACGCGATAAAAGAAGAGCAAACTGGAAAATGACTGCTCCTGCATTGGTAAAATGCAGCAAATGTGGAGAGTTAATGATGCCTCATAGAGTATGCAAAAACTGTGGCTCTTACAACAAAAAAGAAATTATTGCGCAGGATTAATCCAAAATGGCTTCCGGGGGTTCCCCGGGAGTCTTTTTTTATCTAAAACGATTTCATAAATCGAGCTGCGATGCCGGAAAGAATTCCTGCAAATGTGTCAATCAGATCCTGTTTTGGCTTTGCTTGTAATCAAAATTAAAATCCGCTATACTGAGAAAAAGGCTTGGTGCAGCGGATTTTTTGTGGAGGTGTTATGGGACGAACGGTTGGAATCGGAATACAGGATTTTGGAAAAATCATAAATAATAATTATTTTTATATTGACAAAACGTCGTTTATTCGGGAATGGTGGGAGAGCGGAGATGATGTTACATTGATTGCCCGTCCGAGGCGTTTCGGAAAAACGCTTACCATGAGTATGCTCGAGCAGTTTTTTTCTGTCGAATATGCGGACAGGGGAGAACTGTTTGCAGGACTTTCCATCTGGCAGGACGCAAAATACCGGGATTTACAGGGAACATATCCGGTAATCAGCCTTTCATTTGCCAATGTTAAGGAAAAAAATTATGAAATGACGAGAAAGAAAATCTGCAGGATGCTGGTAGACTTGTATGCAAATTTTGCTTTTGTGAGAGACAGCGGAAAATTAACTGAGCAGGATAAGGAATTTTTTGACGGCGTTATGACTAATATGGATGACAGTATCGCAACTATGGCGATACATCGGCTTTCCGGGTTTTTGAACCGTTATTACGGCAAAAAAGTCATTCTTCTGCTGGACGAGTATGATACCCCCATGCAGGAAGCATATATAAACGGTTACTGGGAAGAGTTGGTATCCTTCATCAGAAGTATATTGAATGCAGCATTTAAAACAAATCCCTGTCTGGAGCGTGCGGTTATGACAGGGATTACGCGTGTGAGCAAGGAATCTGTTTTCTCTGATTTGAATAATCTGAAAGTTGTAACGACAACCTCGGACGAATATGCCACGGCTTTTGGATTTACAGAGGAAGAAGTCTTTGCGGCGATGGAAGAGTGTGGCAGAGGCGGGGAGAAAGAGAAGGTAAAGTGGTGGTATGACGGATTTACGTTTGGGGAGCACCATGATATTTACAATCCGTGGTCTATCTTGAACTTTCTTGATACGGGGAAGTATACAACTTACTGGGCCAATACCAGTTCAAACAGTCTGGTGGGAAAGCTTATCCGGGAGGGAAGCAGCGATATTAAGGAACAATTTGAACAGCTGCTTTACGGAAAGAGCATTCTGTGCAGCATTGACGAACAGATTGTCTATAATCAGCTGTCGGAAAATGAGGAGGCTGTCTGGAGCCTTCTGCTTGCGGGCGGTTACTTAAAGGTACTGAGCTTTCGGGGATACATGGATTCGCCGGATTATATGACACAGCAATATGATCTGGCGATAACGAATCACGAAGTGAGAATTATGTTTGGAGAGATGGTGCGGGGATGGTTTGCACAGCAGAAATCCGACTACAATCGTTTCATTAAGGCATTCTTGGCAGGGGATGTTGAGGCGATGAATGTATATATGAATCGAGTGGCATTGCAGACTTTCAGTTATTTTGATACGGGCAGCGGACCTTTGGGGCCGGAGCCGGAACGCTTTTATCACGGTTTTGTGTTGGGGCTGATAGTAGAACTGCAGGACCGCTATGTGATTACCTCTAACCGTGAGAGCGGCTTTGGCAGATACGATGTGATGTTGGAGCCGAGGAAAGAGAAAGACGCGGGAAGCCCTATGGAATATGACGCGTTTATTTTGGAATTTAAGGTGCGCAGTCCAAAGAGGGAGAGTGATTTGGAAGAGACTGTGCGGGCGGCACTCGTGCAGATTGAGGAAAAGCGTTATCCTGAGCAATTGATTGCGCGGGGGATAAAAAGAGAACATATCCGCTGCTACGGTTTTGCGTTTGACGGCAAAACAGTACTGATTGATACGGAGTGACGGACAGAAGCAAGTTTTGTTCTATATGGAAAGTGGGATAAATATTGAAAGAATAAAGAAGAGGAGATACAGATGATAAGCTTGATTGATGAAGAAGATTTTAATAAGGCGGTATGTATTTTGGAGAAATCCGTTTCATCTCAGCTGTTACGAAAAATATTAATTGCAGACTGTGGAAAAGATTTTTACGATAGTTTAGATGTGAATCATAAAATGCAAAAGAGAGAATTGTGTGAATTATTGATTGAAGAGAGGGGGACAGAGTTATTTTCCAATAGTAAAAGCAAGGGGGAAACATACGAATTAAAAGAAACGCTGCTGTCCTCAGTCCCGGATGAACTGATTATGGATTTGTATCAACGTTATCCGGAAAAAGGCAGAAAAATCACAAGCGTAAGCTATATGCGCAGGCCTTTGGCCGAAAAAAGGTGAGTCTCAGGAAAGTCTTATGCGAGAGCATATATAGAAGCAGTCGGGTTTCCGGAAATTTTCGCGGGAATAGGTGGAGATGAGAAAACAAAAAAGCAGGTATATGAGGATATTATGCCGAAGATGCCGGAACGAAAATTAAAAGAATATCAGCTGGAAATGAAAGAAAAAATGCTGAAAATTCTGAATGGGGAAGGTGAGAACAGGAACTGTATGCTTTCGCTTCCGACCGGCGGTGGAAAAACAAGAATTGCGGTGGAAGCGTTTCTGGAATGGATGCAGAGGAAGTTTGACGAAAATAAATATTTGATATGGATTGCGCAGAGCGAAGAGTTGTGTGAACAGTGCATTAGCTGTATAGAAGAGGTATGGGGCAAAAAAGAATTTGTGCTGTCGTTAAGAGTATACCGATATTTCGCCGGATATAACCCAAAGGAGGAAGATTTACAGGGAGGAGTGATTGTCTGCAGCATCCAGAAGATACATTCTCAACTAAAGACGGAGGAAAAAACAAAAATCCAGGAGATATTGAGCCATACAGGAGCTGTCATTATAGATGAAGCCCATCGCGCATCAACGATGATGTATGACGAGTTTTTAGATATGCTGCAGGATGTAAATGAGAGGAAGCATGTTGCAATATGCGGTTTATCTGCGACACCCGGAAGAACGAAAGTTGAGGAAGAAGGTAAAAAGTTAGTTGAACGTTTTGAGACAAATCTGATAACGCCAGAATTCAAAGATGAGGACAGTATATACAAGGAGCATCCATTGCAGTATTTCAAAGATAAAGGTTATCTGTCGAGGACCAGGCATGTTTTAATAAAAGGGGAAATTGTTTATCATCTTTCGGATGTTGAATTAAGAGAAATAAAAGCAGACGATTGTGTAGAATATACGAAGGAGTTTTTGAAGCATATTGCGAAGGATGAAGAAAATAACCGGAGAATACTTCATGAACTGACTAAAATTCCGGAGGGAAAGGCGGTTCTTGTATATACTTGCACGGTTGAGCAGGCAAAACATTTTGCAAGATACTGTAAAGAATGCGGAAAATACTATGTAACGGAAAAGTTTTATCATTCTTTGGGTTTTCCTATAGAAAATTTTACAGTGAATATAGTTAAATAAGCATAAATAAACCGGTTGCATATTTGACGCAGGCAGGATAAAATGATTAGTATGTTTTTCGACAGTGTATACGCATATGCCCCGGTCATATGATCCGGGCGCGCGCAGGTGGAGGTAGGTATGGGACAACTTTTTAATCTGGACAACAAATTTTTTCAGGGGATGAACAAGATGCTTGACTGCGTCTGTCTGAATCTGCTGTGGCTGATCTGCTGCATCCCGCTGATCACGGCGGCCTATTTCGCTTTTGTCACAAAAGTAATCGTTTTCTGGCTGTTTTGCATTCCGACGGCGCTGCCGGCCGGAGCAGCGACCACGGCGCTGTATTATGCGATCAACAAGACGATCCGGCATGGCCGCGGGTACATCTGGAGAGAATTCTGGGGTTCTTTTCGGAGCAATTTTAAGCAGGCGGCAGTGATTTCCGTGATCCTTACGCTTGTGATGCTGATGCTTGGGCTGGATGCATGGCTGATGCACGGATTTGCGGAAAACGGACAGAAAGTCGGCATGTTATATTTCGTGTTTCTGATTTTCATTTTGCTGGTGATTCTGTGGGCCAATTATGTCTATGCGTATCTCGCCCGGTTCAGCAACGGGACGAAAGCGATTCTGAAGAACGGGGCGCTGATGGCGGTTGCGAATCTGCCGAGGACGGGAATGCTGTTTGTGGCTTTTGCGGTGTGCGCGGTGCTTGTGGCGGCGGTTCCGGTTGTGATTATGGTGGCGCCGTCCTGCTATATGCTCATTGAGAACCAGATTCTGGAAAAAGTATTCCGAAAATATATGACGCCGGAAGACATAGCCGCGGAAGAGGAGCGGAATCAGGAGTTTTATAATTAGCGCGGCCGGATTCCCCGCGTGAAACGCAAGAAAGCGTTTTTTATGTTGATTTATAGAAAGACTTATAGTATATTCTGTTATAGATGAGAAGGGGAAACCCGAGAACGCAAAAAGGATGGAGAGCGTGATATGCAGCAGAGTAAGTTGTCCGGGGTGACGAGAGTCGTTCTGGATGCAATGGGTGGCGACCATGCGCCGGCGGAGCCGGTGCGGGGCGCCGTTGATGCGGTGAGCACAAGGGACGATATTCATGTGATCCTTGTGGGACAGGAGGATGTGGTGCGCGAGGAGCTCGCCAAGCACACATATCCGGCAGAGCGCATCACGGTAGTGCACGCCGAAGAGGTGATTGAGACCGCAGAACCTCCGGTGAATGCAATCCGTAAAAAGAAACGGTCCTCGATTGTCGTGGGCATGAATATGGTAAAGCAAAAGGAAGCGGATGCGTTTGTGTCGGCGGGAAGTTCCGGGGCGATTTTAGTCGGCGGACAGGCGATCGTGGGGCGCATCAAAGGTGTGGAGCGCCCGCCGTTAGCTCCGCTGATTCCGACGGAGCGCGGCGTGTCGCTTCTGATCGACTGCGGCGCGAACGTGGACGCGAGATCGTCGCATCTGGTTCAGTTTGCCAGGATGGGTTCCGTCTACATGGAACACGTGCTCGGAATCTCAAAGCCGAAAGTGGCGATTGTCAATATCGGCGCCGAGGAGGAGAAGGGCAATGCGCTGGTCAAGGAGACCTTTCCGCTGCTGCGGGAATGTGAGGATATCAACTTTGTCGGCAGCATTGAGGCGAGAGAGATCCCGCATGGGGAGGCCGATGTGATTGTCTGCGAGGCATTTGTGGGAAATGTCATTTTAAAGCTGTACGAGGGACTCAGCGATACGCTGATCCGTGTGATTAAGGGCGGTATGACGAGCACGGCCAGAGCCAAGGTCGGAGCGGCGCTTGCGCTGCCGGCGTTAAAGAGTACGCTCAAGGCGTTTGATGCGACAGAGTACGGCGGAGCGCCGCTGCTCGGATTAAACGGACTTGTGGTAAAGACACACGGAAGCGCGAAAGCCGCGGAAATTACGCATTCGATATACCAGTGTGTCACATTTAAAGAACAGGATATCAACGGAAAAATTAAAAAACAGATTGTCGGTTCAACGGAACAGGAAGGGATGTAATTATGGAATTTGAAAAGCTGAAAAAAATCATTGCAGAAGTTTTAAATGTAGATGAGGAAGAGATTCAGATGGACACCACGTTTGTCGATGATCTCGGCGCGGATTCTCTTGATATATTCCAGATTATCATGGGAATCGAGGAAGAGTTTGACATTGAGATCGCAAACGAGGATGCGGAGGATATTGTGACTGTGTCGGATGCGGTAGAAAAGATTAAAAACGCGTCGAACGCTTAGTTCTGTTTTAAATGGGATGCGGGTATGTTACATGTAGAGAGGCTGCCACAGCCTCTCTTTATAAATATCAGAAACCGGTGTTTTTTCTTACGCTATATGGAAATGTGGCGCAAGAAAAGACCTCGGAGGCAGGAGGTTGCAATGTCAAAACTGACAGAACTGCAGGAACGGATCGGCTATACGTTCCGGAGGGAAGGACTGCTGCGCCAGGCGCTTACACACAGTTCCTATGCGAATGAAAAACATATGAAAAAGCTCTCGGACAACGAACGGCTGGAATTTTTGGGAGACGCGGTTTTAGAGGTGGTGTCCAGCGAGTTTCTCTATCAGAATTATCCGAAGCTGCCGGAGGGGGATCTGACGAAGCTGCGCGCCAGCATTGTCTGCGAACCGACGCTTGCGCTGTGTACGAGAGAGCTTGCGTTAGGAGACTATCTGTATCTTGGCAGAGGGGAGGATCAGACCGGAGGAAGAAAAAGAAAATCCATCCTCTCCGATGCGCTTGAGGCGGTAATCGGTGCGATTTACCTCGACGGCGGATTTGCGCCCGCCAGAGAATTTGTGCGCCGTTTTATTCTGACGGATATTGAGCACAAAAAATTGTTCTATGACAGCAAAACCATCCTGCAGGAGGTGGTGCAGGGCAGTTATGCAGAGCCGCTGCACTATGTGCTGCTGGCGGAGGAAGGGCCGGACCACGACAAACAGTTCCGGATGCAGGCGTGCATCGGCGAGCGCGTGGTGGGGGAAGGACTCGGCCATACAAAGAAGGCGGCGGAGCAGGAGGCGGCCTACCAGGCGCTGCTCTTATTAAAACCACAGGTGTAAAAGCGAGGAAAGTATGTATCTTAAGAGTATCGAAGTGCAGGGCTTTAAGTCCTTCGCCAACAAAATCACCTTTGAATTTCACAACGGCATTACCGGAATTGTGGGGCCGAACGGAAGCGGTAAGAGCAACGTGGCGGATGCGGTGCGCTGGGTGCTCGGAGAGCAGAGTGCAAAGCAGCTTCGCGGGGCCAGCATGCAGGATGTCATTTTTGCGGGAACCGAGAACCGGAAGCCGTTGAGCTACGCCTACGTGGCGATTACGATGGACAATGCGGACCACCAGCTTGCGATTGATTTTGAGGAGGTGACGGTTGCCAGACGTGTATACCGGTCCGGTGAGAGCGAATATCTGATTAACGGCAGTCCCTGCCGTCTG
Organism: uncultured Roseburia sp.; assembly: GCA_910577925.1. Classification (GTDB taxonomy): domain Bacteria; phylum Bacillota; class Clostridia; order Lachnospirales; family Lachnospiraceae; genus Roseburia. The sequence goes on from CAJTOI010000003.1 coordinate 177,815, forward strand.
AAAGACGTGACGGAGCTTTTTTACGATACGGGTATCGGAAAAGAGGGCTATTCCATTATCGGACAGGGACAGATCGAGCGCATCTTAAGCGGTAAGCCGGAGGAGCGGCGCGAGCTGTTCGACGAGGCGGCCGGGATTGTCAAATACAAAAAGCGCAAGGCCACCGCACAGAAAAAGTTAGAGAGCGAGCGGGAGAACCTTGTGCGTGTCAACGATATTTTAGCCGAGCTCGAGCGCCAGGTGGGACCGCTTGAGCGCCAGGCGGAAAAAGCCCGTGTTTATCTCAAGAAAAAAGAAGAATTAAAGACGTATGATGTGAATATGTTCCTTATGGAAGCGGAACACATCGAACAGGAGCTTTCCGGTGTGCAGGAAAAGTACCGGATTGCGGACGCGCAGCAAAAAGAGGCGAATGATTCCTATGAGAGGATCAAGTCCGATTACGAAAAAACGGAACAGGATATGGCGGCGATGGATGAGAAGATCGAATCCATCCGGGAGAATCTTGGCAGTACGACGGTTATGAAGGGCAAGCTCGAGGGGCAGATTAATGTGTTAAACGAGCAGATCCATTCGGCCGAAATGACAGACGAGCATCTGCAGAGCCGCCTTGATTCCATCGACAGGGAAAAGCAGGAACGCCTCGGGCAGAAAGCGGCCTATGATGCGCAGAAGGAAAGCCTTGACGCAAAGCTTGCACAGGCAGGGCAGCGCAGGAGAGAGGCCGAGGATGCACTGCGCCGTCTCCAGGAGGAGATTGCCCGATGCACCGACGGCATTGAGCAGGGCAAAAACGAAATTATTGAACTTTTGAATAAAAATGCTTCCGTCAAGGCAAGACAGCAGCGGTATGACACCATGCTTGAGCAGGTTAATATCCGCAAGGCTCAGCTGACGCAGCGGCTGCTTGCGCGCAAGACGGAGGAAGCCGATTTAGAGACGGTGCTGACGGATTACCAGCGTGAACTTGACGCCGTGAATGCGCAGATATCGGAGAGCCGGAAGCAGGCGGCCGAGATGGAAGAGCAGAGCAGAGACTGGAAGCGCAAATCCGCGGAGACCAATCAGAAGCTCGAACAGGCGGTGGCAAAATACCACAGAGACCAGTCAAGGCTCGAATCCCTGCGGAATATCGCCGAGCGTTATGACGGCTACGGGAACAGCATCCGCCGCGTGATGGAGCAGAAATCATCCAACCGGGGGCTGCTGGGCGTGGTTTCCGATTTGATTCAGGTGGAAAAGAAGTATGAGGTTGCGATCGAGACGGCGCTGGGCGGAAATATTCAGAACATCGTGACGGAGGATGAGGAGACCGCCAAGCGGATGATTTCCTATCTGAAAGAAAACCGGTTCGGAAGAGCGACCTTTCTCCCGCTGACCAGTGTGGATGGGCGCGGAAATTTCAAAAATACGGACGCGCTTAAGGAGCCGGGGGTCATCGGCCTTGCGAGTACGCTGGTAAAAACAGACGCGAAATATGAGGGCGTGACGGCGTACCTCTTAGGGCGCGTGATCGTGACCGAACATATCGATTATGCGATACGGCTTGCGCGCAAAAACCGCTACTCCCTGCATATCGTGACGCTCGAGGGCGAATATCTGTCCCCGGGCGGTTCCATGACGGGAGGAGCCTTTAAAAACAGCAGCAATCTTCTGGCCAGAAAGCGGGAGATCGAGGAGCTTGAGCGTCAGGTGACAGACCTGGAAAAGGAGATTTCCGGGCACAGAAACCGGCTTGAGGATATCAAGACGGCGCGGAGTCTGCTGCAGGAGGAAATCGAGGCGAACAAGGCGGCGCTGCAGGAGCAGTTTATTCTCCAGAACACGGCGAAACTGAATGTAGAGCGCGCCACGGAGCAGAAAAACGAGAGCGAGAGCGTATACGCCGGCTTACAGACCGAGAACCGGGAGATTGAGAATCAGCTTCGGGAGATCGGTGCGAACAAGGAGCGTATTTTAGAGGAAATCGAGGCCGCAAAGCAGCGCCAGGCGCAGATTGAGGCGGAGAGCAGCAGCTTTCAGGCCGTTCTCGACGAAAATGCGGGCAGGGAGGAAGCGGCTGCAAAAGCGGTTTCCGACGTGCAGTTAGAGGAGGCGGCCATCCGTCAGAAGGCAGGGTTCGTGCTTGAGAATCTCGAGCGTGTGACGGGGGAGATCCGGCGCTACGAGCAGGAGCGGGAAACGTTTGTGAGCGATGCAAAGAGCGCAAAAGAGGATGCCGAGCGGAAGCGGCGGGATATCGAGGAGATTAAAAAGACGCTTCTGGCCTCCGACGATACCGCCGTGAGACTGGAGCGGGAATTAAAGGAGCATATCGCCCGCCGGGAAGAACTGTCTGCCGCGTACAAGGGGTTTTTCGAGAAGCGGGAGGAGATCTCCAAGCAGCTGTCGGAGCTTGACAAAGAGATTTTCCGACTGAACAGTCAGAGAGAAAAGCTTGAGGAGGCCTCGGAGCATCAGAGCAATTATATGTGGGAGGAATACGAGCTGACGCTTCACGCTGCGATGGAGCTGCGCAGCGCGGAGTATGACGATTTGCCGGCGATAAAGAAACTGATTGCGGCGGTCAAAGACGAGATCCGGGGTCTCGGCGACGTCAATGTCAATTCGATCGAGGACTACAGAGAGGTTTCCGAGCGCTACGAGTTTTTAAAGACGCAGCACGATGATCTGGTCGAGGCGGAGAACACGCTGCTCGGCATTATCGAGGAGCTTGACACGGGGATGCGCAGACAGTTCATGGAAAAGTTCGCGGAGATACAAAAGGAGTTTGACAAGGTGTTTAAGGAGCTTTTCGGAGGCGGCAAGGGAACCTTAGAGCTGGTGGAAGACGAGGATATCTTAGAGTGCGGCATCCGCATTATCGCCCAGCCGCCCGGAAAGAAGCTGCAGAATATGATGCAGATGTCCGGCGGGGAGAAGGCGCTGACGGCGATCGCGCTGCTGTTTGCGATCCAGAACTTAAAACCGTCGCCGTTTTGTCTGTTAGACGAGATTGAAGCGGCGCTTGACGATTCCAACGTGGGGCGTTTTGCAAAATATTTACATAAGCTTACACAGAACACGCAGTTTATCGTTATCACGCACCGGCGCGGCACGATGGCGGCGGCAGACCGCCTGTACGGAATCACAATGCAGGAAAAGGGAGTGTCTACCCTTGTGTCTGTCAATCTGATTGAGGACGATTTGGATAAGTAGACGGGAGGAATTTTTATGGGTGAGGAGAAACAGGGCTTTTGGAGCCGTCTGGTGTCGGGCCTGACAAAGACCAGAGATAATATCGTATCGGGATTTGATTCCATTTTTAACGGATTTTCGAGTATTGACGATGATTTCTATGAGGAGATCGAGGAGATTCTCATCATGGGGGATATCGGGGTGAATGCCACGGAGTCGATTATGGAGAGCCTCAGGCAGAAGGTAAAGGAAAATCGTATCAAGGAGCCGTCGGCGTGCAAGGAACTGCTGATTCACAGCATCAAAGAGCAGATGGATGTGGGGGAGACTGCATATCGCTTTGAGCAGGAAAAGTCGGTCGTGCTGATTATCGGGGTCAACGGCGTAGGGAAGACGACCTCCGTCGGCAAGCTTGCGGGCAAGCTCAAAGATCAGGGAAAGCGCGTGGTACTGGCGGCGGCGGACACGTTTCGGGCGGCGGCGGGAAGCCAGCTTGCCGAGTGGGCGAACCGGGCCGGCGTGGAAATGATCGGGGGACAGGAGGGCGCGGATCCCGCGGCCGTGGTGTACGATGCGGTGGCGGCGGCGAAGGCCAGAAACGCCGACGTCCTGCTCTGCGATACGGCAGGGCGGCTTCACAATAAGAAAAATCTGATGGAGGAGCTCAAAAAGATCAACCGTATTCTCGAGAAGGAGTACCCGGATGCATACCGGGAGACTTTGGTGGTCTTAGATGCCACGACCGGTCAGAATGCGTTAAATCAGGCGCGGCAGTTTTCCGAAGCCGCGGAGATTACCGGGATTATTCTCACGAAGATGGACGGGACGGCAAAGGGCGGAATTGCGGTTGCAATTCACTCGGAGCTGGGCATCCCCGTGAAATATATCGGTGTGGGGGAGACCATCGAAGATCTGCAGAAGTTTGATTCGAATCAGTTTGTGAATGCGCTGTTTGACGTGCAGGAGGCGTAAAAATGGAGAGAGAAATGCTGACATTAGACAAATTTGAGGAGGCGAGCGAGAGAGTGCGGGAAGTCACTCTCGAGACAAAGCTGATTTACAGTGATTACCTGAGTGAACAGACCGGAAACAAGGTGTACTTAAAGCCGGAGAATATGCAGTTTACCGGGGCGTATAAGGTGCGCGGCGCCTACTATAAGATCAGCACGCTGACGGAGGAGGAGCGCGCCCGCGGGCTGATTACGGCTTCGGCCGGAAATCATGCGCAGGGGGTGGCCTACGCGGCGAAATGCTTCGGATGCAAGGCCGTGATCGTGATGCCGACGACGACGCCGCTGATCAAGGTCAACCGCACGAAGAGCTACGGCGCGCAGGTCGTGCTCTGCGGGGACGTCTATGACGAGGCCTGCCAGAAAGCATATGAGCTGGCGGAGAAGGAGGGGTATACCTTTATCCACCCGTTTGACGATCCCGCGGTTGCGACCGGTCAGGGAACCATCGCGATGGAGATTTTCAAGGAGCTGCCGCTTGTGGAATACATACTCGTGCCGATTGGCGGCGGCGGTCTTGCGACCGGCGTGTCAACGTTGGCGAAGCTTCTGAACCCGAAGATTAAAGTCATCGGCGTGGAGCCGGCAGGGGCAAACTGCATGCAGGCGTCCTTTGCGGCGGGAAAGGTCGTCACGCTGCCGGGCGTCAGCACGATTGCGGACGGAACCGCAGTCAAGACACCGGGAAGCCGGATTTTTCCGTATATCCAGAAAAATCTTGACGACATCATCACGGTCACGGACGACGAGCTGATCGCGGCGTTTCTCGATATGGTGGAAAATCATAAGATCGTCGTGGAAAATTCGGGTCTTCTGACTGTGGCGGCGTTAAAGCATCTGGATGTCTCGGATAAGCGTGTGGCAGCGATTTTAAGCGGCGGCAATATGGATGTGATTACGATGTCGTCTGTGGTGCAGCAGGGGCTGATTCTGCGCGACCGCATTTTTACCGTGTCCGTGCTGCTGCCGGATAAGCCGGGTGAGCTCACGAAGGTTTCCGCGGCGATTGCGAAGGAGCAGGGAAATGTCATCAAGCTGGAGCACAACCAGTTTGTGTCGACAAACCGGAACGCGGCGGTAGAACTGCGCATCACACTGGAGTGCTTCGGGACGGAGCACAAAAAGCAGATTATGAAAGCACTCGAGAAAAAGGAGTATCAGCCCAAGTTGGTGCGAACGAGCCTTTAGGCAGGATGATACAGGAGGAAAAGAGATGGAGTTAATCAAAAGATTTTTCGAGCCCGTGGATATGACGGAGGGCAGCCCATGGCAGAAAATCGTGCTTTTTACGGTTCCGATGCTGGCCGGAAACATTGCGCAGCAGCTCTACAATACGGTGGACAGTGTCGTGGTCGGCAATTACGTCGGGGATAACGCGCTTGCGGCGGTCGGAAGCGCGGGCCCGATTTTAAATCTGCTGATCGTTCTGTTTGTCGGAATCAGTGTGGGCGCCGGGATTATGGTGTCTCAGTATTTCGGCGCGAGAAACAGAGAAGAACTCTCGACCACCATCGGCAACTGCATTACGCTCACGGGAATTGCGACCGTGTTTGTGATGGTGGCGGCATCCCTTGCGGCGCGGCCGCTGCTGGAGCTGCTGGACACGCCCGAGTCGATTATCGGCTGGTGCCATTCTTATCTGCTGATTTTGTTTATCGGGGTTGCAGGTCTGGCATTCTACAATATTTTAAGCGGAATTTTGAGAGGGCTCGGAGATTCCATGTCGGCGCTTGCCTACCTTCTGGTATCGACGCTTCTCAATATCGCGCTCGATATCTTATTTGTGGCCGGACTCGGCATGGGCGTAAACGGCGTGGCGCTTGCGACGGTAATCGCGCAGACGGTTTCCGCGGCGCTGTGTCTGTTTAAACTGCTGCGCATGCGCGATATTTTTGATCTGAAAACGGAGCACTTAAAGCTTAAGAAACACCATACGATGAATATCGTCCGTCTGGGACTGCCGTCCGGCATCACGCAGGCGATTCTCTCTATGGCGATGATTGTGGTGCAGTCGCTGACAAACAGTTTCGGGGAAATGTTTATCGCCGCGAATGTGATTATCATGCGTGTGGACGGATTCGCGATGATGCCGAATTTCTCCTTCGGGACGGCGATGACGACCTATGCGGGGCAGAATGTGGGCGCGGGAGCGCTTGACCGTGTGGAGAAAGGCGCGAAGCAGGGTACCCTGATTGCGATGGGGACTTCCACCGTGATTACCGCGCTGATCCTGATTTTCGGAAAAGGGCTGATGGGGATCTTTACGAAGACCACGGAGCTTGTGGATTTGAGCCGTGAGCTGATGGGGATTCTCGCGGTCGGCTATATCGCGATGGCGGTCACGCAGAGTCTGTCGGGCGTGATGCGCGGCGCGGGCGACACGATGACGCCGATGTGGATTTCGATTGTCACGACAATTATCGTGCGCGTGCCGATCGCGTACGGAATCGCGTACCTGACACGGACTCCGGAACTGCCGAACGGCAGACAGGAGTGTATCGTGATCTCACTGCTGATTTCGTGGCTGTTCGGAGCGATTGTGACCTTTCTGTTTTATCGGAGAGGAAAGTGGAAGAGCAAGGCAGTCTGAGGACGGAGCTGTGTGGATGCAGGGAGGACAAACAAGATGACAATACTCAGGGATTTATCCATGCTGTGGTCACTGTTTCATATACTGATTCTTTTTATGCTGCTGTATCGTTCCCGTTATTCCCGGAAGAAGACTTTTATTCTTACGGGAATCACAATGGGACTTTTGATTTTTGTGAATGTGGCGGGGCTATCTCTTTACGGCGCCGGGGTGATGGGAAAGGTTTTCATACTGACCTGCACGCTGCCGAGTCTGCTGTTTTTCTGGTTTGTCTCAAAAGACAGAAACGGGCGGTTTTTCTTTACGTTCTGCACGGCGGACACAGTTGCGCTGTGGATTATCGCGGTGACAAATGTGGTGGATTTCTATTTCGGAGGAGAGCAGTATGTCCTGATGTTTGTCGGCAGGCTGGTGTTATTTCCGCTGTTGGAATGGGCGGCGGTTCGTTACCTGCGAAAACCCTATCTGGAACTTCAGGAGGAGGTGCCGGACGGATGGGGCATCTTTGCAGGCATGACGGCGCTTTATTATATCCTGCTTGCCGTGATGTCAAATTTTCCCGTGATCATTACCGGAAGGCCGCAGGAACTTCCGGCTTTTCTGCTGATACTTGTATTGATGCCCATGACCTATGCGATCATTTTTTCGGCGCTGTACAAACAGCTTTTACTTTTCCGAAAGCAGCAGAGCGAGCGCAGCCTGCAGGAGCAGAAGCTCACACTCGAGGCACAGATTGACAATCAGCAGCGCGTGCGGCGGATGAAGCATGATATGAAGGGACATACACTCACGCTCTCGGGGCTGCTTGCCGCCGGGAAAGTCGAGGAGGCGCAGAATTACTTAAAAGGCGTGGAAACTGAGATGGATACCCTGCCGAGGCTGTACAGCGTCAATCCCTACATCAATGCGGTACTGGTCCGGTATGATCAGATATTCCGGGAGATGGGGGCGGAGTGCAGTATGGAGATACAGGTGGGGGAGGAAGCGCTTCCGTATATGGAGCTGTGTCAGATTCTCTCGAACGGGCTGGAAAATGCCCGCAATGCCGTAAGAGAGCTGAAATCAAATGAGAGAAAACTGTCTGTGCAGATGAAATACAGCAAGTCGTATCTGCTGCTTCGAATCCGCAACCGCTGCCGCAGGGATCTGAAAGTGGAAAAGGGAACAATTCCCGCCACAGAGAAGGAAGGGCGGGATCACGGGTTCGGCCTTAAGACAATCCAGGAGATGGCAAAACGGCTTGACGGCGAGATGTTCTGCTATACGGAGGGAGGCGAGTTTGTCCTCGATGTGATGGTGCGCGGGAGCGGGGTGTCAAGAAAAAATACTTGACACCCGGTTTGTCCTGTGATATTCTACTCAAGGTGATTGCTTATGGAAGAAAAAATCGAGCAGACATACCTGTATGATTTTTACGGGGAGCTGCTGAACGAGCATCAGAGAAGGATCTACGAGGACTTTGTGTGCAACGATCTGTCGCTTGCGGAGATTGCGGAACAGGAGGGCATCAGCAGGCAGGGAGTTCACGATATGGTGCGGCGCTGCACGAGGACGCTTGAGAGCTACGAGTCAAAGCTGCATCTGGTCTCCCGTTTTCTGTCGACGAGGCAGAAAGTTATGCGCATCAGCGAACTGGCGCAGGGCTTCCGGAAGGAGCAGGAGGCTGCGGTTATGGAAGAAATCCAACGGATTTCCAATCAGATATTAGAGGAGTTATAGATGGCATTTGACAGTTTGTCGGAAAAACTTCAAAACGTATTCAAGAATCTGCGGAGCAAGGGGCGTCTGACCGAGGAGGACGTAAAGACTGCCTTAAAGGAAGTAAAGCTTGCGCTGCTTGAGGCCGACGTCAACTTTAAAGTAGTCAAGCAGTTTGTGCGGGACGTACAGGAGCGGGCCGTGGGGCAGGACGTGATGAACGGACTGAATCCCGGACAGATGGTCATCAAGATCGTGAACGAAGAGCTGGTCAGGCTCATGGGTTCCGAGACGACGGAGCTTGCACTGCAGCCGGGAAAGGCCATGACAGTGATCATGATGACCGGTCTCCAGGGCGCCGGCAAGACCACCACGACGGCAAAGCTTGCGGGAAAGTATAAGCAGAAGGGCAAAAAGGTGCTTCTCGTCGCCTGCGACGTTTACCGCCCGGCGGCGATTGAGCAGCTGCAGATAAACGGCGAAAAGCAGGGCGTCGAAGTTTTTTCCATGGGAGATAAGAACAGACCCGTGGATATCGCAAAAGCGGCGGTTTTGCATGCCGCGAAGCATGAGTATAATCTTGTAATTATCGATACGGCCGGACGTCTTCACGTGGACGAGGACATGATGGCAGAACTTTCGGAGATAAAGGAGCACGTTGCCGTACATCAGACCGTTCTTGTGGTGGATGCCATGACCGGTCAGGACGCGGTAAATGTGGCGTCCACATTTGAGGAGAAGATCGGGATCGACGGTGTGATTCTCACAAAATTAGACGGCGACACCAGAGGCGGCGCGGCGCTCTCGATACGGGCGGTGACAGGAAAGCCGATTCTCTATGCAGGTATGGGGGAGAAGCTCTCCGATTTAGAGCAGTTTTATCCCGACCGCATGGCGTCCCGCATCCTTGGGATGGGCGATGTGCTGACGCTGATTGAGAAGGCACAGGAGGAGTTCGACGAGGAAGCCGCGAAAAAGATGGAACAGAAGATGCGCAGAAATGAATTTGACTTTGAGATGTATCTGGAGTCGATGAGTCAGATGCGCAAGATGGGCGGTATCACGAGTGTCCTCGGTATGATGCCGGGAATCGGCGGCGGGAAGATGCCGGAGATTGACGAGGCTGCGGCCGAGAAGAATCTGGCGTGCACCGAGGCGATTATCTATTCGATGACGCAGGAGGAGCGCTGTAATCCGGCGCTGTTAAATCCGAGCAGGAAGCGCAGGATTGCGCAGGGGGCCGGGGTTGACATCGCGGAGGTGAATCGTCTGGTCAAGCAGTTTGAGCAGATGAAAAAGCTGATGAAGCAGATGCCGGGCATGGGAAAGCGCGGCGGACGCCGCGGCGGAATGTTCAAAGGACTTCCGTTTTAATATTCGGTAAAAAGTGTTTTTTGCATTTTTTAGATAAGATTGTTCAGCAAATATAAGGAGGTGAAATCAATGGCAGTAAAGATCAGATTAAGAAGAATGGGACAGAAGAAGGCTCCTTTCTATAGAATCGTTGTAGCAGATTCGCGCTCTCCGAGAGACGGAAAATGCATCGAGGAGATTGGAACTTATGATCCCACAAGAAACCCGAGCGAGTATCATGTAAACGAAGAGCTGGCTAAGAAGTGGTTAGCAAACGGCGCCCAGCCGACCGATACGGTAGCAAGAATTTTTAAGAACGCCGGTATCGAGAAATAGGGATTCGTGAGGTGGACCAATGAAAGAATTAGTGGAAGTAATCGCCAAAGCGCTCGTGGACTCTCCGGATGAGGTTGTTGTGACCAGAACCGAGAATGAGAAATCCATTGTTTTGGAACTGCGTGTGGCGCAGTCCGACATGGGAAAAGTAATCGGCAAGCAGGGGCGCATTGCAAAGGCCATTCGGGCCGTTGTGAAGGCTGCTGCCTCAAAGGAAGAGAAGAAGGTTATTGTAGAAATCATGCAGTAACGAAAAGAAGCTGTCCAGATTCGGACAGCTTCTTTTGGAAAGCGGAGAAATAAAAATGGACAAATTATTGCAGGTAGGTGTGATTGCGACGACGCACGGCGTGCGCGGGGAGGTAAAGGTATTTCCGACAACGGATGACGTGTCGCGCTTTCAAACCTTGAAACAGGTGATTTTAGATACGGGAAAAGAAAAAATAGAGCTGGAGATTTCGGGTGTGAAGTTTTTTAAAAACATGGTCATTCTGAAATTCAAAGGCATTGACGATATCAACGAGGTGGAGCAGTACCGCAAAAAGAGTCTGTATGTCACGCGCGAAAATGCGGTGGAGCTCGCAGAGAACGAGTATTTTATCGCCGATTTAATCGGCCTTGCGGTGACCTCGGACGAGGGGGAGGACCTGGGCGAGGTAAAAGACGTACTGCAGACGGGGGCCAACGATGTCTATGTGATCGGACGGGAAGACGGCGCGGATATCCTGCTTCCGGCGATCCGCGACTGTGTGAAGCAGGTGGACGTCGAGGGAGGAAGCATGACCGTGCATCTTCTGCCGGGGCTGCGGGAACTCAATCAGTCCTGATAGTAAGGGGAAAGATAGGAAGCGGAGGACTTGAGATGGTACTCCGCTTTTATCTAATGAAAAAATAAAAACAGAAATGGTGGGAATAGTTATTGAAATAATATGGAAATATATATATAATAGAAAATAAAAACAAAATTTATGTAAATATAAAGGAGACTGCAATGAAAATATTAAAATTATCCATAGAGGGATTACAAAATTTTAAAGACACTTTGGAAGTGGATTTTGTTGCACAGCAAAGAGTAGATGATGATGACAGAATACAAATGTTCAATGTATTTTCTAATGTATATATAAATCCAACGTTAGCTTTTATTGGAATTAATGCATCAGGTAAGACAACGATTTTAAAATTAATTTCTTTTTTTATAGGATTGTTAAATAATGAGCCTATTAATAATATTTCTTCAAAAGAATTTTTATATGATCTGAATAACATAAAAAATACAGTTTTTACCGCATACTTTTATCACAAGAATGTGATCTATAAGCTGGAAACAGTAGTAGGGAGAAAGATAAATTCGATTGATGGCAATACAAAGCTTGTAATTATAGATGAAACGCTATGGTCAAAAGAGATTTGCAAAGTAAAAACGAAAAAAGGTCTCTATGATTTTACGGATGCTCAAGTGAAAATGAGAAGGGATAAAGATGAGCGGTATTTAATGGAGGATGTCAGCATTATTGTAGCCATAAATAAGAAACAGGACACTAATTTTTTCTTGTGTGATATGTCAGAGTTCACAGATCATAATATGTTGAATGTTTTAGGGCAATATCCGAATGAAATATTATCTTTTTTAGATCCCAGCATTGAAAATCTCAGCTGTGAACCAACTGAAAAGAAGGTTGATATCAGACTAAAATTTTACGGGAAAGATGAAATAGCTTTGAATAGTCCATTAGCGCTTAACAGATATCTTTCTTCGGGCACAATAAAAGGTCTAAGTGTATTTATGGGAGCGGTATTTTCATTTATGGAAGGGGGATATTTAATTGTAGATGAATTAGAAAATCATTTTAACAGAGAAATCGTTTCAACGCTAATACGCTTTTTTATGGATAAAAAAATCAATAAAAAAGGAGCAACCTTGATTTTTTCGACCCATTATTCAGAGTTGCTCGATGAATTTAACAGGAACGATAGTATATATATTATAAAAAACAAAGAAGGGATTACAGCCGAAAAGCTTTCCGGTATTTTGAAAAGAAATGATATTAAGAAAAGTGAGGTTTATGACAGTGATTTCCTTGGAGGAACAGTACCAACTTATGAATCCTATATTGCATTGAAAAAAGCGTTGGCTTCACTAAGATAGGAGGCTTTGAGATGGCAAAATATTTGGCATGTATCTGCGAAGGCGGTGCTGAGCGTGCAATATTAGATTTATTACTTAATAATCATAAATTAATTTTTAAAAGGGAAGATTTAATTGAAGAAGAAGTATTGAGATGCAGACGAGGACAAGACTTTGAAGAGAAGTATCTCAAGAAAGGATTTTCTGAAAAAATAACGGTTTACAGAGTTTTAGACTCAAGAAATGAGAACTTTAAATTGCGTAAAGCATACGAGAAAAAGGTAGATGTTATAAATGTAATTACAGCACCTGAAATTGAAATGCTTATAATATGTAACGAGGGAAAGTATAGAGAATTTAAAAGCAAGAAAGAAAAACCGAGTACATATTGTAAGCATGTTTTAGAATATAAAAATGTAAAAAGCTATGAGTTCATTTATGAATATTTTTGCGATATAGATGTTTTAATCAATACACTGCATGAGTATAGAAGAGTAGCAAAAGTTCGCAGAAATGAGAAAACGTTATGGGATTTATTAAAACAAAAATGCTAAAAAGTTTATGCCATTAACTTGACACAAGGGGCGGCAGGAGTGGCAGATGTACATATGGAGGAGAAAATGAATTTTCATATACTGACATTATTTCCCGATATGGTGATGCGGGGGATGCACACCAGCATTATCGGGAATGCGGCGGAAAAAGGGATTCTTGAGATAGAGGCGGTCGATATCCGGGACTACACGAAGGACAGGCGCCGGAAGGTGGACGATTATCCGTACGGCGGCGGAGCCGGAATGCTGATGCAGGCGCAGCCGGTCTACGATGCGTGGAGCGCCGTGGCGGAGCGGATTTTAGGTGCTGCGGCGGAGGGCGCCACCGGGGAATGTACACGGGAAAACGGAGAAAAACGCCGTGTCCGCACGGTTTATGTGACGCCGCAGGGTGTTCCTTTTACGCAGGCGATGGCAAAAGAACTGGCCGCGGAGGAGGATCTTGTCATTCTCTGCGGTCATTACGAGGGCATCGACGAGCGGGTGCTTGCGGAGATTGTGACGGATTACATCTCGATCGGAGATTACGTGCTGACCGGCGGAGAGCTTGCGGCTATGGTTATAGTGGATGCGGTTTCCAGAATGGTGCCGGGCGTGCTCTCGAACGAGATCTCGGGGGAGTCGGAATCCTTTGAGGGGCATCTGCTGGAGTACCCGCAGTACAGCCGTCCGGAGTGCTGGATGGGAAAGCGGGTCCCGGATGTGCTGCTCTCCGGGAACCGGAAGAAAATCAGAGAATGGCGCACGGCGCAGGCCGAGCAGCGCACGCGGGAGCGGCGTCCGGACTTGTACCGGCAGTACGAAAAGCTGCAGCAGTGCAGGGAGATCCTCGGCAGGAAAAAGCTGCTTCACATCGATATGACGGAGCTGATTGTCCGTGGGAAGGCGAGACTTGTTGCGGCCGACGGGGCAAATATCTGTCTGCGGGATGCGGACAGCGGGATTTATTTTTTGACAGCCGAAAGCCCCGAGGCGGGGCGAACGCTTTTAGACGGGATTCCGAGGGAGCCGGGAGTGCTTTTGGTGCTGCACCAGGAGTTTTTATGCGGACCGGCAATGGAACATCTCGGCACGAACAAGAGGATGGACTGTTGCCAGCTTGTGTACACGCGGAGGGAGAAGCTTTCTGTCGCGGGGCTTTACTGCGAGGAGCAGACGGCGCAGGACGGAGCGATTCTGATTCGAAAGCTTGGGCCTGAGTATGCCGACACCGTGTTTGCGCACTATGAGATGGCGGGGGACCCCGCCTATATCAGAGAGCGTATCGCAAAGGGCTGCATGTTCGGCGCGTTTTCGGACGGAGAATTGGCGGGCTTTGCGGGAAGCCACACCGAGGGCAGCATCGGGATGTTAGAGGTGCTGCCGGAATACCGGGGACGGAAAATCGGAAAAGCGCTGGAAACCTATATGATAAACCGCTTTTTAGAGCAGGGGTATACGCCGTACGGACAGGTGAAGGCCGGAAACGAGATTTCCATGCGGCTGCAGGAGAGCCTGGGACTGTACGCGGCAAAAGAAATGGTGTATTGGGTCGGGGCAATCTGATGCCGCCGGGAAAAATCTGCTTTACAAGCGCGGTGTTTCGTGGTAGACTACAATAGTTGTGAATAAATAGATGGTCCTCTGTTACGAACTGACGTATTAAGAACATCCAGATTATCAGGAGGTCACAAGATGAACGCAAATGAGATTATCAAGAGCATTGAAGCAGAGCAGCTCAAGGCGGAAGTGCCGCAGTTTTGCACCGGTGATACGGTGAAGGTATACGGCAAGATCAAAGAGGGTAACCGCGAGAGAATCCAGATTTTCGAGGGAACCGTGATTAAGAAGCAGGGCGGAAGCAACCGCGCAACCTTTACGGTGAGAAAGATTTCCAACGGTGTCGGCGTTGAGAAGACCTGGCCGCTGCATTCTCCGAATGTGGAGAAGGTAGAGGTAGTGCGTCAGGGTAAAGTGAGACGCGCGAAGTTATTCTACCTCAGAGACCGCGTAGGAAAGAGAGCAAAGGTAAAAGAGCTGGTAAAATAATCTTAGCTTATCAAAACCCGCCGGGCATCGACAGATGTCCGGCGGGTTTTTCGTGTGATGCAGCGCAGCGCAGCAACAATCCCTATAACTGCAAACATAACTCCGATAACAGATATGACCCGTTTTGCTTCCTGCGTAAACACCTTAATTTTTTTCATTTCTGCGTGCCAGATAACGGCCGAGAAGGAAAACGCCGATCAACATTTCCGAAATTGAGATTCCCAGCATAAAGCCCGAAAGAAAATCCTGAATTTCGGTACCTCCGAATAGTTGCGAGAGTGCGAGCATCACGCACCCCATAATGATGAGAAGAAATCCGATGATCAATGTCTTGGTGTTTTTGAGCCGCTGCATTTCTCCAAGCATTTTAACGATCTGCTCATTGTCATAAGTATGAATGCTTTTTTCGTCCGCTTCCCCGCTCATAAGCTCGGCCAGTGTTGTGTTTAATTCTTTACACAGCAGTTCAATTACGGAATAGTCCGGCATACATTTTCCGCTTTCCCTTAGTTAAAGATATGAACCCTCTTTATCAGTCTACTTTTCCAATAAATCGGTAATATATCTCTATTTCCTGTATTCTTTCGTTATCCTCATTCGTTGTTGCTTCGTGAATAAGGATTTTTTCTATCATTGCATTTAATAACGGTGCTGTCAGTTCCTTTGGTACGGAATACTCCTTGATTAACTCAATCCACTTTTCAGCACCTATCATATCCTGTTCCATTTTACTTAATTCTTCTCTTAGGTTGGTTATCTGCTGTTCCAGTTCTATCTGCTCTTTTTGATATTTCCCCGACAGCATGATGAAGTTTCGTTCCGTTATCTTCTCACAGGCTCTATCTTCATACATTTTCGCAAACAAGCGGTCAATCTCATTTTGACGGTTCTCGGCTTTCTTCAAGGCACTTGCCTTTTTCTTCTTTTCCCGTATTCGCTCTGCATTGCCAGCCTTTTGTATCTTATTTAAGACCTTTTCTTCGTCCTGCTGTACTGCCTTAGTCCAATACTGCAAGCGTTCCAATACGGCTTGATACAGAACATCATAACGGATATAGTGCATAGAACAAGTACCTTTGCCAAACTGTCCGTAGTAACTGCAAGCATAATAACTGTAAGGCGTTTTACTTGCCGTATTCGTTGCAAACCGCATAGACCAGCCACAATCCGCACACTTGACAAGCCCTGCAAATATCGGCGTTGCCTTTTCCTTTGTCTGTCTACGTCTTGATTTTATCTGTTCCTGCACACGATAGAACACTTCCTTGTCAATAATCGGCTCATGGGTATTTTCCACTCGAAACCATTCACTCTCGGGCTTACGCACTTTCTTCTTGCTCTTAAATGAAACCGTAGACTGCATATTGTGAACGCTGTTGCCTATATAAACCTCACTTTTTAATATTGCCTTGACATGAGCAATCGTCCACTCATAACGTTTGCTTTCGGGCTTTCCCTCAAAGATATGTGCAAAAGTACCGTACCTTGTAAAATTCAGCCAAGACGCTGTCGGAACTTTTTCCTCTCGCAGTACCTTTGTGATTTTGGCACTACCATAGCCTTGATAAGCTAGGGAAAAGATTTTTTCAACAATCCACTTTGTTTCCTCATCAACCAGCAGTTTCCCTTTGATGTCAGGGTGTTTCTTATATCCTAACGGAGCATAAGCACCATAATGAGCACCCTCTGCAAATTTTGTCCGAAATGCCGATTTCACTTTACGGCTTGTATCTCTTGCCACCCATTCATTGATGATGTTCTTAAATGGTGCAATCTCACTTTCGCCTTTTTCGCTGTCTACACCGTCGTCAATCGCTATGTAACGGACATTATGGCTGGGAAAATACAATTCTGTATATTGTCCTGTCATAATATAGTTCCTGCCAAGTCGGGAAAGGTCTTTCGTTACAACACAGTTGATTTTTCCTGCCTCTATATCCTCAATCATTCTTTGAAAACTCGGTCTTTCAAAATTTGTTCCCGACCAGCCGTCATCAATATATTCATCAATCACATTCAAATGATGTTCTTTTGCATATAGACGCAACATACTTCTTTGTGTGGTAATGCTGGAACTTTCGCCCTGTAATTCATCATCTCGGCTTAACCTAAGATAAAGTGCAGTATTGTAAATCTGTTGTTTCATTGTCAGTTATCCTCCTTTATAACTAACCCGTGTTTACAATACCTGCTTGCAAGTAAAGTATAACACGGGTACTTTTTGCCATTCAATCTATTTCTTACAACTGCACCGATTTTATGCGATTGTCTGCTTTGCTTTTTCCAGCATAACATCAGTCAGAAGTTCTCCCATTGTCTTTCCCTTTTCGGAAAAATGCTCTTTTACAACAATCTTTGTCTTTCCTCTGTTGCCAATGCCACGCTTATTATTTGTCTTTTCTTGCATTGTTTTTACAATATCAGCAATAACACATACCCCCTTTCCATAATCTTTTTTTAAGCAATTCAACGGCTTTTGTCATAGCCCACAGGAGTTTCACCTCTGCATAGTTCTTATGTAGCCGTACCCATTGCGTGCGACGCTCTGAACGCTCAAACTGTGGCTGTACGGGAGTATCATTATCAGACAGAACAGGTCATGGCGATAAAAGAGGACAAGTCTTTTACAGGAACACAAATAGGGTTCGCTCGCTTTTGCAGGGGAAAGGTCATGGCGTATCTGCTTCAATGGCTCGCTGTCTGTCAAACGTATTGAATTGCTTTATTCAGTTGTCAAAGAACACGAAAGAAGAAAATCGTCTTTCCTATATACCGCGTTGGAAAAGAGCAGAAGCGTAACCAATATTCAAAACTTTTTCTCTTTTCACTTCATATCTGTACAGCAAACGTCCAGTTGCTAAGTTGATAATGAAAAAATTATTTTTCTTTTCATACCCTAACTACCCATGCAACACCGTAACTGCCAACTATGGAATAAAAGATTTTCTTTGCTCCATATAGGGAATGAAAACTGTCAAATGTTAAGTTGAAATTAAAAATTGTTTCTTCTTTCACATCATATAGGGACAGCAACCACCGATTTGATGACCTGTTTTCAAAAAAAGTTAGATTTCCTTTCCTCGCACCATATCTGTACACAAGTAGTCGTTTTGTTGCAGTTTTTTTGAAGAAATTAAAAAATACCGTCATTCCCTTGTGGAACAGCGGTATCTTTCTCAATCATGTCTGCTATGTCTGTTGTCATTTGTTTAATCTTTAATTCCTGCTTTTCTGTTAGTCTTGTATGCCTGTCGATTTCTTCCAGATAATTTGCTCCTGTTTTCTTTTCAATCTCTTTTATCATCAATAAAGAGGGCATGACCTGTCTTTCTAACCAGCGTTTTGTTTTATCCATATTGACAGCAACAGGTGTCATAATAAACGGAAGTGAGGTCGTTACATTATCTAAAAATATATCCCATAAAATATAATCGGGAAAATCTATCTGTGTGAGGATAAGGCTTGCTATGGTCTGTTCGGGATTTCTTGAAAAAACAAGTTGTTCTATCGTTTGCCCTGCTTTTCCATTTTTTAAACGAATTTCAAAGCGGTTCTTAATGTCTGTTTTTATGCCCTTGCTTTTTTGTTCCTTTTCTTTTTCATACAAGCAAAAGTAGATAGAACTATTCTTTGAACCGATATAAAAAGTTTTTGCAGTATCTCCATTTGTACCCGATAATTTTCCGCTGTCTACTGCTTCATGGGTTCTTGAACGTTTCCATACCTTGTTGGCGTAATAACGTTCCCTTAGAATTTCTATATCCAGCAATCCGCCCATATCATTGATTGCTAAATCTATGCGTTTAAAAACGCCTTGATAATCTATACAACATCTTAAAAAGTAATACCAGTCTATCCCTCTTGCCTGTAAAACATATTCCAAGTTCCGACACCCCATACCTCTTAATTCCAATAAAACACCCCTAGAACTATCTTTAGAAGCATTTACACTAATATCCCCATAGATATACTGTTCTTCATAACCATACATTCCGTAATCTTCATGTATAAAATATTCGCTTTTAATTGCCAGTACATTTTTTATAATTTCCAATGCGTCTGTGGTAGGAAAACGAACACGCAGATAGTCAATCGTTAAAGTGAAAGGCTGTGTACAATTACAATAATCAAGATAATGTAAAAGTATATGTTTCATTTCTTTACTGGCTTTTGTTTTTCCGTTTTCAATTTCATTTAAGTTCTGCCTGCTGATTTGTAGTTCCTGTGCCAGTCGTGATTGCGAATAATCACAGGCATTTCTCTTTTGCTTTAATGTTTCAATAAATTCTATATCATTCATGCTTCATTCCTCCAATCAAAAAAGGCATATACTCATAGGAGCATACACCTTGTATCTTATATTTATTTTCTATTGATATGCTGTTTTAGACCTGTCGGGTAGAAAGAATAGGGTGTGAAGTGAAATAAGTTCTTATAAACTTATAAATCGTTGCATATCAGCAGTTTTGTATTTGTTTTTTCTCTTGTCTTTTGTAATAGTACCCCCCTGTTAGATAACGGGGGCTTTGAACAGCTCGCAAGCTCGCCCAACCGACGAAGTGAATCAGCCCCTCGCCAGCAAGCTGGCGTGTCGGAAAGTCTAGGGACTTCCGCCACCGTGTCTGGATCACTCCGTCGGTTTTGAGATTTTGAGCGTATCTTTCGCATAAACTGGAATTTAACTTTCTAAAATATTAAATTTCAACACTTTCACCACAAGACATATAGTGCATATTACTCATTTGATGAGATAAATAGTCAAATGCTTTCTTCCCTGTACAATGACAAGTATAAAACTCAGTATCTTTATATTTCTGAAGTTCCGTTACAATGCCATTTAACAATTCTTTTGACACTGTTTTCTTTGTGAGCGGATTGAATAAATGGAAACCTCCAACGCAAAAATCAGGTTTATACTTTTCTGCTTCTTCCATTATATTGACAACACCAGTATGTCCACA
>CAJTOI010000004.1 GCA_910577925.1 uncultured Roseburia sp.
TATACAATGGTTGAGATGGCAAAGGCGCATGACCTGAATGTTTACGGATATCTGAAATTTCTGTTGGACCATCGTCCAACGAAAGAGATGACCGATGATCAGCTCGCAGAGCTTGCACCCTGGAGTGAAAAACTCCAATCTATCAAAAATCGCATGTGAATTATAGTGAATTACTCCAACTCGCAAAGAGCTGGGGTAATTTTATATCTGACCGCATTATTATTTGGCGCTTACCGAAAAACCCTGGAAAATGGACTAATAAGCTTCATCAATATTAAATTAATGGGATTATGTATCAAAAAAATTCCAAATGCATTCACAGAAATGCTGGCTGCAATTTTTCCAGATCCGAATGTTGTTCTTGACAACAAAATAAATATAGACAAAGCCACTATAATCAGGGTTGCCGAATTATACCACACGGTATAATCTACCCCGTGAATCGCAGAATAGTTCTGTGTATATACAGTTAATACATATGACAATGCTCCAATTAACATAATGTTATACGAAGGTATCTTATCAAATACACCTCTTCTAACCAGATCTCCTAGCAATATGCAAAATCCATATACACCGCCAGAAAAGCTAAGATCTGGTAACGATGAAATATTTTCTATGCCATTCGCCGCCAAATAGACATTTATTACTGGAACCACAAACAAATATATAAATGCAATCATTAACGGAATGTACATACTTCTGATTTCTGTATGATTTAACGCATTCGCAATAAATGGAATAAATAGATAAATTCCTATAATAACTGGCATATACCACATGTGTGACATCGCTGTTTGCTTAAAAAATAACAAGCTTTTCAGGATATCCAAAATATTAATATCTGGCCTCCCCATAAAAACAAGTGTCGAAAACATTGTAAAGTAAAATCCAAATCTCAGTTGTTATCAGCAAACCTCCAACATTTTGGGCATAAAAATTAATGGCTTTCTCACCATTGTATTCTTTGCCCAATACCAGAAATCCTGTCAGAAAAAAGAAAATCGGCACCCCCAATCGCCCTATCGTGAACATCGAAATGGCAAATATTCTACTATATCCTGTATTTTGCAGCAGCTCTGCTGCACTCAAATTATATACACGCTCAGTTGTGTGCGTAATTACAACACATATAATAGCTAATGCTCTAGCATAGTCCAACCATATAACTCTCTGTCTCATGGATTTTAATTTACCTTCTATAATACTATATCAATACAATGAAGCAATTCGTTATTGCATATCTTTTATCGCACACCGTAAATCGGTGATATCCATATCGCCAAAAGTAATCTCAAATTTTATATCTGATACAGCCTTTTTTAAAACAAAATAGGGAATTTTTTTACATAAACACTTCTTCCCATTGACTTCCAAAATATTATACTCTTCATATTCAACAGGACTTCCGTTTATTTTTAAGTCGCTATACCAGATCGGTTCCATCCCTATCAGACATGGATCAATTCGTACACTCTTTATATATTTCGGCAACTTGAACTCTGCTGAAAAAATATTCCCCTCTCTTTCATATGCTGCATACATCTTTTCTGTCTCATTGTATCCATTTCCAATATCATAGTAACATACTGCTCTCGTATCAAGTGTATCAATATACATCCTTCCTACCTCTCTTTTCTTCATTTCTTTTATTACTATTTTAACAAAAAAATTGCGAAAAACAACCTTCAATATCCCAAATGAATGTCCACCGCTCCTAATAATACTCCTTGCTCCATTACCGGTATAATGTCTATTCCTTTATGTTTTTTTGCCAAGCAGGAAAATAGCTGATACATATTTTTGTGTGAATCAATCCAAAACGGTTTTTCATTCATAATAGCCCCTGCTTTTTTATCAAAGATATCTTTTTGATATTTTAAAAAGCCTCTCCTAATATCCCCATCTGCAATAATTCCCAGCAGTCGTTCCCCTTCCATTACAAACACAATCCCCATACGATATTTATTCATTATATCAACAATCTCCATAAAAGGGGTTTCTCTATCAATGAGTGGAAGCCTCATCAAAGGAAGCATATTTCTTGTAACTTTTATTTTCTTCTCACTAGAATATTTTAAGGAATAAACTCTCTGTTCCATGTTTCCGATATCCTTCGCCAGAAAAGACCCGGAAACAACCATTTGAATCCCAAGATTATTCATCTTTTTTGATATTTCATCATTTATTCCACCGTCTGCAAATAATTGCAGATTAGGGTATTTCTTCTTAACACTCTTGATCCTTTCATAATTCTTTTCACTAAACTTTGCTCCGGTAACTCCCGGCTCACTGCACATAAAAAGAATCTGCGACAATGAGTCTATATATGTATCTAATACACTCAAATCAGTCTTCTCTGTTATGGCAAGTCCAAAAGAACCTGCAAATTTTCGACTGACCTTTTCAATATCTTCTTTATTTTTCAGTGACTCATACTGCACATTTAAATATCGTACATTTGCAACATTCAAAATTTCAATATCCTCATCTAATATACAATGATAAATTAAATGAACATCTAATGGCAAATACCCCTCATCAAATTTCAAAATATCTTTCAAAGTAAAATTATTTTCTTCTCTGTCTTGAAATAAATCAATATGGAGAAAATCCACATTAGAATACTGCAAATTTTTTGCATACGTAAAATAATTATCCTTTACAGCAAATATTGAGCCCGAAATCTTCAACCTTAACTTCCTTTCTTTCCTTCAAGAAGCCAATCTATAAATTCCCTGACTGCTCCTTGCCCACCTTTACACATACAAATATAATCAGCCTGTCTCTTTACATTCCTTTCAGAATCACTGGGGCAGCCCACTATTCCACACTTTTTCATACACTCCAAATCGTTCCTATCATCACCGATATAGGCAACATTCTGCCATTCCAAGTGCAATTCATCAAGTATTCTTTCCAATTGCACTCTTTTGTCATCCACAAATCCCTGATATACATGATCAATTTTTAATTCTTCGGCGCGTCTCTTTACAATTTCCGATACTCTTGATGTTAAAACTATCGGTATAATGCCCTTCTTTTCTGCCGCGATAATTGCCAGACCGTCTCTGCAGTAAAACCTTTTAAACAGCTCACCATTCTGCCCTATATTGATAGATCCATCTGTAAGGGTCCCATCCACGTCCATGACAACAACTCTTATGTTTTCCCTTAATTTCCCTCTTTTAGAATTCTTTAACAGTCTCCAATAGTTCTTCAACAGATATCCCACTTTCTAATAATTGTGTAATTCGTTTTTCCTCTTTTATCTTCTCTTTCACCTTCTCAATTACTTCCTGTTCTTTCTCCTTTGGTACAACACAAATAGCTTCATTGTCAATATACACCAAATCATTTGGCTCAACTCTAATCCCATCAATCACTATATCTACATCTACACTCTCAACTCTTCCTCTTCCCTTTATATCCACCGGAGAATAACCCTTTGCCAAAATCGGAAGTTGCACAGATTCATGATGTGTATAGTTCGTATCTCTAGTCAGCCCATCAATTACAATCGCTTCTATTTCCTGTCGGGTAGAAAGTCTTGTCATCATTTCACCAAAATATGCAAATCTTTCGCTACCCGAAACCAATAGAATTTCTCCCTTTCCTACTTTCCCAACAAAAGACAATCCCATCCGGATATTTTCATCACTTGTCTCTATCGTCTCGATTTTTAATGTTCTTGCTCTCCCCAAAACACTTATTTTGCTTTTATTTCTCTGAAATCCCGTGATAACCTGTCCTCTATAACCCATAGAATCCATCACATCCGAGAAAATACCACTACATAATTCTTCTGCATTTAATCCATACATTATACCACCTGCTTTCCAATTGTTGCTCCTATCGCAATTATTTCCTGATACAATTTGCTAAACTGTTCAATATCTAATGCCTGTTCTTTATCGCACTGCGCTTCTTTAGGATTGTGATGCACCTCTATTAAAATCCCCTCACACCCAAATGCCACACAGGCTTTTGCAATATCCGGCACACCAAAAGCATACCCCATAGAATGAGAAGGGTCTAAAATTAATGGGGCCTTTGTTTCCTTTTTTATAACAGCAGCTCCGCACAAATCCAATGTAAATCTGGATGATATTTCAAATGTTCGTATCCCACGCTCACAAAACATCACCTGTCTGTTGCCTTCCAAAAGAGCATAGTCTGCCATTTTAAACATTTCTTCAACTGTAGCACCAAAATGCCGTTTTATCAAAATCGGCTTCTTTGTTCTCCCTGCTTTCCGCAGCAGTGCATGATCATACATTGCCTTAGCTCCAATCTGCACAATATCCGCAACTTCTTCAACTGCTTCAAAATTTGTAGAATCCGATGTTTCAGTTATAATAAGCATTCCATAAGTATCTCTGACTTCCTCTAACCACTTCAATCCTTCTTCTCTTGCCCCTTGAAAAGCATATGGATTCGTTCTTGGTTTAAACGCGCCTGCTCTAAAAACTTCTATTCCTAAATCTGCTAGTTTTTCTGCCGTGTACAAAATCTGATCTCTGGATTCTACAGCACATGGACCTGCCATTATACAGCATTTTTTCTTCTTAAAAATCTCTCTTCCATCGATAATAATGGTATCTTGCAATTCATCACTTTGGGATAATAAACTCATTTTCTTCCTCCATTATTCTCTCTTTACCCATTCAAAATCTTTTGGTTCTTCCACCGATACCGTTCTTGTCTGCCAGAGGTTTACCAAGAAAATGGATGGTTTGGCATCTGGCAGATATCGCACCAACAATTTTCATGCTGCATACCTACCAACGAAAAAACCAATTACCTCATACCCCCCCCCCCGAATTATATAAACCGAATCATCTGGTAAACCCTTCGCCACAGCAACTGCCAATTCATAATCTTCCGGATAGTTAACATCAATTTGTTCAAATTTATCCAGGGCTATCATTTTGTAGTTTTTTCCAATACGCAATCCATTTTCCAAATGCGCCTCTTTCCTAATCACATATAACCCCATTGTCTCAAAAACCGTTTCCGGTAGAGTATAACTGTTAGGAATTTGTTTCAAATCATACAATGGTATTCTTTTTTCCTCATCCCAGAGATAAAAATGTTCTTTTCCCACACAAACAACAGAGTCATAATTTTCTTTTTCTACTGCTGTGAGACATCTTTCCAACGTTTCTTTAGATAAAAAAGGCATCGGCGGCAAATGTTGAATATATATATCCGCATCCGGATAATTTGATGTTTCCCAGCGAAAAAAAGCATTTCCATCTGTTGCATTCGATGCCAGCTCATCCGGTCTTCTAATTGTAGAAAAGCCATGTTCACTTGCAATTGACAATATCTCTTCATCATCAGAATCTGCCACAATACACTCTTTGGGTAATACCTGATGAAGATTGTAGCATGCTCTCAAAAACATCGGTATACCGCCTATTTCTCTTAGATTTTTACGTGAAACTCGTGTTGAACCACCACGTGCCGGTACAAACCCAATTACCCTGCTCATTTCCTTCCTCCTCACAAACATGATTTACAATACATCTACCTTAATTGTAATCTTAATCTTTTCCTCCACATCCTTTAAAACGAAATATGGATTCCTCTTAATAAATGTCTCCTTCTCTCCCACCTTTTGAATATTAAATGCTTCGTAGCTGTTTTCTTTTCCATTAATTTTTAAATCATGAAAGTAAAACGGTTTTTCCCCACACTCACAAGGATCGTATCTTATCCCCAGACATCCAGTCGGTATATCAAACTCAGCCTGAAATTCTCCATCCACAGCTACATATTGGGCAAACAATTTATTCTTTTCCGTAAATCCCTCCCCCATATCAATATACAAAATTGCCATCCGCATCTCATTTTCTGCTCTGTGTGTAAGTTTCTCTATCTTATTTTGCAAAACAACTTGCTGTTTCTCCATTTCCTCAATCTTACGCTTCAAGCATACCATCTCTGTATTTTCCACATATCCACGGCCCTTCAAAATTGCCTGCAGCCTGTCTTTTTCATCTATAATTTCATATTTCAGATTTAGCCTGTCAAAGTAATAATTCAGGTGATAGCGGTATATATCCGTCTCTGAAGGCCTTGACAGCCGGAAACGAATATAATCAGGATTATCCAGAACTTCATATGGTATTAAATAAGCAAAGGCCACAAAATTAAGAAATCTGATATCTGGTTTTTTGTCTTCTAAAGTATCTAATGTATCATTCCCCTGGAAACTATAATGCGAAAAGCCTATATCATACCCGATTCTGTCAAACAGCATCGCTTCATATATCATATTCGAGCTAAGGCTTAACACTCTTTTACAATCTAAAATAAAATCAACAGTCGTTTTATGCTGAGATTTGTTTTTCACCGCCAGCTGTGCATGCAGTGGATCCTCCGGATGCATTCTCCAGCACACATCATCCTCACTAAATTTCCCTGCCACCTTTGAGTGAAGTTCAACAAGTGAAACCAGATTATATGCACTGTACTCACCAATCGTACTATACCCTGTCGCCACCCCCAATTCATACGAAGGTTTTCTGTTCTCCGACGCATATTGTAAATACTCTTTTTCTAAAAACAGCGCCAGAATCTCCTGTCTTGTAAATATTGGAACTTTTATATCTTCACCATTCTGTATAAACTTCTCATACCGCTTACGCAGGCCAAGCACAATATTGTCAAAATCAAAGTATGCTGTTTTCCGGTATACCATGGGTCGAAATGGCCCCCATTCAAAGTGGATAATCGGTATATTTTTTTTCGCAGCAACGTTCTCCAGAAAAGCATTATTGGGCAACACATAAAAAGCTTCTATCTTTTCTCCCACAGTCTGTTCCAAGGTATCTATGGTCTGATCAAAAAAGTTCTCCATCTCCTCCCATGTATTCCGAACAGAGGACAGATACGCGTCTGTCTGAGATGGGAATCTTTTTATATATTCTGTTTCAATCTCTTTTGGAATAACTATAGAAACTATTTTTTCCAGGTCACATTTTCCTATAATTTCATATTCAAAATATTCTAATAAATTATCCGAACAAAAACCTTTCATATTTTCAATATCATCAAAATATTGTTTTTGAGCAATTACCGGCCAATGCCATTTCTTCGCAAAAGAAACAGCTTTAATAAATACCCATGTATACATTCTCTCTTTTGAAACCGGATTTAAAGAAAAAATTACCGGAACAATCACTCCATTACCTCCTTTATCACACTGCTGAAATTATCCTGAAAAATCGAACTTGTAAACGTATTCTCGTATAATTCTCTTGCATTCTTTTTCACAATCCCCAGCTGCTGCCTTTCACTGATCACCGCTACAAGCTTATCGTAAAGCATATCTGCATTACCGCTCTCAAATAAATAACCATTCTCACCATCAGAAATCAACCCATTGAACGCCGTGTTGGTTGAACAAATACATACCTTGGACATCATAAGACCCTCTGCAACAAATGCAGGTAATGGGTCATCTACAGAAGAACATATAATACAATCTACCTCCCGATAAAATTGCTTTAAATCATCATGGCTAATCTGAGGAATATAATATATGTTTTCAGGATATTGTTCCCGTAATTCCATAATTTCATTATAAATTTTCCTGTCAACAACTCCTCCGACAAAGATAAAAATACTTTGCCGCAATAATTCCTCCGGCAGTTTCTTTATTGCTGCAATCAGAATATCCTGCCCTTTCCTGGAGATAATCTGCCCAATATTTGCAAATGCAATTTTATCTTCGGGGATATTCCAATGATCTCTTTTTAAATCATCCCCAATTTTATCCGAATAATCATCCAGCCCATATAATAAAATCTTTGAAGAATATCGGGGTCTGTATTCCAAAATTACTTTTTGGGCGTAATCTCCTCCACAATACAAGTGAATATTATTTCCTATTGTCTCGGGCAACACATAACGCAGCCAATTGTCGTATCCCATTCTGCTGTCATGTACCCACCACAAAACAGGTATATCTGTCTTTCCTAACACTTTTATAACCTGCCACAGACAAACAGTACATGTGATCACAAAATCAAAATCATATGCTATTCGAATATATTCAAAATCAGAAAATAGCTCCGGTTCAATAATAACCGGAACATTATTTCCCAAATAAGTCTCTCTTAACGGACCATCGGATGGTGATACCACCAAAACATCATAATCCATTTTTTTCAGACACTCAACTGCCTGTACTAAAACCAACGGAGCTCCTGTAAGTGATAATTCATGTGTAAACACTAACACTCGCTTCTGTCCTGTTTCTTTTACATTATTCAATCCGAAAACTCGAAAGCTTTCTCTCAGATATCTGCGATAACTCCTCTGTGCATAATGCATCTTTTCCGCCGAAGCCTCAATAAAATCACCATATTCACTCAGAAAATGCCAAAAATATCCGCTGCATCGCATCTCCCTTAAGTTCTGTTCTATTTTTACCTCATCATCATCTTCCACATACCATTTTTCTATCTCGCTGTTCACCCAAACAGCACTTTGAGCCGCATATTCACAAATAATATCTTTTTTTCTACATAAAAAGGAGAGCTCCACAGCAAATTGCCATGCCGCCCATATAGATGGATGCATCGGAAATATCTGTTCCCATATCTCTTTTCGCACTGCCAAACAATATGATGTCAAATTTATAGCTTTACGGCTCATCCATGCCAGATCAAATTCAGAAGATATACTCTGCTCTCTTCCCTTCAGATAGTTTGACGTCAGGGCAAGCGAGTTTAAATCTCCTCCGGCATATACTAACCTAGGCTCTTCTCCCTCTGTAGCTACCTGCGGACAGGCAACCTTTACTTCCTGCTTATGAAAAACAGCAATCAATCTCTGTACATTCATTCGATTTATCCACTGCACCTGATCACTAAACAGAATTTGCACTTCACAGCTGCTCTCTTTTGCCAGTTTTTCTATACTTGCAGTATAGCTTCGCTCCCGCTCAATTATTGTCACATCCGATATTCCCATTTCAGAACACCAATCTATAAGCACCCCTATGTGCTCCCTCTGCGCTGCAATCACAGTTCTTTTATCGTGATAGGATATTCCGATTTGTGAAATTAACTGCTTAATCCTGTTTAAATCTTCCTCTATAATTAAAAATTCTATCGAACACGGTTCTTCTACATCTGTCATTTCAAAAGCAAACTGGTTATATGAATTTGTTCTCGTAACCCGTCCTGTCCATTTTGTATATTTTGTAATATTTCTCTGTATTAAAGGTATTAATTTTTTCTCTTCATTCGCATTCCTGAATGCCCCCGCCTTCAATAATAAAATAAGCGGTATATGTCCGATTTTCCAATCATCTTCTATGCAGCGCATAAATAATTCTCGTAATAAGGTATCCAATTCTGTACTAATTGTATTATCTATAATTCTGCTCAATTTTTCTCTGTTAAAAATAACTGCTCTTCCACTGCAAAGCGATTGAAACATAGCAATCTGCTCATATTGGGGTTTTAACTCATAATAATAAACTTCTTTCTTATTTCCATCTCCTCTGCACTCATCCGCATATGCCAAATCACAATTATGAGTCTCACAAAAGCGTACATATTCAAGCAATGAATGGTCAAAAAGCATGTCACATCCATCCATTATATATATAAACTCTTCCTTTGCACTTTTTACCAAATCAGCAATCTTTGAACGAACATTAACTTCCTCTATATCAGAAAGATTTATCTCTCCAGAATACTGAAAAAAGTATTTTTTATTAACATAAACAGTCCTAAAATTTGTATATATCTGCTTCTTTAAGCTAAGCAATGCATGATTCAAATCATATCCAATTACGATCACCAACACAGATAAGGATAATTTTTTATCAATTTTTTTTATTTCCAACAATTGATTTCTAATAAGATTCATTTTTACCTCCCTGTGAACTTATATCGTAGTCTTCTCACCAAAACTGCTATCAGTTGCTTTGTTCCTGTATTATCCAACGATCTTTCTTCCAATTTTCTTGTTAATTCAGCTATCTCTTTTCCCTTCTCTTCTATATCTCTTACTAATTTATCTATTTCCTTACTTTTCTCTTCTGAATCTCTTACTAACTCATCTATTTCCTTTCTCTTTTCACTTAATTTTCCCTTTAAAGCCGTATATTTATTTTCTATCTCATACAAATCTCTCTGTTCCTTATTATGAAGGCTTTCATAAAAATCTGCCCGCTCTGACAATTCATCCAATTTCATAGCATTTGACATTTCCTCTTTTTTATATGCTAATAATTGATTTTGAGCTTCCAGTAATTGCTCTTCTATTGAAATCATTTCCTCTCCTCACATGTATTCTGAATTAAATAATTATAATACTTCTCCATCCCTTCTGATAAGCTCAGTAAATCCTTTTTATAAATTTCTTTAATTCTTCTATTATTTAATATATTCTTAGAAGCATCAATATTTCTTGCTTCTAAATACTCAATTTTCAACTGCGGGAACCACTTTTTTGCAATAGTTATTATATCTTTCTGCGACTTTCCCTCTCCTGTTCCAATATTAAATATTTCCGTTTTTCCGGAATAAACTGCGATTCCGTATAACATTTCACAGGCATCAGAAATATATATATAATCCCTTATAACATTGCCTTCTCCCCATACTTTGAGCGTTTGATTTCCCATTCCACACTTCAAAACGGCATCAATAAATCCTACACCCTTTCCATAATCCTGTCCTGGTCCATATGGATTCGCAATTCTTGCAATTTTCATATTAGTGCCATCCAGCTGATTAAATATTCGTATTGTATTTTCAATACATACCTTCAAATTTCCATAATGATTAATGGGCATTGTAATACACTCTTCGGAAATCGGCATTATCTCCTGTTTCCCATAAACAGTACCACCAGACGACAGAAAAACCAGTTTGATTTTTTTTCTTTTGATTATCTCAATAAGTTTCACTGTTTGTATAAAATCCTTTTCATAGCCCTGTAAATATTTTGTCTCAGAATTTCCTGGATTTATCGTACAAATACAATGAAATACAATATCTATTTCATCCGTATATTTTTCCAGAACACTGTCATCAAAAAAGTCTCCTGCAACATAGCAAACCCCATTTCTGGGTTTTATTGGCATTTGCAAATCAAAGCTGATGACAAACTCACCCTTGTTTACCAACATATCTGCAAGGTTTTTGCCAATAAACCCATTTCCTCCTAATATTAAAACACGAAGCATTTCTCTTCTCCCTATCCAAACAGTTTCCAATACATCTTTCCCAAGGTTCTTCTGATTCCACTTTCCTGCGGAAATAGTTTCATCAATAATAGTCTCGTTCTCTTAAATGCTCTGGCTTCAATAACATTCTCAACTGTTACTGTCTGCCCGCCCTTGTTTCGTATTCCGTCTAAAATCTGCTCATAGTATGGTGTTCTCCGTGCCACATCCCAAAACATATAGCCAAAATCTTCATCCGGTTTCATCCAAGGTTTTAAAAACCCTGCATAATGGATAATGTATGGATTCTTCCGCGCATTTTCATAAGCATCCAAGATATAATAGGGTGCATATTTTATCACTTTCTGCCATCGAAAATGATCACAGTCAAAAATCATATTCCACGCCATATCCAAATACGTAACTCTGTCTTTACAAATCACGTTTAAAATATCCTGATCCGAAAAACGATAAATACCTGTATCAGACATTTCCAACAATTTTTCCACTGTAACGACTTTATTCATTTCCTGCACATTAAATACAAGTACTCCGGCCTGAAAATATTCAAACGGATTCTCTATACCAAGTGTATTCCTACAGTATTCTCGCATATCAGAAGTCTTCATATTGCATTGTCCGGCAAAATCCGGATCCAATACTGCTGCTATCAGATTATCTCCCATTTCTGTGTGATAAAGATCCGCCACATCATGACAGATAATCATATCACAGTCTAAATATACTACCTTTGGATACATTTTTAAAATATCCAATATCAGGAAACGGTAAAACGTTTCCGTTGTGATATGCTCTTTTGCCTGCAGAATATATCCCGCTACCCTTTTACTTACATTAACAAAAGTAAACTTTATGTGATTCCTGCCCAATCTGTCATGAAACATTTTCTGACTGTCTGCCGTAATGTCCGTATGAAACACATATATCTCATATATATTTTCTGCCTTTGCATGCTCCACAACAGATTGTACACATGTATATAGTATTGGCACATATTTTTGGTTTGCCGCCAATACCACAGGCACAACATTTTCCGATGGCTCCTGCTTTATCTCTGTCTCTTCATCTGCATTATAAATTAATGCTATCTGTATTTCTCCCAAACGATATTTTTTCTGTTTTTGTAAATACAGATAATAAATCCCTGTCATTCTTTCGCCCAGATGACCGGTAGTGCGATATCCTTCCCGCGAATATTCACTCATATCCGCTCTCTTTTCGAATTCTCCCAAGACATCAAACAAAATAGCCGAATACTCCTGGAATAATTCTTTTTTCATAATAAACATATTGCAGGGATAAAATGTTTTTCCATCAAAAAATTCCGCTGCGGTTTCACTCAAATATGAATATTTTTCTTTTATAATATCCAAAAAAAGTGTTACATCCTGTATATGGAGTTCCGGCGCTTTCCGGTAATGGTCATAGACGGTTCTGGCATTCATACAGCTTGCAGGTACTCCCTCTGCAATCAAGAAGTCATAGTTTTCAATATATGAACGCATATCCGGCTCATTGAAATGCAGTTCCTGCATCGCTCTTTCGTCAAGATAATCATACTCGATAGTTCCCCAGTCAGATACTTTAATCTTCTCGTTATTAAACGAGAAGAATCGGCGATAATGGCAAAAACCATAATAATCGGCCTCTATATTCTTCCATGCCCAGTACTGAGTTGTAAGTTCGCAATAAGACTTATTAAGCGAAGAGATATTTTCTCCCTGATTATCCCGATAAATTCCTTCTGTGGTCTCTCTCGTCTGAAAATCACTTCCCGCAATCACATTGTACAGCAACGGGTTTTGCACCTTCATGGTATCACGATTCGGTGTATGTGTCACAAAAATTTTAATATCACTCATTGTACCTTCAACTCCTCAACTTTATCCAATGCCGCCTCAATTATCTTATCCATATCATAATATTTGTAGTTGCCAAGCCTTCCGCCAAAAATAATTCTTTTTTCGCCCCTTGCCAGTTCCTGATATTTCTCATACAGGGCATTATTTTTCTCATTATTGACAGGATAATATGGCTCATCTCCCTTGTGCCATTCGCTGGAATACTCCTTAGAGATAATTGTAAAGGGCTGCTTTCCATATTCAAAATGCTTATGTTCAATGATTCTCGTATAAGGCACTTCACGCTCTGTATAATTAACCACCGCATTTCCCTGATAATTATCAGTCTCATGCGTCTCCTGTTCAAACCTTACAGATCGGTATTCCAGTACCCCTAACTTATAGTCATAAAATTCATCAATCATTCCTGTGTAAAGTACTCTTTGTATCATATCACCATTCTGGGCCACAAAATTATGATAATCGGTACCTAACCGTACCTCTGTACCCTCCAACAATTTTTCAATAATCTTTGTATAACCGCCAATCGGTATACCCTGATATTTATCATTAAAATAATTATTATCATATGTAAAGCGCAGCGGAAGACGTTTAATGATAAAGGATGGCAACTCCTTGCAGTCTCTCCCCCACTGTTTCTCTGTATATCCTTTGATTAACTTTTCGTAGACATCCTTCCCGACCAAAGATAAGGCCTGCTCTTCCAAATTCTTCGGTTCCATGATATTTAAATCTTCAATCTGTGACTGTATAATATTCTTTGCTTCCTGCGGGGTCACTATTCCCCACATTTTACTAAAAGTATTCATATTAAAAGGCAGATTATACAATTCATCTTTATATCTCGCAATCGGCGAATTAATGTAGTTATTAAATTCGGCAAATTGGTTAATGTAATCCCATATTTTTTTATTAGAGGTATGAAAAATATGGGCACCATACTTATGAACATTGATACCGTTAATATTCTCGCAATATATATTCCCGCCAATATGCGGCCGTTTGTCAATCACAAGGCATCTTTTTCCCATCTTTTTCATTTCATGGGAAAAAACTGCTCCATATAATCCACTTCCTACAATCAGATAATCATATTTCATATTTTCTCCTCTCTCACTTTAATCTCCAATATATTCCTCCAACAGTTCTTCTGATCCAGCTTCCCTGCGGTAAAATTTTCTTTGCCGTTCTGCGCACCATATCTACAAACATAACCTTCACGCTGGGGGACTTTTCTTTTTGCCCGCACATATCATATAGAATCTGTTCGTAATAAGGCGTCGTACGTGCCACTTTCCAAAACTCTTCCGCAAAATCCTCTTTCGGATTTTTCCACGGCTTTATCGCTCCCGCATAATGAATGATATAGGGATTTTTTCTTGCTTTTTCATAAGCATCCATAATATAAAACGGAGCTGACTTTATCACATAGTGCCATCGATAATGATTACAGTCCGTCACCATATTCCATTTCATATCAAGATAGGTTACCCTTCCTTCACATACAATGTTTAAAATATCCTGATCCGAATACCTGTATATTCCAGTATCTGACATTTCAAAAAGTTTAGCGGTGGAAAAACTTTTTTGAAATTCCACCACATTTAATACCAGAACTCCTGCCTGAAAATAAGTAAACGGATCTCTTAGTTTCAATATTTCGTTACAATAACGTTCCGTATCCGGATTTGCTCCATTACACTGCCCGGCAAAATCCGGATCCACCGCCGCTCCAAGCAGATTATCGCCAAGTTGTACATCAAACAGTTCAGCCACATCATGACGGATAATCATATCACAGTCAAGATACACCACTTTAGGATAATCTCCTAATATATCCGGAATGAGAAACCGATAAAATGTCTCCGCCGTAATATGTTCCTTTGCTTTTAATCGATATCCCGTGACACGTTTAAAAACATTTACAAATGTTATTGTCACATTTTCTTTCTGTAATTCCTGTAATTCCTTTTGGCAGTCTGCCTTAATGTCTGTATGGAATATATATATATCATACTGCCGTTTATCCGACACATAAAAAATGATCGAGCTTAAACAGATATATAAAATTGGTACATATTTCTCGTTTGCGGCCAATACAACCGGGACTGTCCCACTCTTTTTCCTTTTACAGACAGGCTCTTCATCCGTCTGCTCTATCAGTGCCATCTGTAGTTCCCCGAGACGATAACCGCCTTTCTTCTTTAAATACTCATAAAAAATACCGATCATCCGTTCTCCCAAATGTCCCGGGGTGCGAACCCCCTCCCTGGAATAACGGCTCATGTCGCTGCGTGACTCAAACTCCTCTAAAACGCTAAACAACATTTCCGAATATTGCTGGAATAACTCTTTCTTCATTATAAACATATTGCAGGGATAAAAGATTTTCCCCCGGATATAATCTTCTGCCGTATTGACAATCGCCGGATATTTTTCCCGAAGAATGTCTATCATTAAATCTAAGTCTTTGATATGAAGTTCAGAAGCCTTTTGATAGTGCTGATATACAGATTTTGCCTGCAAAGCATTCATTGGAATTCCCTTCGCAATCAGGAAATCATATTTTTCAATGTACCGATGCATTGAATATTCATCCATCTGCAGTTCATTGCTTATTTTCTCATTAAAAACGGGATACACCAGACAGCCACAATCTGCCTCCTGCAATCTGACCGGATTAAAAGAAAAATACCTGCGGTAGTGACAAAAGCCATAGTAATCAGCATTCTGATTTTTCCATGCCCAATACTGTGTTGTCAGCTCACAATAAGACTTATTTTTAAATGAAATATTTTCTCCCGTATTGTCCAAAAGCATCCCTTCCGGTACAGGTTCTGTCTGGAAATCGCTTCCTGCAATTACATTGTATATCAGCGGATGCCACACACACATCATTTTGCGATTTGACGTATGGGTTACAAATAATTTTATTTTACTCATACAATCTTCCCTAAAATTGTGAATTTAGCAGCTCATATATGTGGCGCATACATCCATGACTTTTCCACTCATTTTGACTCTGCCTCTGTCTAACCACAATGCATGATCACATATTTTCTTTACAGACTCTACGGAATGTGAAACATACAATAGTGTAGTTCCAGATGCAAGCATATTCCTCATTCTGCCCTCACATTTTTCCTGAAATTTATAATCCCCCACAGATAAAACCTCATCACAAATCAATATATCTGGCTGCACCATAGTAGCAACTGAAAACCCAAGTCTCGCAGCCATACCAGAGGAGTAATTTTTAATTGGCATATCTAAAAAATTCTGCAATTCTGCAAATTCAACAATCTCCTCGAATTTTTCCTTCATCAATTTCTCTGAATATCCCATGAGGGTTCCATTTAACAATACATTTTCCCGCGCTGTAAGTTCACCGTCAAAGCCAGCACCCAGCTCTATTAAAGGCGCTATCTTCCCTTCTACATATATAGTCCCCTTATATGGCCTTAAAATACCACATATCAATTTCAATAATGTAGATTTACCAGACCCATTCGTACCTACAATTCCCCACGCTTCCCCCTGCCTGACCTGCAAATTCACATCCTGCAGTGCTAAAAATTCCTGAAACATTAATTCTTTTTTTAATGCCTTTATCACATATTCTTTCAAATTATTGACTTGCTGTGATGCGCGATTGAATCGTACCGTTGCATCTGACACCTCAATAACAGTCTTTTTGTTATCCATTTATGTCTCGCTCCTATATATAAAGAATAAAATCATCCTGTTTTCTTATAAATGCCCATGAACCAAAAAACAGAAAAACAAACGCAATACCAAACCCATATGCAACGTCTGTTATACTCGGCAGCGTCTGTTCAAGTACGATCGTTCGAAATTGTGTTATATATTGATACATAGGATTAAAAATACTAATTGCTTTTTGCATTACTTCGGGCAGCTGCTCCATAGGATAAAATATCGGTGTCAGATACATCCATGCTGTAGTCAATACATTATATATATATTGAATATCTCTGAAAAACACGGCTGCTTCTGCCAAAAATAATCCTAATCCCAAACTGAAAATATATATTTCCATTAATATTACCGGAAAAAACAACATTGCCCAGGAGAACTGCACTCTGGTAATAATAAATACAATGATCATTGCTCCCATTGAAAAAAGCAAATTCACCAAAGAACTCGTTACTTTTGAAAGAGTAAAAACATACTTAGGCACGTATACCTTTTTGAGCAATGGCCCGTTTCCTGTAATGGAGAAAATCGCCTGATTTGTTGCCTCCGTCATAAATGTAAAAAGAGTTTGTCCTATAATCAGATATGCGGGATAGTTTTCCACTTCAAATCGAAACATATGGGAAAATACCAGATACATAACCACCATGACCATCAATGGATTCAATACACTCCATACATATCCCAGAAAACTTCTCCGATATTTTAACTTAATATCTTTTGTCACCAACTGTTTAATCAGATGCCGGTAATTGTACAGCACCTGAAACCTTGTTTTCATTTTATTCATTATACGTTTTACCCTCTTAGCCTTTTTGTTTTTATATCCTTATATTAACAGTACTTTACCGCACTTTATTGCACTAATATCGCTTTAGTATATCATATTTACTGCCAAAATCCAATAGAAACACAAATATTACATGACAATCACTAAATATTATGGTACCTCCGTCTTTCCCTGTTTGTCAGACATCTCCGTCTAAAATATTTTATTTCTCCAAATATTATCATCAAAATATAGAACAAGGATGAAATTTGTCCTTCTTTCCTTAGTATTCCATAGTTATATTGTCGTCCCTCATGCATCTCTTTTAAATGGGAAGACAAACCATTCTGTCCATAATATTCTCTCCCACTCCCGTAACTAACCAGTTTTTCTGGCAGATAATATACTTGGTCCCAACGAAAAAAACGTTGATAATAATTCATATCTTCAGCATATCTCATATTTTCATTAAATTCCCCCGCTTCCTTCGCACGCTCTCTTTTGATCACAACAGTGGAGGTAAATATGATACTTTTAATGCAGTAATCTTTCAAGGAAATATGACAGAGAGTGTCATATGTGCGATTTAAAATACGGAGCGCTCCCTCTTCAAGCCCTCCGCACAGCAAATCAATCTGTACATATTTTTTTAATATTTCTCCTTGCTTCTCTAATTTATCTAACTGCCATTCATCATCCGCATCAACAAATGCAATATATTCTCCTGTCGCCTGTTGCATCCCAGTATTCCGCGCAGATGAGGGTCCCGCATTTTTCTGATAAATGTATTTTATAGGAAGCTTTGCTTCATTATTTTTTCCGCTTCCACGCCTTTGATATGTTTTTACCAGTTTTGCCGTTTCATCTGTTGAACCATCATCCACTATAATTACTTCCTCTATCCAATCCATTCTCGTTTGTCCCGCAAGGGAATTCAACGTTTTTTCGATTGTTTTCTCAGCATTATACACCGGAATAATTACACTAAACATAATTTTTCACCTTACCGACTGCATACTCTCTCATAAACTTCCCTCATTATTCCATCTACCTCTTCGCACCCAAATTTCCGTATCGTTTGCCTATTCATCTGTCCCATATGCTCGTATTCTTCCAATGCACTTGTTTTTTTATTAAACAAATTCAAAAATGCTCGCTGGTAGTCCTTCCCTTCCGTAGGTGTCACCAGATATCCGCCCACCCCATCTTCTATTAAATCCACATTTCCCCGGATTTTTCCGCAAACTACCGGTAATCCCGCTGCCATAGCCTCCATCAGCGCTACTGAAAGCCCCTCGCGAAGAGAGGCGAGCACAAAGCAATCCGAAGCATGCAAAATTTCGGGAACATCTTTACGAAAACCCGCAAATTTGATATGTTCACCCAACCCCTTTTCTTTCACATACTGCACTAATGCCTTCTCTCCATCTCCAATTCCGCACATTACAAGATAAAGATCCGGATGTCTCAATTCTTCTAATGCTCGAATAAGCATTGCCTGATTTTTATTTACAGTAAATTCCGCTACATTGACAATTAAAAAGCCATTCTCCGGAATTCCCAATTCTTTTCTTTTTATTTCCCTCAATTCATTTGAAAACAGACGTTTGTTTATATCTACTCCAACGCCGGGAATATAAGTCAGATGTTTCATACGAAATTTATTTTTCGCCAGTTCATAATCCTCTCTGTTTATCACAAGAAGCTCATTGGTATAACGTGCCAAAAAACGTTCTACCGGATAAAACAACAGCCAGTTTTTTCGAGGTGCTCCTTTATAAAAATGAAATCCGTGAGCAGTATAAATCACAGGTGTTTTATATCTGTAAGCAATCAGCCGTCCCAATACTCCGCCAATCGGACTTTGGCAATGTATAAATTTGTAATTCCCCCGAAATACAATATCATTTAATTGACGGTAGGCTTTTTTATTCTGTCTCAGCTGAAAAACATTTCTTGCAAAATCAACCTGATACCATATCACCCCTTGCCTCTTTAGATCACGCTTCAGTATAACAATTTGATCCGATGAACAAGTATTTCCCACTTCAAAATTACATGCCACTTCCACTTCGCAACCCAGTTCCTGCAAAATCCTGATATTTCGCATATTAAATTGCTGTATCATAGATGCTACGGAAGCAAGTAACAATACCTTTTCCGCCATTATGTCATTGGCTCCTCTCTATACTTTCCCGCAGTCCAAATATCTGGTAACCATCTATTCCTTCTCTGCTCAATTCCTGTTCAATCGTTAGTGTGCCAAACGCCTTGTGCACCATGTTCCCAATTTTCCCCGGCATTTTGCCTGCCAGCCATACAAAAGGGCACATCCATCTGCACAAATACATCTTCCTTCCTCTTGCAGCACCAATCTCATGTACCATCTCTGCAGTTGAAACATATACTTCATTTTGCGGTAAAAATATCCCACTTTTCCCACTCTTTATTAAAAGGATAAGAAATTCCGCAAAATTTTCAATATAAAGTATACTTCTCTGATTCCTTACTTCCGGAAAAAACGGTAATATTTTTGCGATTTTCATAAGCACCTGAAAATTTCCTTTGCTGCCTTTTCCATAAATCATTGGCGGACGCACAATCGCTAATTCGTTATTATTTTTTTTAAAAATCTCCGTCAATTTCTGTTCTGCTTGCCATTTACTATCTCCATAAAAATTCGATGGCGCAGGAATTGTTTCTTTTGTAATACACAATGGACAACCTGTATTGCTGCTGTCCCCATATACAATAACACTGCTCAGATAGATATACTGCCTCACTCCGGATTCTATAGCCTTCTCAGCTGCTGCACAGGCAAGCTCACAATTCACTGCATAATATTCCTGCTTTTCTTCTTCTGTAAGTCTTTCGACATCCGCATGCGCCTTCCCTGTCACATTTATAATACTATCATATCCTGCCCAATCTTCCAATTTCCAATTCCGACCTCGTAAACTAGTTCTATCTATCTGAAATTCTTGCAAATAATTTTCGTTTACATAATTTTGAAAAGAACAACCTATGTAACTGTTCATACCCAATATCAGGATTCGTTTTCTCATTACTATCTTTCCTTTTTCAGTTTTCCCGTTCCACCTTCCACAATACCATCCCCTCTAAGAACACTTAAAAATGTCCCAAAAAAGCATCTCAGATCCATTCCTATCCCAAACTTTCGTACATATTCTCCGTCTAAGCGGGCCTTCACTGGAATCTCAAGCTCATCACGACCGTTAATCTGCGCCCATCCCGTAAGGCCCGGCAGTACATCATTTGCACCATAGTGCTCCCGCTCTGCAATCAAATCATACTGATTCCACAGGGCAGGGCGTGGTCCCACAATACTCATTTCTCCTCTGAGAATATTTAGTATCTGCGGCAATTCATCCAAACTGGTCTTTCGCAAAAATCTTCCCACTCTCGTAATATATTGTTCCGGATTTGTAAGCAAATGAGTGGGCATATCCTTTGGTGTGTCTATGCGCATAGTTCGAAATTTATAAATCCAGAAATAAGTCTTATGAATACCAACTCTCTTTTGTTTAAATAAAATCGGTCCCCTGGAATCAAATTTAATTGCCAGGCACAAAACAAGCAGCAGCGGAGATAAAAATAAAATTGCCAGACCACTGATAAAAATATCCAAACCTCTTTTCACATGACGATACATCAAACAACTCCTTTTCTTAATTTAAGTTTTTACAGATATCTTTTTATTCCAAACTATTCTCTCTTCAACGTACTTTTTCATTTCATCTGCACCTCTGCCTCGGGGTGATACGTCGGCGCTATCCGCTTTACCCAGTCTCTGATATCATCCGGCTCTGTCACCACATATTCTTTTAATTCGTTTAACTGCTCTAAAAACCGTTCTTCATCCATTTCAATCGGCTTACCAATATGAATAAGTTTATTTTCTGTATTCTGCATCCCCTCTTCTTCCATAAGTATTTCTTCATATAATTTCTCTCCCGGACGCAATCCGGTAAATATAATCTGGATATCTTCATCCGGTTTATGACCTGACAATAAAATCAAATTTTTTGCTAAATCTAAAATGCGAACAGGCTCTCCCATATCGAGGACAAAAATTTCGCCTCCTTTTGCGTATGCTCCTGCCTGGAGTACTAAAGACACTGCTTCCGGTATTGTCATAAAATAACGAACTATTTCAGGATCCGTAACCGTGACTGGCCCCCCGCGTTCAATCTGTTTTTTAAAAAGGGGTATCACACTGCCGTTGCTACCAAGCACATTACCAAAACGTACTGCTACATACTCCGTTTCCGACCTCCTGTTATAGGTCTGTATAATCATTTCACAGATACGTTTACTCGCTCCCATGATATTTGTCGGATTTACCGCCTTATCAGTAGAAATCATGACAAACTTTTTTACTTGATACAAATCTGCCGCCTGAACAATTTTCAAAGTCCCAAGTACATTATTTTTAATCGCTTCATTAGGACTCTCCTCCATGAGCGGTACATGCTTGTGGGCTGCCGCATGATAAATAATCTCCGGTCGATAAATCTCAAATATATGATTCATACGATTCGTATTCCGCACAGAAGCAATCAGCACTACCAGGTCTAACTCAGGAAATTTTACTTTGAGTTCATTTTGAATATCATATGTGGTATTTTCATAAATATCTACAATAATTAATCTTTTGGGATGATGTTCTGCAACCTGC
Organism: uncultured Roseburia sp.; assembly: GCA_910577925.1. Lineage (GTDB taxonomy): Bacteria > Bacillota > Clostridia > Lachnospirales > Lachnospiraceae > Roseburia. The sequence continues at coordinate 22,266 of CAJTOI010000004.1, forward strand.
CTGCAAAGCTCACTTCCAATAGATCCACCTCCTCCTGTTACCATGACCACTTTCCCTGAAACATAGCCCATAATAGATTCCAAATCGACAGAAACCGGTTCCCGGCCTAAAAGATCGTTGACATCCACGTCCTTCAACTTACTGACACTTACCTCACCATTCACCAGCTGATAAATCCCGGGCAACCGCTTCAGTTCACAGCCTGTCTCCTTGCAAACCTCAAGGATACCCCTAATCTGCCGGGGAGACGCCGACGGCATCGCAATGATAATCTCGTGAACATGCAATTCCTGCACCTTTTCCAAAATACAGCTCCTGTCGCCCAAAACTTTTGTTCCGTGAATATAATTTCCAATCTTGGCACAATCATCGTCGATCACACCCACTACCTTTTTCTCAATATAATAGCTGTTATTGATTTCCTTAATCAGCTGATTGCCTGCATCTCCTGCCCCAACCACCAGTACATTTCTCTGGTAAGCCTTCTTTTTGTGTAAGATACGCAGTGATCTTAAAGCACGATAAGAATAGCGACATCCTAATACCATCACCATCAAAAATAATCCAAACAGAATATAAAAGCTCCTGGGAACAGGATACATGTCTCCCCAGTTTCGAAGCAAAATGATTCCCGCAGAAATAAGTGTGTCTATTACACATGCAGAAACTACATACATCACTTCCAGAGCACCTGCATAGCTCCATAGACTCGAATATAAGCGGAGCCACCAAAATATAGCAATTGTTGCCAACAACATATAAGGCAGTGCCTTCCATACTTCATTTAAATACTCCGGTGGAATATTTTTTAAATGAAAATCAAATCGTATAAGTAATGCCAGCATACTCGAAATAAACACTGCCAGTATATCATAACATATTAAAAAAATTCTTCGAATAAATAATTGCCTGTCTTTTATTACTTGTCTCATAAATCAATACTGCTTTCTGAAAAATTACTATATCTGCCTTTTACTCAGTAAAAGTATAACTCAAAGCCTCCCCGAATGCCACTAAAATTGCTTAAAATCGGCTTCTCTTTCCACTTTCCAGCCCCTCATTCATAAAATATCCTATTAACAGGTAAAATAGAATCCAGTCCACTCCACCAAATACCAATTCAAAATCTCTCACAACAGTCAATACGAAAAGTATACTTCCTAAGATAGCAACATACCATTTCTCTTTCACGCTCTTTAGTAGACGAGAAAAAAAGGACACCATCATGACAACATAAGCCATCAACGCAAATACTCCATACCTCCACAAAACTCCCAACGCTCCACTATATATCTTCTGCTTCTCCCCAAAATATGAGAAGTCCTTGTTATGTCCCCATGGACTTATCGACCAGAAAAATTCTTTGACCACTCTCACTCTGTCTGCATCCGTTGCAAGATCAGACCAAAAAAGAGAAGGAACACCTGTCATTATCTCACCAAAAATCAAACACAAAATCACTCGAATAAGCAGAACCGCAACTACTGCTACTACCATATCACTCACAAAATCTCTTGGCCTCTCCATGTTTTTCCACATAAATATCACAAACGGAAATATGACAAGTAGAATGACTCCTTCTCCTCCAATCTTTTTATACACCATAAAATCTGCCAAGATCATGCAAACTGAAAACGCAAAATAGCTCTTGGCCATAACACCATTCCATTTTTGAAATTTTATTTTTTCTCCCGAACATAGCACGCCAATGCATATTAGTAAAACCGCCCCCACTATAACAATATTTCGATGACCCTTTGTTTCGAAATAACTTCCGTTTGCTTTCCCCATCAAACAAATCCAAAATAACGCCATCCACATAATTTGGCGCCATATCCCTATCCATCTTTTCCCTATATGTTGTGTCCAGCGGCCTGCACATCTACCCAACCAGATATATATTCTCTGCAGTTCCCGTACAAATGCCTCATACCAATTGTAACAACCATGTATTTTCTTCCACATGCTATATAAAGCATAAAGGAACAGATAAAATGTCGTTGCAATGATCACGCCCGGCAACAGCATTTTATGGCTCACGGGATTCCGTTCGGTCATTTTAACTGCCGTAACCGCCATTCCTGTCTCGACAGTCGTATCCAATATAATCCGGATTTGGTTCACTTCCTCCGAGAAAAAAAAAGTGCTATTCCATCCTTTCTGTATGTCAATCACAAATTTTTGCACATATTCCTTATCTTTGTTTTGAAGGTAAACAGCAGCAGTATGCTCATTCGCCTCCGTACCTTCAACAAAGAATGATAGGTAACAACTTTTTTTCTCATATAACGGATTCTTAAATGTCCAGCGCGTTTTTCCATTCGTCTGAATCTTCCTTGCCGCAGCCACCTGGCTATCCGAAAATTCAAATACATCCCCAATCTGGTAAAAATCTCCTCCAATAGCATGTGTTGTTCCACTACCTATAAATTGCATTCTTGCCGTAAATAGCATAGAAGTCACCAAGCCAAACATCCCGCAAATCCAACATATGATTAAATATTTTCTTATTTTATCTACTGTCATATCATCCCAACTTCTGTCTCTTGCCATTCACTGTAAAGAAATAACCCATTCCTATATAATAAACAGGCCAACTAATCCATCGAAATGGCTGTTCAAGATTATCACACATCATCGTAAAACCAACACTCCACGAGACAGCAAACAAAAACCAAGCCTCCATTGACATACTGTTTCGCCACAAATGTCTTCCCGCCGAAATCAGAAAGAAAGCCATCAGCATTACATAAGGAATCGCTGCAAACACTCCATAGCGATACGCAATTATAAGAATCGCATTGTGAGCATAACTCTTGTTCCCAAAAAGTGTTGCCCGATCTGAATGTCCCCACAAATTCATTTTTTGTATATACAACCTATAAAACTGTGTTCTTCCACTCGTCAAATCATCCATGTTTCTAAAATTTATTAATTTATCTACTACCCGACTGTCAAACAATGCGGATGCGTATACAGTTTGCGTTCCAGGCAAACGATATTTTTCTGTTTCATTTTTGTAAAAATCATTTTTAAAAATCAACTGCACCCCATATTTTGCACAAATATTATGCAACCCCCAGTCTGATATTGCTAAAACAGGATAAGAAAGACAAACCATCATTAATAAAATACATATAAATTTTTTATTTCGAAAATGAATATCCACCCATATTCCTTGGATGAAAAATGCAGAAAATATTGCCACCAATACAATAATCGAAAATATTGACTGTGTTTTCCATTCCATATATGTTGCTGCAAGAATAGCAATAATATCTATAAACATTCCATAAAAACTTCGCTTTTCTCTTTTTTGCTGCTTTTCAAGTAATGACGCACAAAAACTAAGGATTACAATATTCAAATATATTGCAAAAGGAATCGGGTTCGTGCAAATCCCCGAATAACGCAATTCCGATATCATGGGTCGAAATAGCATACAAAACAGATATGCTGGCAAAAAAGTCATGCGTACTGCACAAATTATATCCCTCACAAATTCTGCTGGCCTTTCCATATTCCCCCATGCAAAAAAAAGCAACCCCATAACCAGCAGCATCACATATCCTGTATATTGAAATCGCTTATGCACTACAAAATCTGACAGGCATATCATTATGCATAATACAAACCAGCATAACACCATTCCACTTCCCCAACGTAAACAGTTAAATGGTTTTTCCATCATGAAAATTGCAATCAAAAAAAGCTGTATTATGCAAAACATTAATAAATAATTGTATCCTATATTTTTATTATAATATGCAGTATCATCCACCACTATCATAACTACAAACATAGTAAACAGTATCCATCTGCGCACTATACTTCGCCCTTTTCTCGACAACCGCAGAATTCCTGAAAATCCTTTGCAAAAAACTCTGCTTACCGCCAAAAACCATTTTTCTAGCAAATAAATCGGTGCATACCAGTCTATCACTCTTATCCACTTTCTGACGCATCTCCACAAAATTGCTATTAACAGCAAGTAAATGCACAATACCGCTCCTGCTTGTTTTATATAAGATTTCATTTCGAAAACAGGCTCGTTTTCGTAAAGCGTCACTCGTTTTACTCGAAATCTCACATGTGTCTGGCCATTTACTGTAAACATAATTTTACTAAATTTATCAGATTCAACTGGGATTATATTTGTCCCTTCAGTTAAGCATACATTCAATTCTCCCACTGTTTGCTGTTCACTATTGACAAAAAATATCTGACAAATCATCTCTGGCACAGTCATATCATCCATCTGTACTTTTAAATATTTCCATGAAAAATCAATCCCATTTACCGCATAGACAGTATAAGCATTTTCATCTGTAATCTCTATCTGCTCTTTTTCACTATCATATATCCAGTTAACACCCGAAACCATGCTATCTGAATAAAAAAACTCATAAACCTCCCCCACATTATAAAAATGGTCCAGATTGATTTTTCCCGCCAATCGCATACCAGCAATAGATGCAGAAAATACAATCCCCACCAGCAGGACAACAATGCATATTGTCACATTACAGCGGCTTCTTTTCATAATATTGCTCCTGACTTTCTATCAATACGTTTCTTCCCCGAAATTGCTAAAATAGCATCCTTTTTAATCATGTATTATTTTATCATGTGACAATATAGCTGTCAAATTTCAGCACCTAATTAATTTTTTTACTTTTCAAAATTAATATTTTGGTATATGATAAAAGTGATACCTTTTTTCATATATACTAAATAAATATTTCACCCCCCATTTTATATATCGTTAAAAAATGAAAGGACTTTCCAATGCAAAAAGTTTCTGTAATTATCCCTGTATACAACGGTGAGCACTATCTGCGGCAATGTTTAGACAGTGTATGTAATCAAACTCTCAGAGAAATTGAAATAATCTGTGTAGATGACGGTTCATCAGATTCCTCATTTCAGATTTTGGAAGAATATCAGCGAAAAGATGATAGAATCCGTCTTTTTCAGCAGCAAAACAAATATGCCGGCACAGCCAGAAATTTAGGGAAAAAACATGCAGCCGGTGAATATTTAATGTTCTGGGACTGTGATGATTTCTTCGAGCCGGATGCCTTGGAAAAGCTTTACACAAAGGCCTCCTGTTTACAGGCAGATATTTGTGTATGTGGCGGAAACAAATATTTTCATAACACGCAGAAAACAGCTCCCAATGTTTCAAGTTATCTAAATCCGAAATATGTTTTAAATGAAGTGTTTAACAGAATGACAAACGAAGATTATATCTTAAATTTTGCCAACGCAGTGCCCTGGAACAAAATGTTTCGGCGGCAATTTATCGAAAACATTCATTTAGATTTTCAGGAAATCCGCAACGGAAATGATATCTATTTTACCCAATGTGCGCTTGTCCTGGCAGATCGCATTACGACGGTAAATGAAGGTCTCATTAATTACCGTGTAAATAATGAGACAAGCCTGACCGGAACGCTTTCCAAATCGCCTTTGGTCCCCCTGAGCGCATGGATAAGTGTAGAAGAAAAACTTACAGAATTAAACGTTTTTCCGGAAAAAAGTTTTGTCAACAAAGTAATTGGAGCTATCACGGCTTTATTACGAAATGTAAAAGAACCCGAACCATTTATAGAAACAGTCCGTTTCCTTCGAAATGAAGGTTTAGAAAAACTTCATATAAAAGAACGGGAAGAAGATTTTTATTATGTGAAATGGCACTATGAGTTCGTAAAACATTTAATGAATGATTCCTTAGAGGACTTTCAAACATACCTGATGCACCAGACCTATCTTCAGCTAACAGAGCGAACAGCAGAGAAAGCCATCCAGAATGTACGCCTTAAAAACCAGGGAAATGAAATAAAAAAACTCAAAGCAGAATGCAAAAAAGAAACTATCAAAAATGAAAAAGCGGAGAAAAAGCTAGAAAAGAAAAACAAAGAACTTGAAAAAAAGAACCGCGAACTTGAAAAAAAGAACCGCGAGCTCGAAAAAAAGGACAGGCAAATAGCCAAAGCACAAGATGAATTGGATAATATCCGCCATTCCTGGTCGTACAAAATCGGCCAGAAAATCGTGTGGCTACCAAGTAAGATAAAACAAATTTTTGCACGCAAAAAAAGATAGCTATCGCAATGTGTATCATAAATTAAAACCGCAAATTTTTATTTTAAAAACGACAGGGAAAGCAATGGAAAAAGAAAACAACGTTAAGGTTTCAATTATTATACCTATACACAATCTCGAACAATATGTAGGAGATTGTATTGAAAGTGCAATAAATCAAACGCTAAAAGAAATTGAGATTATATGTTTCGACGATGCATCAACGGATAATTCTCCGGCAATTATTGAGAAATATTCAGAGAAAGATTCACGTGTAAAAATAGTCACCTACCCTGCAAACAAAAGTGCTTCGCAGGCAAGAAAAGACGGAGTCCTGCAGGCATCAGGCAAATATATTATGTTTCTGGATGGAGATGACTACTTAGAACCGAATGCCTGTGAAAAACTTTACGATGTGATTTCAAACGAAAACGTGGATATGGTTCATTTTGGTACGAATATCATCAATTCGGGAAATGTGACCGAAAAACGCATTAAAAGTCTGGAAAAAAGATTATCTCCATATAATGGCAAGTTAGACGGAGAAAATGTTTTCAAAGCATGTTTTATTGACAAAAAATATCGTTTTTCAATTTGGAATAAAATATATAAAGCAGAACTATGTAAAGAGGCTTTCCAATCTGTAAAAGACGGTAATTTCCCTAAAGCCCAAGATTTATATGCTTTTTTTATCCTCTGTTATCACGCAAAATCCTACTATGGCATAGAAGAAAAATTTTATAATTACCGGTTCGGAGCCGGCATCACCTGTTCCAGGCAATTAAGTATAATGCAGCTGGACAGATACTGTACCGCTTTATTTGTCGCAGAAGCTATCCATGATTTTCTTCTGTCCAAAGACGAAAAAAGGTATCTGGATATCTCCGCAGAACTTCGGGAAAATCTTGTAACAGATTGTATCGAACAGTGGTATACTGCCATAAACATCAATGATTCTGCAGCAGGTTTTGATGTCATATGTAAGTATTGGAATTCGATTGAGGTCGTGTCTAATTTATGCAAAAGACACTACCGAGAAAAAAAGCAGATTGCTGAAAAAGTATTCGGTGCCGAATCCATAAAATGTACCGCTGGCAAAGAAATAAAAACTATTGGTATTTATTATCACCGTTATGCACTGGGCGGAGTACAGAGAGTAATCTCCTGTTTAATTCCAATATATTTGGAAATGGGATATAAAGTAGTTCTGCTCACAGATGAAATATCTGAAGGAGACGAATACGAATTGCCCGATGAAGTCACAAGAATCGTCTTGCCATCCGCACTGGCCATAAAAAAAGATGAATATGAAATCCGCGCAAAAGAGTTATTAAGAGTTATATCCGAAAATAAAATAGATGTCATATGCTACCAGGCAGCTTCCTGTCCAAAATTGATTTATGACATTCTTCTATTAAAGCTGAATGGTGTTCCGATCGTTCTCACTGTCCATGAATGCGCTTTCCAAAATATGCTGACACTGAATACAGAGATGGTTAACAGACCCTCCGTATATAAACTTGTTGATTATATGACAGTTTTATCCAGAGTTGAGGAATTATACTGGCAGGGATTTGGCATTAATGCTGTATATATACCTAATCCCATAACAAATCAAATTGTCGACAGACAACCTGAAGAAATAGAAAAAAATACCATTGTATGGGTCGGAAGATTAGACACAAGGACCAAGCGCTGCCTGGACGTAATCGATATAATGAAATATGTGATCGAAGACATCCCGGATGCAAAGCTGCTTGTTGTTGGGAATGAAGTATCTGCCGGTATCGTAGATCAAATGCAAAATAAAATAGGAAAAATGGGAATGGAGCGCAATATTGTTTTATGCGGCCATACTACAGATGTTGAATCTTATTACAGAAAAGCAGAAATTTATTTGCTGACGTCTATTTCCGAAAGTTTTTCAATGACTATTGCGGAAAGTAAAGCATTCGGTCTCCCCCTTGTATTGTATGAAATGCCCTTCCTTGAATTTTGCAGGGACAAGAGAGGATACCTTTCCGCTCCTCAGGGCGACAAAAGAAAAATGGCTGAAAATATCGTAAATATTTTAACGGATGAAGGTTTAAAAGCAGCCTTACAAAAAGAAGCGCAGGAAAGCCTGAGGGCTTTTGGGGAATATGATTTAAAAGGCGCATGGAATAATGTCTTTCTTGGATTATCAAAACCCCATATGTCCCCCCAATATGATGAGAATTTTTGTATCTTATTAAACTCTATGCTACAGCATTATAATTATGGCGCAACCGTCAGCAACAATGAAAAAAAGGGGTTGAAGAAAAATATATCGAAATTATCGAATCAGTTGAACGAATCAAAAAATGCAAAAAAAACATGGGAATATAGGCTTGGGCATATCCTTTTATATATTCCCCGTCAGATTATATCGAAAACGCATCAATGGAGAAACAAATTACCGAAAATGCAATCTCATTAGTTTCTAAGTGGGAATGGAGAAAAGGACAGAACCCAAAATTCGGTTCTGTCCTTTTCCTAGATATCATTTTATTGTTGGTTATCGAACACTCCAATTTTCCCGATCACTAAAATCCAATGTATTCGCATAATAGATGTCACATTCATTTTTGATATTTCGCAATGTATTGTGTACAACATCTTCCTCTTTAACACTATTATACACCGGGCGGTACTTTTCTATTCCCGGATGGGAATCAATTGTACTTTGGGAATATGCTGCAACCTTAATAATCATAAAACGGTCACTGTTGCTTACCGTATTGCCGGACACCTTCATATTCGACACACCACGCATCTCTATTACTAATGATTCATCCGGGCCTCCGGTAACTTTATCAATAATGTTGTTTGTAATGGAGCTATTCTGCCAGTTCATAGCACGGATTCCATAATACTTACAGTTGCGAATTGTATTTCCGGTTATTTCAATTTTCTTGTGTGCATATCCATCAGAGTACATATGTGTACCAACTGCAGTCGGAACATTGTCAAAAACGTTATTCTGAATCACAACACCGTCATTGGCCGTTTTATCCATGCTGCTATAAGTACCGCTAAACCCACCTGTAATACTATCTGGCGTGTCGATATTAATTGCCTCCTTAATCGCTCCCGTATCCTTATATCCTGTAAATTTACAATTCTGCACAACTACATTTTGTGACGCATCAAGTTCTATGAAATGTGCACCGCCGCTCATATTTTTAAATGTAATTCCATCTATCAACACATTTTTAGTATGCCCGATTAAAAGAGCGGAATTTTTCTTGTACTCTTTGTCAAAAACAACCGTCCCTGTTCCAATCAGTTTTATATCATGAACACCATTATATCCATAATATTTACCCGACTTTTCCATTATAGACGGTGCTGCCAGCACAAATAATCCATAATTTCCGCTTGTGGTCGTAGCAGTGCTTTTGATCGTAACACCATCCGCAAAACGAATTGTCGTATTAGACGGAACATATATTGTTTTCCATAAGCTATAAGTACCCGATGAAAGTATCAATTCACCGCCGCCTAAGCGCTCAAACAGCTCCATATATGACATAATTGTAAAATAATTTTTTGAAGTACTGTTATAGTTTTGATTTTTCGTATAATTACCTGCATAAGGAGCAGAACTTGGTGAAATTGTATAAGAGCTGACAACACGCAGCTTAATCGGTTTCGACTTCTTTCCTTCTACTTTCTTGCCGTCTGCAGCGCGATATGCCGATACCTTATAATAATATGTGGAGCCTTTTACAATCGTATTATCAGTAAATTCTTTTGTACTTTTATTGGAAATTGTCCCAATTCTGGTATAACCTGTCGTTTCTGAATTGCTTCTATATATATAATATCCGCTGCAACCAGATACAAACTTCCAAGTCAGCGTCGCAGAGTTTAGAGAATTTAACTCTATATTAACAATCTCCGCAGCTTCAGGAACTGAATATCCGCTCTTTGCTGCCGAAGTATCTCCCAGCACCGCTTTGCCATTTACATTCTTATAAGCTCTGATTTTAAAATAGTATGTTCTTCCACCGGCAAGATCTGTCACATTTGCGGAAACCGTATTTTTACCCGAAACAGTCTTTGCCAATGTATATTTACCGCTTTTGGAAGTGCTTCTATAAATACGATATCCACTTGCCCCAGACACAGCTTTCCATTTCAATTTCAATGTCTTATAATCAACGGATGTTATAGAAGAAATTGTCGTTTTGGCCGGTACCGGTTTCACGCTCACCACTTTAGAATATGAACCGTACTTTACACTGGAACCTTTTTTATAATAAGCACGAATTTTATAATAATATGTCTTTCCCGTTGTCAGTTTCTTATCTTTAAAAACCAATTTGCTATTCTTTTTAACTGTCGCAACTTTTTTGTATGATTTATTTTTATTAGTGCTCCGATATACCTCATATCCAGTGATTCCCTTTGCCGCTTTCCATTCTACTTCCACTGAATTATATGTCTTAGATACCGCACTCACACCACTGACTATGGGAAGTTTAGCTGCTGCCTGACAGGTAACATCACTGCAAAGCATGATCCCAGTCACAATACACGCAATCAATAAAAACAGCATACTTTTAATCCTACGCTTCATACAAATCCCTCCTATAAATGATTATTTGCTTCTATTTTTAATATTCAAAAAACTATAGGCTGCTGAAAAGTTTATTCCACTCTTCTACTGTTTTATCCATATCGAAATCTTTTGATTTTTCAATCGCATTCGTCGACATTTGCTGTCTCAATTCCTCATTATGTGCTAATGTAAGCATTGCTTCCGCAAACTTTCCCGTGTCAAATGCTTCCGGCAGGTATCCGGTCTTGCCATCCTCAATAATCAAATCCATAGCGCCCATATGATAAGCAATCACCGGCAGTCCAAACTCAAATGCCTCCATGATTACCATCGGCCACCCTTCCCATCTCGACGGAAGCAGGAAAATGGATGAGTTTAAATAATATCTCTCCGCCTCTGTTGTAAATCCGACAAAATTTATACGCTCCTCAATATGCCGTTCTTTCGCATTTTTCACAATCTGCTGAAACAGTTCTCCATCTCCTATAATATCAAGCACCCATTCATCATCCTGTTTACAAAATTCCTCAAAGGACTCCATCATAAGGTCAAGTCCCTTGGCATACACAAATCTCGTTGCCATCAAAAAATGCTTTGATTTTATATCACATTTCTGCTCGCTGACAAAGCTTCTGGGATTAATTTTGACTTCCGTGTCAATTCCAAGAATCTCCTTATAATCTCTCTTATCATAATCACTCAATACAATATACCGATCCAATCTCGGCAGAAATTCCTGCAATAAGTTTGACTGCTTCCAGAATACAACATTTGGCACTTCCAGGTATCCACTAAAACAATTATGCTGCCAACCAATTGTCTTCGCATTTAATTCAGGAGCAATCATTGCTAATCTCAAACTAAGCGATGCTGTTGTAATAATTATATCATAATCCTTTTCATTCAAATAGTCTATCCATTTTTCTCTTGTCTTTTTGGGAAAAATTGCATCTGCCAAAATATGATTAAAACACTTTCGGTCAAAGAAACCCGTCTTATTATTCATAACTCTGGCAAATGAGCGCAAAAGATTTGCAGGTGTTTTATGACGATTTACAAATTCATTATTGTCAATGAAATCAATCTTAATCTCCTCACTCATGTGATACATGTCGCGATTTTCTTTCATCCGGTCCTCATATACCATAATCGTTACATCATGTTTTTTCACAAGTTCATTTGCCAGCAAAGTAACAACTCGTTTTGTACCACCTAAATCAAATATTTTTGTAACCCATATACATATTTTCATTATTCTCTTGGCGTTCTCCTTTTATATGGTAATGTTAAAGTAATCTAATACTCTTTGGCAGTAATTATCACATCTATTATGTGTTTTTTCACGCACTTTTTTTCTCTCTGTCGCATAAACATCCCTGCCGTCACGAATATCAGTCACAAAATCTTTGAAATCCTGCATATTATATATTTTCTTCCCTGGCATATATGCAAGCGGATCATCAAATACCCATCCTCTGGATTCTGTATACGCTTCATAGTCATCCAATGTAAAGCCTATCTGTTTATCTAAAAGCAAATAGTCAATCGCAACGGACGAATAATCGGAAATAAGTGCATCCGAATAATGTATAAATTCATACAGCTGAATATCGTTCTCTGCCAAATCTTTGTTTTCCAGATACAGAATATTTGTAAGCTTATTCTCACCGAAATCATATGGTATCTGCAAATAATGCTTTTTAATAACAATGAGAATATGATTTTCCTTACAATGCTTATTCAAATCAATTAATTTTTCAGCGTCATCAATAATCGGTATATTAAACTCATTATTCAGCGTCTCTTCATTTAAACGCTCACTTGATGCGTGACGGTACGTCGGCATCCACAAAATCAATTTATCACTGTCAGATTCCTTCAGTAGTCTCTCACAATATATTTTTGCCCGATCGGTTTCCCGAAGCATCATATCATAGCGCGGATATCCTATCGTCAAAAGCTTTTTGGAGCTGCATCCAAAAAAGTCCATTTTCGTTGTAATAAATGCGTCTCCAGGTATTAAGCAATAATCAAAAAATACTTTTCGCCCCTTTTTGTTTGCCTTATAGCCACATCCATGCCATAAATTTACAAATACCTGATTTTTTCTCGTCATCCCAATCCAGTTAAATGCCTGTGTATAAAAAATATACTTTGACGTAAGCGCATAACGGAATGCCTCCGCACGACGAATTTTAGATCCCTTTTTAAAATTACGGATAAACCTGACATTTTGCGTTACATATTTCTCATATTTCTCCGGTTCATGTACTAACCATATCAGTTCATATTTCCTATTGTATCCATTTGCAACCATATAGTCAAACAAGGCCCGACTGTTATCCGTAAAATCATCATTCGTTTCAAACAGAATACGATTTTCGACCAACTTAGGTGGAAATTTTTTTAAACGTTTGATAGCTCTTCCATCGTACAACGCATACGTAACATCTGCTAACATTGTATCATATAGCCCCAGCATTCCCTGTTTTGTTTTTATCTTTTTCCATTTACGCAATGTTTTTTTCAGTTTTGAAGGAATTTTTTTTATTTTTTTTAACTTTTTTAACATGATTTCTTTCACCCTCCCCATTTCATGAAAAGTTTTTTAATTTTTCCCGCAACATAGTAGATGACGTATCTTTCGTATAAGGAAGGAACATAAGTTTCACCCCCAAATTTTTCATTTCCTTCTCAGTTTGCTCCCACCGGGTATTCCCCTTCCAGTCATCACCGATATATATTTCGTCAAACCGTATCTGCTCCCACATTTTCTTTTTATCAAGTGTATCCGTGATGACCACTTCATCTACATACTTAATTGCTCTGACAATCTCTGCCCGTTCCTCCAGCGGGACAATCGGACTTTTATCTTTATATTCTTTCACCAACTCATCCGTATTGACTCCAACAATCAAATAGTCACAACATTTTTTAGCATTTTTAATCAAATTCAAATGTCCAATATGAAACATATCATACGTTCCCTGTGTATACCCTATGATTTTTCTCATATCTCTTCCTTTCTCAACACTCGGTTGTACCCATATTAAAAATCACATCTGCTATTCTTTTCCGATAATTTCCCGTAATATTATGCATGTGCGGAAGCAGCCTATGCCGTTCTTCCTTCCATAAGTCCCTTCCATCACTCACCTGTTTTAAAAACTCTTTAATATCCTTAAGGCAGTATAGCTTCGGCCCGGGCATGTATGCAAGCGGATTTTCAAACACAAACCCTCTTGTATCCGCGTATGCTTCATAATCCGCAAGAACAAAGGCCAGCGGACGATCCAAGAGCAGATAATCGACCGCAACAGATGAATAATCAGATATAAGCGCATCACATATTCCAACCAGACAATATAACTGTACTTTCTTTTCTTTCAGGAAATCATCTGTCACATAGCAAATATTTTGCATATTGCTTTGATATGACCATTTATTTTGCAATGGATGTTTCTTGATTATGAGCAAAATGTTTTCCTTTTGACAGAACAAATCTAATTCATGAAGTTCACTTTCCTCCATCAATCCCGGCAATTCGAATGGAAGTTCTATTTCATTTTCTGCATACCCAGTTAGTGAATTCTTTCGAAATGTCGGCATCCATATAACGACTTTTTCTTTATCTGTCTCCCATCCAAATAAATCATGCAATATGTTGTTCCGATTATTTTTTTTATCAAGCATCCAATCATATCTTGGATATCCGATTGGCAGAATAGCTTCTCTTGCGCATTCCCAATAGTTTGATTTTGTTTCCACAAAAGCCGGTCCCGGAACCAATGCATAATCAAACATTTCCATTGTATCACTGCGGGGAATATTCGTATTCTTATGTGTACTTCCCTTATAACCGCATCCATGCCATAAATTAATGACCAGCTGCCCCCTGCAATGGTAGCGATTCAAATCGGCAGTGTTATTCGTATAAAAATAATACTTTGCTGTATTACCATAATAAAATGCCGCCGGGCTAGTCCATCCAAATAAATTCTCCGCTGTCACAAATCTGACATTTTTATAAGATAATCCTTTGAATTGTGCCGGTGATGAAACTGCCCATATGATTTCATATTTTTCATTATAATTGTTTTCAATCAAATATTCAAATAGTGCTCTTGCATTATCCGAGAAATCCTGCTGCAACCTGTTTTTAAACAAAATGCGTTTTTGACAAACCTTCGAAAAATATTTCGTATATAATCCAACCAACCGCATTGTTATCTTTGTAATAAGTCGGCAAGCATAATACCCTGCTGCTCTCCAAATACCCTCGTCCCCGAACTTCTTTTTTAATGTAGCAATCTTCATATTATCCCTGTTCCGTCTCTATCGCTCATATGATGATTTCTCAGGAAGCACAGTTTCAAATGCTTCTATGATATCCCATTTTGTCTTTTCAACATCTTTTACGCACATATCATCATTTAAACAAATCATTTTTCTCTCTTGCCCGCGCAATGTACGCTGTATCATATCGTCATCCTTACCAATTGTATAGAACCGCCCAATATGAAGCGATTGCGGTATATACATTCCCTCCATATACTGCCAATATTTTATCACATACTGGTTTAAATCAAAAACGGTACGGAATTTATTTCTGCAAACGCTATCTAATATCTCTTGTTCTTCATTCCATAACCTCTGATACGTCTTTTTTAAAAAGGGGCTCGGCATATGCGTATACTTAAACCCGGAAAATTTCCCATAAGGAAGCATTAATACATTACGAAGCATATTCAAACCGTAGATCGGATGAAACCATTTTTTCCAGTTTTTCCGAATCATTTCGCGTTTCGCAAAATGCATATTCACAAGTGCTGCATCATTAAGCAAAATGTGCGCAAACGGATTATTAAAATCATCTTGCGCGACAGCTGTCTCTATGCAGCAATCCCGCGGCAGTCCGTTCTTAAAGAAATCTTCCGGATGCATCCGGCGAATAATAAACATATCATCGTTAAAAAAAACAAATTGTTCCGACAGTCCCTGAATTCTGTGAAGATTCAGTTCTATCGCATTAATATTAAAAGTCGGCAAATATTCTTGCGGCAAAAATTCTTCATGCCTTACAATTTGTAATTTTTTATGATTTATATTCAGCCATGACGGCACATGTCCCCATGTCACAAAATATATTCGGTTAACCCATGGCGCAAACTTTTCTACACCCCGAAACCAATATTGTAAATTATTCCAATCACGATATCTGCATACGGATGCATCCATACCTTTCCCAACAGCATACTGTGCCCGTTCCTTCTGCCACGCAGGATCGTCTCCATCCACCCAAGTAATCACAAAATCTATTTTGTTCATCTTTTACCCCTGATACAAGCAAAGTAAACGTTCAGATTCTTTTTCAATATCAAAATGAGCTTCTCTTATCATGCTCTGGATATATTCCTTATCTTCTCTCCCTCGTTTACTGCAATCTATGATTTCCTTTGCCCATTCGGCATAACTTTGTTGCAACGACAGCTTCCTTACTCTATCCGTTATAATTGCCTCTTTTGACACAACGTCTGATACAACACACGGAAGCCCATTTGCCTGCGCTTCTATCAGAGCAAACGGAAGTCCTTCAAACAAGGATGGAAGCAGAAACACATCCATAGCAGACAGAAACTTCCAAACCTCACTCTGCACGCCTGCAAAATAAACATGATCGTATATACCGTACTCTTTTAGTCTCCGCTCGATTTCCTTTCTTAATTCACCGTCCCCCACCAAACATAAAATTGCTCGGGGTTCATATTTTAAAATTTCTCTAAATATCTCCACTATCGCACTATGGTTCTTCTGTATCCCAAAGCGCCCAACATGTCCTATCACAAGTCTCTTATTCCAGCTCATCAAACTGCGCATTTTTTCACGTTCCAATTCGGAAAATAAAAAACATTCTACATCAATCGCATTTTTTATGACAATTACTTCCTGTTTCCTGCAGCAGTGTTTTCCAAACAGAAACTTTGCAGCTTTTATACTACATGCCAATTTTACATTCGCATAATAGCCTATTCCGGCTCTATTCATATAGTGCATTATTTTGCGCACCAATCCAGGTGTTGATTCATTATGAGAATGAGCAATAACCCTTTTTACTCCTGCTGCTTTGGCCAGACGCAGAGGCACAATATTCGCTGCCGACAGCATATTTACATGAACTACATCATAGCCGCCATTTTGCAATATCTTTCGAAAACAGTTTACATATCCAAAATAATTCTTCTTTATATTAGGAATCAGGAAAATTTCCCCTCCCAGCTGTCGAATCTCATCTGCATAAGCTATGCCCCCGTACATGCTTATAAAATCAAACACAACACCCTTATCCGCCAATTTTCTGGCATAATTCATCGCAAATGTTTCTACCCCGCCCGGATTATCTCCCAATCCAACTTGTAACACTCTCACTTAGCTTCCCCATTCCATACACTGCAACACTTTCTGAATCATAGTGTTATAACCGGTTATTTTCTTTAAAAAATTGATGATAAGACTTACTGCAATCGAGATACCGCATATTATCAATGGAACTGCCCAGAATAGTTTTACTGACCAAATATAATTTCCCAGCCAGTCTCTCACAAACGTATGTGTCAGCCATATATTGCCGGAATGTTTTCCCAAAAAAGTCAATACCCTTTTTATAAAAGGGATACGGAATATATATTCAACACAAAATAAAATCACCGCAAATGGAATAACAGCATATTTATATTCCCATAATACAGACAATTTTATTTTCTCACTGCTCCACACACCGACAACTACCAGAAAAAGTACCAACCCTATTTTGAATATTTGACTCATCCTTTGGTTTTGAAATGGTTTCCAGCTTTCATATTTTGCAAACAAGTCATATTTGCAGCATAACATACCGATCAATACTATCATTAAAAAAGAATATCCGTTCCTGCCGCCCAAAAATCCCAATCCCATTATACGCGGAAAGCAAAACAGACCCAGCAAACATTCCAATACACCAAACCGCTCCATCAGCGCTACCAGAATTGGCACTGCCGCTATAAATATTACCGCCGCTCCAATATACCACCATGTCCCATTTAGACTTTTTGTATCAAGAATTCCTGAAACTCCTATACAATCCAAAAATATATAAAACAATTTCTCAAAACGGCTTTCTCCCCATTTCGCAAACTCAAATCCATATATAATTCCATAGACAAGATAACAAATCGGTGCTACAAACCAATAACCTGACATTGTCGAAATGATATGGTTCCCTACCCACTTCGTCACATTTCGCGGATTATCTTTTTTCAACAGTTTTCCGTATCCGGACATTAATCCATATCCGGATACAAAAGCAAATATACTGACACATATTTTAGCATACATCCCGTATTGAACTATCCATGTTTCCCGAAATGGTGTAAAAATAATATCATAACCTTCAAACTTTTCTGCTGAACGATAACAATGATGAAATACCATAAGAAGAATTGCCACTCCCTTTAATGCCATCGAGTCTTCTTTTTTCAGTCTGGTCTCCATAGCACCTCCTGTTAGTCTATCATTTTCTGATATATTGAAAGTACCTCATCTATATCACCATACGCAATTAATTTTCCCTTTTCCAGTATCATCGCCTTATCACATATGCGTTTGATCTGTTGCATAGAATGCGATACAAACAACACCGTCACACCATCTGCTATCATTTCCTGAATGCGCTTTTCACTCTTCTTTTTAAATTTTGCATCACCGACAGACAAAACTTCATCCAGAATTAAAATCTGCGGTTTTACCATTGTAGCAACCGAAAACCCTAATCTCGATCTCATTCCAGACGAATAATTTTTAAGAGGTACATCTATAAATTCTCCCAATTCGGAAAATTCTACAATCTCATCATACTTTTCCTTTAGAAACTGTTTGCTGCAACCAAGCATTGCACCATATAAAAAAATGTTTTCCCTGCCGGTATACTGTTGATCAAACCCCGCCCCCAATTCCAGTAATGGTACCACTTTACCATTTTTTTCAATAGTACCCTCTGTCGGCTTAAACACTCCCGCAATTATCTTTAGCAAAGTACTTTTCCCCGCTCCATTTAACCCAAGGACTGCAACTTTTGCCCCTTTTTCAACCGTAAAGGAAACATCTCTAAGCGCCCAGAATTCATTATACTGCATCTCACCTTTTAGCGACTTAATAATATATTCTTTTAAATTATCAACCTTTTCCTTGCTGAGATTAAATTTCATGCTAACATGTTTCACAACAATCGCCGGCTTCCTCATTCTGATACCGTACCTTTCCATAACAATTACATATTTTTATATTTTCAAAATAAATTCATCCTGTTTTTTCTTAAAACAAATCAATCCAACCATTACCGAAGCAACGCTGAATACTGCTGCATAAATAAGATTTCTCATATCCATCGCATATCCAAATACTCCTGCACGGAAAATATCAATGATGCAATATAACGGATTATACTGAAGAATCCAATCCCAACCACTTTTCAACAATTTCTCGGGATAATAAAAAATCGCGCATGTATACATTACAAGCATCAAAGCAACCGACCAAATATACTCCATATCCCGGAAAAACACTCCTATCGTTGCAAGGATCATCCCACATCCATAGGATAAAAGCAATATAAGAAGCAATGGAATAGCTATTTGTAATGTATATACACTTGGATAAACCCCTAAAAAGATACTCACTACTGCGAGCACGACCAGGGAAATTAAAAATATTACATAATTATAAAGTACACATGACAATGTATACAAGTATTTAGGAACATACACCTTTTTTATCATAGCTGAATTTTTACGAATAGAACTAAGTGATGTCTTTGTTGCCGTTGAAAAAAATGAATATAACAGCCGCCCTGTTAAGATATATACCGGAAATTCCTTCGTATGGTTTCCAAACAATGTTCCAAATACAATCGTCAACACAATCATTGTCAGCAAAGGTTCAAGTAAAGACCAAATAATTCCCAGATAAGAACGCCTGTATTTTAGTTTTATTCCTTTTTTTACAAGTTCCGATAATAAAAATCTATATTTTATAAAATCCTTAATGTATCTCATTACTGTCTCCGTCCTCACAACATGCAGCCTATTACTGCCATTCGCATATTTACTACAAACGCAACATAATAAACCTGATTGCAATGAATTTTTAATGTATTAATTATATCATATTTTCTTACCTAATAGAAACTAAATTTACATTACAGTACTAAAAAAGAATAAATCCAATATAACTATTAGTATTACCCAAGTCCTCTTCCTTTATTTAATCCCCATTTTCTTTGTTAGAGAAAAACGAAATACCCTCTGGTTAAAAACATAAAGAAAGGCCATAGTATCGCCAACCGGCATTGCTACGACCTTTTCTTTACAGATATTTTCAGCCTCTTAATTTTATAAGTTATTCATAATCGAAAACAGCTTGGCCGCATAGTTCGGGTCCATCGCCCAGCCTTTTCCGTACGGGTTGTTCGGAATCGACAGCCACTCCACATAAGGCGCCGTTCCCCGTGTGACATCTGCAAACCGCGGGTCAACACACACGTTGTTCAGCGGTGCCGTACTCGCATACGCTTTTAAGTGCTGCGTCTGTGCGCGAAGCCCCTCTCGGACACTCCCAAATGTCACACCGCCGACTCCGCCGCCGGTCGCTCCCATTCCGCCGAAGTTGCACTGTTCCGCCCTGACGTCTCCGCCGAACTGCAGTCCGCCGGTTTCAAGAATCACCTGCGCAAACAGCACTTCGGTCTTGACGCCTTCGTTCTCCGCTTCCTCCTTCAGAATCGTAAAGAAGCTTCGGGCGTCCGCCGCTCCCTTCGACTCGTAGACGTAAGACGGATAACTGTACCGCGCATTATAGTAGGAAACCATCTGGTCCACTGTCACCGCACTCGCCCCCATAATCGCATAACCGGCCGTCAGGTTTTTCACTCCGGACCAGTCTCCGTACACGGTAGAGCCGTTATCCAGGCTGTAGTACGCCCGAACTTTATAGTAGTAGTTTCCTCCGGTGCCAAGCCCGCTGTGCGTGTAAGAGGTTCCGTCCACCGTTGCGAGCTTTTTATAATCCCCGTCCTTTTTTGTGCTGGAGTAGACCTGATACCCCTGCGCATTGCTCACCGGCTGCCACTTAATCAGCGCGGAATTTCCCTCCGCAATGGAAGCCGAGAGAATCTCCGCCTGTTTTAACACTGGCACTCCGACCGTCTTGCCGTAGTCGCCGCGCCCGACGGTGCTCCCGGTAATATTGCTCGTTGCGGCAATTTTATAGTAATACATCTTTCCGGCTTTCACCTTTTTGTCCGTATATTTTACCGTATCACCGGAGGAGATTTCCGCGATCTTTTCAAAACCGGAACCAGCCTTTGTACTGCGGTATATCACATAGCCGTCTGCCTTTGAAACTTTGTTCCAGTTCAGCGTGATCTTATTACCCGATGTGCCGGACACCTTCGCAATGCTCGCCTTTTTTACGGTCCATACCTTCTGCGGGGCCGAAAAATCCGCCGTTCCGGTCTTTGTTCCGCTCTTTTTATAGGCGCGCACCTTGTAGTAGTAGGTCTTTCCGGCGCTAAGCGTCCCGTCTTTATACGTTACGGTGCCTGCGCCTTTGGTCGTACCGACTTTCTCATAGGAACCGTTCTTTGCGGTACTCCGGTAAATCTGATATCCGTCCGCTCCCGCCGCCTTTTTCCAGGTAATCGTAATTGCCGTGCTGCTGTTCTCCTTTGCCTTCGTAATTTTGGTAGACTGCAGTACGGTTCCGGCCATCGCCGAGGAGTTACCGCTATAGCCCTTTTTGCCGTTTACCTTATTCACCACTTCTATTTTGTAATAATAGGTCTTTCCGGCTTTCAGTTTCTTGTCGGTATAGCTTGTCTTGCTCTTACCGCTCACCACGTCAATCGTCTCGTAGGAACCGTTCTTTGAAGTGCTCCGCTTAATGCGGTAGCCCCAGGCCCCGTCGATTTCTTTCCAGTTAATTTTCAACGCGCTGCTGCCGGAAGAGATCACATAATTAACCGACGTCTTCGGCGCGGTCTTTCCGCTTACGATGCTGCTGTAGCTGCTGTAACCCTTCTTGCCGTCCACGCTCTTGTATGCGCGCACCTTGTAATAATAGGTTTTTCCGGCCTTTAAATCTTTGTCGTTATATGACGTGGTGCTTCCTTTTTTGATCGTTGTTACTTTTTTATAGCTTCCGTTCTTTGACGTACTGCGGTATACCTCATATCCGCTTGCTCCGCTTACTTTGTTCCACTTCACAGTCAGTGTTTTGGCGTCCTTCGACACAACGGACGTTATTTTTGTCTTCACAAGCGTCTTCCCGCCGACCGGATTGCCATAACCGCTGTAACCCTTCTCTCCGTCTGCATCCTGGTAAGACTGAATCCGGTAATAGTAGGTTTTGTTTTTCTTTACGGTGTCATCGTTATAAGAGATTGTACTTCCCTTTTTGATCGTCGCAATTTTTTTGTAACCGCTGTCTTTTGAGGTACTTCTCTGCAAAACATAGCCGCTCGCCCCGTCAACCTTCTTCCATGTGACTGTCAGCGTATTGTCATTTTTTGAGAGAACCGAGGTGATCGTCGGTTTTCCGACTGCCCGTCCGCTCTTTGCGGAGGAGAGGCTGCCGACGCCCGTCTTTCCGTTTTTCGTGTTGTAGGCCTGTACCTTATAGCTGTAATTCTTGTTATTCTTGGACACGCTGTCCACATAGCTTACGGTACTTCCTGATTTAATTGTCGCTATCTTATCATAAGAATCCCCGTTTTCACGGAAAATATAGTACCCTTCCGCTCCGCTCACTTTTTTCCAGGTGATTTCCAATTTCTTTGAACTCTTCGATACAACTGACACAATTGCAGGTTTGTCCAACGCCCTGCCGTCCACCGCAGCCGAATACTCGCTGACGACGCCGCCCTCGTAGACTGCGCGGACAATATAATAATATTTCTTTCCGACTTTCACATCCTCGTCCACATAGGATGTCGCGTCCTCTACCTCGTCAATCATTTTATAGTCGTAATTGTTTGTCGTGCTGCGCCAAATTTCATACGATTCCGCACTGTCTGTTTTACTCCAGACAACTTTCAGCTTCCCGCCCTTCTGCGACTGCGTGTACAAAATCGACGGTTTTGTATTTGCCTTGCTAAGCCCATAGTACTCCGCGATTGCCGTCGCGTCCGCAACGCCAAGATTTTTTAATTTCTCGTCGGAATTAAGAAAATTATTGTAATCGTTTGTCCCGCTGATAAATGCGTGTTCGATCAGAATCGCAGGGATTCCTTTTTTCTTACAGTTTCGGATGACGCCGAGATAATCCGCGACGGAACCGTCATCGTATTTGTCATAGGTCGCGTTCCAGATCATGATCCCGCTTGCCCAGCTGCTTAAGCCAAGCGCGCGCAGCTTCTCATACACCTTTGCCGCAAGGTCATGCCCGGTCTGTCCCGCAGCCGGATTGTAATTGCTGTTCGGATAGTAGACGCCGACTCCGCCGGCACCCGAATTGGTACTTGCATTCAGATGGAAGCTGACGTACACATTTGCGCCGACACTGGCTGCATATTCCGTACGCCGCAGGTTGCAGTCGCCTGCCGTTCCTCCATTCGGGCATCCCTCGCCCGTTCTCGTCATGTAGACGGTGACTCCCTTATAGGTCTCAAGTTCCGCCTTACAGTATGCAGCGATCTTTAATACCAGACTTTCCTCGCTGGCTCCATTGTAATGTGCGCCCATATGTGTCGCATCATGTCCGGGGTCAAGCATCACGACAAGATTCCCATTCGCGCCTCTCATATCGCTGAACCGGCGCATCCCGCTGCCGATTCCGTTGTCAAGCACATCCTCGACCGTATTCTCGGAGACGACTGCACCGTTTTCGTCCATCGTGACAACATTCGCATCCACGTCGGACAGATCCTCGTCCTCATAGAATACGTCGTCCGGGTTTGCATCCACATCGGTATTCACACCGAATCTGGCCGTAAGATCCATATCGGACAGCAGCAGCTCATACGCTTCGTCCTCCAACGTACAGGAAATGCTCACCAGCTCATAGGCTCCCGCCCATGACGCATCCGCAAACTCCATACTGAATAACGCCAGATCTTCATACTGCGCCGAAACCTTCTCGTGATGCATGGTTCCCGTAGCGGTATTCTTATAGTTCAAAACGAGGTCTTCGAGCTCCATTCCCTCTTCGCCCACGCTCGCAACAATATTCTGCGTTGCCGGCGTCTGTAAATAGTCGCTCTCCACCATTATGTAATTCAGCAGTACTTCCTGAATTTCTTCCTCTTCGGTGTCCTCCGTCTCCTCGGTTTCTTCTGTCTCGGTACTTTCGGTCTCCTCCGTCTCCTCGGACTCGGTGCTTTCGGTTTCCTCGGTGTCCTCCGTCTCGGTATTTTCCGTCTCCTCGGTTTCTTCCGTATTCTCCGTCGGCTCTATTGACTCGGTCTCACTTCCCTCGGTCTCTTCCGTACTTTCCGTCGGTTCGGTTGACTCGGTCTCACTGCCTTCGGTTTCTTCCGTGTTCTCCGTCGACTCGGTCTCCTCCGTCTCACTTCCCTCGGTATTTTCCGTCGGCTCCGTGCCTTCCGTATTCCCCGCGGACTCGGTTCCTTCCGCCGCTTCCGTGTCTTCATTGCCTTCCGTATTTTCCGTCACCGCAGTATCTTCCGCGGGTTCCGTGCCCTCGATTCCCTCCGGCTTCTCCGTTGGCTCTGTTGACCCGGTGTCTCCGTTTTCTTCTGCGGCCTCGGCCGACTCTGTCTGCTCTGCGCCCTCCGTATCCTCCGCGGCAATCTCCGCGCCTGCCGCATGCAGCGGGGCATCCGTCCCCACCGAAGTAAAGCATACGCTGACTGCCATCATCATTGCCAATATTCTCTTCTTCATGTTCTTTCCTTTGTGCTCTCCTATTTGTTCTAAGATTTACATTTCATATAGTAACATGTACAGACCATATAGGCAAACTATACCATATATTCCCTCTCGGAAAATCATAAGTTTTTCTTAAGATTGTATGAAGCATGCTCACCTGTTTTCAGACCCTCCTCTTTACCGCCGCCCAGGTGCTCGCCGCAACATAGTACAGGGATTTCGGCGCCGAAAAGCCCTCGACCGTGCGGTAAAGCTGCCATTTCCCGAGCACTGCCTTCCACTTATTGCCCGAGCGGGCGCCCTCGTGCCTGCAGTATATCGTCAGAATCTCATCCAATCCGTAAGCTGTAATCCCGGTCTTTAAGATCTGAAACAGCATTGCGTAATCCTCTCTGTCAATCCCGGACGGCATCTGTAAAAGGGCCGCATCAATCTGACTGCAGTCGAGAATAATCGTGCTCGGCGCGATCGTGGAGCTCTTTAAAAGCGACCGGTAATCCACACTTGCCGGCGCATGATTGACGACACCGCTCGGCCTTGCATTCTCGTCGGCAAATTCGTAGGACGTAAACGTAAACGCATACCCCCCTGCCTGCATAAACGCCATCTGTCTGGCAAGCTTTTCCGGCTTCCACAGATCATCGGCATCCACATAGGCAAGATACCTCCCCTTTGCGTGAGAAACCCCGATATTTCTGGCATTCGCGGGTCCCGCATTCTGCTCACAGTAATAGCAGTGAATTTTATCGCTCTCATAGCGGCGCAGAATCTCCCTGCTGCCGTCCGTGGAACAGTCGTCCACCAGCAGCAGCTCCCACTTTGTCCAGGTCTGGCCGATGACGCTTGAAATCGTGCGCTCCACATATTTTTCCGCATTGTATACCGGAACCACGATACTAACCATGTCCATCTTTATTTTTCCTCTCTGATTGCAGTTTTCTGGGCATTGTCCACGCCCTCCGTCTTCTCCCCATCAAACAGAATTTTGACGGTCAAGAGTATCAGCTTGATATCAAGCCACAGCGAATAGTTCTGAATGTAGGTGATATCCAGCTTTACCTTGTCATAGGGCGTCGTCGTATATTTTCCGTACACCTGCGCGTAGCCGGTAAGCCCGGCCTTCACCTTCAGCCGGAAGATAAATTCCGGTACCTGCTCCACATAGCGGTCCGTGGTATTCACCCATTCCGCGCGGGGTCCTACCACCGACATTTCCCCCTTTAAGATATTAAACAGCTGCGGCAGCTCGTCGAGATGCGTTCTGCGGATAATCTTACCCACCGGCGTCACGCGCGCGTCCTCCTTTTTCGTTATCTCCGTCTTTTCAAAACTCTCCTCGTGCACGCTCATGCTTCGAAATTTGAGGATATCAAATATTTCCTCGTCTCTGGTATAACGTTTCTGCTTATAGAAAACCGGGCCGCCGTCGTAGAGCTTGATCGCCGCCGCAATCACAAGCATCAGCGGGGAGACGAAAATAATTCCGAGCAGTGAGATCACGATATCCTCTATCCGCTTAAAAAACCGCTGGTCCACGGTAAGCCCCTGATTTCTGGACACCAGCAGCGGCGTGTCAAACAGGTGGATATCCTCCGCCCCGCGCAGAAGCAGATCCGATATCTTCGGCGTGACGTAGGTGCGGATTCCCTCCTGATAGCAGTATTTCATAATCTGATTGCGGGCCTGTGACGGCAGATCACACAGCAGCACGGAATTGTATTCCCGCAGCATCGGGTAGAGCCTTTCGTAGCCGATCCGATAGCTCTCCGACGCGCAGATATGATACTTGTCCTTGCGCGTATTAATCTTTGCGATCAGCGCATCGGGCGAATAGCGGCCGTACACCACAATCATCGTCCGCGGCGGGTAAAGCCTCACATAGATATAACGCACCATATAGACAAACGGCACGATCACCGCCGTCTCGACCGCCATCATCGCGAGAATCGGCGTCACCTGCATATAGTCATTCGCCACCATGCAAACCTGAAAATAGGCGATAAAGTTCGCGCAGAAGGTTGCGAGCAGCTGCGCCGTACAGATATCGACAATCCGCATATATCCGATGCGGTACGCGCCGAAGATACGGCTGAAAAAGAACACAAACAGCGTGTACATTCCGATCACCGCCCAGTTTCCGCGGTTCCAGAACGGATCCTCCAGTTCAGGTACATAGATCTGATACCAGATATACCCGAATATCGCCGTGTGTATCGCATACAATATCCAGTTGGCTGTTCCGTTCAGCAGATGCTTGTATTGTTCTCTCCTGCTCATTCCTTCATCCTTCTATTAATCCTTAAAGTACACTGCATAATTTTCTGTTCTACCATAGCACAGAAAGCCCGCTTTTTCCATCAGTTCTGCCTCATCATATGAATTTTCGAGCAAAATACAGTTGCTTTTGTATTCTTCTGCGACCTGTATCCGGTAATCTACGGCAGACGGAACCGCGATCAGCGTCGTGCAGACATCCAAAAACGCCTGCTCCGCTTCATTCTCCGCCGTCACCGTTTTATTTAGTATACCCTCTGTCAGCGTCTCTCCATACAACAACTGTACCGTCGGATTCACCTCGCGGATTCCGGCGGCAACCTCGCGCGGCGCAATCATATTCCGCGGCACGATCCCCGCATCCCGGATCACCTGATCCAACGCCGCGATCTCCTGTCTGTGCGCATACATATCCGCCGTCTCCTCAAGCTTCCCCGGTCTGAAATCAAAAAAAGAACTCGCGAGCACGACACCCGCACAGCAGACCGCCATCGCCGCACGTTTCAGAAGCCTGTCCTGTTTTGCGGTAAGCTCCGTGACCGCAGCAGCTACAAATACGGCCGGCAGCAGCAGCATAAAAAGATTCCGGTAATCCTCCACCCAGAACGAGTGAATGATATGATATCCGAAAGGATTTGCGAGCAGCACAAAGAAAAGCACGCCGTACGCCGTCAGCTTTCGGATCCGTGCTCCCATTCGGTCCCTCTCGGCAGCGAAAAACAGCACGGCCGCGCACACCAGCACGATACTGATCCCTTCCGTTCCGAAGATGCGGAATTCCTCTCTCAACGCCTCAAATGCCGCTATCATCTTTTCCATTCCTTTATCCTCTCCGCAAGCAGTGCCGTTCCCCACAGAAACGTCATGACAAAAAATCCGTCACGGGTCAGCAGCTGCCCCGCAAGCGCACACGCAAGATACTGCGCGATACGCCTTTTTCTGTCCTTTTCTTCCAGTACGAGAAGCGCCGCAAACGGCGCCAGTCCTGCAAAAAAGAGTGTTTCTCCGTTCCAGCAGTTTGTAAAAATCCCGAATATATAGCTCTGTTCTGACACGAGCGCCAGCCCGTAGAGCAGCCATACGATTACCTGAAATGCGGTTCTTTTTCCCCGCGACTCCCCAAACAGCCACACTCCCCACGCCTGATAGACCCCGAAATAAAAGGGAATCAAAAATACAGGCAGCACAAGCCGGATAAACTTGGCCGGGTTCCATTTACAGGCGAAGCTGTTCGCCGCATAATACGCCTCTATCGGCGCCTCTGCGCGCTCCTTAAGCCGCTGCCTTTCAAAGGAGAGCATCTCGCCCGCGCCGCGCCCGGTGACGGCATCGTACTCATACAGCGTGTCCGTCGCATACATCGTCCACGCTTCCTCTACCGTATATTCGTCCTGCTTTATGCCGCCGCACAAGACTGCGGCTGCGATAAGCACAGGCAGCGCCAAAAGCCGCCCGGGCTTTGGTTTCCTCCGCGAAAGACCATGCGCCCGGACCCGCAGCGCCAGCAGCGCCACCGCAGCCAATACCGAAACAGCCAGCCAAACCAGCCATATCACACAGAGTTCCCGCAGTGACTTTCCGCTGATAATCGCCCATTTTGCCGACAGGAAAAAAAGAGCCCATTCCGTCACGGAGCCCATAAGATACACCCGTATCATTCCGCCGTTTTCCTCTGTCCCGCACTTCTTCCACAGACTTCCAAACAGAAGCGGCGCCGCCGCCCATATCACGATTACAATCATCAGCTTTCCAACAGTCAGCACTTTTTTATTCCTCCCTGGTCTGTACGCAGCGGTACAGCTCATACCCCTCCACGGCATCCACATACACGAGATCCAGCTGCTTTAGGTATTCCTCCGAGTAAAAATTCATATTTCTGACAAAAAAATCGATCTCACGGCTCTCAAATACTTTGTTTATCAGCGCAGGCTCCACCTCAATCCCCCGCACAAACATCGCCACGGCTTTTTTCTCGCTGTCATACTGCTCCGCTGCATCGATTTCATCTGCTACCATCCAGCGGTAAGTTTCCATCTCGGACTTTTTTGCCCCGGTCGTAAACGAGGCGTCATACTGCCTGATCCAATAATACATTTCTTCGTCATATAAGACAATGGGGCGCTCCTTTTCCGATGCCGCGCCGATCATCTCCGCGACCTCAATCACGCTGTCGTCTATCTTGTAAATATTGTCATCCAGTGCAAATTCCGTCGCGCTGCCGCCGCACAGAAAGACCAGACACACGGTCATCGCGGTTATCCCCGCGCGCCATTCCGCGCGCTTCTGCCGCCCGATCAGAACCGCCAGAATATAGGCGCACAGCAGCTCCGCCGGCAGCATCCAGAAAAATCGGCTGTACCGGTTCTGCCAGCCCGTGCGCTGTAAAATCGGTTCCATAATCAGCGGGTTGAATATCGAAATCAGCATGATCAGAAACGGCCACACAAACACTTGCTTTAACTCCGCCCTTTTACTGCCTGCCAGATAGACCAGCACGCCAAGATAGACGACGAAAAAAAGTCCGTGCCACCAGTAATTTGTAAAAACCGTCCTGTAAAATTCCAAATCCCATCCGCTAAACATTTGTCGTTACCCTCATCGATCACAAAAAAAGCCGTGTAATTCCAATCACCATGCCCGGAATCATACAGAGCACGGAGTACAGCAGGTACTTCCATCTGCGCTGACAGACAATCACTGCGAGAAGCCCGCTTCCGATCATCGCCGCCATAATAAATATTCCGCTTACCGACAGCCCCGCTCCCACAATCGCCGCCAACATCAGAATCAGCCAGCCGTACAGCGCTCCGCCCTCCTTTACCAGCAAAAGCATCGCTAGCAGCGCAAACGGCAGGTATACATTTGCCAGCATGGATTTCGATTCCGCCGTGCGCTGCCACAGATAAAAGAATCTTCCCTCCTCAAACTGATAACAGAACACACTCATCCCCGCATAAATGGCCGCCGTCCGGACTGCCGTCACGCGTTTATCGGACGACAGGCGCATCGCCGTCTCATAGACGATCAAATTCGCAAGAATTATCTCCAGGACTGCGAGCACCCGGTTTACCACGACTAACGGATGCATAAAAAAGACTTTTGCCAGATATGCGATCAGCATCGGATAGCCGTCATACTCGTATGTCTCAAGCCCTATATACCGTCCGGTCCTCGGATTATACTGATACATCGTATCCGTATAGATCGCATTTATGGCATGTCCGTTATAGTAAGACGTATCGTACCCGTTAATGCGGACTCCGTTGCTCATTCCGTAGATAATCTGCAGAAGAATCAGCAGTAAAAATATTCCCATATATAGATCCGGCGTCTTGGACATCTTCCATTTCCGAAACACGCCCTGTTTCGCACAGAACACGACGCACGCCGCAAAAAGCGCCAGAAAGACGCCTGTCTGCACATACGCCAGCACATGAAACGGCAGGCCGAGCTTTTCGACCGGCAGCTCCGTCACCGAAAAGACCGCAAGAAAAAGCATCATTCCGAGAAGCAGGCGAAATCCGACACGCTCCCTTTTCTGAAAAAGGACACAAAAACTGCTCCCCAAAAGGAACCCATATAAAAGCAGTACGGCAAGCGCCAGCACAACGCCAAAAACAGAATCCATCATCTCTCACCTCTCACTTTTTCCAACATCCCGCGCAACTTGCGCCACAGCTCCCCGGCGACCTCGTTTCCAAGCACGAGCAGTCCCCCGAAGTAGACAGCCGCCGCACCTGTGATAACCGCAAGCACCCAGTTTGGACTGTCGACGGGCAGCGCCCGCAGAAAAATCACCGCAAGCGCCATCAGTCCCAGTGCCGCCGCCGTCGTCGCCGCATAGTGCAGCCCCAGTTTCAGCCTATAGAACTTCCCGGCATGCCACAGCAGAATCACGGTCACCGCCAGCTCCGAGAGCACCGACGCAATCGCGGCCCCGTCCTGGCGCAGTACGGGGATCAGCGCAAAGTTCGCGCACACATTGACCGCCGCGCCCGCGATCGTCGCCCGCAGTATCATCCGCTCAAGCCCGGCTGCCGTCAGAACGATATGCCCGAGGAAATAGGCCAGCGAAAAAATAAGAATTAAAATGCACAGCAGACGCAGCGTGGAAACCGCGGGAGAAAACTCCGCGCCGAAGAGGAGCGGCACCACGTCTTCCGCCGTCAGAAACAGCCCCAGGGTACAGGGCAGCGCAAGCAGCAGCAGAATCTTTGTCCCGCGGTTCAGCAGGTCATTCGCCGCCTCCTGGTCCTTCTGCTTATAGCAGAGGCTGATGCGAGGGTAAAAGACCGCCACCAGCGCAATGACCAGCGTATAGACCATGCGCACAACCTTTGCCGCATTCGAATAATAGCCCACCGGTACATCTCCAAAATAATACTCAAGCATCACGGTGTCAAGCATCGTGTAGACTTCCGTCGCAATTGTGGACGCGAGAAGAATCAGTACCGGCCGCATATGTCTGCCCGGGTTAAGCCGCAGCCCGCCCGGTATGCGCAGCGAAATATAGTTTCTCAGATTCCACGCGTTCCACAGATTGTTCCCCGCCGTCGCAACGCATAAAATCAGCGCGTAAATGAGATAATCATCCTCGTCCCGCACAAAAAGCAGCATTGCCCCAAAGGACGCCACCTTGACGATAAAGCTGCGCACCGAAATATAGACGTACTCCTCCATCCCCTGATAAAACCAGTCGATATTGAAAACGTTGAGTATCAGCATCAGCCCCATGACGTCAAGCAGCTGCCGCTTGTCCGCAAAATACGCAAACGTGTTCACAAACAGATAATAGGCCGCCGTGCACAGAACCGTCGCGGTAAAATTAATCGAAAACAGTTCCAGAAACGTCCTGCTGCGCTCTTCCTCTGACGCATTGTTCTGCGCGATGACCTTCACCCCGTAACTGGGCAGCCCGAGGCACGCCACCAGCACAAAATAGGCCGCAATCGTATTCGCGTAAGCGACCCGCCCCACTCCCGCCGGCAGAATCACATGCGAGATATAGGATGTGGTAATCAGCGGAAAAAGGGCCGTAAAGCCCTTGTACGCCATGTTGAATATGGAATTTGCCGCCAGCGATTTTTTAGCCATTTTGATACCTGCCCATCCGAATCAGGATTTCTCGTTTCCAGTAAAAACAAGTGCGGTGAAACCAGTCCGTGCGGCTGCTGCCGCAGACCGTGCGCAGCCATGTGATTTTCCGCCCGGCGCCTCCCCGTCTTGCGTACCCTGCATACCGGCGTGCAAGCCGGTAAAACCCTCTGTTGTACGCATGGCCAATGGCGCCGCCGGAAAAATGGACCAGCGGAATATCGCACACATACACCCGGTTTCCCCGCATCCGCGTAAACAGACAGCGCTCCACCGCATACAGATGCCAGTCGTCGCAGAGCGCCTCGTCAAAGGGATGCGCCCGGAAAAATTCCGCATGGCCGCCGAAAAAACATTCGTCCACGGTCTCGCATTCCGCGGTCCCGGAGTAATCCCGCTCCCCCGCCTCGGCAAGCGCTTTTCCGTGCCGCACCTTTGACAGCACGCAGGTCTGCTCTCTGGCGCTCCCCGAACCATCCCACACGGCCCCGGCCACGCCGAGAATATCCTCCGGCCCAAGCAGACCCAGATACGCCGCAAACCGCGCAAGCATATCGGGCTTGGGCAGCGCGATATCCTGATGCGCGTAGATGACATATTCCGTCTCTATTTGTCCGGCCGCCGAATTGAGCGCCGCCGCGCAGGAGGAAAATTTCTGCCCGCGGTTGTCGATTCCGAGCAGCGTATATTCCGTATTCTGCCCCTTAAGGCTGTTTTCAAACGCCTGATACTGCGTCAGATCATTATAACAGCAGACGATTGTAACCCGTGGTTCCCCCATCTTACGCTTCCCCCATGTCCTTCATCAGCTTTAAAAACAGCCGGTACGACTTTGTGATATGAGAAAAATAAAAAATCTTTGCGTCGCAGAAATCCCGGTACAGCGTGTTCGTCGTCACCGCTTCTTTGTGCACGCACGTCACCCGCGGCGAGTAGAGCAGCGAAAGTCCCCTCTTTTCCGCCAGATAATAGAGGATCTCCTCCTCCGCATAGAGGAAGGTCCCCTCCCAGAACCCGTCAAATTCCGCGAAAAAATCTTTCGAAAACACCAGACAGCAGCCGTGCAGCAGCACGCCCGCAAGTTCCTCTGCGATGCGCTCATCCGCCGCCACGGATTTCCCCCCGACCTCCCTTGTCGTAAGATTCTTACTGCCGTCGCGCACATCGGCGCCGTGCTCGTCGGTCGCGATTCCGTAATGTCCCGCCACCGCCCGCTTCAGGCGGAACAATTTAATCAGACGGAACATCGCGGCTTTCGCCCAGGAGACAAACACCTGCTTTCGCATATAGTTTAATGTGTATACGCGCTCACGCGCGACCGGATTTAAGTGCTGCGTGCGGCTTGCATCCACGATGTCGCCCCCCAGAACGGCATAGGGCGTCTCCCGGTAAATCTCCGCAAGCTTCTCGCAGTAATCTCTCTGCTCAAAGATAATATCGCTGTTTGCCGCCACAATGAAATCCGGCGCAAAATGCTCCCTGGCGTAGGCGATTCCGAGATTATTTCCCCTTGCGAACCCCAGATTCTTCTCCGATACGACAAGATGCGCCCGGGGCTCGTCCGCAAAGCGCGCGCGAAGCTCTCTGACACTCTCATTGCCGGAGCCGTTGTCGACGATCACCACCTGAAGATCCCCGTACGTCTGTGTCGTAAAGATCGATTCGGCGCAGGCCGCCGCCTCCCGCCAGGTTTTATAATTTAAGATCACAAAACTGATATTCCCCATTTTCTGTCCCTCAGCCGTTATCACTGATTTTATGGTCTCTCTCCATCCGCAGCGCATAAAAAACATCGCCCTCTCGATAGCCGAAGCATCGTTTGGGATTGCCACAGCGAAATTTATAGATTGTCATATCCGCATATTTTGTCCCGCGAAACCAGTTCTCTTTTTTGGAAGGCCGATATTCTTTGCAGTACAGCGCCGAATCCGCTTTTATCTCCCACCAGTCTGCATGTCCCGCAAAACGTTCAAAATCCGCGATACATTCTTCTATCTCACTTCTCTCAAACGAATCAAACCCGTATGCGGCGTCAAACTCGTCAAAATTTAACCTTGTCCCACGGAAATGCTCCCGCAGATATGTATAGATATCGCAATACCCTCTTTGATACAACCGTTCCATGCGATAGGCCGGCGTCGAAATCGACGTCACACGGTATTCCCCCTCTTCATGCGCTACCGTAAATTCTCTGTCCTCATACGCCGAGCGCGGAAACGATAAAAGAAAGCCTGTCCTGGCCGCCGCTTCCGCAACAGAGCTTCCCGTTACATCCTCACCGTCCGCGCAATAACTGCCGCTCTGCCGGCTGTCCATATCCCAATACGGCGGTTCGTCTGATAAACGGCATAAAAGTCCCTTTATTTTCCGCGCTGCATCGGAACGGTCCCCTCTGATCCGGAAAAAACACTCACGTTCCGTAACCCGGCTTTGGAACAAATCCGATTTTTTCAGCACTTCCCATGACGCATCCTCCACAAAATACTGCACATTGGCAAGAAACGGCAAAATGCTGCGGTAAAACTCGTCCATAGATGTATACTGTCCGCAGAGGGATTTCTCATTTAAAATTATTTCATTCATAAACATCCAAATCGAGCAGCTCGTCTAAATCATCATCAAACTGATCAAACAGACCTTTTTGCTGATTTTTAATTTTCCCCTCCTCTGTAATCCGGATTCTCACCGCATCGGAACATTCCTGTTCGTTTTTTACGATAAAGTAAACCGCCACGTCTGTGGTCTGCAATTTCCCTTTATGAATCAGTTTCCGCACCCCGTTAAAGATATGGTCACTGTGTGTCTCCACAAAGATCTGCAGGCCCCGGACCGCAAGAAATGCAAAAAATTCCAGCAGCTTTGACTGCGCCGCAGGGTGAAGGTGAATCTCGGGATTCTCCACAATAAAGATACTGCCCTTCTTACACGACAACGCAGAGACAATCAGATTCGCCACATAACTCACACCCGTCCCGATGTGATACGGGCGAAGCTGCCTGCTGCTCTTTGCGGTCTCATAGAGCACCCGGACATAATTGGTACTCTCGATACTTTCCGCGGATACCCGATATCCCATAATGTACTCCAGCCAGTAATCGACCTGATTTCCCAGATTAACGCCAACCTTCATCGGCTCCGCGGCAAAATCCGGCTCTGCAAGCGGCTCCAGCTTTCTGCGGCTCAGATAATCAAACGCATATTCCCCGGCGGTTCCGATCCGGCTCACATTCTCAAGATTTTTGTCATAGATATCCTTTACGCCAACCCGGTCATGATTCAGATATACAAT
Organism: uncultured Roseburia sp.; assembly: GCA_910577925.1. Lineage (GTDB taxonomy): Bacteria > Bacillota > Clostridia > Lachnospirales > Lachnospiraceae > Roseburia. The sequence continues at coordinate 57,514 of CAJTOI010000004.1, forward strand.
ATCCGGAAGCGTAAATCCTTTCTCACCTATAATCGTCGCCGTGTTGTTTTCCCCCATCTCGGCAAAATTCAGTTCACAGCTGCACACACTTTCTCCCTGCGCTTCCCAGCTGATTTTCATCTGTTTTCCGTTGGTATTGATATTTCGGATATCCGGTAGCATACCCAACTTTACAAACTCGCCGTTTATCAGGTTCGTTCCAACCAGTCCTTTATTTTTGACACATTGCGCCAACAGCAGCAACGCCTGTATCAGCGTCGATTTCCCGGTAGAGTTCGGGCCTGTCAACAGATTCAATCCCGAAAACTCCGTCTCCACGGAATCGATGCATTTAAAATTCTGAACCGCCAATTTCTCAATCATAAAATTTCTCCTGATACTTTTCCATCACCTTTTGAAATCGGATATCCACATGATTTTTACTGTCCACGGAAAACTGCAGGCTGTCTAAAAAATCTTTATCCAGAAGTAATTCGTCTACCGCGTCTGTCAGCCGGCTGCGCACTTTTGCATCGTCCACGGTTTCAAACTCCTGAAACAGATAATACAGTGCCTCAAACAGCGTCATACTGATCGGTCTGCGCCGTTCATAGGGCGCCGGAATACGAAATGCATTCTCCCCAAGAACCCGGTAAATATGCCGCATCGTACGCTCAAATTCCGCTTTCAGCTCCTCGAGTTTTCCCGCCGGCAGATGGTTTAAAAATTCCATTCCGCGCCCCAGAAAATCCTCGATATCACTGCGGTACTCCACTACCTTTCCCTCTGTATCCGTAAGCGCATGCTTCTGATACAGGTTAAAACAGATCGCGCGAAGAATAATATAGCGGTCTTTCATATGTTTCGGCGAAATAGAGTTCCCGGTCGCCGCCAGAAACGCCTCTCCCTCCGCAAGCTCCTTGAGAAGCTGCGTGGACTGCCCCTGATACAGCGCATTTCGCATTTCCTGCTTATTCAGCGGCGTACCGCCGCGGTTTACCCGGTCAAAAATATCAAACCGCACCTTATCCGGCGTCGGATATTTGATTACCTGCACCACAAGCTGGAAATCCTCAATACTTGTCGCATATTTGGAAAAGCGCTTCTCCTCCTCCAATTCCCGGAACCCGTATCCGTTGATCTCCTTTAAAATCCGAAGCCCGCTTAATTTGAATTCATTGTTCAAAAATCTCACAAACGTGGTAAGCCGCTGTCTCCCGTCCACGACCACCAGATTTCCCTCCTGACTTTCCGCCAGATAGATTAGCGGCAGCGGGATTCCTATGATTACGGACTCTATCAATTCGGACATCTGCCTGCCGTTCCAAACAAAGTGCCGCTGAAACGAAGGGTCCATGCAAATTTTTCCTCTGTCATATTTGCGTTTCATTTCATAAACGGAATACTGGTCTTTATCAATTTTAATCTTCAAATCCGGATAATCTAATCCTTCCTCTGCGGATTCATCCTTTACTTCTATGGTATTGTAATCCTCCAGATTTGTTTCCTCCGGTTCCGAAAGCAATCGCTTCCCCATATCCTCACCCCTTTCTTCCGCAATCTGTTCTTCCGGATCTGGCTCCTACGCCCCAGAATATCTGGTCTTTGTCCCCAGGATAATCCGGACATAGGGCGTAATCGAGCGCACGATCGCCGTTCCCAGCCCGAAATTCTTGTGCAGGAAATGAAACCAGTCGCGAAACGGCAGCCCTTTCCTGCTCTCCTTAAGGCGAATGCGCTCCAGTCTGGGCAGCGATTCGTCCTGCCAGGTTTTCTGCAGGGTGTTGTCGTTGCACTCGCCCACATACTTCGGATAGATACGGATCGCGTACCCGAGCCTGGCAATCTGCAGGCCGTAGTCGAAATCCCCGATGCTGTGCTGATAATACGGGTCGATTCCGACCTGCAGGAAAATATCCCGCGGTATCACCGCACAGTTTGCATTGAACGTGTCGCAGTTTACGTCCGGCGCATCCGGCCCGAGCTTTTTGTACTTGATCCCCTTCGTGTACTTGATGCCGCCGTAGCTTAATTCTCCCCGTTCGCCGCAGATCGCGCCGACCGTCACCGCATCCGGCGCAAGCGCCCCCGCCATCTCGTCAAAGATGCCCGGGAAAAACTTTGTGTCGTCGTTCATCAGCATATAATAGTCGTAATCCCGGTGATGCTTTTTGACGTGCTCGATGGCCTTGTGCATGCCGCCGTTCCAGAAATTGCTGCCGTCCCCCTCGATCAGGTCGATCCGACAGGCGCCCGCATCCCGCAGCTCCTTTAGCATTTCCCTCGTGCCGTCGGAACTGTTGTCGTCCAAAATCACATAGTCGAACGCGACGGCTTCGTTTGCCGCCAGCGTCTCCATGCCGCGCCTCGTGAGCTCTTTTCGGTTAAAACAGGTAAAAATCGCTAATATCCTCATCTACTTTTCTCCAATATAATTTCTGCGGAACACGATATGGTAAACATGCTTTAACAAATTCGGCTCCGACTCCCGCAGCAATGCCCGCTTCATCAGCCGGTGAACCTCGGGCAGTTCCTCGATTTTTGTCGGGAATTCCGTAATCGGACGGTCCGTCGCAAGGCGGTGGTCAAACGCCGGCTCGTTCGACTTGCCGCAGTGGACGCCGCTGCCGTCCCATCCTTCATTGTTTACCAGCGATTTCGTCGGCGAGAGGATCAGCGCATTTTTCCGGAAATTTGTCCAGTACCAGCGGATTGCCCAGGAGTTCGTCTTCTCATCCGTCTGCTGCATCTTTAAAATCTTATAAAAGTTGTAGGTGTTGTCATAGTTAAAGCGCCTGCGCAGCGCGGCATCCGAAACGAGTCTTGTCCAGTCCTCACACGCCGCGTCAAAGCAGCTCCAGCGGTCCGCCCAGGTCGCCCACGACCAGCTCGTGCCCGTCAGCGTATTGAAATACGATTCAAACGGTAGTTTTATCCCGTCGCCGAAATGGGAGAAACCGGTGATTCCGGTGACGCGCGGTTCGCTCTCATAGCGCGCAAGCCCGTCATTCATAAACCGGAGAAAATAGCGGTTTGTCACAAGATCATCCTCAAGAACGATAACCGTTCCGTAACGGTTTACAATCTCGGTGACCCCTTCGATGATATTTTTCGCCAGACCGTAATTGACATCTCTGGCCCGAAGCTCCACGTTTGCAAAGCCCGTGACCGTCTGCGCGTAATCCCTTATCTCCTGCACCTTTCCCCGGTCCGCTTCCTTTTTTGCCGCGTCCGAATAGATGTACAGGTCAGTCTCCGCAGCCAGCTCATTTGCGGCCAGCGCCTCGATGGTCCGTCTCGTGTGCTCCGGCCTGTTGTAGGTAAACAGGATGACCGGCGCCGTCCTCCTCGTATCGCTCATACTCTGCCTCATTTCCGTTCTCATTCTGTTACAATCGCATCCAACGCCCGCTTTAAATAGTACCCTTCCCGCAGCCGCGGCGCCACCTTGCGCGCAGCCATAAGAAGTTCCTCATAATCCGCCTCCGCAATCGCCCCGGACAGCTCACCGAGCCGTTCGATTAATATTCCGCAGTGATGGTCCCTGACAAAATGCGCCATCCCGGCATGGCTCCACACAATGACGGGAATTCCGGCCGCCAGATAGAGCGCGCATTTGTGCGAATTGTTGTAGCGGAGATACTCTCCGAGTCCGCCCTCGATTTCGTCGCAGCCCGTCCCGTCCCAGACCAGGCCGAAATCTGCGGTACAGACCGCAAGCGGGACCTCCTCCGAGGACAGCAGACCGTGGTATTCGCAGGCCTCAGGCAGCATTTTTTGCCGCTCCTCGTCGAGCCTTCCCCACAGGTCGAACCGAACCCCGGCGGGAACTTCCATCGCCGCAAGAAATTCGGATTTGTTCAGATTTCCCGCAAACGCAATATGAAATGTCCCGCCAGCTTCGCCGCCTTCCGCTTTGCCGCAGACACCGCCGCTCCCTGCTCCCGTCCCGCGGCCGCCGACCTGCCTGCCTGTTTGACTTCTCTGTTCGATCTGCGCCGCCTGCGCGCCGCTCATCCGGTAATCCCAGACGCCCACCGCCACCATATGACTGCGGCAGCCTGCCGCGCGCAGCATCTCCTCGGAACCGGCGTTCGGCGCCAGGACATGCTCCGCCGCATTGAGATCCGAAAGCTCCGCCTGCTCCTCCCTGCTCAAAGCTTCGCCTGCCCGATAGCCGTACCGGAACGCATTTAAGTCGTTGATAAAGCATATCATCTGAAAGCCTTTGACCCGCTTAACCCATTCAAGCAGGCGGATTTTGATGCGGCTCTCGGGAATGGAATAAAACACGTAATCCCTCTTTCCGGCGCAAAACAGCAGGAAAAAGAGCAGGTACGGCAGATCCAGCGCCTTTAAGAACTTTTTGCTGCTCTTTGGCATACTCCATATGACGTTCGCTCCCCGGTCCCGAAGCACGGAAAATACGTCCTGCATCGCCTTGCCCGCCGCGTCGAAGGTCTCCTCGCGCCTCTGATTTAACACATAGATTCTTCCGTTCATTCGCCCTGCTTTCTCACCCACTGCACGTAGTCGCTCACGCCTTGCGCAAAGGACACGCTCTTCCGGTAGCCGGTCTTTTTGAGCAGCGTGATATCCGCGCGCCAGTTCCTCGGATCACCCGCCTTTACCTTGCCGTTAAACGTCACGATATCCGGGCTCTCCCCGAGCTGCTCCGCATAGGAGTGCGCCAGCTCGCGGATCGGAATCTCCTCCCCGTTCGCCACGTTAAAGATCTCTTCCTCGCCCTCGTATTTTATGATGCAGTCGATCGCGCGCATAATATCCGCCACATGGATATAGTCCCTCGTCTCGTCCCCGGTCCCGAATAAGTCGATAGTTCCGGACGTTTGATATTTTTGATAGATATCCCAGAAAATCTGCTTGCGGATACCGCTGCCGTAGGCCGAGAAGATGCGGATGCTCCGGGTGCGGTAACCGTGCACCTCGTTGTAATAGTGACATAACTGCTCACACATCAGCTTGTGCAGACCGTAGGGGGAAATCGGCGCCGGGGCATCCCCCTCGCGGATCGGCAGCCGCACGGGATTGCCGTACACGGCCGCGCTCGACATAAAAATAATCTTCGGCTTCTTCTCGATGGCGGCAAGCGCGATCAGCAGCTGATACAGGCTGTGCAGATTGCCGTCGAGATCCGCCATCGGATTTACCACGGAAGCCCCCACATTTGCGCTTCCCGCACAGTGCAGAATCACGTCCGGCTGCACGCTGCCCATAATCATCGAGAGCTCCGCCGGGTCCTTTGACATATTGCACTGATAATAGGTCAGCCTGCCGTCCGCCCCGCCGACGCATTTCTCCGCAATGTCGATCCCGATTATGTCGTATTCTTTTTCAAAATATTCTCTGGCGCTTCTCCCGATAAATCCGTTTGCGCCGGTAATCACCATTTTTTTCATGTCATTTCTCCTCTGCGCTTCAAATTTGCGGCTCCGGCACAAATTTGGGTGTGACATCTCATTGAAAAAGTCACCCTTGATTGACAAAGGGTACTCTTACAGGAACACGCGCTCAAGCGCCTTTGCATACTCTTTCGCTTCCTCGTACATCCTCATAATACCATGTTCAGCGCTCTCCGAAAAGTCCAAAGACGCCGTCTGCACCATCAGCTCCGCAAGTTCCTCGGGATTGTGCGGATCAAACAGCAGGCATTTTTCGTTTTTCTGCTCTCTGTGCACCGGTATGTCGGAGAGCAGCACAGTCTTGTCAAGCACCTTTGCATCCTCGAGCACCGTGCCCCAGCCCTCACACAGCGACGGCTGCACCAGAAACCTTGCCCGCTTCATAATGCACAGCTGCTCGGTCCGCTCCACAAACCCAAGCAGTTTGACGGCATCCCGCACGCCCGGCGCATCCATAATGTCCTTTAACTTATCGATATAAGCCGGGTTGCGGTAATCCTCAAGGTTTCCGGTAAACACGAAATCATAATCCGAAAGAAGCCCCCGGCTGCGGATGATCTCAATCGCTTTTACCGCCACGATGTGATTCTTGTGCTGCCAGAACTGGTTCGGCAGATAGATGTAATTCTTTTTCAGGCCGAATTTCTCCGCGGCCGCCTGCTCCGTCTCCGGCGTAATCGCGCGGATCTCCGGCTCAATATAAGAGACGAAATGAACGACCTCCACCGGGCACTTATGCCCGGGATAGAAGGTTTCCAGATCATGCTTTGCGTCATTGCTGCTCAGCACCATCGGATTTGTCCGCATGACCATCGCAAGGTCCGTCTGCTGCTTTGCCGCAAGCTCCTCCGGCCGGAAGAACTCCGGCAGCGTGCGGTGCTGAAAATCCGGTATCCAGAATATGCCGCGCTTTGCAAACAGCTTTCCGATTTTATTGAGCTCCAGCGCATAGCAGTACTTTACGCCGCCGAACCAGATCAGCCGCATCTCGTAAAACGCCAGTTTCAGCTTTCCCGTCCCCTCCCGGACCCGGATATCAATCTTCCCGCGGAAGCACTCAAAAATATCCGCATGCGCCGGGTCGATCAACACGACAATCTCAAATTTTTCCGTGAGCGCCGGATTCTGCAGAATACTGAAAATAATATTTTTCAGATAATACAGGCCGCCGATCCAGCCCCGGTTCCCGAGACCGTTGAACAAAATTTTTTTCTTTTTCATAGTATATATTCCAATGCCTCCACGCATCCCTCCGCCACTCTGTCAAATGCAAATTCCTGCGCTTTCTCATAGCTTCTCTTTCCCATGCGGGCAAGCCGCTCCTCGTCCGAAAAGAGTTCTTCAATCACGCCGGCAAACGCATCGGCGTCCTCCGGGTCCACGATTTTTCCGTTCCCGTCCTCCTCGATCAAATCGGCTGCACCGTCCGCGTACTTTGACGAGACAACGGGCAGAGACGCGCACATAGCCTCCAGAATCACCAGGCCGAAGCAGTCTTCCCGCGTGGGAAGGACAAAGATATCCGACGCGCTGTAAAGCTCGCGCAGCGCTTCTCCCTCCACGTAGCCCCGAAACTCAATGCGGTCCGAAATCCCGAGCTTTGCTGCCTGCTCTGTCAGCGCTTCTTTCTCCTGCCCTTCGCCGACAATCACAAGCCGGATATCTTCCGGCGTCTTTTCCAAAGCCGGCAGCAGCAAATCGAGCCCCTTCCGCTGTATCAGGCTTCCCACATACAGAAGCTGCCGTCCGCCGTAATCGGATTTCTCCCGCAGATATTTGTGAATGTCCACCGTCAGATACGACAGGAAACATTTTTTTTCATCCGCCCCGTAGGCGATCTGCGCTTCTCTCGACGCGGTGCTGCTCGCCACAAACGCCGCCGCGCGCTTTATGACATAAGCCCGCGCAAGCCGCTGCACCCGTCCGATATGCCGCTCGGAGTGCAAAGTTCCGTCGGTCCAGCTCACAAACGGAATCTTTTTTCTCCTGCACCAGTGCACGGCGCGCAGAATCGTCGGATTGTACTCCATCGCAAACACCGCATCCGGCTTTATCTCTGCAAGCGCCCGCTCCACGCCGACCGGCACAAACACATACCGGTCGTCAAAGCGTTTTCGGATGATAATCGTTTTTGATTTTAAAATCGTGTAATTGGAAAGCCCCCGAAGTTCCACGCTCCATTTTCGGTTCTCCATGCCGGCGCCGGAAAACAGTACATGAAATTCATACTGCGGATAGTTTTTCTGTAAAAACGAAAAAAAATCTACGCGGTAGGGGGACGGTATATTTGTGATAAACAGCGCTCTTTTCATTTTGATATGTCCTCGTATATCTCCATCAGCATCCTGTAATTGTCTTCCGGCCGAAGCCTTGTCTCGTAAAAACTGCGCGCATTTTCTTTCAGCTCCGCCAGATTCATCCGGTTAAAGGCCCGAATCCGCTCCGCCAGATCCTCCGCGGAATTGTAGGTAAATTTTACCCCGGTCTTGCCCTCCTGCACCATGCCGTCCATATTTCCGACCCGGCCGGCAATCACCGGCACACCGTAGGAGTATGCCTCCGCAATCGTCATCGCAAACGCCTCATAGCACTGGGACGTCATAATCACCGCTTTCGCGTGATAAAAGCGCTCGGACATCTCCTCCTTCTGGAGGTATCCGAGGAACCGGACATTTTCCATGTGATGCTCCGCCACATAGGCTTGCATCTCCTCCATCATCGGCCCTCTCCCCGCAATGTAGAGCCGCTCTCCGGGAAGTTTCTCAAACGCCTTTATCGCGATGTCAACGCCCTTTAACGCCTCCACGCGGCCCGCAAACAGGAAATAGTCCTCCGCCTCTCTGTTCTCTTTGGGCACGATGCCCTCCGCGAACGTGAAATTCGGTTTGATGTAGACTCTGTCGGGATCGACGATCTGCTTTTTTAAAGAATTGAGCAGCTTATTTCGGTTAAACTCCGTAAGGCAGATAAAGTTGACTTTGCGGTAGGTGCCGAGCAGCCTGTGAATCTGCAGAATCGCCGCGCTGACGACGGTCTGCGCCATGCTTCCGCGGTAGCATCTGTGACGCACCGCACATTTCATGCCGCCCTCCACACACTCCTCGCAGATCACATTGTCCCGGAAAAAAGACCCTGCCGGGCACAGCATGCGGAAATTGTGAAGCGTCTGCACCACCGGAACCCGGCATCGGTTCGCCGCATAAAATACCGACGGGCTCACCATCGTGAGCGTATTGTGCACATGAACGATATCAATCTTATTCTCCCGGATAATCCGCTTTACCTCCCGCGCCGTCCGAAAAGAATAGACCGCGGTAAACGGCAGCAGAAGCTTTCCGGGCAATCCCGCCTCCCGCAGCTCGCTGTTGGAGCGGTAGTAGGTGTACACCTTGTGCCCGTGCTCCTCAAGCAGCCGCTTTTCGTTGCGCACCACCACATCCTCGCCGCCCGGAATCTGATAAAAATTGTGAACCTGTAAAATATGGTAATTTTTCACACTGCCTCCCTGTTTTCCGCCCTTTTTGCCTTCTCCGCCGTAAGTTCCATTCCCCGGTTCTCAAGCAGTCCCGGGAAAAGCAGTCCGCCGCACAACAGGATAAACGGGTTCATAAATCCGTTCATCACATACTGTTCCAGCACGCCGTACAGCGCCATCGCCGCGATAAACACCAGCTCCTTATAATGTCTGCCCCGGTACAGCCGAAACAGCGTCCATGACACCAGCGCAAAAAAGAACAATGCGACAAACACCCCGCAATACAGAAGCACAAACATGTAGGTATTGTCGATCAATCCGTGATAACTCGCGTAAAAAATTTCCTGTGTCCGCGGAAACAGCGCGATTCCCTGATCGATATAGTAGCTGTTCATGATATAGATTCGTCCCGACACAAAGTGGTTGATCAGATGCAGCAGCGGATTGCTGCCGTTATAGAGGACCATCGTCAGCAGGCTGAACACCGCTCCCACCGGAACCGACAGCGCCAGTATCAATTTCATTCTGTGGCTTTTTACGGTCTTGTCAAACACAATCAGTATCCACGCAAAGAAAAATACGGTAATGCCGGTGCGGCAGAACGTCAGTTCGTAAAACAGCAGCGCAACCGCCGAGGTCCCCAAAAACCACTTTATATTCAGCTTCTCGTAATTGTCGTAGAGCAGCAGCATCAGCGTCAGAAACACCGCCAGATAAGCCGTGTTCGGCTCGTTCATCGCAAAGCTGTAGACCGGGATCTCCACATATTTCGTGTCCGGCGTCGTCTTAAATCCGATATCAAACGCGCCGAATGTAGAACCCACGACAAGAATCGCAAGACTTATCACACGGATATAGACGCCCAGATGAATCAGCACCGGGAAGCTGCAGTTTTTCATGCCGAGAATCGTCAGAAAAAGCAGCAGCCAGGTATTCTGCTTTGTTATGACCGAAAGCGCCAGCCCGAGTCCGATTAAAAGCGCAATCCAGGCGACCTCCCGCAGCGTGTATTTGGTTGTGACGATTTTAATTCCCAAAAATGTCATTGCAAACGCAAAGAAATATTTGTAGATAAAATCACCGTGGTCATAGGTAAACGCCTTCATCAGTATGTTGATGGAAAAATACCCGTAGAATGCGATAATCCCTACTTCCTGCCAGTTTACCCTGCCGCAATACTCTTTTATTCTATCCATAAAACTTCATGCCCTTTCTCTGACGGAACAAAAAACATGTCTCTCCCCGTCAGCGTGCTACTCCGCTCTGCGGTACACCGCATAGACGTCGTCGATCACCGCCGCAAGCTCATAGCCGTAGCCTGTCAAATCCTCCGGTATCCGGTGAAAATCCGTGTTAAACACAATAAATCTGCAGTTTTTCTCTCCCGCAACGCGCGTCACAAACGCCACGTCCGGCGTCTCGCTGCTCATCTGGGCATAGACGGCCGCTTCCTCCTCGCCGATGTCCGAGATAAATCCGCCCGCGTTTCTCCCGTACAGCAGACAGACGGAAGTCGAATACTGCCGGATAGAACAGAGCAGCTCATTCGGCACAATCACCGTCTCTTTCCACGACTGCAGCTGCCCCATGATGTAATCGCAGATGTGAATCGCCGCGTCCGGCAGCTCGTACTCGTTTTCCTTCTCCCGGTACGTCTCCGGCGTAAAAACCGCCCTGCCGCTGACCGCGATGCAGACGCATGCCAGCACGATCACACCGACCCGCAGCACGTCTCTCTTTACCCCCGCGGCAAGGCGCGTCAGCGTGTAGGCAATGACAAACGAAATCGGCAGCATCCACAGCAGCCGCCAATACACGCCGGTCAGAAAGCGTGTCCCCACGTATTTAAAAAATACAGGGTTAAAAAAGAGCAGCAGCGCCAGCGCTGAGGGCCAGACCAGTAAGCGCCGCTCCCGTTTCCCCCAGAAGAAGCAGCACGCCAGCGCCGCGCAAAACAGCAGCCAGTGCAGCAGCCCTCCTCTTCCGCCTATGAAGTTTAAAAATTCCTCCCAAACGGCATGTACATATTCCATAAACAGTTCCTTTCACCTGAACCCAAACAGATAATATCCCAGAAATACCGCGCACGGCAGCGCCGCTCCCCAGACCGCAAGCAGCCGCTTCCATTTCCTGTGACGGCAGAAGTCCACGATCCCGTATATCATCAGAACAATCGGGGACGTTACGATGCCGATTCCCGACAGCATACAGCCGCCCGCCGCAGTCACATAGAGCAGCGCAGTCTCAGCCGTCCCTTTCCCCTTCAATATCCGGCAGAACAGGTAAAACAGCAGCGGAAGCAGAAAGCTTGCGCACACCGCTTTCCCCTGCCAGATGCGCAGCAGCAGCATGGATGCCAGCGTGTGCGTCGACGTATAACCAAACAGATGAATGACCGACAGGAAAATCAGAAAAAGAGCCGTCTTTTCCCTGTCCCCGCCAAACAGCTCCGATCCGATCAGCGCATACAGTCCGTAGCACAGCAAAATCAGAAAAAACGGCAGGTAAGAGTGGGCCAGAACCGCCGGTGCAAGCCCGCAGATATTCGACTGCATCGCCAGAAACATCGCCCACGGAGAGGTCAGATCCTTGCGCACCTCCCCTACATCCCAGTACATAAAGTCTGCTTCAATCGGGCTGTCCTGATACATGGAATCGTGCACGACCGCCGACACCGCCTCCGCGATAAACCGTGCGTCGTCGTCGTCGCTGTGCTCATAGCGCGCGGGAATATAGGCCTGCAGCAAGATCAGAACCGCCGCAAGAACCCCGAAAATAATCGGAAAAACACGCCTTCCTCCCTCTGCGCAGTCCTTCTTGTCCGCGGCGGCATTCTTTTTTAAATCCGTACCCGCGGCAGAGTCTTTCTCCCCCGCGAAAAGCTGCCCGCCCCGTTTCACCAGAAACAGGACAAACGCTGCCGCCGCGAGCAATTCCATGCAGAATTCCCACACCGCCTGTGCTTCCGACAGCTTTCTCCCGAGCGCAACCATCGGCACAAACACGAGCTGTCCGGCCGCGAGCATCGTCGCAAAGCCGAACACCCATGCATGCAGGACGCGGCTTGCGCGCCCTCTGATACGCAGCGCCCCGGTCCATATGGTCCCGATCCACACAGGCGCCAGGACAAACATCAGGCTCAAAACCAGAACCGGTTTAAGATTCATAGACCAAAACCCCTTCGATGCGGATTCCGCTTACATCCGCCGTGTTTTTGACACGATACATCACTTCGTTTTTCACTTCTTTTCTTCCGCAGGCCGCAAACGTCTTGTCACACAGCTTCGCCGCCGCGTAGGCATCCGCGCTGCCGGTCACATCCGGCGCGTTCACGATCACACAGTCGTACTCGCTGCGCTTCTGTTCCAGATACTTGGCAAAGCGCGTATTCATCACGAGATTAAAGTTCTTCTCGTCCTTACTGCTGCGGCTGACGGAATCGAGATAGGCATTGAGCGCCTGCGGCTTCGGCTCCTCGCCTTCGCCGAGAATCCACGCGCTGATGGAGCTGCCCTCTCCGGACTCTGCAAGATCGATATAAAGCGTCCGTTTCTGTTCGTTTGCCATGCTCATCGCCAGCTTTAACGCCGTGTCCTTCTTCGGGCACGATACCGGCATGCAGCAGACCGTGCGCGCCGGCTCCTCGTCGTCCCGCAGAAACAGCGCCAGCTTCTTAAAGCCTTCCTCATCGTCCATACCCTTTTTGAGAGTGTCAATAATCGGCGCATCAAACCCCTGACGCACCTCCTCCGCATTTTTCGGCTTTTTATAAATGAGCATCCAGAACGTGTAGAGCACCACCTCCACAATCACTCCGAGCACCAGCCCCGCTACCGCTCCCTTGAGCACGCCTTTCCGGAAATCCTCCTCGGTGATGGAGTAGGACTCCAGCTTGTGAACCGTCGTCGCCGTATACGGTGCGTCAAGACTCTCGATACAGTCTGTCCCTATCATCTCCCGCGCGACTTCGCCTGTCGCCTTGGTCACCTGACGCAGAAATTCCTTCGCGTCCTCCTCGTCGTCAACGGTAAACTCATTGTAGTACGCCGGATAGTTAAGATACAGCGTCATGATGTCGGACACCTCGCCGACGGTCGGTTCAAACAGCTGCTGGTACCCCTCGAACGGCAGGTCATAGCCTGTATTCTCGATAAATCTGTCATAGGTACGGTTGCTGTAGGCAATTTTGATCATCGTTCCCACGCGCTCGACCGAAGTCTCGTCACTGTAGGTCTTCACATAGACGGTCGCCACCGCCTGCTGAATATTCTCGTACAGCTCGCGCTCCACAAACTGGTGATTTGCCTTGTATTTATATCCGCCCAGAATCCCGGCGCAGATCCCTGCAAAAATCACCGCAAGCCACCACATTCTCAGATTGTAGCGGATAATCTCCACCACGTTATACTCTTTGTCCAGATTATACTCCTTGTTCATGCATTCCATCCTTTCTTTACTCGCCGCCTTTTTCAAACACGACTTTAATTGTCTTCAGAAGAATTTTAATGTCGAGTCCCAGACTCCAGTTATCGATATACTGCACGTCCAGCTTTACCACATCCTCAAAATCCTTGATGTCGTTCCTTCCGCTCACCTGCCAGAGCCCCGTAATACCGGGCTTCGCGGAAAGCCTCCGCTTCTGGTGCGCCTCATACTGCCGAAATTCATCCACCGTCGGCGGCCTGGTCCCCACCAGACTCATATCGCCTTTTAAAACATTGAAAAACTGGGGAAGCTCGTCAATACTGGTTTTCCGGATAAATTTCCCCACCTTCGTAATCCGGGGGTCATCCTTCATCTTAAACATAAAGCCGTTCATTTCATTTTGGCTCTCAAGCTCCTTCTTCCGCTCCTCCGCATCCCGGTACATGGAGCGGAATTTATATATTTTAAAAAACCTTCCGTTCTTTCCGACGCGCTTCTGCGCAAAGAACAGCGGTCCCGGCGATTCGATCAAAAGCGGCGGCGCCAAAAATACCGTGACCACCGCGGTAATCACAAGTCCCACAAGGGCTCCCGCAATATCCATCAGCCGTTTCACCAGCATCATCTTCCAGTCATAGGACTGATTCGTAAACGTCACCACCGGTATGCTTCCGATGACATTAAAGCTCTTGTGATAGTCGTCGAAGCGGTTTAAGATCTCGATGCTGACGTGAACGGTCGCCCCCATATCCTCAAACGTATTTACGACCTGCGCCAGCGAGGCGCCGGTATCATACGGCACATTCAGGAATACTTCGTCTACGATTTCCTGCTTCGCATACTGGAACATCGTATCGTAGGTCGCCACAACAGGAACCCCCTCATACCATCTTCCGACCTGATTGTCGTCGATAATCGCAATGCTGGTCAGCCGGTGCGCCCAGTCTTTTGTGTTGTCCGCCTCCGCCAGAATATCCTGCACCCGGTCCGCGGTCGTCACCAGAAAAATCTGATTTGTGGCGCGTTTGTTGCGGTAAACTTTCAGAAGATAATATTTCATCAGCACATGCGCCGCAAAAAACAGTGCGGCATTGATAGCCGCGATACTGAAATACACGCCGCGGGAAGCGTCCGCGTGATTGTGCTGCAGGAAAATCGTCAGCGACGTGATCAGCACCAGCAGCACGCCGGCCTGCACCGCCGCCCACAGATCCCGGTAAATATTTCTCCGGATAAAGTTTTTCTCGATATCGGAAAACAGCATTGCCAGCATATATACCACAAGCACCGCACCGAAGCTCTCCATCAGCTCCGCCCGCATGTCGGCCACAGACACATTGCGGTAGCTCACCAGCCACAGATATCCTCCCCCGAAATAGCTGAGGATAAAACATGCCATATCTGCCAGCAGCAGCATTACATCCTGTATTCGTTGTCTCGAATGGTACATGTATAGATTTCCTCTTTCTTCCCTGATGAAAAAATGATTTTCCAATCTTTTGTGTGCTCTCCCGCGCGGGGCCAAAGCCATGTGCAGTCAAATCCCCACACCGGATGTTCTGCGCCGCGTATCCGAAGGGCCTCCGCCACATCCGCGCGTTCGCGCCGCGTCACCTCAAACGGGATGTCGGCTCCCGACGCATCCGTCACCCGGATCTCTGCCGCAAACGCCTTGCCGTCCCAGGTCTTTGCAACCGCCCAGCCCGCGCACAGCATGCCGCCGTCCTGCCGCTCCTGTCGGTCGATGTGATACAGGATCTTCTTTACCGGAAGTCTCGCCCTCTCCCGCGCCGAAGGCGCTGACGAAGGCGCTGACGAAGACGCTGCACCGGGCGCCGACCAAAGCCGTGCCGACCCGTCATATTCCGCGGCCGCCTGCTGCACCGGAATGATCCTTGTCCCCATCAGCCGCTGCATATTCCGCACCGGCAGAACGCCTCCGCTTAAATATTCCTGAAAATGTTCTTCCATCCGCTGATAGCATTCCGCCGCATCGCCGGAAATATCCGCGGCAAGAAGTACCTCTTCCAGGCCAAAGCCCCAGTGTATCAGCACCTCGTAATACGCGAAATACAGCCCCCGGTACACGATAAACTCTTTCGGCACCGGAAACGCGAAGGTCCATTCGTAATCGATCGCCGTCCATCTGGCTTCCGCTGCCCCTTCCCGCGTTTCCTCCGCAAAAATATTTGAAAAGATAAAATCAATGTTGCATGCCCGCGCACAGGGAAGCCCCTCATCCGGCGCCTGCTCCCCGAATAACCGGACGAACTCCGGCGTGACGGCAAACGGGATCTCTCCGCCGTACCGGCGCAGCCGGTTTGCGTACTCGCGCAGAAGCAGCTCCACTCTGCCGCGGTCTCCCGCCTCCGCCGCCTCCTGCAGCAATTCTTTTAAGCATCTTCCCCCGACAAACGGGAAAACCGCACGCACGCCCCGCACATCGTCCTCCACGCGGCAGGGACAGACCGCAATCGGGCTGTCTGCATAAGCCGCAGCGAGCGCGCCCGCCGCCCATTCCATATTTCGGATATGCCCCTCTGCCTCCGGGTCGGATGCATATTTCGTCACGATACGCCCGCCTGCTTCATCCTCCGCAATCTCCGTGCGGATGCGAAACGGCAGCGCACGCTCGTTGCCGTATTTCTCGTAGCACACCCGCCCGCCGTCCCGGGGCGTCTCCCCGGCCAGAATCAGAAACGAGTTTGACAGCTTCTGAAACAGTCCTTCCGCCAGCAGCGAATCATAGACCTTCTGCTCGTCGAAGAGCGCGAGCCTGTCCCTGTCAAAGTTCCGGCGGTTGTCTGCGAGTTCTCCCCGCTGCGGAAGCCGGCGGTCCGAATAGACGGTATGCGGAAATTTATAGTCGGGGTAGGGATAATAAAACCGCACGTCCGCAAAGCCCGCCTGCCCGAGCAGCGCTTCATACTCGCTCCGGGAGAGACCGTCCGCGCTTCCCTCAAGACCGGTAAAATACCCGCCGCCGTATTCTTCCGCGCAGCCGGCCCAGTATTTGAGGCCGAGGCGGTTCGCATCCGCCGCGACAAGCATCCCTCCCGGCAGAAGCCGTTTCCGCAGCGCAGAGAGCCGCTCTTTGTAACGGCAGAACTCCCCGGCAATCAAAATGACGTCAAAGTCCGCCGGGCCGCTGTCATCCCACTGCTGCGGCAGGAGCACCTGCAGTCCTGCGCCGCCGTCCGCTCTCTGGCATTTTGCAGCCGCTCCGTCGCTGCCTCCTCGCTCCTTGCACCCGTGATACCGTGCGCGAAGGACCGCCGCATGCGGTTCGTCTTCGGCCACACAGGTGACGCGGCCGGTCTTTTGCAGAAGCTTTCCGGTCAGCGCACCGCAGCCCGGATTCAGCTCCAGCACATGCATTCCCGGCAGAAGCGGCAGCCAGTCCACGAGATTCTCCCGAATCCGCGACAGATGATACAGATACGGATAAGATGCCTTCTCCGCGATCACTGCGTCAAAGCTTTCTTTATTCTGTTTTACAATCCCGCACAGTTCCCGCAGAAAAGCCGCATCCTCCATTCTTCTCCTCCATTCTGCCGCCCGCAAGCGAAGCGCTTCTCCTTCACTCCCGTCTCTATTTCACGCGCTCTACCGTAGTCTCCGAATTCATATCGTAAAAGCCCACCGTATTTTTGTCGGATATGACCGTCACGCCGCAGACATCGTACAGCCTGTGGTACGCCCGGAACTCGCCCCCGACATATCCGGTGCAGCTGACGGACAGCAGATATTCTCCGCCCTGCATATCCATGTTCTGTTTAAAGGTTGCCACATACACTTCCCCGGCTTTCGCGGTTCCGATTCCCACCTTCTCATACATCGTGTTGGTGCCCGTCACCGCGGTTCCCTGCACGGTCTTAAACGTATAGGTAAAGATCGGGTCCTGCACGTCGGATTGAAACAGCACTTTGGACTTGATGGAAAAGGACGTCCCTTTCTGGATGCAGTTCGTGTAGCTTCCGTACTCGTCGATAATCGCAAAATCGATAATCTCCGCCTCCCCCGTCCCGTACTCGTTGACATCCGGATTCAGCTCATAATGAGACTTCCAAAGCTTCTGCCCCGGCGCGGCGCCGCTCTCCGAGAGCACCTGGCCGCTCGCAATATTCTGCGACTGGTTCAGCAGCACCTTCTTATAGAGATTAATCGTATCCTTCGGATTCCCCTCGGATAATTTATCGCCTTTATTCAGCAGTATCACGCGGTCACAGTATTTTGCCACACTGCTGATGTCATGGCTGACAAAGATAATCGTCTTCCCCTGCGCCTTGAAATCCTCGAATTTCTTATAGCATTTTGCCTGAAAAAACACATCCCCGACCGAGAGCGCCTCATCCACAATCAGGATCTCCGGGTCGATATTAATCGCCACCGCAAACGCCAGGCGCACAAACATTCCGCTCGAATACGTCTTGCAGGGCTGATTCACAAAGTCTCCGATATCCGCAAACCGCAGAATTTCATCCAGCCGCGCATCCATCTCCTCCCTGGAAAATCCCATCATCATCCCGTTGAGGTAGACGTTTTCAATGCCGGTATATTCCATGTTAAAGCCGGCCCCGAGCTCTAAGAGCGCCGAGATCCGCCCCGCGACCTCGACTGTTCCCTCGGTGGGGCTTAACACGCCGGTGATAATCTTTAAAATCGTCGATTTCCCGGAACCGTTCGTGCCGATAATCCCGACGGTCTCCCCCTTTTCCACCGCGAAAGAGACATGGTTTAAGGCGCGGTGCTCCTTAAATCTTCCTTTTCCCGCAAAACCGAGGGCATCGATCAGGCGCTCCGAGGGTTTGTGATACAGTTTGTATACTTTGCTGACATCGTCAGCCTTAATTGCTATTTCACTCATATTGCTTCCTTTTACAGCACATCCGCAAAGTGCGGGCGCAGGCGTTTAAATACGGCATTTCCCATCCAAAGCAGCAGCAGCGTCACGGCCCAGAAAAACGCCGAGAGTCCCGGGTGCTCCCAGAACCCGATTTTATTGATAAATGCATCCCGGTAACCGGACACAATATAGTACATCGGGTTTAACCGCAGAATCATCTTTGCCCACTCGGGGATCTTTACCATCGACTCAAAATTCCACATAATCGGGGTCACCCACATGCCGATCTGCAGCAGAATCGATACCACTTCCTTCATATCCCGGAAAAACACATTGACGGCGCTCGCGGCGTACACCAGTCCCGCGGTAAACAGAATCATGCAGAAGGTATAATAGACCGCCTGCAGGACATACAAATCCGGCGCATAGCCCATACACCAGAACAGGACAACCGCAAAGCAGATAAAAAAACCGTGTGTGAGCAGCGCCGAAATCAGCTTCACCGCCGGCAGCATATCAATCTGAAACACCACCTTTTTGACCAGATAATTGTATTCCACCATCACGCCGGTTCCGCCGTTCATTGCCTCCTGAAAATAAAACCAGGGCACGAGTCCCGCGACAAGCCAGAGCACAAACGGGACCTCGATCCCGGTCCGCAGGTCCGCGGCCTTAGAGTTCAATCCCACCTCGAACACAAACCAGTACAAAAGCACCGTGATCACCGGCTGCACAAACGCCCAGACCACCCCCAGATAAGAGCCCGCAAACTTTTTTTTGATGTCGTTTCCGGCAAGATTCCACAATAACTTCCGATTTTCAATCAGATGCGCCATTCCTAGTTCTCCAATCCGTGCGCCGCCTTATATTCCGCAAAGCTTTTCTGCACCTTATCCTTGTCCGACAGAATCAGCTCTTCCCCGCTCATCCCTTCCGGCATCGGCCACTCCACACCGATCTCCTCGTCATTCCAGAGAATCCCTCCCTCGTCGTTCGGGTGATAGAAATCCGTCACCTTATAGCAGAACTCCGCGTAGTCCGAGAGCACGAGAAACCCGTGGGCAAAATTTTTCGGAACAAAAAACTGCTTTTTATTCTCCTCCGAAAGCCGGATTCCGTACCACTTCCCGAACGTCGGAGAGCCCCCGCGCAGATCCACGGCCACGTCAAATACTTCTCCCTTAACCACCCGCACCAGCTTGTCCTGCGGATAGTCAATCTGAAAGTGAAGCCCCCGCAGCACTCCCTTTGCCGACGCGGACTGGTTGTCCTGCACAAATGTGCAGTCGATTCCCGCCTCCGCAAAATCGTTATAGTTGTAGGTCTCCATAAAATAGCCTCTGGCATCGCCGAACACCGCCGGTTCTATCACCTTCAGTCCCTCGATTCCGCCGCAGTTCTCCGTCACCTTTATCTTTCCCATTATAATCCCTCCGCAATCTCTATCAGATATTTTCCGTAGTCCGTCTTAAGAAGCGGCTGCGCGAGCTCTATGAGCTGTTCCCTGTCAATAAACCCTCTCTTGTATGCGATCTCCTCAATGCAGGAAATATAAAGCCCCTGCCGTTTCTGAAACGCGGAAACGAAATCCGCCGCCGCGAGCAGCATATCATGATTTCCCGTATCAAGCCACGCAAAACCGCGCCCGAGTGTCTCCACCCGCAGGTTCCCCCTCTGCAGATACGCGTTGTTGACCGCCGTAATCTCAATCTCTCCGCGGGCGGACGGTTTTACATTTTTGGCGATTTCCACGACGTCATTGTCGTAAATGTAAAGCCCCGGCACCGCGTAATTCGACTTCGGCCGTTCCGGCTTTTCCTCAATCGAAAGCGCTTTCCCGTTTTCGTCGAACTCCACAACGCCGTACTCTCTCGGGTCCCTCACATAATACCCGAAAATCGTTGCGCCGCCCTCCTGCATCACGCACTCTGCGGTCCCGCGCAGAACCTTCGAAAAGCTCTGCCCGTAAAAAATATTGTCCCCGAGCACAAGCGCGACCGAATCGGTTCCGATAAACGATTCCCCGATAAGAAACGCGTCCGCAAGCCCCCGCGGCTCCTCCTGAACCGCATAGGAAAACTTCATTCCGAGCTGGCTTCCGTCGCCGAACAAATCCTCAAACACCGGGAGATCCCGCGGCGTGGAGATGATAAGCACCTCCCGGATTCCCGCCAGCATCAGTGTGGACAGCGGATAATAAATCATCGGCTTGTCATACACCGGCATAATCTGCTTCGAAATCGCCTTCGTCAGCGGATATAATCTGGTTCCTGCTCCCCCTGCAAGTATGATTCCCTTCACTGTAATCCTCCAATCCCTTTACAAAAATGCAAATAAGCAGTATCGCAAAACGCGGTACTGCTGTCTGCATCCGTTATCTGTTCTGATACATCTCCTCATAGTACTTCTGATAATCACCGCTTGTCACGTTCTTCATCCACTCCTCATGCTCAAAAAACCATGCAATCGTCCTGCGGATTCCATCTTCGAACTTTGTCTCCGGCTCCCAGCCGATCTCCGCCTTAATCTTGTCCGGCGCGATGGCATACCGCCTGTCATGTCCCTTTCTGTCCTCTACATAGGTAATCAGATCCCGGCTCACCAGCGCCCGGCGCGGATCGTCCGCCGGCAGCATCTCCTGCAGGGTGTCTATAATAATATTGATAATCTCGATGTTCTGCTTCTCGTTGTGGCCGCCGATATTGTAGGTCTCGCCGAGCCGTCCGAGCTCCTGCACCATGTCGATTCCCTTTGCGTGGTCGTCCACATACAGCCAGTCTCTGACATTTTTGCCGTCGCCGTATACCGGGAGCTTCTTTCCCTGCAGCGCATTGTTGATGACCAACGGTATCAGCTTCTCCGGGAACTGATACGGGCCGTAATTGTTGGAGCAGTTTGTGATATTCGCCGGGAAATGATAGGTGTCGATGTAGGACTTCACCAGCATATCCGACGACGCCTTGCTCGCAGAATACGGGCTATGCGGCGCATAGGGCGTCGTCTCATAAAAATAAGTCCCGTCCTCCTCGAGCGAACCGTACACCTCGTCCGTGGACACATGCAGAAATTTCTTGTCCGGCATAAAGCTGCCGTCCGGCAATTCCCAGGCGGTTTTCGCGCAGTTTAACATCACTGCGGTTCCGAGCACATTTGTCTTCACAAATACCTCGGGATCTCTGATACTGCGGTCCACATGGCTTTCCGCCGCAAAGTGCACGACGCGGTCGATCTCATTCTCGGCAAAAAGCTTTGCAATCGCCTCCGCGTCCGTGATATCCGCCCGCACAAACGTATAATTTTCCTTGTCTTCCACTTCTCTTAAATTTTCCAGATTCCCGGCGTAAGTTAGCACATCGACGTTGATGATGCGAATCGCATCGCCGTACTTGCGGAACATATAATGAATATAGTTCGTTCCGATAAACCCCGCTCCGCCGGTTACAAGATATGTTCTCATAATTGTTTTCCTTTCAGCCCCTGATAAAGCATTAAAATTTTACCATATATTTCCTGTCAGTACAAGTTTCGCCCCATTTCGCGGACACGCCGTCTCTTCTGTCCGGCAAAAAGGTCACCGGGCCGCCTGTTCCGGCGTCTTCTCCGTCTGCGCCTCCCTGGCAATATAAATCGGCCGGCGCTTTACCTCGAGGTATGCCTTTGAGAGATACAGCCCGAGGATTCCGAGGCACAGCAGCTGCAGACCTCCGATTAATATCATAATGCAGACCATCGACGGCCAGCCGTAAGCCGATCCGCCGAACAGCAGCTGGCGGATGACAATAAATAAAATCGCCGCACCCCCCACACCGCACATGCTTGCCCCGAGAATCGAGGAAATATAAAGCGGTGTCGACGAAAACGCCACAATTCCGTCGAGCGAATACTTAAACAATTTCCAGAAAGACCATTTTGTCTCCCCCGCGACGCGCTCCACATTTTCAAACTCGATCCACTTAATCCGAAAGCCGACCCAGCCGAACAGTCCTTTTGAAAACCGGTTGTATTCCTGCATGTCAAGCAGTGCGTTCACATACTGCCGGTTCATCAGCCGGTAATCTCTCGCCCCGTCCATCAGCTCCACATCGCTGATACGGTTCATCAGCGCATAAAACCGCCGCGCAAAAAAAGAGCGGATCGGCGGCTCTCCTTTGCGCGTGACGCGCCTTGTGGCCGCGGAGTCATACCCCTCCTGTGCGACGGCCCGGTACATTTCCGGCAGCAGCGCCGGCGGGTCCTGCAGATCCGCGTCCATAATCGCCACATAATCGCCGGAGGCATGTGTCAATCCCGCATAAATCGCCGCTTCCTTTCCGAAGTTGCGCGAAAAACTCACATACGTTACTCTCTCATCCTTTGCCCGCAGTTCCCGTATCACCTGCATCGTACCGTCTTTTGAGCCGTCATCCACAAACAGGTATTCAAAGGTATTTTCCGCCATCTGTGCCGCCACCCGCTGCATTTCCTCGTAGAAAAAATGAAGGGTCGATTCTTCATTGTAGCACGGCACGATTACTGTAATTTTACTCATACCAACATTCCTCTTTTATACTGTAATTTTACTCATACCAACATTCCTCTTTTATTCCGCGACCGGCAGCTCCCCCTGCTCTGGCCCGGAAATTTCCGACAGCCGAACGACAACCATATCATCCGTCACCCGTATCGAGCCTTGCTCCGGAAAATCCTGCATATCAAGCGCCAGCTCTGCCGCCTTCTCCCTCTGTTCCTCCGAAGTCCCCTCCGCAAGCTCCACCCCGGCGTACGCCTCGAGAAATCCGCAGATGCGGTGGGTCGCCCCGGTAGGATTCTCCTCACTGTAATCCCACTCATAGAACGACCAGCCGTACATTTCGGTGAGAATGCAGACCTCCGTCAATTCGGAGGGCAGATCTCCCACAAACAAAACCGGAACCGCAGGCATCCCTCCGCAGGCATCCTCCAGCGCTTCAAGCATCTGTTCGCTTTTTTTCATATCCTGCTCATACCGGACATTGTCGGTATACGTCAGCCGGTATCCGTAGCTTACCTGCACCGCCGCCACAAGTACCGCAAGCGCGGACGCCGCCCCCCGCAGCGCCTTTTGCGCAGAAACGCTCTGCAGTTTTCCGATTCCGTACATCCCAAGAAATGCCGCCGCGAGCGGCAGCGCAAACTGGGTCCGCGCCACAACCTTCTCGCCGGAATACGTGACCATCAGAAACGGACTGTAAAAAAGCACCGCGAGCGCAAGCAGCCGCAGAATCTCCCGGAGTCCCGGCGCGGCCGCCCGGTCGCGGCGCATCCATTCCCGTCCGACGGCAAACAGTACCAGCAGTCCTCCGGCCGCATAAAAGGAAAAATTCTCCGGCCCCCGCATCAGAAGCACTTCCCGCATCAGGCGCAGGATATTCTTAATGCAGTCCAACGCCGAGAGTCTGCCCCACCCGCGCTGCTCATCCATATAAATCCCCGACGCCATAAACCAACGGTTCGCAATGAAGCCGTATGCCCCGTAGGCAAGCAGAAAGTGCGCAAGGAGCACCGCAATTCCGGCAAACACATCCCGCGGCTGCCGCTCCGGCCGCCGGTGTTCCGCGCACAGCAGAAACAGCGCCGCACAGACAGCCACATAGTAAGCCGCAAGCGCCTGATAGCTCCCGAGCGCCACTGTCAGAAACACCAGCGAGACGGTCAGCTTCGGCCACCGTCCGGGTTCCCGGCACACAAAGCACGCTTCCACGGAAAGATGCGCCGATGCGATGACAAGCAGCATTGCAAGCGCGATCTCCGCCTGCTGCAATGAAAAATAAATCTGATAGCACCAGATATTTGACGTCGCGTACAGCAGCGCAAACACCCAGTATGGGCTGCGCGCCCCTCCCGCAAAATACCAAAACGAAAACAGCAGAAGATCCGCGCCCAGACAGAAAAACAAAAAGAACAGAATGCCGCTCCATATCACGCTGTGGGCGCCGAGTCCCAGGATTCGTTTCAGCAGCACCAGTCCATATCTTCCGATTCTAAGCCACCCCAGCGTAGTTCCCGGCTCATTGATCAGCTCCTCGGTATCAATCCGGATATTTCCGCCGAATACCAGGAGACCGAATGTCAGAACCGCCGCAAGCGCCGTCAGAATAAAAAGCCTGCCGTGTTCCCCTGCAAATCTTTTGAATTCTCCCATCGCATCACTCTGTCTGTTTCGGCAACTCTGCCATATACTCGTCCAATGCCGTCTGCCAGTCCGCCATGCGGTAACCGTCCGTCAGGCGCATCATATAGTTGTCCAAAACGGAATATGCCGGACGCGACGCCGCATTCGGATTCATCTGCGCGTACTGAGCGCTTGTCACATGCCGGACTTTCGTATCTCTGCCGGCCCTTGCTAAGACCGCCTCCGCAAACTCCGCCCAGTTCGTCTCCCCCTCGCAGGTCGCGTGGAACACTCCGTAATTTTCGGTGCATTCATAGTGCCGGATTGCCCGCGCAAGCTCCGCGGCACTGGTCGGGGAACCCTTCTGGTCATACACCACGCTCACTTCGTCATGGCTGTCCGACAGGCGCAGCATTGTCTTTACGAAATTTTTGCCGTCGCCGTAGAGCCATGCGGTTCGGAAAATAAAATACCGGTCTGCAAAGTCCCGGACAAACCGTTCCCCTTCCAGTTTTGTCTTTCCGTATGCGCTCACCGGAACCGGCGTATCAAACTCCGTATAAGGCGCGTTTCCGTCTCCCCTGAACACATAATCCGTGGAGACATGCATCAGTTTCGCCCCCGTCTCGGAGGCCGCAACAGCAAGATTGCGCGGTCCGACCGCGTTAATCTTATAGGCCAGATCCCACTGCTTTTCGCAGGCGTCTACATTCGTGTGGGCGGCGCAGTTGACGATTACATCCGGCCGTGTCTCTCTCACCAGAGAAAGCACTTCTTCTATACTTGTAATATCAAGGCGCGTCACGCCTTCTCCCTCCGCCACATCCGTGTTGATAAACGTCACGTCATCCCCCGCGTATTCCCGGCGGATGGCCCGTCCCAGCTGTCCGTTACACCCTGTCACCAAAATTTTTTTCATACTTCTCCTTATTCGCCGAGGCCGCCCTCGATCGCCTGTACCAGCGCCGCGAGCGCCTCCTCCTCGTCCTCACCGTCACATACCAGCTCAATCTCGTCACCGGATTTGATACATGCCCCGAGCACACTTAAGACGCTTTTCGCGTTTGCCGTATTCTCGCGGTACTGAAAGGTGATGTGTGCCTTAAACTGCATCGCCTCCTTGCACAGGATTCCCGCCGGCCTTAAATGCAGGCCCGTGGGATTCTTGATTGTGACTTTCTGACTTACCATAGTTTTCCCTCCAAAACATATTTTTACAACATAATTTTTGTAATCAGCGCAGCAAGTTTTTCCGCTTCCTCATCAATCACGCGCTGGTCCTTCCCCTCTATCATTACCCGCACCAGCGGTTCGGTTCCCGACGGACGGATCAATACCCTTCCCTCTCCGTTGAATTTCTTTTCCAGCTCGGAAACCGCATCCGCAATCTCCTGATATTCCATAAAGTTCTCTTTTTTATGTTCCGGCACCTTTGCGTTTACCAGAGCCTGCGGCAGCACCTCCATAATCTGCGCAAGCTCAGACAGGGGCTTTCCGGTATCTACCATCACCTCGAGCAGGTGCAGCGCGCTCAAAAGCCCGTCTCCCGTGGTGTTATCGTCCAGAAAGATCACGTGTCCGGACTGCTCTCCTCCGATATTATATCCGTTCTCCCGCATATTCTCCAGCACGTAGCGGTCTCCTACTTTTGTCTTTTCGATGCGGATTCCCTCGCGCTCCCCCATCAGGGTAAAGCCCAGATTTGTCATAATCGTCACCACGATGGTGTCCTTTTTTAACGTGCCTTTCTGTTTCATATAGCTGCCGCAGATCGCCATTATCTGATCCCCGTCCACCATATTCCCGTACTCGTCGACCGCAAGCATGCGGTCCGCATCCCCGTCAAAAGCGATTCCGATGTCCGCTTTCTCATAAACCACACGGGCTTTTAATTCATCCATATGCGTCGAGCCGCAGTTGGAATTGATATTCGTACCGTCCGGATTCGTGTGAATCGCCACCAGCTCGGCCCCCAGTTCCCGCAGTGTCCGAACCGATGTATAGTGCGCGGCGCCCTCCGCGCAGTCCACAACGATTTTCTTCCCTTTCAGCGAAATCGGGACGCATTTCTTCATGAATTTCACATACTCGTCCCGCAGATCAAAGCGATAGTCGATCTTGCCCACGCCGGAACCGATCGGAAGCTGCACATCCTTCATATTGTTTCGGATCAGCTCTTCAATCTCATCCTCCAGGGCATCCGAGAGCTTATAACCCTCCCCGTTAAAAAACTTAATTCCGTTGAATTCCATCGGATTATGGGAGGCCGAAATCACAACTCCCGCATCCACTTTGTGTTTCCTCGTCAGATAAGCAATCGCCGGCGTCGGCATCACGCCCACGAAAATCGCATTCGCCCCGACCGAGCAGATACCTGCCATCAGCGCGCTCGCAAGCATTCCGCCGGAAATCCGGGTATCGCATCCGACAATGATCGTCGCCTGGTGTTCCTGCTCCTTTGTGAGCACATAGGCTCCCGCCTGCCCGAGCTTTGTCGCGAGCTCTATCGAGAGCTCTGCGCCCGCGATCCCCCGCACACCGTCCGTACCAAACATTCTAGCCATATCAAAATCCTCCGTCTATCCCTATTTACTGTGCGGCATCCGGCGCCGCAGCTCCCGTATCGCCGTCTGTATTCCCGGCATCCGTACCGTTATTTTCTGCCGGAGGCGTTCCCTCCGTTCCGCCGGCGTCTCCCGGAGGCGCGGCATCCGCTCCGCCTTCCGGCGTCACGGGATTTGTGTTTCCGGTGTCCGGTGTCCCGGTACCGCTTCCGGCACCGTTATCCGCGTGATTCGGCGTCCCGGTATTTCCCGAACCGGATGTCGTCCCGCTGATGACAACCGGCACTTCGGGCGCCTGCTGTGTCCAGTATGCGTCTTCCGCCGCGGTAATGGTTACCCTGAGCATGTGCTCTCCGCTTCCCAGCCTTCCCGCATCCGCGATGCCTCTGATATCTCCGGCCGTCAGACCGTCAATCACACTCTTCGGCCCGAATACTTCCACCGAAAAACTGTCTTCCATATATTCTATGTTATAGCCGTTCCGCAGTCCCTCCACGGACAGATTATCTACGGAAACCTGGAGTGTCTTGCTGATCACAGGCTCTACGCGGACCTCAACCTCCACTCTCGCATCCGACGTCAGAACCAGCGACGCTCCCTCCGGCAGGTACGAAGTGATATCCACCGTCGTATGAATCGTCTCCGTCGCGCCGGTCACATCCAGCACTTCGGCCGGGATCGCCACTTTGCTGATCGCATTCAGGACAGCCGTCTGCCCCTTGATCCGCACGGTGTCAGGGCTGTACGTGATTCCTGTGACGGTGTAGCCGTCCGCCGCCGTCCCCGTTGTCGAAAACTCCAGGGACACATCCTTTGTATTCAGAATCTGAGCCGCCACGGCTACCGTGCTGATACTCAGTTTTAATTTTGCCGTATTGATAATATTTCCGCTCGCATCATAGAGCACCGGAACCACGCTGTCTGTCACATCCGTAGCCATTCCCTCGACATTGATCGTCGCAACCGCGGTATCCACCTGACTTACCACCGAATACGGGCCTGATATCTTAAGCAGATTGGAGCCGACAATCGTGACGTTTCCCAGCGCACATCCGTCTGCTACCGTCCCCTTTGTGGATGCGGAAATCACCTTCTGGCTGGTTCCAAGATCCTCAAGTCCCACCTCATAATAGTATTGTCTTGCCGTGACCTCCACACTGCTGCTGTACCGTGTCGCCGTGATCGTCACCGGCACCCGGTATCTGCCGTCCTCCTGATCGTATTCAATCTTTTCCATATCCGCAACCGCCGTAAAATCGGAATTTGACAATTCGTCGAGCACGCTGCGCTTTGCAGACACGGTAAAGGTTACCGTATTGTTGCTGTCTAACGGTTCGTAATATTTATTCTGGGCCGTGATATATTCCTCGTTAATCGGTGTGATGCTGGTCGTGAAAGAGCGCGGCACCATCGGGTCGTCGATATTTACCACCACAATCCACAGCACAATCGCAAAAAACACCGCCAGGATCTTGAGGCCAAAATTATGCGTTGTTTTTTTCATGATTTTTTTTAGCATTCTTAAGCCTCCTCTTTAAGCGTCCGATTTTGGAGGATTTCCTCTCCCGCCGCTGAATGTAGTTCAGCTTATTTTTCAGAAATTCCGCATCGACATTGCGGTACAGCTCTCCTCCCATGGCGATCGACACCCTGCCGGTCTCCTCGGAGACCACGATCGTAAGGGAATCTCCCACCTCACTGATACCGACTGCGGCCCGATGTCTTGTCCCCAGATCTTTGCTCAGGCTCAGGGAATCCGACAGCGGCAGATAGCAGGTAGCCGCCACCACCCGGTCTCCGCGCACAATAACAGCACCATCGTGCAATGGTGTGTTCTTTTCGAAAATATTAATCAAAAGCTGACTGGTCAGAAGACCGTCCACCTCAATACCGGTTCTCTCATACTCGGACAGCATAATCTCGTCCTCAACCACGATCAGCGCTCCCGTCTTCACTTTCCCCATCTCGTAGCAGGCCTTCACCAGCTCATTGACGGTCTTGTCGGAAAATTTCCCGGCCTCGTTTCCCGAGAAATCAAACGAAAAAAAAGACGACAGGATATTTTTACGCCCGAGATTTTCCAGCGCCCTGCGCATCTCCGGCTGAAAGATCACCACCAGCGCGACAAGCGCGACGCTCAGCATATTCTGTGTGATCCAGACAATCGTATTCATCTGAAAAATGACGGCCACCAGCACAAACAGCAGTATCACAAGCAGTCCGCGCAGTAGCATCCACGCCCTTGTATTCTGTATCCACACCAGCATATAGTAAAACAGAAATGCGATTATGACAATCTCGACAATATCTGTTATGGTCATTTTGGGCAAATTCATATAGGTGGATGCTTTTTCAAAAAAAGCACCCAGTGCCGCAATTATATTCTGCACACTCTTCACTTCCTTAATCCAATAAATCTTCGTCGATATCCATCTCTTCGGCAAAGCGCTTCTTTGTCAGACGTTCCTCCTTATCGTCCCTGCCGCCGAAACGCGTAATCTTTTTGTCTGTTCCCGACACCACGGCCTTCGGAACCGCTTTCACATAATAGAAATATTCGTCGTCTTCAAACTGCAGGCGCTCCGTCCGCGAATAATCCAGATTAAAAAACAGAAACTGCAGCAAAAACGCGATCAGCGCCGCAACGGCATTGCCCACGAGCACGCCGACCGTTCTTCCGGAGATTCCGAGCAGCATATAACCGGCAATCAGGCCGACCGACTCCAGCAGGATTCCCGCTATGATGGCGATCCCCCATGCATTTTCGATCGACAGCCGCCGGATGATATACACGGTCAGCGTCGTAGCCGCCATGACACCGAGCACAAGATACATTTCCTTATTGCCCATCAGCTGATTTAACACAACGACAATCTTTGAGGCTGCCTCCTCCGTTTCTGCCGTACTTGAGAGAACCGTCGCATTCTGCCGCACGCCGTCAAGGAAAAAGAACAGAATCGTCCCGCAGGCAACGGCGAAGACGGAATAACCCTCCCGAAGCAGTCCTTCTCCCACAGGC
This sequence comes from uncultured Roseburia sp., assembly GCA_910577925.1. GTDB lineage: Bacteria > Bacillota > Clostridia > Lachnospirales > Lachnospiraceae > Roseburia. The sequence goes on from CAJTOI010000004.1 coordinate 87,375, forward strand.
ATCACATAAGGAATATGCAGTTTAAAGCAGACCGGCATCAGCACCACGTCGTAACCGTATTTCGGCGCAAACCGGAAATATACCAGATACAGCACCGCGAACACCATCACCGTGACAAGGCATACCTCCAGAGACAGCGCATACATATCCGCCACAATAACCGCGGACGCAAGTACCATCATTCCGTTTATCGGGATAATCGAGCAAACCAGCGCCAGCAGCAGCGCGATCGGTGTTCTGCTGATGCTCGCCATAAAACCTATATTCTGGTTAATCATTAAAAATGTGACAAACGCCAGTAAAAATTTTAATACCGGATTAATATACAGCTCGTTTCTGCCGTAGAAACGTGTAATTTTCTCTTTCATCTCTAATATGGTTGCCATCTTTGCCTCCCGCCGTTATTCCCACTCTTTGTTCTCACTGACCCGAAGACGCTCTTCGCGTTCATACATCTGGTTGACCTTTTTCACACTGGTGTAATACCGCTTTACTTTCCTGCGCCCGGCCGTATATTTCACATTGTAAACAACATAGGTCGCGCCCAGATACAAGGCCATAAACAAAAGGTAGGATATCAGCACCGACATCAATGCGTTCCGGATATCCATCTGGTTTAACTGCGCAAGAAGGCTGTCTGCCGAACATAGCGCCCACAGCCCCGCCAACAGCGCATAGCACATGCTTCCCGTCACAAAGCTAATCAGCAGATGTAAGGAAACATAATCTTTTCTTGCATATTGAATCATTGACCTGCACTGCTTGCCGTCATTCTTATCGAATTCGGCCATCTTAATCATATGCCGCAAACGTTCTTCATTTACCATAGTGGCAATTTCCCCCTGTGCGCAATTTGCGCGTTCTTCTAATCATTATAGCATAGCACAGGGCAATTTTCAAAGAATAAAAAAACAGGGCGCTGATATCAGGCCCTGTTTGTTCTTATTTCTTAAGGAAACGCATACGGTTTCCGTCTTTTTCCGATCTCTTCGCCTCCGGTTCTCTGCCTTTTGTAATCACAGTCGAGAGCGTATTCTGCATCTGCACTTTACACTTGTCGCAGAAACGTCCCGAACATATCGGCACTCCGCACTGCTCACAGGTAACTCCCGCATCCGTCGCATCCGACAGCGTCAGCCTCTCTTCGCGGATCCACTGTTTGATCTGCTTTACGGATATATCCATAGCCTCGGACACTCTGCTCACCGACGATCCCGGATTATCGTTGAGGTACTGCTTTACCTCCTGAAACTTCTCCTCCAGTTTCTTGATACACGCCGGACAGAGAACCGGACCTCCCATGTAATTGAATAATCTCCGACACTCCTTACAGCTCATCACTTCCATTGTTTTTAATCCTCCTGCCGTCTCATTAGAATCCGACACCAATGCTGATGCAGATAAAACAGATCTCTTTTATCCCGCCGGAAATCAGCACCTCTGCCACTGCATCTATCGTGCTTCCAGTCGTATATATATCATCTACCAACAATACTCTCTTATATTTTACTATATTATCAGTAAATTGAAAAGCATTTTTTAAATTGTCTTTTCGCTCTCTTTCGTTCAGATTCTTCTGAGGTGTCGTGTCTCTGATGCGCCGCACCATTTTTCTCTCCACCGGAAGCCGCAATTCCCTCCCCAGCGCCCGCGCAAATACCTCGGCCTGATTGTATCCGCGTCTGCGCTGTTTCCTCCGGTACATCGGAATCGGTACGATTGCCTCTATTTGATTTTTTTGAACCCAAGCGCCGTACAGACCCGCCGCTTCTCTCGCGTAAAATACGGCATACTCTCTCTTCCCCGCATATTTAAAACGATACAGGGACTGACGAATTCCTCCTTTATAGAGAAACACTGCTTTCCCCTGCAGGTAGCGATGCGCTTTGCGCGCACAGTCCGGACAGTACTCTCTCTGCTCCTCCCCCAGCTGCTTTCCGCAGCGCTTGCAGACCGGCTCCCGGAGCAAAACCGCCTCCGTGCGGCAGCCGTCACAAATCAGCTCTCCCGGCATCAGCAGCCCGTCGCAGACGGGACACCGGGGCGGATAGAACAGGTCAAGCACCCCCGCAAGCAATGCATTTCCTCTTTTTCTCATTTGATTCCCGCCGGATTTCATAGTCTCCTTTCCAAAATCTCTCCCGCCGGCAGGCCCTTCTCTGCTTCCGTCTCATCCTAACACGTTTCCCGTGCAGATACCATAAACATTTTCTTAATTTTTCCTACAGATTTTCTTACCCCAAACGGACAAGGACACACACGCCTGATGACAGAAACACCGCTTCCCCCGGTCAGTCTTCCCGCAGCCGCTCGCAAAGCCCGCTGTAGCGCTTCTGCTGGGAGGTGTTCTGCACCATTCTGGCAAACGCCGTCTCGTCCCCCACAAGAGTGACGCACTTTCTCGCCCTTGTCACAGCCGTGTAAATCAGATTCCGGTTCATAAGCATCGCCGGTCCCGAGAGCAGCGGTATCACCACCGCCGGATATTCGCTTCCCTGCGATTTGTGGATGGTGATGGCATAGGCAAGCTCCAGCTCGTCGATAAGCTTAAACGGATACTCCGCCGTCCTTCCCTCCTCAAACTCCACGGTCATTGTCTCCGCAAATTCGTTAATCTCCCTGATAATTCCCATATCACCGTTAAACACACCGGTTCCCTTATCCACGGAGAGGCCGAATTTTGTGCGTATCTCCCACTCGAGCTGATAATTATTGCGTATCTGCATCACTTTATCGCCCTCCCGGAATACCGTCTCGCCGTGTTCCTTTTCCACCTTATGCTTTGCCGGCGGGTTCAGATACTGCTGCAGAATCCCGTTGAGCCGCTCCACCCCGAGCAATCCCTTCCGCATCGGAGTCAGCACCTGAATCTCATACATTGCCGCATCCACATACTTCGGCATCTTCTGCATGACAAGCTGCAGCATCACATTGATTATCACATCCGCGTCATAACGCTTCAGAAAGAAGAAGTCCGTGCTCTTATTATCCAGCACGATCTCTTCGCCCTGGTTGATTTTGTGCGCATTTACAATGATATCGCTGCTCGATGCCTGCCGGAAAATTTTTGAAAGCTTGACCACATTGCAGGCGCCGGACTCAATGATATCCCGCAGCACACTCCCCGGCCCCACGCTCGGAAGCTGGTTTGCGTCTCCGACAAGAATCAGGCGCGTCCCGACCGGGATCGCCTTGAGCAGCGAATTCATCAGCGAGATATCCACCATCGACATCTCGTCAATAATAATTACATCCGTCTCAAGCGGGTTGTGCTCGTTCCGCTCGAATCCGGCGCTGCCTTCCGCCCCTCCGTTCAGCTCGAGCATGCGGTGAATCGTGCGCGCCTCGCTTCCCGTCGTCTCGCTCATTCGTTTTGCCGCGCGCCCTGTCGGCGCCGCCAGAAAAATATCCATTCCCTCCAGCTCGAAATATTTGATAATCGTGTTGATCGTGGTTGTTTTTCCGGTTCCGGGTCCTCCGGTAATCACAAGCAGCCCGCTCTGTACCGCCTCCCGCACCGCCGTAAGCTGATGATCCTCGAGCGTCATTCCCGTCTGCTTTTCAATGCTGCGGATTCGCTGCTCGATCTCAATATCCGGCACGGCGCAGCGCACATTCAGCTGTTTGAGCATTGCGGCCGTATTTGCCTCCATATAATAGAAGGATGCCGCATAGATCTGCGTTTCATTCTCGTTCCGCTGCTTTAAAATGATTTTCCGCTCAATCGCCAGATCCATATACTGCTTTTCCACCTGCGCACGGTCCACCTCCAATAGCCGGACCGCGCGCTCCGTAAGTTCTTCCTGCGGCAGGTACGTGTGCCCCTCGCCGCCGGCCTGCTGCAGCACATACAGCGCGCCGCTGCGGATGCGGAAATCCGAATCAAGGCGGATTCCCACCCGGGCCGCGATTTCGTCCGCCGTCCGAAATCCCACGCCGTCGATATCGTCCGCCAGACGGTAAGGATTTTCCCGGATAATCCCGTACACCTCCTGCCCGTACTGCTGATATACTTTGACCGCCAGATTCATTGTAATCCCATACTGCTGCAGAAAAATCATGGCCTGCCGCAAGTCCCGCTTCTGATTCACCTGATCCGCAATCTCCATCGCCTTGCGCTCGCTGATCCCCTTGATCTCCGCCAGCCGTTCCGGCTCTTCCTCGATAATGCGGAACGTGTCTTCCTTAAACCTGCGCACAATCCGGGCCGCCAGCGCAAGTCCCACGCCTTTGATCGCGCCGGAGCCGAGATACCGCTCGATGGCCTCCTCGTCCTCCGGCGCTTTCTCCTCAAAACTTTTCACCTTAAATTGTTTTCCGTATGTCGGATGCTCTGCATATTCTCCGGAAGCCTCGATATTTTCCCCCTCCGCAATCGCCGGAAACACTCCCACGCAGGTGATCTCCCCCTCGCCGCCAACCAGATTCAACACCGTGTACCCATTATCTGCATTCCTGTAAATAATATGCTCTACATATCCCGCCAACTTTTCCACTGTAAAACCGTACCCTTTCCTAATACCATAAAAAAAACCTTGATGCCATCAAGGTTTTCTCTACATATCCCGCCGGTTTGCCGCCGGTCACTCAATGTTGTAATTGCGTTTCATCTGCTCAAAAAGCTGCTGCGTAAAAGAACCGCCTACCTGCTCCGTAATCTGGTCCGCAATCAGTTCTATCGTGCCGTCCATATGGAAATCGGTAAGGCTCTTTAACGAGGAATCCTCTTCCTCGTCCTCGGAAGTCATATTCTCTTTGACTTCCTTGAGCACCTCCTCCACAAAATAGGAGGTAAAATCTCTGCAGACCTCCATCAGCTCTTCCTCTGTCGACTCTGAGGACAGGCTGCCCGCCGAATTTTTCAGAGAATTCACGTTGTCCAATGCCGTCTGCTGCGCTGTATTATTGATCAGACCGGAAATACCGTCAATCGCAAAACTCATAAAACCCTCCTATCGTTTCAGGTTATTCGCCTGCTCTAACATGTCATCCGAAGCGGTAATCGCCTTGGAATTCAGCTGATATGCACGCTGCGCAATAATCAGATTAACCATCTCGTTCGCCACCTGCACGTTGGACGCTTCCAGGTAATTCTGACGGATCTGGCTGGCGGTCAGATTCGCGTTGTTCGCCTCGTTCAACGCCGGCCCCGACGCCTCTGTCACGGCCAGAAGATTATCCCCGACCTTCTCAAGTCCGGCCGCATTATTAAACTGATGCAGTCCGAATCTCTGGTTCATATTGACATATGCGCCGTTCGCATTTATGTATCCGAATCCGCCGTCCGACGTTACGATTACGCTGCTTGCGCTGACCCCGGCCGGAAGCACAATCGGATTCCCCGCCGTATCGAGCACCGGATAACCGTCCGTATTGCAGAGTGTAATCGCGCCGTTCGCGCCGATTGCCCATGTAAAATTACCGGCTCTCGTATAGTAAGTCTCTCCGTCCGAGCCGCGGACCGCAAAAAATCCGTCGCCCACAATCGCAAAATCCGTTCCGTTCTCACTCGCCTGAAGCGCACCCTGCGTATAGATCGAAGTGTTGGACGCTACTCTCGTCCCGAGCCCCACCTGCGCCGAAATCGGTTTCTGCTCTCCGTTTGCACTGGTCGTCCTCGTCTGAACCGTTTGATACAGAAGGGACTTAAACTCTGTCTTTTCCTGCTTATATCCCACCGTATTGACATTCGCCAGATTATTTGAAATATTATCGACATTTGCCTGCTGGGCGAGCATTCCCGTCGCGCCAGTGTAAAGTGCTCTCATCATAACCGATCTACCTCCGCATTAAACTTTGCCAACCTGATTCACCGCTTTTTCAAGCGTTTCATCCACTGCGTTTATAATCTTCTGTCCTGCCTGATACGCTCTGGAAATGGTGATCATATTGACCATCTCCGATACGACATTGACATTGGAGGATTCAATGATCCCCTGCCCCACCGTGGCCTCCGACGCGATCACGGTTCCGCCGTCCACCAGATCGTACATGTTCTCACCGAACTTTGCAAGATAATTGTAATCCTCAAAATCGACATAACCGATATTCGCGACAATCTGTCCGTCCTGGGAAATGTTTCCGAGCTCATCCACCGAAATTTCCATATTCGGATTCACCCGTATCCGTCCGTTCACGTTTCCGTTTCTGGCATCGTTCATATTCAGGACAAAGTCACCGTCCTTCGTCACAAGATACCCCTCGCGGTTGACAACAAACGCCCCGTCCCGCGTATATTTCACAGAAGAATTTCCCGCCTTGTCCGTGTAGGCGATCGCAAAGAAACCGTCGCCCTTGAGCGCGAAATCCGTCATATTGTCCGTCACTTTCAGATTCCCGGCGCCGTAATCCGTGTAGGTCTCCCCGATGTGCACACCCATACTCATGCCGCCGATCCTTCTCGGAATACTGTAGCTCGATGTGTCCTTAATCTTGATTGCCAGCTCGTCCGCAAAGGTCTGGGAGGTGGTACCTTCCTTTTTATAACCGTTCGTGTCTGCATTGGCAAGATTGTTGGAAAGAATATCCAGACGCTTCTGTTCATTCACCATTCCGGTATACGCCGTATACAATCCCTTTACCATAAGCTCTCCTTTTCCTGTCTCGTTCCTATGTTAGTATATATCGGCACAAAACACCGATATCTTAATCTTCATCACGTTTTCCGGACAAAAATTCTACGAATTTGCCGGTACCGATCGCCACGCAGGTCATCGGTTCGTCTGCCGTCACGGTATTGATCCCGGTCCTGTCCTCGATCAATTCCTCGAGTCCGCGGAGCAACGAACCTCCTCCGGTCAGGACGATTCCCCGGTCTGCGACGTCCGCAGCCAGCTCCGGCGGCGTCTTCTCCAAAACCGAATGCACCGCCTCCACAATCTGCAGTGTAGGCTCGCGCAGCGCCTCCTCGGTCTCCTCCGAGGATACCGTCACCGTCTTCGGCAGTCCGGTCACAAGGTTGCGCCCCCTGACATCCATGGTCTCGTTCTGCGCCAGCGGGAAGCAGGTTCCGATTTTTATCTTGATGTCTTCCGCGGTTCTCTCACCGATCAGAAGATTGTGTTTCTTCCTCATATAACGGACAATCGCCTCGTCAAAATCATCTCCCGCAATCTTGATCGAGGTGCTGACCACCGAACCGCCCAGAGAAATCACCGCAATATCCGCGGTGCCGCCGCCGATATCGACAATCATGTTCCCGCAGGGTCTCGCAATATCAATTCCCGCGCCGATTGCCGCTGCGATCGGCTCCTCGATAATCGTGACCTCCCTGGCTCCCGCCTGGTAGGTGGCGTCCTCAACCGCTTTCTTCTCGACTTCGGTGACGCCGCTGGGCACACAGACACTGATGCGCGGCTTGCGGAAGGTTTTCTTGCCGAGCGCTTTCTGGATAAAATATTTAATCATCTTTTCCGTCACGGTGTAATCGGAGATAACGCCCTGGCGCAGCGGCCGGACCGCCACGATATTCCCCGGGGTTCGGCCGAGCATCAGCCGCGCTTCCTCTCCGATCGCCTTTATCTTGTTCGTGTCGCGGTCAAACGCCACAACGGACGGTTCTTTCAACACGACACCTTTTCCCTTGATATAAACTAATATACTCGCAGTACCAAGATCGATACCGATATCTGTACTCATCATCCTACCTGCCCCTTTCATTCTCCGTGCGGTTTTCTATTTATCATTTATGACAGAAGCTTTTCCACCCTCAAAACGGCATAGAAACACATTTAATCATATTTTTACATATACAGTCTCATTATATACAAAAACTGGGATTTTTCAAAGGCTTTTTTGCCTCAAATACTATTTTTATAAAAAAATAAGAATTTCTTCACGATTCCTCCCGTGCACATAGGTGCGGATTCCGCATGAAACATAAACTTTTCATTTTTTTCAGTTTTCTGTCACATAATCATCACATTTTACGGTTATAGTATGATAGTACGAACTGACCGGCACACAATGCAGATCAGTGTTTATCAGGCACATATCTGATAGGTCGTATATTTTTCATAACTCATGCTATCCGGAGTGCAGCCTGCATTCCGGATAGCACTCCCCAGACAGACACACCCCGGAAATGCAATATTTCCGGGGTGTTTTTTCATCCTGTCGACACAGTCCGCGCCTAAAGGGAGACTGTGCTTCTTGTTTTTTTATGTGACAGACTGTGATATACTTATACCGAATATGCATTGCCGTATGCTGTCTGCGGCGGACAAGGGCGTGTGTGCTCCTGCCCGCCGCGGGTAAGGCATAAAAAGCATCAACCATGGCATGGGAGGTAAGGATTGAGGATTTTAGTGATAGAAGATGATCTGGCATTAAACGCCGGACTGTGTTTTGAACTTGACAGCAGCGGCTATCTCACTGTCGCCGCCTACAATTGCAGAAAAGCAGAGCAGCTGATCGGGAGCGATCCCTTTGACCTTGTTCTGCTGGATGTGAACCTGCCGGACGGGAACGGCTTTGACCTGTGCCGTAATATAAAGCAGGCGCGTCCGGAATTACCGGTGATTTTTCTGACTGCAAACGATCTGGAACAGGACGTGCTGGACGGATTTGATCTCGGCGCGGAGGATTATGTGACAAAACCCTTTCACATGCAGATCCTGCTGCGCCGCGTGGAAGCCGTGCTTCGCAGGGTCGGCAAAACCGCGGCAGACGCGCCGGCGGATCGATGGAGCGACGGGTTTTTAACGCTGGATTTCTCCGCGCTGACTGCACGGCGGGGAGAAGAAACGTTATCCATTACACCCAACGAATATAAGCTGCTGCGGGAGTTGACCGAACATGCGGGAAAGATACTCACCCGCCGGATCTTACTGGAAAGGCTGTGGGACAGCGGCGGTAATTTCATTGACGACCACACCCTGACGGTTACGATGAACCGCCTGCGCTCCAAAATCGAGGACGATGCCCACACTTATATCCATACGGTCCGCGGGATGGGATACATCTGGAAAGGAGAGCATCGATGAAGCCCCTGCATTTTAGAATCTTCTGCACCGCGTTGACTGCGGTATCCGCCGGTCTTACGGCGGCGCTGATCCGGATATTGTGGGAGTATATTCCCAGAGCATCCGTCCGGTATGGTATCTTAGCGGTTTGCGCCGGTATTTTCCTGACAGCCGGCTTATGGATCATCCTGCAGCGGTATCAGATCGGGCAGTTTGCGGACGATGTCTGTGAAACAATCGATGCCGCGATTGCAGGCCGTCAGCCGAGACAGTTTCATCCCTATGAGGATTCTCTGACGGCAAAGGTGCAGGGAAAACTGATGCAGTATTATGACATGATGCGCGAAGGCCGTCTGCAGAGTGAGCGCGATAAACAGACTTTGCAGAGCCTGGTCAGCGATATCTCGCATCAGGTGAAAACACCCGTTGCCAATATAAAGCTCTATATCGGGATTCTGCAGCGCCCTGACATTCCCGAAGAAAAACGGGACCAGTTTCTTGACACGATGGATGCGCAGATCGGCAAGCTGGATTTTCTGATGCAGTCTCTGATTAAAATGTCACGGCTCGAAACCGGCACATTTACCTTAAACCCGGTCACCGCCTGCCTGAGCGATACGATTGCGCAGGCGATCGATACCGTGTGGGTAAAAGCGGAGCAGAAAAAGATCGATCTGTCGGTTGCGTGCGATCCAAAGATTACGGTGCAGCACGATCCGAAGTGGACGGCGGAAGCGCTCGGAAACATTCTGGACAATGCGGTCAAGTATACGCCGGCAGGCGGGCGCATCTCTGTCACGGCGCGCCCCTGGCAGTTTTACACCCGCATTGATATTTCCGATACCGGAATCGGAATCCCCAAAGCGCACTACAACGATGTGTTCCGCCGGTTCTATCGCGCAGAGGAAGCGGCCGCGGAGGAAGGCGTCGGTCTCGGCCTGTATCTGGCAAACGGAATCGTCAACCGGCAGAAGGGCTACATCAGCGTAAAATCCAAGGTTGGGGAAGGAACGACCTTTTCCGTCTATCTGCTCAGTCAGGCTTTTTATAATGAAGCGGAAGGTGCTATGCCTTCCGAAAAAAATTAAGCGAGGAATCAGCCCATGGACATAATAACAGTACATAATCTTCACAAAACCTTCGGCAGAGGAGAAAGCGCCGTACACGCGTTAAACGGCATTGATCTTGCCATCGAAAAAGGAAAATTTACAGCGATTATCGGTGCGTCCGGCTCGGGAAAGACCACGCTGCTCAACATGATCGGCGGACTGGACACTCCCGATGAGGGAAAAGTCATCGTGGACGGCGTTCATTTATCCGGCCTGCGGGAAAAGGAACTGGCGGTATTCCGCCGCAGCAAGGTCGGTTTCGTCTACCAGAGTTTTAACCTGGTTCCCACACTTACCGTCAAAGAGAATATTCTGTTCCCGCTGAGCCTTGCGGGGAGTACGCCCGACCCGGCTTTTTTTGCGGAAATGATCGGGCTTTTACATTTACAGGACAAGATGAACGCCTACCCGCAGGAGCTTTCCGGCGGCGGTCAGCAGCGGACGGCGATTGCGCGGGCGCTGATCGCGAAGCCCGCCATCCTTTTGGCCGATGAGCCTACCGGAAATCTGGATTCCAAAAGCGGGCAAAATGTGCTGGGCCTGCTGAAATTGTCGGTGGAAACTTATCATCAGACACTGGTGATGATCACGCACAACCTTGAGATCGCCCAGATGGCCGACAGGGTAATCCGCATGGAAGACGGCCGCATCCAGGGATAAGGAGGAAGGGGCATGCTTGCAAACAATAACCTGAAGGTCTGCCGCACTCTGGCAAAGCGCGACTTTAAATTTCATCGCAGCAAAAACCTTATTCTGATCCTGGCCGCAATGCTGGTCACTGCACTTTATACCTTTGTGTTTCTGCTGGGAGACTCCGTCAAGGGGGCATTCCTGCTCAGCTCCCAGTATTCTTACGGCTCTTCAAGCCAGATCATCTATACCGGACTGACGAAGCAGCAGGCAGATATCATCGCAGAAAACGCCGACGTGAAAAATACCGTTCGAATCCGTACCATAGGACAGATCAGCGACCCGATGGTGGGACAGCGGCTGGTAAAACTGGCCGTCACAGACCGGGACTATGCCGAAACCGTATTGTCCGTCCCCGACGCGGGAGATTTCCCGAAAAACGCCGGTGAAATCGCTTTGGACGAGTATACGATGGATTCTCTTGGCATTCCGCGGGAATTGGGAACATCGCTGACTCTGCTCTGGACGGACCCGGAAGGAAATGCACATACCACAGAATTTACGCTGTGCGGCTGGTGGACCAGCCCCACGATTCTCACCGAATCCTGCGCATGGATCTCCGCCGATACTGCGCTTGCGCTGGTTCCGGACGTTCAGGATAAGGCAAGCCGCAATATTACGCTGGGGGTAAATCTGCATCAGCCGAAACATCTCGAGCGGCAGGCCGCTTCTCTTTTGGAAGAGCAGGGGATCACAGACGCCGGCTGCACAACCAGTCTTGTCTGGAACGAAGCGCGTCAGGAGCAGGCCATGCAGGAGGCGATGCCGTTTTATTCTCCCACGGTACCGGTGCTGCTGTGCGGCTGTCTGATGATTTACTGCATCGTCCGCGCGGCGGCACAGCAGGACACCATGTATTATGTCGTTCTGAAATCGCTGGGAATGACTCCCCGGCAGATTTGCCGGCTTCTGGCGGAAAAGGGCTGCATCATTTCATTCTCCGGCTTTCTTCCGGGATGGGCACTGGGATTTGGTTTTCACTGCGCCATTACCGGCCGGGTGATCACGGGGATGGAGGAAAATCCCGCACTTTATTTTCTTTCCTGGCAGCCATTTGCGGCTGCGGCGGCCGGCACTCTGTTCACAACGCTGTCCGCCTATCTGCTTCCCACGATCCGCCTGTCGCGCATGACGCCGGTACAGGCAGCCGGTTTTGGCGCGGGCCGTATTCCCCGTCACAGACGCGGTTCAAACGGACGTACCACGCTTGCAGTTCTGGCACTGCGCACGACATTCGGCCGGAACCGACGGCGCACCGTCTTATCGGCAGCTTCCCTGCTGGCGGCTGCGGCGCTGCTGAATTCGATCTGGATTCAGTATGTCAGTTTCCGGGAAGAGATGTATCTGTCCGCAATCGCTCCATGGGATTACAGTTTTACGGACGGTTCGTCATACCTCCGCATACAGCAGTATAACGAGAATAATCACGGCATTACCGAAGAGACCACGGAAGAACTGCGCGCCCGCCCGGAAGTCACGGCTGTCAGCGCCTTAAAAACTCACGAAACAGAACTGACCGCATCTGATCCGCTGCGCCGGCGTATTGCAGACTACTACAACCAGCCTTACGATGAAACAATGACGCTGAAAGAAACGCAGGCAGGCTATCCGGACTGGTGTGCCGGTCTCGACCGGCTCGAGCAGACCGGCGAATACACGGGGCTTGTGATCGGACTGGACGGGACTTATCTGCAATATGTGCTGGATTATTGCCCTTTCACCAGCGGCAGTTTTGATGCAGACGCGTTTGCCTCCGGAGATTATGTTCTGGCGGCAGGCGCTTATCACGAAGGGATTTCCACTCCGGCGGAAGGGGAGACGGTAGAACTGAATGGGCGCACCTATACCGTGCTGGGCTCTGTGATGCATGATGACGCTTACATCCGCGGAACCGGAAGCCCACAGGCCGCGTTTCATATTGCGTATATCCTGCCCGTGGAACAATTTGACATCCTGTTCCCGGGTCAGGCCTATCGTCAGCTGGCAGTTGATATTGATCCCGCGCGGCAGGCTTCCTTTGAGGCCTATTTAGACCGCTATGAGCAGGGCTTAAACCGGGGTGTGGGGATTATACGGCGCAGCGAATATACGGCGAATTTCAATGCGGCAAGACTCAATGCGGTTCTGCCGAAGCTGGTCGTCGCCCTGGTACTGCTCGGAATCGCTCTAATCAATTTTGCGAATATGCTTGCGGTGAAAACACTCCGCCGGAAATCGGAGTTTGCGGTCTATCAAAGCCTCGGCATGACAACCGGTCAGCTGCGCTGTCTGATGATTCTGGAGGGAGTGTTTCATGCCGTTCTGATGCTCGTGCCGCTTGTGCCGACGGTCGTATGTTTCTCGGCAGCCGTGATGCCTGCCGTGGTAGAGGCCATGGAATCCTGGTGCGCCGTCTACCGCTTCTCGCTGCTGCCTTTGTGGCTGCTTGTGCCGCTCCTCCTGCTTTTGTCCTTAACGATCCCTCTGATCTGTCTGCGGTTTATCACAAAAGGCAGCCTGACCGGGCGGATGCGCCAGACGGAATAACAGAGTTACAAAAATGTACCTTTCCTGTACCTGAAATGAGACGCCGGTCTGATAGACTAAACGTATCAAAAGGAGGTACCGCTCATGGAAACTATCTTAAAGGCCACCGGTCTGAAAAAATACTACGGAAAAGGCGAAACCCTGGTAAAGGCGCTCGACGGCATTGATCTGGAGATCGAGCGCGGAAAATTTACGGCGATTATCGGCACATCCGGCTCAGGCAAATCTACTCTGCTGAATATGCTCGGGGGGCTTGACACTCCCAGCGAGGGCAGCATCAAAGTCCAAGACACAGAGCTTGCCGGCTTAAACAGCGAGCAGGCTGCCATTTTCCGCCGCAAACAAATCGGATTCATTTTCCAGAATTACAATCTGATTCCGGTCTTAAGCGTTTGGGAAAATATCATATTTCCCATTGCTTTGGATGGCCGCAAGCCCGACAGGGCTTTTGTCATGGAGGTGGTCCGGCTGCTTGGGCTTAATAAGAAGCTTGACAGCCTGCCGAATAACCTCTCCGGCGGCCAGCAGCAGCGTGTGGCGATTGCACGCGCCCTGGCAGGAAAGCCCTCTATCATTCTGGCCGACGAGCCTACCGGGAATCTGGATACCAAAACCAGCGACGACGTGATCGGTCTTTTGAAAATGACCGGCAGGGAATTCAGTCAAACCATTGTGATGATCACCCATAACCCGGAAATTGCACAGATGGCAGACCGTATCGTTCGGATCGAAGACGGCCGCATTGCAGCGCAGTAAGGAGGTTGGCCCAATGAGCAGAAGCAAAAAGCAGGAAATATTCAACCCGGTCAGAGTAATCGGCCTGCGGACATTCCGCAAGAATAAAGCCCGTAATCTGGTAGCCGTTCTTGCGATCCTGATGACGACCCTTATGTTTACGACGCTGTTTACCTTAGCGCAGAGTATGCGCGAGAACCTGATCGAGATGACCTTCCGCCAGACCGGTTATGACGCGCAGGCCAGCTGTAAATCCATCACCCCCGAACAGGCAGAAAAACTGGCGGCTCACCCGGATGTAAAAGAGCTGGGAGAAAGCATCGTGCTCGGCCTGGCTGAAAACAGTAAGCTGAGCGGGCGGCAGGTCGAGATCCGCTGGGCAGATGACATCTATGCGGCGCACAGCTTTGCCGCCCCCACAACCGGAAGGATGCCGCAGTCTGCCGGCGAAATAGCGATGGCCACCATTGCGCTGGATCGCCTGGGCATCCCGCACGAAATCGGTCAGACGGTTACGCTGGAATGGCGGAAAGATATTTCTGATCCCGACGCCGTGCCCGCGCAGGCGGAATTTACCCTCTGCGGTTTCTGGGAAGGCAACAGCTCCGTCTATGCCAGCATGGCATGGGTCAGCCGCGAATATGCCGATCAGATGACAGGCGGACAGCTCTCCGCCGGAGAGAAGATTCTGGGTTTATACATGGTACAGATCAGCCTGTACCGCGACGCCAATATCGAATCGTCCATGGATCAGATTCTGGCGGATACCGGCCTGGACGGTCTGGAGTACGGCGTCAATCTGGCCTACTCTCCGGAGATGGGGGCTACGGCGCTTCAGGAAACGCTTCCTATGTACTTCGGCATGATAATGGTCTTTCTCGCAGGCTGGCTGATCATCTACAATATTTTTCAGATCAGCGTGACCGCCGATGTGCAGTTTTACGGGAAATTAAAAACGCTCGGCGCCACAAAACGGCAGATCCGCAGATTGATCTACGGGCAGGCCAACCGGCTGTGTGTGATCGGCATTCCCATCGGCCTTGTACTTGGCTGGCTGCTCGGCATGGTGCTGGTGCCGGCTTTCACCGGAATTCTGGAGGGCAAGAGCACTGTATCCGTCAACCCGCTGATTTTTATCGGCTCGGCAGCGTTTGCATGGCTTACGGTTGTCCTTTCATGCCTGCGTCCGGCGGGACTGGCCGGTAAGGTGTCCCCCGTGGAAGCTTTACGGATGAATGACGCCGGCGCTTGCAGTAAGAAAAAGACAAAGCGCGGCGAGACGGGCGCTTCTCTTGCGGGAATGGCCTGGGCCAACCTTGGCCGCAATAAAAAACGCACGGTCACGGTGATCTGTTCGCTGACGCTCGGCCTTCTGCTGCTCAGCTGTTTTTACGCCAAAAACGCAGCCTTTGACATGGAAAAGTATCTGGCCGACCTGACGATTGCGGACTTTGAACTGGCCGACGCCACAAGCGAAAATTATATCGGCGGCTACGATCCTCACGGCGCTACGCTGAGCGACGACCTGGTACAGGAACTGGAACACATGGAGGGCATAGAGGCCGTCGGCCGCCAGTATTCCCATCAGTTCCGCTGGCAGTTCGATGATCAGACAAAAGATAATTTAAACGATTTTTATACCGAGGAGATGCTGGAATACTGGGCAGGGTACGATCCCACCGGCGTGGAGGCCTTTCGTCAGGCCGTCGACACGCAGGAAATGAACGCGGTGGTGTTCGGGCTGGAGGGCATTCCGTTAGACGCCGTCACCCAGCCCCGGTATCTTCTGGAAGGCAGTTTTGATCCGGATGCTTTTTCGGGCGGAGATTACGTCCTGGCGGTCGGCCCGGCGATTTCCCCGGAGGAAGAGTATCCCGTTCTTCCGGTCCCGTCCGCGGGCAGCACCGTTACGCTGGAGGGCAGGAACTATACGGTCATGGCCATTGTCTTTCCGCTCTCGCCGGTTGACGACGGCGCATCGGAATCGGGAGCGCCGGATGGCATGGAACAGCATTTCATTCTGCCTGCCGAAGTTTTTCGGCAGAACTGGCCGGATAATACACTGCGGAAACTGTTTCTGAATGTGGATGACGCCCATATCGACGCCGTACAAAGCCGGCTGGATAGCGATTCCGCCATGACAGACACCAGTCTTCCTGTCACTTCCCGGCAGTCTATGGCACAGCAGTATGAAAACGAAACCAGGTCCTCCGCCGTTATGGGCAACACGATCAGCGTGGTCATCGCCCTGGTCGGCGTGCTGAACTTCGTCAACTCCATGGTCACGGCGATCGTGTCCCGCAGGCGTGAATTTGCCATGATCCAGAGTGTGGGAATGACCAAAAAGCAGCTTTGCAGGATGCTCGTGTGCGAGGGACTTTACTATGCAGCAATCACGCTGGCCGTATCTTATCTGCTCAGCGCGCTGGCGGTCGGCGTAGTCATCCGCGGTATGGTGGCCGGAGGCTTTACGACCTTCCGCTTCACTCTCCTTCCGCTTGGCATCTGCACGCCGATCCTCCTCGGATTTGCAGTGCTGATCCCCTTTGTGTGCTTTAAGAATCTGGAGAAGCAGAGCATTGTGGAACGCTTGCGGACCGACTGATTATAAGAGAAAGAAAGGGGAAGCCGCATTAACGCCGCTTCCCCTTTTGCTTTTTCAGACAGACTGATTCAGATATTTTTTTACATAGCTCCCGGTGTAAGACTGCGGCATCGCTGCCACCTCCTCCGGCGTTCCCGCCGCAATGACGGTTCCGCCGCCCTCTCCGCCTTCGGGCCCCATATCAATGAGATAGTCCGCCGTTTTGATTACTTCAAGGTTGTGCTCGATGACCACTACCGTGTTGCCTCCTTCCGACAGCCTGCGCAGTATCTCTATCAGCTTGTGCACATCCGCAAAATGAAGTCCCGTGGTCGGCTCGTCCAAAATGTAAATGGTCTTTCCTGTGCTGCGTTTGCTCAGCTCCGTCGCCAGCTTAATCCGCTGCGCCTCTCCTCCCGAGAGTTCGGTGGACGGCTGCCCCAGCTTTACATAGGACAGTCCCACATCGTACAGCGTCTGTATCTTGCGGTGTATCGTCGGCACGTTTTTGAAGAAATCAAGCGCTTCCTCCACCGTCATATCCAGCACGTCGTAAATGCTTTTTCCCTTATATTTTACTTCCAGCGTCTCCCGGTTGTAGCGCTTTCCGCCGCAGACTTCACAGGGCACATAGACGTCCGGCAGGAAATGCATCTCTATTTTCAGAATACCGTCTCCCGAACACGCCTCACAGCGGCCCCCTTTTACATTAAAACTGAATCTGCCCTTTTTGTAGCCTTTGGCCTTCGCATCCGGCGTCGCCGCAAAAAGATCCCGGATCATATCGAAAACGCCCGTGTAAGTCGCGGGATTTGAGCGCGGTGTTCTTCCGATGGGCGACTGGTCGATATCGATCACCTTGTCCAGCTGTTCAATGCCCAAAAGCTCATCGTGGACTCCCGGGATGCAGCGGGCACGGTTTAAATCCCGCGCCAGACGTTTGTACAGAATTTCATTGGTCAGGGAACTCTTTCCCGAACCGGACACACCGGTAATACAGGTCATAATACCGATCGGTATCTGCACGTCGATATTTTTAAGATTATTCTCCCTCGCCCCTTTCACGGTCAGAAAGCCCGTCGGTTTTCTGCGCTCGGAGGGTACGGGAATTTTGATTCTGCCGCTTAAGTATGCGCCGGTGACGGAGTTCTTGTTTTTCATAATCTCCTGCGCCGTCCCGCACGCCACAACCTCCCCGCCGTGGGAGCCGGCTCCCGGCCCGATGTCCACAATGTAATCCGCTGCCAGCATCGTATCCTCGTCGTGTTCCACGACAATCAGCGTATTTCCCAGATCTTTCAGGTTTCTGAGCGCCCCGAGCAGCTTATCGTTGTCCCGCTGATGCAGGCCGATAGACGGCTCGTCCAAAATATATGCCACTCCGACCAGCCCAGAACCGATCTGAGTCGCGAGACGAATCCGCTGCGCCTCCCCGCCGGACAGCGTTGCGGTCGCGCGCGTCAGCGCCAGATAATCGAGACCGACTTCGTTGAGAAATCCCACCCGCGCGCGGATTTCTTTTAAAATCTGATCTCCGATCAAATGCTGCTGCGAATTCAGCTCAATCTCCGCCAGATAGCGGTTCAGATTCTTCACCGACATCGCGGTCATCTCATAGATATTTTTATCCGCCACCGTCACCGCCAGCGATTCCTTTTTCAGACGCTGTCCCTTGCACGTCTCGCAGGGCGTAATCCGCATAAACTGCTCGTATTCCTGCTTCATTGTCTCCGAACCGGTCTCCCGGTATCTGCGCTGAACATTTCGGATCAGCCCCTCAAATTCCACATCATAGACACCTTCCCCTCGCTGTCCCTTATAGCGCACATGAAGCGTCCTGCCGTCGGTACCGTAAATCAAAACCTGCTTAATGTCATCCGGGTACTCCATATAGGGCGTTTCCAGCGAGAAATGGTACTCCTCCGTGAGCGCTTTTAAGATCGCATAGGTAAAACTCGACGGGTCCGTACAGGACTGCCAGCCCATGACCTGAATCGCCCCCTCCGCAATGGAAAGACGCTTGTCCGGAATCATCAGCGCCTCGTCAAATTCCATCTTATACCCCAGCCCAAAGCAGGTCGGGCACGCGCCGAACGGATTGTTAAACGAGAAGCTTCTCGGCTCGACCTCGTCCACGCTGATCCCGCAGTCCGGGCAGGAAAAGCTCTCGGAAAACTGTATCGGCTCTCCGTCCGCCACGTCCACCGTCATCAGTCCCTCCGCCAGCTGAAGCACATTTTCAATCGAATCCGCCAGACGCTTCTCGATGCCCTCTTTTATCGCAAGGCGGTCCACCACAATCTCAATGTCATGCTTTTTGTTCTTGTCCAGCCGGATATCCTCCGCCAGCTCGTACATGCTTCCGTCCGCAATCACCCGGACATAGCCGCTGCGCTTCGCCTGCTCCAGCACTTTTTTGTGTTCTCCTTTGCGCCCGCGGACAACCGGGGCCAAAAGCTGTATCTTCGTCCGCTCGGGCAGTGTCATAATCTGATCCACCATCTGGTCGACCGTCTGCCGCTTAATCTCCTTGCCGCACTTCGGACAGTGCGGGATACCGATGCGCGCATAGAGCAGACGGAAATAGTCATATATCTCCGTCACGGTGCCGACCGTGGAACGCGGGTTCCGGTTCGTGGACTTCTGGTCAATCGATATGGCCGGCGACAGCCCCTCTATCTTCTCCACATTCGGTTTTTCCATCTGCCCCAGGAATTGTCTCGCATAGGAGGACAGAGACTCCATATAGCGCCTCTGCCCCTCCGCGTATATCGTGTCAAAAGCCAGCGACGATTTCCCGGATCCGGACAATCCCGTCAGAACGACGAACTCGTCTCTGGGAATATCCACATCAATATTTTTCAGATTGTGCTCACAGGCTCCGCGTATTTTGATGTATTTTCTCTCTGATGATTTCTTCATGTCCCACTCCGTTTCTATAACGTAAATCTGTTTTTCGTCCGTCCTCTAAGCGGAACGTCATCGTGTTACTACCGGCTTTCCGTCTTTGTCAAGCAGCGGCGTAAGGCCTGCTGCGTTTCCGTCCCTGTGAAATATATAATTCACACCGGTTTCCGTGTCCACCCAGATTTCAAACAAATTGATCGTTCCCTGAGTGTAAACTTTTTTAAAGCGATCCATACCCATTCCTCCTGAAAATTTTAATTTTTATCCGCAGCGCATTTATTTTATATGCTGCACGCGGTCTTCTCTCTACAGATCCCGCAGCATATTTTTGAGTTCCACCATCTTATCGCGGTACTCCGCAGCCGCCTCAAAGTTCAGATCCGCAGCCGCCTTCTGCATCTTCTTCTGAATGTCCGCAATCAGCTTTGTAAGCTCGTCGCGGCTCATCGACTCCGGATCTTTCTTGAAGTTCATCTCCTCCTGCGCCACTTTCTTCGACACGGAGATCAATTCTCTGACCGATTTCCGGATAGTGGTCGGCGTAATGCCGTGCGCCTCATTGTACGCCTGCTGCAGTTTGCGGCGGCGCTCCGTCTCCTCAATCGCCACGCGCATTGAGTCCGTGATGGTATCCGCATACATAATGACATGTCCCTCACTGTTGCGGGCCGCGCGACCGATCGTCTGAATCAGCGAGGTCTCCGAGCGCAGGAAGCCCTCCTTGTCCGCGTCCAAAATCGCCACAAGCGTAATCTCCGGAATGTCCAGTCCCTCGCGGAGCAGGTTGATTCCCACCAGCACGTCAAATACATCCAGACGCAGATCTCTGATAATCTCCGCGCGCTCCAGCGTATCGATATCGGAGTGCAGATACTTGACGCGGATTCCGACCTCACGCATATAATCGGTCAGATCCTCTGCCATTTTCTTTGTCAGCGTCGTGATCAGAACCTTGTTGTGATTTTTGACCTCTTTGTTCACCTCGCCGATAAGATCGTCAATCTGTCCCTCGACCGGCCGCACCGCAATCTCCGGGTCAAGCAGTCCCGTAGGCCGGATAATCTGCTCCGTCCGGAGCAGCTCGTGCTCATTCTCGTAGACATTCGGCGTCGCGGACACAAACATCATCTGATCTATTTTACTCTCAAATTCCTCAAAATTCAACGGCCGGTTATCCTTCGCCGAAGGCAGGCGGAAACCGTAATCCACGAGCGTAGATTTCCGGGACTGATCGCCCGCATACATTCCGCGCACCTGCGGAATCGTAATATGGGACTCATCCACTATAATCAGGAAATCATCCCTGAAATAATCTATCAGCGTATGCGGCGTCGCGCCCTCCGGCAGCCCTGCGAGGTGCCTCGAATAATTCTCTATGCCGCTGCAGAATCCGGTTTCTTTTAACATCTCGATATCAAAATTGGTCCGCTCGGCAATGCGCTGCGCCTCCAGGAGCTTGTCCTCGCCCTTGAAGTACCGCACACGCTCTGCAAGCTCCGTCTCAATGTCGCCGCACGCCCGCAGAATCTTTTCCTGCGGTACGACATAGTGTGACGCCGGAAACACGGCAAAATGCTCCAGCCGACACTTTATCTCTCCGGTCAGGACGTCAATCTCCGTAATCCGGTCGATCTCGTCTCCAAAAAATTCCACCCGAACGGCCGTGTCGCCGAAGTTTGCCGGAAAAATCTCCAGCACGTCTCCCCGCACCCGAAATGTTCCCCGGTGAAAGTCCATCTCGTTTCTCGTGTACTGAATATCAATCAGCGCCCGTATCACGTCGTCTCTGTCGCGCTCCTGCCCGGGCCGCAGCGATACCATCATGTTCAGATAATCATCCGGGCTGCCCAGACCGTAAATACAGGAAACAGACGCAATGACAATGACATCCCTGCGCTCCACAAGCGCCGCCGTAGCCGACAGCCGCAGCTTATCGATCTCCTCGTTAATCGCGGAGTCCTTCGCGATATAAGTGTCTGTCTGCGGCACGTAAGCCTCCGGCTGGTAATAATCGTAGTAGGACACAAAGTATTCTACTGCATTATTGGGAAAAAATTCTTTAAATTCTCCATATAATTGGGCCGCCAATGTCTTGTTATGCGCTATGACAAGTGTTGGTTTATTTAATTGTTGGATAACATTTGCCATCGTAAAAGTTTTGCCGGAACCGGTGACACCGAGAAGGGTCTGGAACTGATTGCCCTCTTTAAAACCTTTTACTAATTCTTCGATTGCCTGCGGCTGGTCACCAGTGGGGGCGTATTGTGATACTAATTCAAAATGATCCACGATAATAATCTCCTATACGAACTGTTCTATTTTGAAAATATCTTTTCTTCTTTTTATAGAATAATATCTTTTATCACTTCAACTATTTCATTATCAAATTCATCTTTTTGAAATTCTGAAATGATTTGGGATATAGATAAATTCAAAGAAAACTTTTGCTTAAACCAATTATTCAAACATCTAATGAATTCTTTTCCTCCAACTAACGCCAACTTATTTTCTAAATTTGTCCACATATCTTTCATATATCCTCTAGCTTCAGCATTTGCGGTACTTATATCTATTTTCCTATATTTCAAAATATGCTCCGCATATTGATCAAACACGCGATCCTCATATGTATCAACAAGTTTTTCGAGTTCTTTTAAAAAAATCCCATATTTTTCCTTTGGTTGATGTGATAATCGAAATAACACTTGAGGTTCTAACAAATAATTTTCTAATTCTTTTCTCTTCCAGATGTGCAAATCCAAATAATTATCATGTGCTTCTTCATACTTTTTCTCTATCATATCTTTTGGGTAATAATCACTATCTAATATACAAATACATTTTATCATTCCTTTTGTTTCTTCATAAAATAATTTTGAAGTTCCAAATGCTTCCCTCAAATTATGAAATCCATTCAATGACACATGCGGCAATGTTTCTAACGAATCCATATGATTCCCCAATATCACTTCTGCTATCTTTGTCATTATTTTTAAATCTTTCCCCTCAACGAAAAGACATTTTCTAGCATCACCCAATCGCATCAATGCTAAATTATTTACTGTTCCTATTTCATCAATAATTTTTTGAACTGCACGCAGATCTGTTGCATATCGCATTTTTCTTTTCTTTTTATTTATCGTTATAATATCTTTAGAATCTAATTCCGAAATAATTTCTATTGAGTGAGTTGCTATTATTACTTGCGAATACCTCCTTTTCACAAGTCTAATTAACTTTCTTTGAAGATCTGGGTGCATATATACATCTGGCTCGTCTAAAATAACAGTCACATTTTCTTTTGTTCTTGCCAAAAACCACATGATTTGTAGCCACATTTGCAAACCGCTTCCCATCAAACCAATTTCAGCATAAAAATCAGCATCACATATATATAAAGCTAATATATCTAAAACCGGCTCATATTCTATTGCATTTATTCGTAGCCCACTCCAAGTATTTTCTGCCAGTTTGACAAACTCATCCCAATAATCAGATTTATAGTTGTATACTTCATTTCTAAAATGCCTAGAGGATAGATACGTTTCTTTATCCTTATCAACGGTTTCTATTGCAAGCCTTTTTTCGTTTTCCTTTATCAATCCAATTTGAGGAAGAATTGAAACACTAAATTCAATAGCTTTTAAAGCCATTCCTCTATTCCTAATGCATTTCCCATTCTTATCATATACTACGGCATATGCATATGATTTATTAGCATAGATATAAATCTTTACATTATTCTCAAAGACAGCTTGCACTTGAGCGTTTACATCTTCATATCTATATACCACCCCTCGCAAATCAATTTTCAGTTTTTCTACTTCTAAACGAAAACCTTGTTCTCGTATAGGACGACCGAACTCTTTGGGTAAATCTCTATATGTTGTATGCGTACATTTACGTACGGACATTGCAACCATTCTTAGCGCTTCAATTAAAGAAGATTTTCCTGCGTTATTCTTCTCTACAATAGCAGAAATATTTTTAAACTGAATTGTAGTATTTTCAAAACAACGGTAATTCAATAAATGTATACTTTTTATCATTCTTCCACCTTCTCCCTAGTTTTTTATAGAAATCTTTTATCCGGCTTGCGTTCAATTCCCACAAAAGTTCTTATAGTCTTATATCAAGCAGCTATTTAGAGGTGTTTTCATATGTCTTCCTCCCTGTTAAAATCTGAAAAATAATTTATATAGACCATCTTTTATTATTCCCCTTTCAAATATCTTTCCACTTCCCGATCAAATTCAGAAATATACTCTTTATCCTGTTTCAACCGAAACACTTCATATTCTTTCTCCGCTTTCTTCATAGCCGTTTCATGTGATATCTTTCCCTTTCCATCCAACACTTCCCGTCGATTATTCACTAAAAACTGATCCGTCTGTTCTACCCAATCCTGCATACTCATTAAAATTTCGTCTTCAGCCATTAACTCCGCATAATCAATGAACATTGTTACTAACCTGTTTAAGCGGGACAATTCCTTTTCGTTCAAATAGTTTTTAGCAATACCTATATCCCTTTTTAATATTTTACCCTCTGGCGCATCCTTCCAGGTTGTCAATCCCATAGCCGGTTTTTCTGAATCTGCACGTTCAAATATCAATTCTGCTGCTGTCTTTCCGGCAACTGCAAAATGAAGTTTATTCTGGACGAAAGCATAGAAGTTCTTTGTAATGTCACTATTTTTATCGTAATCATAACTGCATTGTTCAAATATATCTGTAATTTTCTGATATGCTCTGCGTTCACTTGCCCTAATTTCACGAATACGTTCCAGTAACTCGTCAAAATAGTCTTTTCCAAAAGGCTTTCCATTCTTTAACATCTCATCATTTAATACAAACCCTTTAATAATATACTCTTTTAAAGTATTTGTCGCCCATTGGCGAAATCTTGTCGCTTTCTTTGAATTCACACGATATCCAACTGCAATAATCGCATCCAGATTATAAAATTCCTGCATACGCTTAACATTTCTCTGTCCCTCTTTTTGAACTATTTCCATTTTGGAAACAGTTGATTTTTTTATTAGCTCTTCTTCTTCATAAATATTAATTAAATGTTTAGAAATTGCAGGCACATTTACGCCAAACAACTCTGCCATTGCCTTTTGCGTCATCCAAAAAGTCTCATTTTCAAAAATAACATTTACACATATATTTGTATTTTCTATCTGATATAATACAATGTCATGCTGATTCATACCTATTCTCCATTTCCAGCCTTTTCATCTATTGTAGTTATTCGATATTATCGAATAACTGATTCTATTTAAATTCACCATGCAAGAAATTAGAAGACAACGTACTCCACTGCATTATTTGGAAAAAAATCTTTAAATTCCCCATATAACTGTGCCGTTAATCTCTTGTTATGCGCTATGACAAGTGTTGGTTTATTTAATTGCTGGATGACATTTGCCATCGTAATAGTTTTGCCGGGAACCCGTAACTCCGAGAAGGGTCTGGAACTGATTGCCCTCTTTAAAACCTTTTACTAATTCTTCGATTGCCTGCGGCTGGTCGCCGGTTGGAGCGTCTAGTATTATCCGGTCATTTGGTTTTCCATTATAACATATAAATCAAAAATAGTACAGACAAAATCGAACTTTTGTTCTGTACCATTTTATTAAGATTTCACTTATGGGTAACTGCTATTGATATTCCGGGAAATATTTCCGTTTTGACAATTCATTCATACTCCATCTCTCAATCTGTATCTCTGTGCCATACGCTTCCCTCGTCCAGATTCAGAATTATCGTTGATACCCCCCTGCAAAAAATACTCATCATGTTCAATTAACAAAACTGTTGGCCGAACCAGCTCAAACGCTTTTCCTATTTGCATTCTGATATTCTTCCTTTCCGCAAATATCTAAATGATTCGTAGGCTCATCAAGTAAAACAAAAGAATTGCTTTTAAAAAAAAGTGCGATTATCAGGGCTTTTGTCTGTTCACCACTGGATAATGTCTCAAAACTTCTACTTGATTATTTGTAACATAGCTGCAATGTCCTCAGCTGCCATTGTTACTTTTGACTTTTCGATTAAGATGTTTCCCCCTGTCATGATGTATGACGGCATTACTCGAATACCCCTATAATAGATTTCGCTGTTCCGCAATTTATAGGTGGAAACGGCAGGAATCACATTTTTCTTTGTTGACTTTTTCGCAATCATGTTAAAGGCTTTCTTTGCAACATCACCCATAAGCATAATAACCTTTATATCGGGGAATAAAGAAAGCTCTGCTTCTAAATAAGGCAGACTGTTTTCTATACTGCTTTTGTCAATGGCATATTCTGTCTTTGGGGTTTTTACGGCATTTGTGAGGTAGATCCCCTTCTGCAATATGTCTTGTATGCAAGCAACCTCTGTCCCCGCCCCCCGCAAAAGCGGAATCGTTGTTTTCAGATAATCAGCGTCGGGAGTTCCATAGAAATCCTGTAAGGGGTCAGCGGGGACAACTTCATTTATCATAATTGCCTTAATTGTAAGCGGATCAATGTCAATGTCATTCAGATAAATGCCGTCTGCTATACCTACTTTCGTTTCAAGTTCTTTTTTGATATTCATATCTTTATTCTCCTTTAGGCAATGCAGTATTCGAAACAGTCTACTTTCCTGCAGCTCATCTCTTTCATAGCCTCATTATATTACAATAATCCTGACAACGCTGTGTCAAGGTTATTGTAAATTTTATTTTGGCTGACTGATAAATCCGTATAGACATATTTAATTTGTACTGCCATCCCCGATTTTTTAGCCATAAGAATTGCAAAAATGCCTGACCGCTACATTATGGCACAGAGAAACTTTAAATGAAAAGCTCGTTATCCTTTCTTTCAGAACAGGCTTTTTTGAGCGCCAGCGCTGCTGCCGAAACCATTGCTCTGTTTACTTTACGGGCTGTCTGCGGACACTGCACAACACACCTCATACAAGAAATACACTTTTTGCTGTCTGCACATTTTATATTTTCCTTGCTGATTGCCTGCGCCGGACACTTTTCGGCACAGAGGCCGCAGCCGACACACGTATCAGCGGCTTTCGGAACTAACCCGACACCGCCGGCTTTCTTGTACGGACGATTACCGGGTATCTGAAATTCGGACATGCCTGCATTGCCAGATTCTATTTTTTCAAGAATCTTTCCTGCAAAACCGCGCAGCTCCTCCCTGTCTTTCTGATCGGGTCTGCCCGCTGCGTACTGGTGCATAATCGAATGTTCCGCGATTGCCGAAATCGCTGCAATTACATTAAAATTACTTTGTTCCGCAAGATCTTTTAATTCAAGGAGCGTATCCTCGTATGCCCGGTTTCCATACACGCAGACGATAACACACTGCGCATGATTCCCATTTATTTTTGTCAGCCGCTCAGCCGCAAGAGCAGGGACTCGTCCTCCATATGAGGGAACCGCAATAATTGCAATATCATCTGTTTCTAAGTTAAGGAAAGAGTCATCCGTTTCCGCATCAGATAAGTCAATTTTAGCCGCAGGCTTCTCCAATGCTTTCGTTAAAATTTCTGCAGCTTTTTCGGTTCCTCCTGTTGGGCTGAAAACAATCTGTTTCACTTTCATCTCCGTTCCTCCATTTTTTCGATTTACACCATTATAGCAGTCTTCTGATGTAATATCAAGGCTTACACCGATGCAGCTATAAAGCGGTCCATCCTAAGACGAACCGCTTCATCGACATCAAAAAGTAAATTTTATTATTTCTTTTCTTCCTTTTTCTTCTTTCTGTCCCACCAGGTTCCTGCTAAGGAACAATTTCCGCCTATCACTACAAGAACTATCATCATAATCCAAAATTCCATACTTCTCTCTCCTCTTAATTTGATAAATGTCTGCAGATAAAGATTACAGCCAAACATACAGCAAGGGCAGTTACACCTGCTAAAAATGCAAATATAATTTTTTGATAATTTCTCTTTCCGATTTCCTGCTGCGTTTCGTCATAAGTTAATTGTTTTCCGTCAATAAATGCCAGAATTTCTTTACAGGTTTGAATGTCATAATTCTTTTTAAACCTTTCAATCTTACTAGTTGTATACAGTGTTACAGCAAACAGGCACAGCCAAATAATAACTCCAACATATCCGTCTATGCTGGCTAAAGGATAAGCGCTCACTGTTACAATGATCAATTCGGCCAGGAAAACAACACTCATCACATTGAATTTTTTAATTGTTTCTTTTTCAACAATTTCCCTCATCTCCTTTATATCTTCTTTTATAAAATCATCTAAAGATACATGAAAGATCTTGGATAGCATTATTAAACTCTTAACATCAGGACAGCTTTTATTTGTTTCCCAGTTTGAGATTGTCTGTCTTGAAACAAATATTTTCAGCGCCAACTCTTCCTGAGAAATCTTTTGTTGTTCTCTTAATTTCTTGATTCGCAATCCAATATCCATCTTGAATCTTCTCCTTTATTGTATCTAAATCCATTCTGTTTGTCTGTCAAAAGTCTTTGACACCGGGGTTATCCCCAAAAAAAATGATTCAGGTAAGACTTTTGGGGCTGTCAAAAGTCTTTGACACTGCCTTTTTACCTCCCAAAATTACGGTCAGATACCAAATCCTCGCCGATAATTTCCTCTATTTCCTGTTTTGCGCAAATAATATTTGACCAAATGATAACCGCAAGCATATCCCGATTTCCATGGTAATCCATAAATCAGTCTCCTTTCCCGGCTGTCCTGTCGCTCTGTCCGAATCAAACTGCCATTTCCTTTGCGGTAACAGCGTAGCATATTTTAATCCCGCCTTCCGCCTCACGCATTTTTATAAAAAAACATGAGCCGATACAGAGAAACTTCCGCAAAAAACATTATCGTTTTGCGGAAATCCCCTGATATCAGCTCATTTTTCAAGAATCCTTTTGTATTCTTAGGATACGATGTACGTTATTTCGCCTGCTTTACCAGCGCATCCGCCAGCGCCTGCATCCCGGCTTCATTCTCCGCTTTCATCACCGATTTAATCGTCACCGTCGGCTCCAGCACCGTCACATCCTTCATGCCCTCAAGCATCTCGCGCATTTTCTTTGCCGCCATCGGTCCCCAGGAACCGTTCTCAATCAGCCCGACCGTCCGCTTCTGATAATTCTTTGCCTTGAGGTGACTGAGGAAATCCTCCATGCACGGGAACAGTCCGGCATCATACGTCGCGCAGGCCAGCACCATGCGGTCATAGCGGAACGCATCCTCTACCGCTTCTGCCATATCATCCCGGGAGAGATCCGCAACTGACACCTTCTCTGCGCCGGCATCGCGCAGCATCTGTGCAAAATGCTCCGCCGCAGCCGCCGTATTTCCGTGGATGGACGCATAGGCAACAAAGATGCCTTTGCTCTCCGGCTCATATTTGCTCCAGATATCGTAAAGACCGATATAATAGTCGAGATTTTCCTTTAAAATCGGCCCGTGCAGCGGACAGATCATCGATATATCCAGCGCGGCCGCCTTTTTCAGCAGCGCCTGCACCTGCACGCCGTATTTTCCGCAGATATTAAAATAATATCTTCTCGCCTCGCAGGCCCAGTCCTCCTCTGTATCAAGCGCGCCGAACTTTCCGAACCCGTCGGCGGAGAAAAGAATCTTTTCCTTCTTCTCATATTCCACCATAACCTCCGGCCAGTGCACCATCGGCGCCATTGCAAACACAAGCGTATGCTCGCCGAGAGAAAGCTCGTCTCCTTCCTTTACGACAACACACCGCTCCCCGGCCAGCTCCATCTCGAAAAACTGCGGAAGCATCGCAAACGTCTTCGCGTTTCCGACGATTTTCGCCTCGGGATACCGCTCAAGAAAATTCTGAATATTCGCCGCGTGATCCGGCTCAAGGTGAGATACCACAAGATAATCCGGCTTCCGTTCCCCGAGTACCTCTGCGACATTCGCAAACCACTGCTCGCTCACACGGCGGTCCGCGGTATCCATCACCGCGATTTTCTCATCCAAAATCACATACGAATTGTAGGAAACTCCGTTCGGAACCACATACTGACTCTCAAACAAGTCGATCTCATGGTCATCTACTCCCACATACTTTACGGCATCGCTAATCACAATCTCACTCATTTTTTCCTCCTGTTGTTCATCTGACAAATTCTATATTGTGCAAAATTTATTTTCAGGCCAGTCTCCCGCAGCACTGCTTATACTTTTTGCCGCTGCCGCACGGACAGGGAGCATTCGGATACACCTTTGCAGACTCCCTCTTTTTCGGCGCGTTCGGCGCGGAATCGTCTTTATTGGTCCCCGTCACCTTCGCCACCTGTTCACGCTCCACCTTCTGCTCAATCTTCACATGATAAAGCAGACGCACGGTGTCCTCCTGAATGTTGGCGATCATGTCGTCAAACATGTCAAAGCCCGACATTTTGTATTCCACCAGCGGATCCCGCTGTCCGTAAGACTGCAGGCCGATTCCCTGGCGCAGCTGGTCCATATCATCGATATGATCCATCCACTTGCGGTCAATCACCTTGAGCAGCACCACGCGCTCTAATTCTCTGAACTGCTCCGGCTCCGGGAACTCCGTCTCCTTCGCCTCATAAAGCTTCACGGCGCGCTCCTTCAGCAGGTGCTTTAATTCTTTGTTGTTTTTCACGCTGTCCACATCCGCCGCAGACACCGGCTTGATCGGAATAATCGGAATCAGCAGCTGATTCAGCTCGTTCAGATCCCATTCATCTTTATCGATATCCGCAGAGATACAGGTATCCACGCTGTTTTCGACGCGGTCCGTGATCATCTTAAAAATGACATCCCGCATGCTCTCGCCGTTTAACACCCGCAGACGCTCCGCGTAGATAATCTCACGCTGGTCGTTCATCACCTGGTCGTATTCGAGCAGGTTCTTACGGATTCCGAAGTTATTGCCCTCAATCTTCGTCTGCGCCTTCTCGATGGCAGATGTCAGCATTTTGTGCTGGATCTGCTCATTCTCCGGAACGCCGAGCGCATTAAACATATCCATGAGGCGCTCGGAGCCGAACAGACGCATTAGATCGTCCTCCAGCGAAATATAGAACTGGGACTCGCCCGGGTCTCCCTGGCGTCCCGAACGTCCGCGCAGCTGATTGTCGATACGTCTGGACTCGTGGCGCTCCGTACCGATAATTTTCAGACCGCCCGCCTCGCGCGCATCGTCGTCCAGCTTGATATCGGTACCTCGTCCTGCCATGTTCGTCGCAATCGTAACCGCACCGTGCTGCCCGGCTCCCGCGACAATCTCCGCCTCAAGCTCGTGGAACTTCGCATTCAGCACCGTGTGCTTGATTCCCGCTTTCTTCAGAAGCCCGCTGATAATCTCCGATGTCTCGATCGTGATCGTACCCACAAGCACCGGCTGCCCTTTCTCATGTGCCTCCTTGACCGCATCCACCACGGCGTGATATTTTTCCTTTTTGGTCTTATATACGACGTCCTGCAAATCCTCGCGGACAACCGGCCGGTTCGTCGGAATCTCGACAACATCCATTCCGTAAATGTCGCGGAACTCTTTCTCCTCCGTCAGCGCCGTACCGGTCATGCCGGCTTTTTTCTCGAATTTGTTGAAGAAATTCTGGAACGTAATCGTCGCAAGCGTCTTGCTCTCACGCTTTACCTTCACATGCTCTTTCGCCTCGATCGCCTGATGCAGCCCGTCGGAATAGCGGCGTCCCGGCATAATACGCCCGGTAAACTCATCGACGATCAGCACTTCGTCATCCTTTACGACATAGTCCTGGTCGCGGAACATCAGATTGTGGGCGCGCAGCGCAAGAATGATATTGTGCTGGATCTCAAGATTCTCCTGATCCGCCAGATTCTCAATCTTAAAAAACTGCTCGACCCGCTTCACGCCTTCCTGGGTCAGGTTTACGACCTTGTCCTTCTCGTTTACCACGAAATCGCCGGTCTCCTCCTGCTCGATTCCCATGATGGCATCCATCTTCGAGTACTCCGGCACATCCTCGCCCCGTGTCAGCTGACGGGCAAGAATGTCACATGCCTCGTAAAGTCGTGTCGACTTGCCGCTCTGGCCGGAAATGATCAGCGGCGTACGCGCCTCGTCAATCAGAACCGAGTCAACCTCGTCGATAATCGCATAGTGAAGCCCCCGCTGCACCAGCTGTTCTTTATAGATCACCATGTTATCGCGCAGGTAGTCAAATCCCAGCTCGTTGTTCGTAACATAGGTAATATCGCAGTTATACGCATCTCTCCGCTCGTCGTTATTCATCGCATTCAGCACAACGCCGACCGAAAGGCCGAGAAACTCGTGTACCTTTCCCATCCACTCCGCATCACGCTTTGCCAGATAGTCGTTGACCGTCACGACGCAGACTCCCTTTCCCTCCAGCGCATTCAGGTATGCCGGAAGTGTGGAAACCAGCGTCTTACCCTCGCCGGTACGCATCTCCGCGATACGTCCCTGGTGAAGGATAATCCCGCCGATAATCTGTACGCGGTAATGCTCCATGCCGAGCACCCGCTTCGCCGCCTCCCGCACCGTCGCGTATGCCTCCGGAAGAAGCTCGTCTAAAGACGCCCCCTTTTCAAACCGCTCTTTATATTCTTTGGTTTTGCCTTTTAATTCCTCATCGGAAAGTGCTGCCATCGCGTCCTTATAGGACTCTACCTTGTCAACAATCGGATAAATTCTCTTTAATTCCCGCTCACTGTGAGTTCCGAAGATTTTAGTCAATGCACTCATAAAAGCTCCTATCTGTGTCTGCTCCTGCCGCAGAGCAGTTCTTTAAGGGCAGGACAGCGCACCGCCCGCCTTTTTCACCGCAGGATTCTGCCGTCCGGGCAAAACCTCGCATAATAGTGACATTGTAGCACTTTTCCCCCGGCGGCACAACTGTAATAACCGCAAACGTTTGTAAATTTTTTATTAATAGCCGCCGCTCTTTCGAAAAATCATCCGCTCCGATATTCCGGTCTTCGTATTCTTCACATACACATAAACCGCCGCGCTGTATCTGCCGTTCAGAGTAATCTTTTTTGAAAACGTGCTTTTATTTACGCGGTATGTTTTGCATCCTCCCCCGCTGTAAACCGACACGCCGGTTATCTTCCACCCTTTTTTGACCTTGATGCTCAGCGTCTGCCGCTCAATATGCTTCTCCTGACGGTATTCGTTATTCTTGTTGAACTTGCCGGTAAATGTCTGTTTTCCGATTTTGAAGCTGTCAAACGGATTGACGTATTTCTTAACGGTCAGCTTTGTCGAAATCTTCGTCCCCCTGACCTTACAGGAGATCACGGACGTAAGCGCCCTGTCTCCGAAATAAACGGCGACATAGCCGTTTCCGGCCACGGCCTTGACCTTTTTATTGCTGCTCTTTAAATTTTTAATCTCGGACTTTTCCGTGCAGCCGGCAATTGACAGCACCGCGTAATACCGGGAATAATTGTCGCCCGGCTTATAGGTCACCGTCGGGTTTTTCACGACAAAATACGGCTTGACGGCTGCCTGCACCCTGGCCGCGCTCTGCGGCAGCGCATTTACGGCCGTCAGAATAACCGCCGTCATCAGAAAAAGCGTGACTCCCTTTTTGATTCCTTTTCTCATAGCGTTCTCCCTCACTGCTGCGTTGATTCGAACCACTTACATTATAATCCTCCTGTTCTTTTCGCAAAATAGTACCTTGGTACTATTTTGTCAAAGAACCTTGAAACCGCGGGGCACAGCGTATATACTTCTTAATATATATAAACAAAAAGGAGGCTTCTATGACATACACATACAGAACAAAAGGGACCTGTTCCTCTCTGATCGAACTCGAACTTGACGGAAACGTCGTGCACAACGTGAAGTTCACCGGCGGCTGCAACGGCAATCTGCAGGCGATTCCGAAGCTTGTGGAGGGTCTTACGGTCGAGCAGGTTGAGGAGAAGATTTCAGGCATCTCCTGCAACGGCCGCGGCACTTCCTGCGGAGACCAGCTCGCACGCGCCTGCCGCGCCGCTCTCGAGGCGTCGAAAAACGCGTAAAAAGAATCTGCATTTACAGACAGGCGGGCCGCAATACATGCGGCCCGCCGTCTTCCTAAAATTCCGTCTCAGGGGTTCTGCAGAATCGGCTGAATCTGTTTTCCCTGCAGTGCCGCCTCGATCGTATCCGGCAGCAGCTCGAGCTTCGCAATCATCGAGTTTGGCTTACTCTTATAATTGTCCTGCCCAAACGGCACAAAATAAATATTTTTCATATTCATCAGCAT
Organism: uncultured Roseburia sp.; assembly: GCA_910577925.1. Lineage (GTDB taxonomy): Bacteria > Bacillota > Clostridia > Lachnospirales > Lachnospiraceae > Roseburia. The sequence goes on from CAJTOI010000004.1 coordinate 121,130, forward strand.
ACCGATATTTTTAAAGCCGGCTCCGAGTGCATCGTTCGTCGAAATTGCAATCACCAGCGGTTTTCCGTTCCTCATATGGGCCTTTGTCGCCATCAGCACCGGCGTGTCGGTGATCCCGTTGCACAGCTTTGCGGCCGTATTTCCGGTACAGGGCGCGATAACCATCACATCCAGAAAGTTATTCGGTCCGATCGGCTCCGCCGCACAGATGGTGCGGATTCCCTCATTTCCCGTAATCTCGCAGATTCCGTCCACATACTCTTTTGCGCTTCCGAACCGCGTATCACACGATTGGGCATTAAAAGAAAAAATCGGCACGACATTCGCTCCCAGATCGCAGAGCCTCTGTATTTCCTTTCGCGCTTTTGCAAAAGTACAGAAGGAGCCGGTAATGCCGAGGCCGATGTTGTAATTTGAAAAATCCATCAAACGCCCTCCTCCCTGCTCACAAACCGGTCAATTGCCCGGTCCAATATATAAGCGCTCTCCTTCGGCGCATATTTCCCCGGAAGCCCGAGCGACAGATCTGCCCGTATTCCGTATTCTTTCGCACATTCAAAATCCGTTCCGCCCGGGGCAGACGCGATATCGAGGATATAGGCATCTCTCGGAAGCTCCCGAATGATGCTGCGGGTAATCACGGGCGCCGGCGCCGTGTTGACCAGCATTGCCGCTCCCATGGCCTCCTCCGGCCCGAACGCGAAATCCACCGCGTAAAAGCCTTCCTTTTTTGCCGCTTTGCGCACTTCCCTTCGGCGGGCCAATACCGTCACGCGCGCCCCCAGCGCCATCAGCCGTTCCGCAATCGCTTTCCCGCAAAATCCGTAGCCGGACACAATAATCTTTGCTTCGTCTATATTGTAAGGACTTTTATTTACCAACTCGGCAATGACGCCCTCGGCCGTCGCCACCGCATTTTCCTCCGTCACAATCTCGTCTTCCATAAAATCGAGATAGTGGATATCCCTCCGTTTGAGGAGCTCCATCTGTTCCGCGGAAAAGCAGCCGCCCAGCACCAGCGTGCCGTTTGTCAGATTTTTGTTTAATATATCGTTCAGGATTCCCTGCTCTGGAACCTTAGACACCGGAATCGGCAGGATCAGAACATCCGCCTCTTTCAAAAACTCCTTCAATTTCTCGAGTTGTCCCAGGACTGTCTTATTGTTTCTGATATCCAGGCAGCGCACGCTCCGGCCTTTTTTCGTCAATATCTCGGCCAGATACACCTGACGCATGTCACTGATTAGAAGTATGGTCTGTTTACTCATACACTGCACTCCCTTCCATTTATTATATGAAGCGAATGATACGGCGTTCTGCCGTTTGCTTTTGATTTCCGGATTTTTATATTTTTCTGAATATTTTAATTATTTGAAATTATATACAAAATTTAAGAATCATATTTTGACTTTTTTTCAAAATAACGCTTGACTTTTGTATTTTTATCTGATAATATAAAATCAACAAAAACAAAGAAAGAGAGGTACAGACCACCGAAAACTGAATCGCATTCGATTTCTCATTCGACAGTGCGTAGCGCGTGACATTCCAAATCATGGAACACAGAAGTCAGTATCAGATGAGCATCTCAGATATGATACGATTTCACCGGTCACACCCGAGTAAGATACGACGGCGGAAGAGAAATGGAAGAAGTCCAAAAGGAACTGGCACCTTCGAGCCAGAATAAAAGAAAGGGGTATGGTCCCATGGACGAAATAGTTTAAAAGGCGGCATTGAAAAATGATTTCAATGTCGCCTTTTTCATGTTCGCTGCAATTACAGCTGTGTCTCCACAAAAATATCATAAATTGCGCGAATCGCATTCTCAAAATCCGCGTTGCTGACCCCGATGATAATATTGAGCTCCGAGGAGCCCTGATCGATCATTTTCACATTGATATTGGCATGTGCCAGCGCGGAAAAAATTCTTCCTGCCGTTCCTCTGGTCGCGCGCATCCCGCGTCCCACCACCGCTATCAATGCCAGATCGCCCTCCAGCTCAATGCTGTCCGGCTCCGCAAGGCGATGGATGGCCGAGATCACGGCCTGCTCTTTGCCCTCAAACTCGGGCTGATGCACAAACACGGTCATTGTGTCAATGCCGGAGGGAATGTGCTCAAAAGAAATCTCATTCTCCTCAAAAGCCGCCAGAACCTTTCTCCCGAAACCGACCTCCGCATTCATCATATCCTTGTCGATATTGACCGAAACAAATCCCTTTTTGCCGGCGATTCCGGTAATCGTATATTTCGACTGCTGGCAGGTGCTCTCCACAATCCAGGTTCCCTCGTCCTCCGGAGCATTGGTATTGCGGATATTAATCGGTATGCCGGCTTTGCGCACCGGAAATACGGCCTCCTCGTGCAGCACACTCGCCCCCATATAGGACAGCTCCCGCAGTTCACGATAAGTGATTGTCTTAATCGGCTTCGGATTCCTGATAATCCGCGGGTCCGCGATCAGGAAACCGGACACATCCGTCCAGTTCTCATAGCAGGCCGCATGCACGGCCCTCGAAACGATAGAACCCGTAATATCCGAACCGCCTCTTGAAAACGTCTTGATGCTGCCGTCCGGCATGGAGCCGTAAAATCCCGGCACAACCGCGCGCTCCTCCTTCGCCAGACGCTCGGACAGCGCGCGGTTGGTCTTATCCGCGTCAAAGTTTCCGTTCTCGTCAAAGAAAATGACTTCCGCGGCGTCCACAAACGCATACCCGAGATAACATGCCATCACCATACCGTTCAGGTATTCGCCGCGCGACGCGGCATAGTCGACGCCCGCTCCGTTTTTTAAATTCTGCGTGATCTTTTTAAACTCTTCTTCCAGAGAAAGCTTTAGATTCAAACCATTGATAATTGTGTCATAACGGTCTTTGATCTTCATCAGGGGCACACGGAAATCCTCCTCCGCCTCCACCAGCTCATAGCACGCATACAGCATATCCGTGACCTTAGAATCCTTCGCGTTACGTTTTCCCGGGGCACTCGGCACCACATATCTCCTGTCTTTGTCCGCATGTATGATTTTTCCTACTTTTGCGAACTGTTCCGCACTTGCCAGTGAACTGCCGCCGAATTTCACAACTTTAATCATTTTCTTCCGCTCCTCCGCAAAACACCGCCGGAACACCCTCTTTGGCGGTTTCTTATAACAATATATATTAAACACAAATACCGCTTCCGTCAAATGATTTTTTCGAAAAAAGTATTTTCCTGTCTAACAATAAAGACCAGGACTTTGCACTTGCCGCGAAATCACTTTCCCTGTCGTCTCTATCTCGCAAGCAGCCCCCGCGAAAAATAATCTGCCATGTTAATCGTCTGATTTCTGATATCCCGGAAGGTGTCAATGCTCCGTCCGTAATCCCCGTTAAACTGATATTCCATCGCCTCCCGCGTCATATCAAGATGATTCAGCAGCAGATTCCTTGTCTCGCGGCTTCCGAAATACGGATTCTGGCCTTCCAGCAGCAGCGCAATCTGGTTCGCATTCCCGTACCAGTCACGAATCAGCGCATCATAATCCGCCATCTGTCCCGATTTTATGGTGCGTATCAGCTGTCCCGTCAGCTCCACATGTTCCATCAGCAGATTCTGCAGCTGTCTCGTCACCGTCATTGACAAAAACGGCGCAAACACGTCTACAATCTCGTCCGCTGTCTGCAGCATACGCTCAAATACATCCTGCTGGTCCGCATGGTCCGCATCAATGCTCATCATATACATGCGGGTCCAATAGATATTCGAAAGCCATGCGAGCCGCATCTCTTCCATCAGCTTTCTGACCGCATCCTCCCGCTGCCCCAGAGTCTCCGATTCCCCGTTGTCCCCCGGCATCTCCGGCATCATGCCGTTTCCCGGTATCTCCGGTCTCATATTGTTTCCCGGTATCTCCGGCATCATGCCGTTTCCCGGTATCTCCGGTCTCATATTGTTTCCCGGCATCTCCGGTCTCATATTGTTTCCCGGCATCTCCGGTCTCATATTGTTTCCCGGATTTTCCGGTCTCATATTGTTTCCCGGCATCTCCGGCTCCCGATATTCCTCCCCCGGACAGACCGTAAGCTTCATTCCGATCTGCAGATTATACGGATTCACACCCGAATTTCCGAGAATTAATTCCGTCACTGTCGTGCGGTACTGTCTCGCCAGCTTATATAGCGAGTCTCCCTCCTGTACAATATGCGTTCTTTTATTCTGACAATTCATGCTGTTTCTTCCATAATATTATGATATCTTCCCTATATTCTATGCCGAATATGACGAATGTGTCCGCGGTCACAAGAGCAGAGCCAGAAGCGGCGCGGCTGCAACGGTCAGAAGGCCTGCCACCGCAACGGAAAGGCTGCTCATCGCCCCTTCCACCTCGCCGAGCTCCATCGCGCGAGCGGTTCCGAGCGCATGCGCCGACGTTCCGATCGCGATTCCCTTCGCCACGGGCTCTTCGATCCGAAAAATGCGGCAGACCGTTTCCGCCGTCACATTCCCGAGTACGCCGGTGATAATAATGACCGCCACCGTGATCGTGACATAACCGCCAAGCTCCTCGGAAATCCCCATCCCGATTGCCGTCGTGATAGATTTCGGCAGCAGCGTCACATAAGCAGCGTGATCCAGCCGAAACAGCACCGCCAGCGCAAACACGCACAGACCGCTTGTGACAACCCCGACAGCGAGTCCCGCAGCGATGGCCGCCGGATATTTTTTGAGCATCTCCACCTGTTCATAAAGCGGAATCGCCAGACAGACGGTAGCCGGCGTCAGCAGATAGCTGAGATATTTCGCTCCCTCATTGTAGCTCTCATATGGAATCCGAAACATGACCAGAACCGCAATAACCGCCGCTATCGCGATCAGCAGCGGATTGCAGACCGCCCACTTAAGTTTCCTTTTTAAAAATACTCCCGCCTCATAGGCCAGAATACTGATCACCACACCAAAGTATACCGATCCGCTTATAAATTCTTTTACCGCACTCATACTGCCTGTCCCCCTCCGTCCTTTTTGCCGCGGCGCATGATAAACTGTGTGACGCAGCCGGAAACCGCCATCACCGCCACCGTGGAAACCACCATAATCACTGCCACCGGCAGAAGCAGCGGTTTTAACGCAGGCCATGCGTCAATCAGCCCCGCACCGGCCGGAATAAACATCAGCGGCATAATCTCTATCAGAAACTTTCCAGTCTCCCGCACCGCCTCAATTTTCAGCAATCCGGTAAGAAGCGCGGCAAAAAGAAGCAGTAATCCATAGATACTTGCAGGAACGGGAAGCGGCAGAAGCACCCGCAGCAGCTCACCCAGAAACGTGAACAGCAATATAATCAGAAATTGTTTTGCATATCGCATCTTTTCTCTCCTTACTGTTTTGATAATCCAACTATCTTGACAACTTCTTTGCAATGTACTATATTACACTATCATATAATATTTTGACAATCAAACTTTTTTATGGAGGTACCTATGAGCGTACAGATTATCATTGACTCGGCTTCCGATCTGACAAAAGAGCAGATTAAAACGCTGGGAGTCACCTGCATCCCGTTAAAAACGATTTTCGGTGAGGAGGAGTTTTTAGACGGCGTCACCTTAAGCCATCAGGAATTTTATGAAAAGCTGATTGAGAGCGACTGCCTGCCCACCACCAGCCAGATTCCGCCCCACGAGTACGAATCCGCCTTCGCCGCCGTAAAAGCCGCCGGAGATACCGCGGTCGTCATCGTCCTTTCCTCCCGTCTCTCGGGCTCCTTCCAGAGCGCAAACATCGCCCTTGAAGGCTACGAGGATTGCATCCGCCTTGTGGACAGCGAAAATGTCTGCCTCGGCGAACAGATTCTCGTGCAGTACGCATGCCGTCTCCGCGATGAGGGCAAAAGCGCCCGGGAAATCGCCGCGGCACTCGACGCTAAGAAAAAGGATATCCGCGTGATCGCCCTCCTAGACACACTCGAATATTTAAAGCGCGGCGGCCGCATCTCCGGGGCGGCGGCTCTGGCCGGAAATCTGCTCTCCATCAAACCGGTCATCGCCATCGTGGACGGCGAGGTGGCGGTTCTCGGCAAAGCGCGCGGCTCCAAAAACGGAAATAACATGCTGATGCAGGAAATCGGCAAAACCGGAGGCATCGATTATACCATGCCGTTTTGTCTGGGCTACACCGGGCTTGACGACTCCCTTCTGCAAAAATATATCGCGGACAGCAGCTCGCTCTGGAAAGACAAAGTTGAGACGCTTCCCATAAGCACGATCGGAAGCACGATCGGAACCCACACCGGTCCCGGCGGCGTCTGCGTTTCCTTCTTCGCAAAATAAGCCGCTTAACATTAATATTTCCGGCAATTTACAGCACTTTTTCCACTTCTTCCAGCCGTTTCTCAAACTGTACATAGAAATCGCCATTGTCGTAAGGCTTCACATAAAACAGCTGCAGGAGAAACAGATGAATCGTTTTTTCTTCCGTCTCGTCACGGTTTTTGAGGTGCTCCTGCACCCGGCTTTTCAGCCCGTGCCACTGCAGCAGGAATCTCTCCTGCTGCTTTGTGCCGGAGCCGTCGAGCCACTTTCCGACTTTTACCTTAACCGTTCCCGGCTTTTCGCAGGCGCCCGCCTGCAGAAAATAAGAAATCCGGCCTTCCTCGTAGATCCTTCCAAGCGGAAATACTCTGCACAATCCCGGCCGCGCGGTGTGAATCCGGCAGCGGCCCGCCTCATCCAAAAAGCCGCAGCGGTTCGTCCGCTCATCCATTTTCAAATACGGCAGGATCATTCCGTCCGCCACGCACAGCGCAATGCGGCCTTCCGCGGTCAGCTGCTCAAATGTGCTTCCGGTCGCTTCCGAAAGCATCCGGATATCACTGGGGTCAAGAAGAATCGATTCCCCCATATCCACACAGCAGGCATGACAGCCCTCGCAGCCGCGGCATGCGGCTCTCACCATATCCTTTGTCCCATATATTTTCCCGTCGGATATCTCCTGTAAATCCCGTAACATTGCAATCCCCCTGTCAGAACACCGGTTATTCTCTCCGTTTACTGCCGGCAGAACCGTTATCCGCGCCTGCCGACCGAAGGTATTGTACCCCATCTGTCCGAAATATTCAATCCGTTATAGGTTTATCCTATATCCGGCAATCGGCTTCTCATATTAACACCTTTTTAAATTCCACGCTATAATATAGCTTGTATCAAAAAGACGTCTGTTTTTGAAAGGATTTTTTATGCCGGCTATACAAGTACATCATCTATACAAAACTTTTACACAGAAAGAGGGCTGTGTGGAGGCGCTGCAGGACATTTCCCTGCAGATTGAGGCGGGCGACATTTACGGCATCATCGGCATGTCCGGCGCCGGGAAAAGCACGCTCGTGCGCTGCCTGAACTATCTCGAGCGCCCCACGGAAGGCGAAGTCATCATTGACGGCCGGAATCTGGCCGACCTCTCCGAGCGGGAACTCCGGGCGCAGCGCAGCAGCATTGCCATGATTTTTCAGCATTTTAATCTGCTGATGCAGAAAAACGTGCTGGACAACGTCTGCTTTCCGATGCTGATTCAAGGGCGCAAAAAGAGCGACGCAAGAGTCAGGGCAATGGAGCTTCTGCAGACCGTAGGCCTCGCAGAAAAGGCAAAAGCCTATCCGGCGCAGCTCTCCGGCGGGCAGAAACAGCGGGTGGCCATAGCAAGAGCACTCGCCTCCGATCCCAAAATTCTGCTCTGCGACGAGGCGACAAGCGCCTTAGACCCCCAGACGACCGCCTCGATTCTGGAATTGCTGCGGGAAATCAACCGCAGCTTCGGCATCACAATGGTGGTCATCACGCACCAGATGTCTGTGATCCGCGAAATCTGCAGCCATGTCGCCATCCTTGAACATGGGCGTCTGGCCGAACAGGGCGAAGTGGAAGAGATTTTCAACCACCCGAAATCAAAGGTAGCCCGGGATCTGATTCTGAGGGACCGCCCCGAGGGCAGCTGGGAGGGCGACGCGACCTGGGAGGGGGAAAACCGCCAGCGCCCGCTGCTCGCCGCAGACCGGAAGCTGCGCATTGTGTTTTCCGAAAACTCGGCGTTTGAGCCCGTTATCGCAAATATGGTGCTCAAATTCGGCGTTCCGGTCAATATCCTGCGGGCCGACACCAAAAACGTCGGCGGCGTGGCAAAGGGTGAAATGATTCTCGGACTCCCGCCGGAGCCGGGACTGCATCAGGAGATGGAGCGCTACCTGACGGAAAAAGGACTTGAGATTGAGGAGGTGACAGACGATGTGGACGAATGAAACCATACGGATGATTATCAGCGGAATCGGCGAGACCCTCTACATGGTCATCACCGCGACGGCCGCAGGCTACCTGTTCGGACTTCCGCTCGGAATCCTTCTGGCAGTCACTGACAAAGACGGAATCCGCCCGAATGCAATCTGTTATAAAGTGTTTGACACCCTCTCCAATATCATCCGCAGTATTCCGTTTTTAATTCTGATGATTATGCTGATTCCGTTTACGAGAGCGCTCATCGGCAAAAGCTACGGCCCCACGGCCACCATCGTATCACTTGTGGTCGCGGCCATCCCTTTTATCGGCCGCATGGTGGAATCCTCCTTAAAGGAGGTCGATGCCGGGGTCATCGAGGCAGCCCGCTCCATGGGCGCAGGCACCTTCACCATCATCACGCGGGTGCTGCTGGTTGAGGCCAGAACTTCCCTGCTGGTCGGAAGCACCATCGCCATCGGAACCATTCTCGGCTACTCGGCGATGGCCGGCGCCGTCGGCGGCGGCGGACTCGGAGATCTTGCGGTGCGCTACGGCTATCACCGCTGGCAGACCGACATCATGTTTGTGACTGTCATTCTGCTGATTGTGCTCGTTCAGATTTTCCAGTCCATCGGTATGCACATCGCCTCCCGGTCAGACCGCAGGAAATAAGCTTTTATATACGCCATTTACAAACATTGAAAAACCAGGCGTATTCACAAAAATAAAATGAAAATATAAGAAAAGAGGACATGATTATGAAAAAGAAATTATTGACAGGTATTTTGGCGGGGATTCTGGCAGTCGGAGCGCTGACCGGCTGCGGCAATAACTCGGACGGCGCGACGGCGGTATTAAAGAATCCGGCCGATACACAGACAAGCGACAACCCGGACGGCGCGACGGCGGACAGCGGCGCGGCTGCGGATCAGGATTCCGACAGCGGCGCGGCGGCAGACAGCGATGCAGCAGACGGCGGCTCTGCCGCGGAAGGCGGCACGATCACGGTAGCCGCTTCCCCGACTCCCCACGCCGAAATCTTAGAGCAGGCCAAGCCGCTTCTCGCAGATCAGGGCTGGGATTTGCAGGTCACTGTCTTTGACGACTATATTATGCCGAACGACGTGGTGGAAAGCGGCGAATTTGATGCGAATTATTTTCAGCATATCCCTTACCTGGAGCAATTCAACACAGACAAAGGCACACACTTAGTCAACGCGGGCGGCATCCACTATGAGCCCTTCGGCATCTATCCGGGAACCAAAAGCGATCTCTCCGCACTCGAAGCCGGCGATGTCATCGCAATTCCGAACGATACCACCAACGAGGCAAGAGCGCTGCTTCTGCTGCAGGACAACGGCATTATCACCTTAAAGGACGGAGCCGGGCTGACCGCCACCGTCAATGATATCGCGGAAAATCCCTATAATATCACATTTGAAGAGCTCGAGGCCGCACAGGTGGCACGCGTCGTTTCAGAGGTCTCCTTCGTGGTCTTAAACGGAAACTATGCACTTGCCGCAGGCTTCTCGGTCGGCCAGGACTCCATCGCCTATGAGAAATCCGACTCCGAGGCGGCCCAGACTTATGTGAACGTTATCGCCGTAAAAGAAGGAAACGAGACAAATCCCGGCGTGCAGGCGCTCGTGGAGGTACTGAAATCCGACGATATCAAGCAGTACATTAACGACGCCTACGACGGCGCAGTTATCCCGTTTGAATAGAATATTAATTATAGATTTTATTATATACAAAAAAAAGACGGCCGGACAACGGAGTGCCCGCACAGCATGCAGCCCGTTGTCCGGCTGTCTTTTCCGTTCATACCGCGCCGTCAGGCAGCCGCACTTTTTTTACATAATCTTCTCCTTGTACTTTTTCAGTTCCCCCACATAGATTTCGCCGATATGGCTCAGCTTTGCCCCCTTGCGCTTCACATAGCCGATACGCATTTTCTCCGTCTCCCGCAGAGGAACGGCGCGGTACTCATCGCCGTTTAGCTCCTCGCAGACAATGCCGGAGCACAGAGTATAGGCGTTAATCCCTTTCATAAAATTTAAAAGCGTCGCCCGGTCGCTGGCCTTAATCAGCCGCTTGTAATCATAAGTGCTCTTCATCTCCTCCGCGAGATACAGAGAGCTGTTCTTCCCCTGGTCAAACGAGAGACACGGATACGCGTCGAGCTCTTCCATTGAAATCACCGCCTGCTCTGCCAGCGGATGCCCCGCCCAGAGATACACATAGGTATCGCAGCTGAACAGCTCGACAAATTCGAGTCCCTTCTCGTGAATAATCTTGTTCATAACCTTCTCGTTAAAATCATTCAGATAAAGCACGCCTATCTCGCTCTTAAAATTGCGGACATTCTCCATCACGTCGTAAGTCGTCGTCTCGTTTGCCGCAAACTCATACCGGTCCATCCCCGCCTGCTTCACCGTCTCCACAAAGGCTTTTACCGCAAACGTATAGTGCTGCATCGACACACTGAACTTTTCCTTCCGCTGTTTGTCCACATAGCGGGACTGCAGCAGCCCGAACTGCTCCGTCACCTGCCTCGCGTAGCCGAGGAACTCCTCCCCCTCCGGCGTTATGACAATCCCGCGGTTCGAGCGCAGAAAAATCTGGAGTCCGATTTCCCCCTCCAGCTCCTTGATCGTCTCCGACAGACTCGGCTGCGAGAGAAACAGCCGCTTTGCTGCCTCATTCATCGAGCCGCAGTCGGCGATCGAAAGCGCATAGCGCAACTGCTGCAATGTCATTTCTCACACCTCTTCCCCGTCGTCCCGGTCTCCCCCGATCAGACCCGCAATCGCTTTCACAATCTGCCGGATAACCGCAAACACCGTATACATCACGACAAATCCGAACACACCCATCACGATATCCGCAAACTCCATCGCGCCGGTGTTTGTCACCTTCTGCCCGATTTCGATGGCAAACGTAATCACGATAATCAGCGTAAACACATAAATCCAGGCGATTGTCATCACATGGCCGCGCTTCGCAAGCCACTTGAACACCGGATAGACCGTAAAGATAAGCCCCATGCCAAGCACTCCGATCACCAGAAAATGAAGCTGTTTATCGGTAAAATTATACTCATATGCATCATTTAAACGCAGCAGCCAGCTGTGAATTTTCGCGATGCATTCCACAATCCAATACAGTAATTCTTTCATTCTCCCTCACATTCTGCCGCCGCGGGCGGCCCGCTCGGCCGGCAAAACCTGCGCCGGCGCACATATTTTGTATCAGCTTACTACGATCCGGCGCAAAACGCAAGCCTCATCCGCCGCGCGGGCCACTTGCCAGAATGATCTTTTTCCGCTATGATAGTGTGAAGGAAACAGAGTTCCCCCGCAATCCGGATTTGATCCTTCGCAGAGCGGAGGCATGGAGAATTGATATGTTAAATCAAGATGAAATTTCTTTACTACAAAAAAAGCTCCCGTTCTGGGAACATTTAACCGCGCCGCAGCGGAATGCGCTGCTCGCGGGCGCAGCCGCGGCACGCTTTACCGCCGGTCAGGCCATCCACTGCGGCGAGACAGACTGCATCGGTCTGCTCATCGTAAAGACCGGCACGATACGCACTTATATGACCTCGGACGAGGGGCGGGAAATCACGCTGTACCGCTTGGAAGGCGGAGATATCTGCATCCTCTCCGCCTCCTGTGTCCTGGATTCCATTGATTTCGACGTGTCCATCGACGCCGAGTCCGACTGCGAACTGCTGCTGCTCGGCGCGGCTTCCTTCGCGCGCCTGTCTGCCGAAAATGTCTATGTCGAACTGTTTTCTTACCGGCTGGCGACAGAGCGCTTTTCGGATGTCATGTGGGCCATGCAGCAGATCCTTTTCATGAGTTTCGACAAACGCCTCGCGACCTTTCTGCTCGACGAATCCGCAAAAACCGGCAGCAATGAACTGCACCTGACCCATGAGCAGATCGCAAGATATCTCGGCTCCGCCAGAGAAGTCGTCTCCCGGATGCTCAAATACTTTGCGAAGGAAGGCTATATCACCGCCTCCCGCGGCACCGTCACTCTTGCTGACCGGAAGGGCCTGCGGAGCCTTCTGTAGCCGTCTGTGCGCGCTCCCCGCGGTGCTTTAACCTGCAAATCCCCTGCGTCATCGTTCCCATCGGGCAGTACGCACACCATGAGCGCGGCTTAAACAAAAGCATCGTGACAAGCCCGAGCACCGTCGACGTCAGCATCACACTGTAAAACCCGAACGAAAACTGTGCCACCCACGGGGCAAACAGCGTACCGTGGTATGCAAACTGCCAGGGCAGCTTAAAGGTCCACAACAGCGTCACCGCCTGGCGCAGACTGCCGCTTCCCGCAAATACAAGATATGTGGCAAACAGCATATTTCCGAACATAACGAGGAAAAAAATCAAAAATCCGTAGCGGAAAGCCGTGCTTTTGAGAAAGCGCGGTATATCCCGCTTCCGCGACAGGCCGAACCGGTTTCCGAGCAGGTCAAACAGCTGTCCGCGCCCGCAGTATCTGTTGCAGTACGCCTTATTTCCCTTCACGATTGAGATTCCGAGCGGCACGAAAAAGCAGATCAGCCCCAGCCACGCAAACAGGATATTCACAAATCCCAAAATCAGATATGTAAGCGAGACAATCCACAGATAATCGTACCATTTACGTGTCTTTTTACCGTTTCCCGATGTGTTTGGCGGCGTTTTTTTCGCCGGCGGCGCCGTCTGCCTCTCCGCCTCCTTTATTGTGATCACCGATGCCGGGCACGCTTTCGCACACAGGCCGCAGCCCACGCACGCTTCCCTGTCTACCTTCGCCGTAATGCCCTGCGGCACACTGACTGCACCGCGGGGACAGGCTTTTATGCAATTTCCGCAGCCCACGCACTGCGTTTCGTCCACGGAAGCAAACCGCTTTATCTGTTTCGTCGCCATACCGTTACTCCTTCATTTTTTCTATAGAATAACAGGTTCCGCCGAAAAGTTCTGTGACACAGTCACACGATCCAAAAGCCGCTCCGTGTCATTCCTGAATATCAATGACAGATACCGGGCAGTTATCTCTGGCTTCCTTTGCAAGCTCCTCGTTTTCCGGGGCTACATCCGCATATGCCTCTGCATAGCCGTCATCTCCGAATCGGAATACATCCGGGCATGTGCCCACGCAGGCGCCGCATGCGATACAGCCGTCGTTTACCTTTGCCTTCACACAAATCCCTCCTTTCATTTTAGGGACAGTATGCGCCGATCCGGCGGATTTTATACCTGCACCGCATGTTTTTCTTTTCCGTCCCGCGTTTTCCCTCCGCCCGGACAAAAAACGCTCACCTGTACTGAATCTCTGACACGGTAATCTCCGGCATAAGGACTCCGACCTCATCGCACATCTTCTCGATCTGCTCCTGCAGATACGGCATCTTCTCCGCAATATTCTCCACCTTGGGCCCGAGGATCAATTCTTTTATCCAGATATAAAAATCCGGCTGCAGATACAGCTTGGGGAACTCCCCCGGCGTGTGCCGGAAATCATCCGACGCCCAACCGTAGCTGTACAGAATGCGCAGCTCCTGCTCATGCTGATAATCCGCATCCTTAAACAGAAACGTGATCGCGTCTAAGATTTGAAAATAAATCTGCAGTGCAGCCGGATTGCTCCGGAGCCTGTCATAAAACTGCTGCAGCAGCTTTAAATATGCCGCCAGGCTTCTCCAGTCTTCAATATGCGGATTCGCCTCCTTTGTGGCCCGATAGCCGCCCCTTGATTTTTTCAGATAGCAGACACGGTACAGCGGAATCTTCGCAAGCTGCTCATTGTCCTCCAGACAATCCTTGTCCAGGATCACACAGCAGCCTTTGGCATGGTTTCCGTACATTTCCCACATCGGCAGATCATCGATCAGGGACGTAAAACATTTCATAAACACATACGGATAGCGCACCGACTTTCTCGACCGCTCCCCGTCCTCCGCGTCTTTCCGGCAGACGAACCGCTGCAGCGTCTTCCCCTCATTCGGGTCATTCATATACGCCATATGCATAACCGACAGTTTCCCGCACTCCTCGCCCGCATGCTCCGGCAGCAGAAAACGGAATGTCTCAATCGAAGTGTAGTAGGCCAGCTCCTGCTCCGTGTCCTCCTCGAGCAGAAGAAACGAAATCAGCTCCGTCACGCCCGCGCACTTTGCCAGATCGAGCAGCGTTTCATACGGGATTTGCTCCTCGTTTTTCACACTTCTCACATATTTTCGAATCGGAAAAAGGTTTTCCCGCGTCGTCTCGTACAGCCCCCTCCACACGGCATCCCTGTAGTCTGTCTGTATCGCCTCCCCTTCATCGGCCAGAAAGAACAGGGCATACGGCAGACCCATGCGTTTCATCACAAGCGCCATACTGTAACAGCGGCGGACGGAACCGCGCATCTCCTGCCTCACGTTTTCCTTCTGCCTGCCTTCCCACGCATCGATAAACTGCCTGTATGCCGCACAGAATCTGTCTGCATAATCTAACAGCCGGCCATATGCGCCCGGATTTTCTGCTCGCTGTCCGATAAATGCCGCATAGAGCTCCCTGCATCCGTATTCCTCTTCCCTTACATCCTCCTTCTTTGAGGATAACATCTTTTCCGCGGCGATTGCCCGTAAGTCCGCAAGCTCCGGTATCTCCCTTTTTCGTTTGAGACTTCGCCCTCTCTCATCTTCATCTGTCTCCCAGTCCAGCGCCGCAAGCTCATAAAACCGCACGGCCGCCTCAATATCGCGCTTCTCAAACAGCATCTTGTCGCCGCAGGCCATATACAGTTCGTCAAAATCAAGCGCATAGAGCGCTCCGCTCTCACAGTAGTCCTCCCAGTAGCGGCACACGATATCCGCCAGTTTTTCCTTCAGATTATAAGTCGCGGCATAGCGGAGCAAAAACTCTGCATGTTCCCTCGTCCCCGCAGACATCAGCTCAGAGACATGCAGATAATTAATAATATCCTTATAAAAGCGGTTGAAATACAACCAGTAGCGCGCTTTTGGCTGATTTTTTCTGCGAATCCGCTCCGCCATGCAGAGCGCATGCTGGTATGCCAGTTCGTCGTCATCGACATAAAGCCCGAACGACTCCCCCGAAGCGTAGTCCTCACCGACATTTATCGCGGGAGACGGAACCTCCCGCTCCGCGACAAACACGTTGTCGCCGTACCAGTTCTTCCAGTCCGGAAATGTCAGATTCAGCCTGAGTATCTCATAGTTCATGCCGTCTTCTCCTTTGTCTTAGCCCGTCTCTGCTTTCGCACCGCGTGTCACAGAAACATACCGCCGATACCGCGCACGGCAAACGCCGCAAGCCAGGCGATCACACACTGCCCGATGACAACCGCCGCAGCCCACTTTCCGCCCAGCTCCCGGCGGATCGCCGCCACCGCCGCCACACAGGGCGTATAGAGCAGGCAGAATACCAGCAACGCCGCCGCATTCAGCGGTGTCAGCAACGTATCCAGCGCCTCCCCGGACGGTATCAGCACGGACAGCGTGGACACCACACTCTCCTTTGCCATAAAACCGGTAATCAGCGCCGTCGAAATCCGCCAGTCCCCAAAGCCGAGCGGAGCAAACAGCGGAGCGATGACGCCCGCCGCCATCGCAAGAATGCTGTCCTGCGGATTCGTCACCACATTGAACTGAATATCAAACGTCTGCAGCGCCCATATGACGATCGTCGCGATAAAAATCACTGTAAATGCTCTCTGCAGAAAATCCTTTGCCTTCTCCCACAAAAGCTGCATCACATTTTTCATGCCGGGCATGCGGTAATTCGGCAGCTCCATGACAAACGGAACCGGCTCCCCGCGGAAAATACTGCGCTTCATCACCAGCGCCGCCAAAATCCCGACGGCAATCCCGGTAAAATACAGCCCGCACATCACGAGCCCGCCGTGCTCCGGGAAAAACGCCGCCGTGAAAAACGCGTAAATCGGCAGCTTTGCCGAGCAGCTCATAAAGGGCGTCAAAAGAATCGTCATCTTGCGGTCCCGCTCGGAAGAAAGCGTGCGGCTCGCCATGACGCCCGGCACCGTGCACCCGAAGCCGACCAGCATCGGCACGATGCTCCGCCCCGACAGCCCGATCCGCCGCAGCAGTTTATCCATAAAAAAGGCTACCCTGGCCATATAGCCGCTGTCCTCAAGCATGGACAGGAAAAAGAACAGCGTCACGATAATCGGGAGAAACCCGAGCACGCTGCCGACCCCGTTAAATATTCCGTCGATAATCAGAGAACAGAGCGTCTCATTCACATTCCCCGCCGCAAGCGCCAGTGCCGCCCACCCGGTCAGCTTTTCGACCCCGGCCTCAAGCAGCGCCGCAAGCCCCGCCCCGATTACCTCAAAAGTCAGCCAGAACACCAGCGCCATGATGCCGATAAACGCCGGAATCGCGGTATATTTTCCCGTCAGAACACGGTCGAGCCTGCGGCTTCTCACATGCTCTCTGCTCTCCCTCGGCTTTACGACCGCAGCCGCGCAGACCTTCTCAATATAACGGAACCGCATATCCGCGATCGCAGCCGCGCGGTCAAGTCCCCGCTCCTTTTCCATCTGACAGATAATATGCTCAATCATATCCCGCTCATTGGCATCAAGCTGCAGCTTCTCCAGAATCTGCGCATCCCCCTCCGCCAGCTTTGAGGCCGCAAACCGTGCGGGAATCCCCGCCGCACCTGCGTGGTCTTCAATCAGATGCATAATGCCGTGAATACAGCGGTGCACCGCGCTCTGTTCGTCCTCGGCCCCGCAGAAATCCACCTCGTTCGGCTTCTCCTGATACTTTGCCACATGCAGCGCGTGATCCACAAGCTCCCCGATCCCCTCATTTTTTGCAGCGGAAATCGGCACTACCGGAATCCCGAGCATCTGTTCCATCTCGTTAATCCGGACAGCGCCGCCGTTCTCCCGCACTTCGTCCATCATATTTAACGCCACCACCATCGGCGTTTCAAGCTCCATCAGCTGCATTGTCAGATAGAGATTCCGCTCTATATTGGAGGCGTCCACAATATTGATAATCCCCTTCGGTTTCTCCCGCAGGATAAATTCCCGTGTGACAATCTCCTCACTGCTGTAGGGGGACATCGAATAGATTCCCGGCAGATCCGTAATCATCGTATTCTCGCATCCGCGGATCTCACCGTCCTTGCGGTCCACCGTCACCCCCGGGAAATTCCCCACATGCTGATTTGCGCCGGTCAGACGGTTAAACAGCGTCGTCTTGCCGCTGTTCTGGTTCCCCGCGAGCGCAAAGGTCAGTGTGACTCCCGCCGGAAGCGGATGCTCGTCTTCTCTGATGTGATACTTGCCTCCCTCTCCGAGGCCCGGATGCGGAATCTGTCTCTTTCGCCGCTTCTCTTCCCCTTCATCATCCGCATCCGCAATCTCACTGATCTCTATGTCCCGCGCATCCGCCAGCCGCAGCGTCAGTTCATAGCCATGAATGCGCAGCTCCATCGGGTCTCCCATCGGCGCATACTTTACAAGCGTAACCCCCGCCCCCGGAATTAATCCCATGTCCAGAAAATGCTGGCGCAGCGCGCCCTCTCCCCCGACAGACAAAATCCTGGCTGTCTTTCCGATTTCAAGCTCATTTAAAGTCATATGTACAATCCCTCTGTGATGTTTATATACGATCGCAAGTTCGCGTGCATACATTGCACTGCTCATTGCTTTCGTGGATATTATACTACAGATTCCAGGGATTGTTATCTATTATTTTTCCGGTCTGCCGCTTATTCGCACCCGATAATCTTTTCCTTCACCGGAAGCAGCAGCGCGGGCGACACCGACAGCTCGTCGATTCCCATTTTCACAAACGTTTCCGTTAGCTCTGTGTCCGCGCCGAGCTCACCGCAGATTCCGACCCATATCCCGGCCTTGTGCGCGTTTTTTACGGTCATCTCTATCATGCGCAGCACCGCCGGATGGTGCGCGTCAAAAAAGTCATGGAGCTTCTCGTTCTGCCTGTCAACCGCCAGCGTGTACTGCGTCAGATCGTTTGTCCCGATACTGAAAAAATCCACCTCCTGCGCGAGCTCTTCCGATATCATAACCGCCGCCGGCGTCTCAATCATCACGCCGAGCTCCACGGTCCCGCAGGCAATCCCCTGCTCCGCGAGCTCCTGTGTGATCTCCGCGACGATTTCTTTGACCCTGCGTATCTCCCACAGCGATGTGATCATCGGAATCATCACCGAAATATTCCCGTACGCGCTCGCGCGGTACAGCGCGCGCAGCTGCGTGCGGAAAATATCCTCTCTCGTCAGACAGATGCGGACGGCGCGGTATCCCATCGCCGGATTCTCCTCCCGGTCGAGATTAAAATAACCGATCTGCTTGTCGGCTCCGATATCGAGCGTGCGAATAATGACCTTCTTTCCGGCCATCATCTCCGCCACCTGCCGGTATACTTTCTGCTGCTCCTCCTCGGTCGGATATGTCTCCGACTGCAGATACAAAAACTCGCTGCGGAATAAGCCGATTCCCTCCGCGTCGTTCTGCAGCGCGGCGCCGATGTCTCCCACTCCGCCGATATTCGCGTACAGCTTTACGCTTCTGCCGCTCTTTGTGACTGTGGGCTTCCCTTTAAGCTCCGCCAAAAGCCTGCGCTTTTCAAGCTCTTCCTGCTGCCTTGCGCGATAAAACTCCAGTGTCTCTTCATCCGGCTCCACAATCAGCTTTCCGGCAAAGCCGTCCGCGATTGCCGTTTTCCCGGCCGTCCCTTCCGGAACCGGCGTCATGACAATGGCGGGAATATTCATCGTCCGCGCCAGAATCGCCGTGTGGGAATTGGTGGAACCGAATCTTGTGACAAACGCAAACACTTTCGTCTTGTCAAGCTGCACGGTCTCGCTCGGCGCGAGATCATCCGCCACAAGGATTCCTGCCTCCTCCGATTTTTCGGCCGTCTCCTCGCCCGAAAGAATGCGCACGATGCGCGCGGAAATATCTTTTACATCCGCCGAGCGCGCCTGCATGTACGCATCGTCCATTGCCGCGAATATCTCGGCAAAATTATCCCCGGTCATCGAGACCGCATACTCTGCATTTACCCCCTGCGTCTCTATGATATTGACAACCGAATCGATATAGTCGAGGTCCTCGAGCATCATCTGGTGCACCTCAAAGATAGCGGCGCTCGCCGCTCCGACTTCCTTCTGCGCCTTCTCATAAAGCTCCTGCAGCTGCCCTGCGGCCGTCTCCTTCGCCTGATGGAAACGCTCCACCTCCTGCCCCGGCTCCTCGATGTGGCAGCGCCTGACCACGGCCTCCGTCTTGCCCGTCTCCACGATTTTCCCGATTGCAATTCCGCCAAACGCGGCTTTTCCCTGATACTCTACCATGGATAATCCTCCCTTCGGATAATCACAGATTCTCCTCAAAAAAAGCTTTCACTGCCGCAAGAGACGCCTCCTCGTCTCCGCCCTCAATCTCAATCGACACCTCGTCATTGCATTTGATCCCCATCGCCATAATCGCCATCAGCCTGGCGCCCTCCGCGGCAGCCTCACCCTTGCGTATCGTCACTTTGCTGTCCAGCTCTTTTACTTTCTTCACGAGAAGTCCTGCCGGTCTCGCGTGGATTCCCATTTCGTCCCTGATCGTATAGGTAAATGATAACATCTCAATTCCTCCTTCTATTAAAAATACATTTTAATCGCAATTGCGCCGTCTCCGGCAAAACAGGCAGATAAAATCGGAGCAGGAACCAAATCACAGCCCCTGCTCCGGTACGTCTTACCTGCTGATACGCAAAACGTCGGCTCCAAGCGGAACCTCACCCGCGGCAACCGCCTCCACAGAAGCAAAATCGTCGGAGTTTGTGACGGCCATAATCACCGTCTGTGCATGGCCTGCGGCACGAATTTTATCGAGATCCATCGTCAGAAGCAAATCTCCTTTTTTTACGGTTTGACCGGCCGATACGACGTTCGAGAAACCGTCTCCGCCCATCTCAACCGTGTCCACCCCCACATGAATCAGGATTTCCATGCCGAAAGCCTCCATACCGAGCGCGTGCAGCGTGTCGGTCAGCTGGCTGATGCGGCCGTCCGCAGGAGCGTATACCTTTCCCTCACTCGGATCAATGCCGCAGCACACACCCATAATCCCCTGGGAAAACACCTCGTCGGGAACCTGCTCCATAGCCACGAATGTTCCTTTCGCAGGAGCCCCCAGCATCACAGGAGTATTCTCCGCCTTTGCTCCTTCGTCTTTCTCTGTTTTTAAGAAATCAAATAAGCCCATTTTCGGTACCTCCCATGAAATTTATTTCAGCTTTGGCCAGTAATCCTTGTTTGCCTCTATCATTTCATCAAGCACCGCTTTTGCCACGTTCATGCTCGGCACAGTCTTGTTGAGCGTGAATGCCTGCAGCACTTTCTCATAGCTGCCCTCAATACAGCCTTCCACAAGCAGTTTTTCGCAGTTGAGCTGCTGCATCATCAGACCCTGCTGGAACAGCGGGATCGGATCCTGCGCGATAACCTCCGGGCCGTTCTTTCCCACATATGCAGGCACTTCAACCATCGCGTCATGCGGCATATTCGGCAGTGCGCCCCGGTTCTCGGTGATCACCAAGAACCGTGCCTTGGTGTCATTTTTCAGGGCAATCGCCAGGTCCGCAATCCAGTCGCCGTGGCTTCCGGCATAAAATACGGTCTCGTCAAGCTCGCCCGTCTCAAGATAGCGGTCGATTCCCTCAAACAGATTTTTCTCGCGGCTGTCCATCACCTCGTTTGCACGCGTATAATTCGGGTCTGAGTGCTCTACAAACTCTTTCTGCTGTAAATAGTAGTTCAGGTATGTGTTCGGCAGCATATCTGGGAAATTCTCCATAATCTCATACTCGCCTTTCCACACATAATACCAGCTTCCCTTCGCGTGACGGTTGCCCGTTTTGCTGTTTTTCGCCAGCGACGGATTGCTGTTTAAGTAAGCCGCAGGCAGGAAAATCTCATTTTCTTTGATATATTTGCGCAGCGGAGTCAGGATATCCTTGCCGTTATGCTCGATGGAAGTAAACCATCCGAAATGGTTGAGTCCGAAATAATCGTAAATGATTTCTTTTTTATTCTTGATCTCGAGCGCAGCGGCTACCATATCGATAATCGCAATCGGCATATCACAGATATTGATGATACGCGCATTCGGCCGCAGACGGCGGCAAGCCTCGGAAACGATGGATGCCGGATTCGAGTAATTGAGAATCCAGTGATCCGGCTTCGCGTATTTTTCCACATCGTCAATGGCCTCGATCATCGGGAAAATGGTTCGCATGCCGTATGCCATACCGCCGCAGCCGCAGGTCTCCTGTCCCACGCAGCCGTGGCGCAGCGGAATTTTCTCGTCCTGCTCGCGCATCGCATATTTGCCCACCCGCATCTGTGCAAAAATGAAAGAAGCATCCGTGTAAGCGGTCTCCGGGTCCGTGGTAACCGTGAGTTTGATGTCGCACTTGAGTTCCTCGTGGAGAATCCAGTCCACAACCACCGCCACTTTGTCCTGCCGCTCTTTGTCAATGTCAAAGAGACGAACTTCCGTCACGTCCAGCTCTTCCCTGCGCAGGGCAATTGATTTCACAATCCCCGGAGTAAATGTACTTCCGCCGCCAATCAATGTAATAATCATAATCGTTCATCCTTTCTTTTACGTCACAGTCAACCTGTTTCTCTTTTTATTTGCCGAAGCTTAAATCTTTGCGAGCTGTTCCTCCACCGCCCGGCGCACATCCGCCACCTGGAGTCCGTAGATAATCTGAATATCGTTCTGCTTTTTCACGATTCCCCGGTTCTGGGTTTTATTGATGAGCTTTTCCTCAAGCAGGGCCGGGTCTTTTAACGTCACGCGCAGACGTGTGATACAGTTTTCCACGGTCATAATATTGTCCTTGCCGCCTAAGCCGTCGATGATATCCATCGCCGTGCCGCCGCCCTCAAGCGCTCCGGAAGCGTCTTCGGCCTTCGGTGCATCCGTCTTCGGCACGGCTGCCTTTTCTGCCAGAGAACCGGCGTCCTCCGACGTCTGTGCCTCTTCACGGCCGGGCGTGTGGTAATTGAACTTCTTGATCAGGAACGTAAATACCACAAAGTACACCAGAATCTGGATGGCTCCAAGCACGAACATCAGCGGCATCCGATGCGTCTTGTCGGCATTCGCAATGTTTGTCAGAATGAAGGTCAGCAGGTTCGCGTTCCAGAGTGCAATGATATCGAACACTTTCAGCAGCGCCATAAACAGACCCGCAATGCACGCGTGAACCAGGTACAGCAGAGGCGCCGCAAAAATAAACATAAAGTCAATCGGCTCGGTGATACCTGCAAGGCATGAAGTAACCACCAGCGGAACGATCGTAGAGATCGTCTTTTTCCGGTTTTCCGGGTACGCGGTATAGATAAACGCCGCGCCGATACCTATGTAGCCGAACATTTTCGTAAAGCCGATCGACATATAGTAAATGCTGTCGGAGAACTGCTCCACCGGCATATTCATCTCCGCCATTACAATCGGGTAGGCTCCGGCGACAACGGTATCGCCCATCTGAAGCACACCGCCCAGATCGGAAAACTGGAACGGCGTATAAACCAGATGATGAAGACCTGTCGGCAGAAGAAGCCGCTCCAGAAATCCGAAAAGGAAGAGTCCGAACGCTCCGGTATTCTTAATGACACCGCCCAGCGCGCTGATTCCCCCCTGCACAAACGGCCACAAGGTGTTTGAAATCATTGCAAATAAAATCGCAACCACTACAAGGCAGATGTACGAGAAGTTGGCGCCGGAGTATATCTGCATCGCGCCCTTAAAGCGTTTTTCAAAGGTGCGGTTAAACACATATCCCACAATACAGCCAAGGATAATGCCGCCGAACACGCCCATGTCCACGCACTGGATGCCCAGAATCTTAGACTGCCCGGTTCCGAAGAGTCCCAGCATCGGCTGCTCCTCCGCCAGCTTTCCCGAGAGATTCAGCAGCGTGTTGGAGCTCGTCAGATACATCAGATAAGTCATAAATCCGACAATCGCCGCCTTGTGCTTTTCGTTCTTCGCCAGCGCGGCCGGCACTCCGATTACAAAAACAACGCTCAGATTATTAATAATCGCCATCACGGCATTGTAGAGCGTCTGCCCGATCATCTGAATCGGCGCCCATTTGAGGAACGGCAGCAGGTTTGTGATGGTATTGTTTGTCAGCAGGACGCCGACAACAATGAGAATACCGGCCGCGGACAGATACATCAGCGGCTGCACCATCGCTTTGGCGAATTTCTCCATCACGCCCATTACTTTGTCTTTCATGTTGTTTTCTCCTTCCATACGTTCGTTTTTAAATTTATTTATCTAAACACGGCAGGCCGTGGATCTCCCGGAGTCACAGAATCTTTGTCAGATGGATCAGCAGATAAAACTTTTCCTGCCGGCTTAAGGTGTAGCCGAATGTCTCGGAACAGTATTCATCCAGCCTGCATAGGCACTCCTGATTCTGCGTGTTCCTGCCAAGGAGCTGTTCATACAAATCGTCCACCTTCTCATCGGTCCAGACTGTCTTTTGAAAAATACGCTGGGCGAGGAATTTCAGATGGGTGATCAGCCGTATGGTATCGAGACTTTCATCGTCTAACGTCAGCCCATACGTCTCCTTTATGATATCCAGCGCCCCTTTCACGAATTTGAGAATGCCGTAGGCAGCGTCGCGGTCCACGGAATTTGCGATCAGATGCAGCGCGATATAGCCCGCCTCATCCTCCGGCAATGCCACGCCGCATTGTTCCTCTATGATCTCTAACGCACGGCAGCCAAGCTTATACTCCTTCTGGTAGAGCAGCTTTGTCTCACCCAGCAGCAGATTCGGCAGCGCCATCCCCTTATCCTGCCGCTCAATGGCAAAATTGATATGGTCGATCAGCGATATGGTTGCCTGACTGCTCATAAAGCAGCCGGCCGCATCCGCCAGCGCAATAATCCGGTCCGCCGCATCCATCACATCCGGGCGTACATCCTGCAGCATGTGCAGGAACTTCATCTGCATCTCATCCTGTATGTAATACACTTTCTGGATTTTCTTCTCGTCAATTTCGTCGCCGGGACGCTTGTGAAAGCCGATGCCGTTTCCCAGCACAATCGCCTCCCGCCCATAGGGCATCACCACCGAAACCGCATTGTTATTGAAAATTTTAATAGACCGCATAGCCTATTCCCTCTTCCCCCAGACACAAAAAAGGCATAAATTCTAAAGCGGATATCCGCTGTAGAACTTATGCCTGATTTAACAGTTACACGTCGTTGCCAATATTGAACTATATACACTATATAATTTTTCAGAAAGAAAGTCAACTTGTTGGAAATACTGATTTTGAAATAAAAAAATTGTACAATTTACACAATCGGCAGCAGCATCGCAAGCGTTCCCGCCACAATCATGAAAAGCCCGACCGCCGCCTTCTTCGACAGCTTCTCGCGGAACACCACGTAAGAGAAAAGAATCGTGACCAGTATACTCAGCTTGTCGATCGGCACGACCACGCTCGCAAGCCCGTCCTGCAGCGCCTTATAGTAACAGATCCACGACGCCCCCGTCGCAAGCCCCGACAGACAGATAAAGACAAGCTCTCTTCCGGAAATATCGCGTATCGTTTTCTGCTTTCCGGTGACAAATACCACGAGCCAGGACATCACAAGCACGACGCTCGTGCGGATTGCCGTGCCGAGATTTGATTCTATCCCCTCGATTCCCACTTTGCCCAGAATGGAAGTCAGGCTGGCAAACAGCGCAGACAGACAGGCATAAATCAACCATGCGTTTCCCTCCGGGGCTTCAAAATCGACGGTTTTCTTTTTCTGTATCATCAGACCGGTTCCCACACCGATGAAAAGCACGGCGATAATCTTTATCCCCGTCACCGTCTCGTGCAGAAATACAAACGCAAGCAGAATCGTCAGGACCGTGCTCGATTTGTCAATCGGCGCCACCTTGTTGACATCTCCCAGCTGCAGCGCCTTAAAATAGCAGAGCCAGGAGGCTCCGGTTGCAAGCCCCGACAAAATCAGAAAAACCCAGGTCTTCTGCTCCACACCCTCTGCACCGTCCAGAGAACCGGAAAGCAGCACCATAATCCAGGAAAATGCCAGCACAATCATCGTGCGGATCGCCGTCGCGACGTTCGAATCCGTCTGTTTGATTCCGCATTTCGCAAGAATGGACGTCACCCCCGCGAAAAAAGCGGACGCGAACGCAAAGCCTATCCACATAGGGTTCCCCTCCTTCATCCCGGCGGTTTCCGCCTTCATCTGTCATCGATATCTTCTATTTATTTTAACGCTTCGCACCCACAGACGCAACACAAAACGACGAAACCGCAAACGCAAGCACCGCCGCCGCAGGAAACGAAATCCAGATTCCCTGTCGGCCCAGACAGCGGCTTAGGACGGCTGCGGCCGGGATAAAACAGAGCGCCTGACCGCACAGCGCAAGCACCGCCGCCGCAAGCTTTTTCCCGACGGCCTGAAAATAAGCCGCCTGAATATACTGCATGCCGCAGAAAGCCAGTCCGCAGTTGACAATTCTCAAAATTTCGCTGCCCGCCTCGATAACGGCGGTCTCCTCCGTAAAAAGCCGCAGCAGACCGCGCGGCCCCAAAAAAACGGCAAGGTATGCGGCAATGCCGTATACGGCGAAGACGCGCAGCGCCAAACGCAGGGTCTTCCATACCCGCTCCTCTCCTCCCGCGCCGTGATTGTACCCGATAATCGGCTGTATTCCCTGTGCAAGCCCCGTGACGGGAAACAGGAGCAGCAGATTGATTTTGCTGACAATTCCATAAGTGCCGATATCGGAAGTATCTCCGTATTTTTTCAGGAAAACATTTACGGCCAGAATCGAGATTCCGTACCCCGCCGTCTGCAGAAACGAAGGTATTCCGATCAAAAGAATCTCCCGCAGAACCTCCCGGTCCGGGATAAAATGTCTGCGGGACAATTTCAGAACGCTCTTTCCTGACAGGAAAAAATAATAGATGCTCATCCCCATGGATATACTCTGTGCCAGTACCGTCCCAAGCGCAGCGCCGGTCTCTCCCAGCCTTAATCCGGCGATAAACAGGATATCAAACGCAATATTGGCCGACATGGGAATAACCCAGATGCACATCGCGTACCGGCTGCTTCCCTCTGCCCGAATCAGACTCGAAAATCCCGTGCCTGTCACCGCGCCCAAAAGAATGATCCTCATATAACGTTTCGCGTAGGGCAGCAGCGCGTCGGTCACACCCATCGCATACAGCAGCGGTTCCAAAAACAGCAGTCCGAAAACCGTCACGGCAGCGGCCGTCAGATAATACAGCGCCATCGCGTTGCCCGCCGCCCGCGCCGCCTCCTCCCCGTTATTCTCCCCCAGTGCACGGGCCGCCACGGATGCCGCGCCGCCGCCCAGCGTGGAGGAAACGGCGGACAGAACTAAAAACAGCGGAAAAGAAACGGCCACTCCGCCGACCGCGTCCATTCCCGCCCAGCGCGAGACAAAGATTGTGTCAAACAGATTGTAGACATTATAGGCCAGCACGCCGACAACAGACGGCACGGACATTTTCCAGATCAGTTTTCCGATCGGCTCTTGGCCCATATCGGCCGTCACAGCAGCTCCTTTAAGCATTTCGAGATATTTCGTCCGGCCCAGGCGCCCTGCAGCTTTGCATACAGAAAGTCATAGCGGAAAACTTCCGCGGCCATAACGGTCAGAATATACAGCCGATAGAGCTGATACCGCTTTGCATCCGCTTCCGTGTAAACGCTTTTACCGGCCGCTTTCAGATAGGCATTCAAAAAGGCCGGCTCCTTTCGGATATCATCCGTAAAGACGAATGATGTCGGAAAGTCGCCGACGGGATCTCCCCAAAAAGCGCGCTCTAAATCAATGATGCCCGCAATCCGCCATTCTCCGTCGACCTGCCTGACAAATACCTCGACCGGCATAATATCCCGCTCATAAGTCAGCAGCGGCGTCCCCGGCACAACACCCACTTTCAGCACAATTTTATCCTGCTCTTTTGTGCGCGTGATCCGGTAAATTGCATTAAACATCCCGCCTTTTAATTCTTCAATATCGGAAATCCCGCATTCCTCTCCGAAATGAACCCTGACGAGCTCCCGGATTTTCTGCTCGGTCAGCCGATTTTTTGTCCTGCTTTTCATTGTATGCCTCCATCTGCTTTCGTTTCCGTTCGTGTGCTACCTGCCCATTTTACCGGAAAAGCCGATGTCCTGCCATCTCCCGGACTGACCCTGTTTTTCTCCTCATCGTCCCTGTTTTTCCTGAAACATTTTCCGGTATGCCCCCGGTGTGATTCCGTACTTTGCATAAAACTGCTTATACAGTCCGGACGCATTGGCATACCCCAGACAATCCGCAATTTGCTCCACCGGCAGGTCCGTTTCCGCGAGCAGCGTCCCTGCCCGTTCCATCTTCAGCGAAACCGCAAGCTCCAGAAAGCTTTTCCCCGTATACCGCTTGATAAGCCGCGCCGTGTAATGCGCACTGTACCCGATTGCCGAGGCAAACCCGCCGAGCGTCGCAGACCGGGGCCGGGCATCGAAATACTCCCTCAGTCGAAGCAAAAGCTCCGGCGAGCCGTACTCCGGCCCGCGCAAAAGCTCTATAAACAGCAGCGACAGATAATTTTCAACCGCGGTGTCCCAATGCAAATCCCTGTAAAAGCTCTCCTTCAAAAGCATACAGACGAGAAAATCGGCCTGTGCGGAGCATGTCCGAAATAAACGGACCCCCGTTTCCCGCTCCTCACCCACCGCACCGGCAGTCTCTGCAAACAACTCTGCCGGTATTGTGATTTTTAATATCATATCCTCACTTCTGTACCGGGACATCGCGTGAACGATTCCCGGCCCGAGAAGGCACGCCTGTTTTTCCCGCAGCACCAGCGGAGCCTGCAAATGCGAAAATTCCTGCGTGCAGCTGCCGGCGAGGACATAGATTAATTCGTAAAAATCATGCGTGTGAAAATATGAAATCTGACAGATGGTGTGTTTATGAACCGCAAACGTACGGCCTGTTCTGACAGGTACGGCCTTCTTTCGGATAAGCGCCGGGGACTGCGGCTGATCGAAGAAAGAAGCAATGCCGCTCCCAAATACATCAAAAAGCCGCAGCAGCTCCTCGCTGTCCGCAAAGTCCTGACGCACCATATCAAGCAGGCGCGCCGGGGAGCGATAGGCGTCCTGCTCTTCCTGTTCCTGCCGGTTTAAAATTTCGAAAACCTGTCTGTTCATATCGTTCTCCTAATCGTAAAGGAAAGCCGCCGAAACGGCTCTCAAAGCTGTCCCGGCAGTTTTATCAGCTGCCCCGGGTATAAAAGTCCCGGATTTTTCATTCGGTTCATCCGCACCAGAACGGGAACCGAAGTCCCAAACCGCTCCGCAATCTCATAAAGCGTATCGCCGGGCTGCACACGGTAGCGCATCTCTCTGTCTGCCGGGCGGTCCACCGGCCGGTCTCCCGTTCGTTTCACAGGCGCCGCGCCGCCGTTTTGCATCTCCTCGCCGAAAATGTCCCGGTCCACATTTCCCTGAATCCCCGCGACGCGTCCCATATCCGTATACTGCCAGCCTTCCGGCCTCCCCCACGGGGTATCCGCCGTCGGCTCCCCGACATTATACTGCGCAATCCACAGCGGGTATTCCGCCAAATCCGCATCCAGTACACGCTCCGCAAAATAGGCATCCGCGTAAATCGCCGCGGGCTGATTGCTGTACGCCTCCACGCCTTCTAAAAACGCACGCGCCGCATCATTGACCTCCTCCCGCGACATTCCCCGCATATCCTCGATATCCATCACCATTTTGCCCGCCGGGGACAATCCCTCCGTCACAGCTACGAAATGTGCGGCTTCCGCTCTGGCCTCATCCGCGCTCCGCGCCGTCAGATAGTGGTAAAACCCCACTGGAAGTCCCGCGCGCGCCGCATTTGCATAGTTTCGATAAAAGAACGGGTCTGTAAATTCCGTTCCCTCACTCGCCTTGATGTACACAAACTCGATCCCCGCATTTTTTACCGCCGTAAAATCAATATAGCCCTGCCACTGACTCACGTCAATTCCATTCATTCCCAAACAGCTCACTTGCTTTTCTTTTACTATATGGATTTCCGCGGTAATCGCTACCGGTTATCGCCCCCTATGACGCGAGGTCCTTTTTCGTGTATTTCACCCATGCCCCCGCCGCACATGCCGCCGTGACCGCAAGCCCTATCGCGCACGGCGCCGCGGCGATCGTTCCCTCCGTGTAAATGTCCGCCGCATTGCTGTAATAAAACGGCGTCAGATATTTTCCGTTCTCGATGGCGGGAATAATGCGGCACATCAGATCCAGCGCGAAAAAGACCAGCGCAATGCCGAGTCCCGCCCCAATCTGTATTTTCCGTGAGAAAGCCGACATCAGGAAACAGACGCTTCCGACCTCCGCCATCATCAGAAACTGTGCGGCCGCGCACAAAAGCATTTCCTTTGCCGCGATTTCCTCTCCCATAACCGCAAATCCGATCAGATAGAATGCGGTGCAGACCGTCTCAAACAGCGCCAGATTTGAAAGGAGCGCCAGATATTTCCCGAAAACGGCCTCCCCTCTCGGAATCGGCAGCGCATACAGAAACTCCGCCGTGTGCCCGGCCTCCTCTTTCGACAGCAGCGCGCTCCCGAGAAGCGCCGCAAACATGGCCCCTCCCAGCCCGTGAATCATCGCAATCTCCGTGGCATAATACCCCGTCAGCGTCGCAAGGCTCATCTTATCCATCCCGAACGCCGCTGACATCGCTCCCATGTCCGAAAACAGATCCGAAATATCCCCGATTGATTCCTCCACGCTCGCGTAGAGCAAAAGGCAGCCAAAACAGATCGCTCCCACACAAAGCGTCCATATCACAAGACTTTTCATGTTTCTTCTCATTTCATGACAATATAATGTCTTACAGCGCCGTATCATAACCGCCTCCCTGTCTCCGGGACATCTCCCGGCTTTTGTTCCCCGTCTTTCTCATAATAGTGCAGAAAAATCTCCTCAATCCCCGGCTCCTCAATGACGATATCGCTGATATCGTGTCCCGCAAAGCCCGCAAACAATTCGTTGAGATCTCCCTTGTACACAAACTCCTCTTCCCTGCCGTCTTTTACCATGCGGATACGCTTTGTGCTGGTTTTTGTCAGATGTTCGACGGTGTCCGTGCAGACCAGTTTTCCGTCCCGTATCATCGCGGCGTTGCGGCAATACTTTTTAATCTCCGACAGCACGTGGGAGGACAGAAAACAAGTCGTCCCCCGCGCATTGTATTCCAATACCAGGCGGAAAAATTCCGCCTGCATCAGCGGGTCAAGTCCGCTTGTCGGCTCGTCAAACACGAACAGCCGCGGCGCATGCTGCATCGCGCACACGATGCTCACCTTTTTCCGGTTCCCTAAAGACAATTCCTCGATCCGCTTCTCCCGCTCCACTCCGAGACGCTCGCACAGCATATCCGCCTCGCGGCCGCAGTCCATGCCCCGCATATCCGCCGCAAAGCGGATCACCTCTTTCACCTTCATATCCGGGTAGAACATCGCCTCGGACGGCATGTAGCCGATCTCCCGCAGCAGCTTCGCGCGCGCGCTTTTCGCGTCGAGCCCGAGCACCCGCGCCTCCCCCGCGTCAAAGCCGATCAGTCCCAGCAGGCTTCGGATCGTCGTGGATTTCCCTGCGCCGTTCGGCCCCAGATACCCGAAAATATCCCCCTCCTCCACGCGCAGGTTCAGATCCTCAATCCCCCGGCGACGCCCGTAAGTTTTTGTGAGTCCGCGCAGCTCAATCGCATAGTTCTTCTCTCTCATGCTCTCTTCTCCCCCCTCTTGTATTCCTCCAGTTCCAGGTTCAGCTGCCTGGTGTCAATCCTCCGTCTGATATAGTAGCATAAAAACATCACCAGGTAGCAGACCAGCATATACAGTACAAACAGCGCCGTCGCGGCAATTTCCCGCTCAAACCAGCCGAAAACGCAGCTGACGGCTCCGTACAGCATCGAACAGGCCGCCGCGGCCGCCGTCTCGTACCTTCCCAGGTATTCGCTCTCGTCAAAATTGCGCAGCAGATACACCTGCGCATAGCACATGACATATGCCGTCACAATCATCTCGGCCGCGGCCGCGATATCTGCCTCGCGGCTTCCGCCGAGCATCCGGTAAACCGCATAATAAAAAAATATCATAAAAAAATACAGGCACGCCTTAAAATCGATTTCTATTTCCCATCGGAGAAACTTTTTAAACCGCTTCATCGCTCTCCCCCTCTTAAAATACTCCGCAGCTCCTTCGCGTACCGCCGCGATATCATTGCGTACTCCCCGTTGTCCATCTGCGCTCTGATCCGGTTCCCCGGCTCGCTTTTCAGGTGTGAAATACGGTAAATATTGATAACCATGGATTTGCTGCACCGGAAATAGCCTTCCTGTGCATACCGCGCTTCCAGCGCCGCAAGGGAATCCGCCGTCCGATACACCGCATCCGCGGTGTACAGCCAGGTGATTCCGTCCACGCTCTCAAGGTAAATGACGTCGCCCGGCCGGAGCACGGCCCACTCCCCGTCCTTTGACGCGAGCAGCGACCGCCCCTGCCGGTTCACACAGTCCGCAATTTCCCTTACCCGCTCCGTCATGTGGAGATACCGGATAATTACCTCCTCCGTTCCCCTGTCTATCTGCTCCAGACTCAGTTTCATGCGATTCCTCCATTCTGTTCACGCTTTCACCTTACCCGACAGGCACAAAAAAAGCAACCCGCAATCCCATAAGATGCACTTTTGGGACTGCAGGCTGCAATTTTTCTATTTTTCTAATTTTCTTCTTTTCGTATCTCCCCGCCGGGAAAATTTTTTCTCAATGCCCGTTCCGTCGTGAAAACAGAAGCGATCAGGAATACACACTGTACGACACATAGCATACCGCTCACCGCCCCGATTGCATGTTCGGAGCCGTTATAAAACGGAATGTGTATCGCGGCAGAAGGAATCAATAATATCCAGCCGGTTTTCCACCACAGACGTCCGCAATAGTCATGCGCAAACTTCCAGGTATCCATGTTTCTCATGGAAGCCGACGTTCGATATCCGACGATTCTGTTGATTTTTTTCGGCGGACGCTTCCACATCATTCTTCCCAGCACAATCATAAAGATCGGTATCAGCAGATCACAGACAAACAGAAACCACCAAAACCACATAAAATACCTCCCTCCTCCCGGACAAGTGTATCCGCAGATATACGTTCCGCCGGCACAGAATCCCGGAAATGCCGTTATTTTTTCACATATTTTTTCTCGAGGTGGTTGTGGCAGAGTGCCAACACAAAGATTCCGCCCACCGCCACCGCGCCGGAAATCATAGCGCCTGTAAAAACATCTCCGAACAGAACGCCCGCCAGATAAGTCCCTGTCATGCCCGCGCCGTACACGATCCACATAATCCCGTGTTTCCGGTTATAGGCTGCGATATCACTGACTTGTCCCGGCTTCGGCGGCTCTACGCCGGACCAGAACCCGCACGGCGTCTTTTTCCGATAGGATACCACTCCGATCACAATCATAAACATACTCACATAACCGATAATCCCCAGCCCGATGACACTCTCTGCATCCATACGCTTTCCCCTTTCCGCTCCAGACACTACCACAGATACAGTCCGTCCATCCGCATCTCTTCGTCAAACGAGAAACGGAAGGTCACACTGATATTTTCAAAGGACACATTCATCTGTATCACCGCAGAATGTCTTCCTTTCTGCGTCAGTTCCACCGTATATGCCGACCCGTAAGAGACGATTTCTCCCCAGTCCGTTCCTATCTGCGATTTCACTCCCGCAAGCGCAGTCCGATAATCGTCCCCGAGCGCCTTCTGCACAACCGGGGCCGCATTCCGATACACGCTGTCAAAATCATCCGCAGCAATCCACTCCACCGCCTGGCGGGCGCGCTCGCTCACTTCCTCCTCCGAAAAAAGGCCGCTCGCCCCCAGCTCCTGCTGTTTCGGAAACGCCCAGTACGCCCACGCGGCAAACACCGCAAGTACGATTCCCACGGCGGCAAATACCCGGATTCTCCTGCGGCTTTTCCATGCACGGCGCTCCGCATCCGAAAAATTAGCGTTAAAATCCGCGGCTGTTTCCTCGGGCGTGCCCATCCGCGCAAAAATTTCCCCGATTGTCTCCCCGCTTTCTCTCGCCGCCGCGATATCCGATTCCAGCTGACGCCTGATTTCCTCTCGCTTTGCTCCGCTGCAGTTTAACTTTCTTATCACTCTGCTGATGTAATCTTTCTCGCTCATCGCTCCCTCACCCCTCGTTGCTTCCTGTTATTTTATTGTCTCCTGTCATTTCATTTACATGTGCCGCAAAGCTCCTCCAGAGTTCCGAAAGCTCCCGCAGCTCCTCTTTTCCCTTTTCGGTGATGCCGTAATATTTCCTTGAGACTTCCTTGCCCTTCGGCTCGCTCCATCTGCTCTCCACCAGCTTCTCGTCCTCCAGCCGGTACAGAATCGGGTATAGCGTCCCCTCCTTTAAAGTAAACATGCCCCCGCTTTCCTCCCGCAATTCGCTGATCAGCTGGTAGCCGTATTTCGGTTCCGACTCCAAACGCTTTAACACCAGCATCTCGAGAACCCCCTTTTTCATCTGCTGCTCGTATTTTGGATTCACACGGCCCTCCTTCTATTTAGTATTGCTAAATACATTCTAATGCAATGTTATATGTTTGTCAAGAATGCGCAGAAGCGCCTTATCGCATATTCTCTTGACATTTGATATATCCGAAATATAATTATTTTATATAACTATATTATATAAACTGATTATATTTTGGAGGAATCAAATGCCGAAACAGAGAATCACAAAGGAAATGGTTGTTGACGCCGCCTTTTCTATCGCTAGAAGCGGCGGAATGGAACAGGTTCTGGTGAAAAACATCGCAGACAGGCTCGGCTGTTCCGTACAGCCGATTTACAGCTACTGTAAAAATATGGACGGCCTGCGTCAGGATGTCGCGGAACGGGTGCGCCTGTTCATACAGGACTATGCGGCGGCCCGCATTGACAGAAATGATTTGTTCCGCAGCACGGGAGCCGCTTATATTCAGCTGGCCAGAGAAGAACCGCACCTGTTCCGCATATTCATTCTGCATCAGCGCAGAAATATCGCTTCTCTGGAAGACCTGTATCAGGCGGAAGCCAATCCGCACACCGCAGAATTTATTGCGGAAAACCTGAACATCGGCATACCGCAGGCGAAGCAACTCCATCTGAATATGCTGATCTACACAATCGGTATCGGCACGATTTTTTCGGTCACAACACCGGGCATTCCCATCGAAGAGATCTACGCGCAGCAGAAAATCGCCTGCGAAGCATTCAGGAATCAGGCAAGGAGGGAGTCGTTATGAAAAACGGGATTATCCTATATCAGTCAAAATACGGGGCAGCCGCAAAATATGCCGGCTGGTTGAAAGAAACGACGGGCTTTGACTGCATCGAAACGCAAAAAGCCGCACCGGAACAACTAACGCCGTATGACACGATTGTTCTGTGCGGCGGCATTTACGCCTCCGGTATCGCCGGAATTTCATTTCTGAAAAAGAATATCGGTAAATTAAAAGACAAAAAAACGGCCGTGCTGTGCGTGGGCGCCTCCCCTTATGACGAAAAAGCGCTCAATGAAATTAAGACGCGCAACCTGACCGGTAATTTAAAAGACACCCCGCTCTTTTACGGGCGGGGCGCCTGGAATGAAAGCGGCATGACCTTCGGGGACAGAACCCT
The DNA here is from genome assembly GCA_910577925.1 of uncultured Roseburia sp. Taxonomy (GTDB): domain Bacteria; phylum Bacillota; class Clostridia; order Lachnospirales; family Lachnospiraceae; genus Roseburia. The sequence continues at coordinate 156,231 of CAJTOI010000004.1, forward strand.
CTGCCGGCTGCTTCAGAAATCTATTGCAAAAAAAGATCCGAGTACTTATGAACCGTGGATGTCCGCCCTTATGTCTGCGGTCGGAAAGTCATGCGACTGGACCGACCGGGCATATCTGGCTCCGCTGCTCGCATATCTGGAGTACTAGCATTCCTTTCGGCTCTCCTCAAGTGCCCAGATATGCGGATTGCGCCAGAAATGCAGGCACACGCCGATTCCCGCAAAAGCGAGCACAAAAAACAGAAACGCCGCGCCGGAGCCCTTGCCGCTGCCGAACATTCTGACAAGGATTCCGTTTTCCCGCTGCGCGGCCATAACCGGTTCAAATACCCGGTCCACCAGAAAACCGCCGAGGAAATACCCGATCGGTATCGTGAAAAATTGCAGGGAATTGCGCACCGCATAGACCCTGCCCTGCATCTGCTCCGGCACATGCAGCCGCATAACGGCGTCCAGATTCGTGTTCATCAGCGGTATCGCTATCCATCCGAGAAAACCGCCGATACACCAGACAAGCGGCGTTCTGCCGAATGCCAGCAGAAAGTTTTCCGTGCTCATCGCAAACAGAAGACAGCTGCAGATAACCCGCACCCTGCTTTTGGGTTTTTTTGCAAAAAAAGCAGCGATACTGCCCGCAAAGGCGCTTATGCCGATCACCGCGTTCACAAGGCCAAGGATCCGCTCCCCGCCGCCGTCCCGCGACAGCATCATTGCCGGAAAAGCCGCCTCGTAGACCGAAGCCACCAGATTGATGGCCGCGAGAAACAGAATCAGCCCGAAAATCCCCTGCTCCCTGCGCAGATAGGCGATCCCTCTCTTCGTCGACGCCAAAAGCTTTTCCTGTTTTTCGACCGGCTCTCTGCTCTCCGGAATCCGGACGGCAAATGCCAGCGTCAGAAATGCCGCGCAAAAAGTAAACAAATCGAATGCCGCAATGGCATCCATCCCTGCGATCCCCCAGACTGCCGTTGCGAGAATCGGCGTCAGAATCGAATTGAGGGAACTCGCAAAATAGCGGAGTCCTCCCACACGCTGGTAATACTTCTCGGGCAGCACACGCGTGGTCGCCACCTCCGACGCCGGCTGCTGCACCGTATTCATCATGCCGTTTACTCCGTTAAGCAAGTACAGATGCCAGATCTGCAGTGCATCGTTTTTCAGCAGAAGCAGCATAACCACCGTAGTAAGCGCCGCAATCGTATCGCACACCAGCATCGTAACCTTTTTATTCCACCTGTCGCTCAGCGCGCCCGCAAAAATACTCAGCAGCACATAAGGCGCATAGGAACTCACCATCAGCAGCGCCGTCATAAGCGCCGACCCGTTCTGCGTATAGGACCAGATCACCAGCGCATAACTTGTCATCGCGCTGCCGAGCCCGGAAAATGACTGTGTACCCCACAGCAGCAGATACGGCTTCATCTCTCCGAGCGCACGGAAGAAATCTTTGTATTTGAAATTGTTATTCATAGACTTTGCTCCTTTATCATCAAATTTTAATTATTTGAATCTGCAAAGTCTACCCTCAGTGGACAAAGGGACACACGGTCGGAAAAGAGCCAATTTTTGCCCCTGCTTCGTTGCTTTCCTTCCGCGTACGTCCAGTACGCGTCAATCAAGCGCCTCGCAGGGACAAAAATTGACTTCTTTCCGACTCTCTGACCCTGACCATAGATATTCCGGTCATTTACAAGGCGGACGATTGAAGCGTACTGAACGTACGCTGATTGAGGACAACGCGGAAAATGACCGGAATATCATGGTTCAGGGCGTGTGTCCCTTTGTCCACTGAGGGTAAGAGCAGTTTTGTTACTCCATGCAATCACTGCCCGTTCAGACTTTGCATGGAGCTGCTGCAATGCATAATTTTGAACTCATCTTTCCCCTCCCAAATCCGTTACTGTGTTTCCGTATCCGGGTCGGCCTTTGTAATGCTCACACTGCCCCTGGCCTTTTTCCCGGTCACCGACACGGTATAGGTACCGCCGTCGTATATTTGAACCTGAAACGAGGATGTCTGAACATCCGTCTCCTCATATACCGGCTCCTCTCCGTCTTTTTGAAGTGAAATATCTATGCTTCCGGCTTTGTTTACAATATTAAAATCAACAATATCACCGGCGGCAAGCGTCAATTTCTGGAAATCCGTCTTATTAAGCACTTCAAAATCCATGATAAGCCTGCTTTCATTTCCTGTCCGGCTTCCGTCAAATACTGTTCCTCCGCAGGCGCAAGCGCAGAGCGTAACAAGGCATATCACAATACAGGTAACTTTTTTTATCATAGCCGTCTCCTTTTTCTCTTACCGCTCAGTCTTCGTTCTTGTACAGCGCATAATAATCGGAATCGATATGATCCATCATCTGTGCAAACCATCGCTTCGCATCGTCCAGCGCTTTGTTATAGATAATCGGCGCCAGTTTCTGTTCGAATAATTCCGTCAGCTGCATCTGCTCAATCATGCCGATCTCTTCGCCGCGTGTATCGAGATAAAACGCTTTGATCTCCGCAGCAAGCTTTTCTTTCTGCGTGTCCGACAATTTAATCTGCGGCAAAGTTTCTCTTCTCCTCATAAAAAACTCCTCCCTGCCGAAGCCGGTTTTCATACCGGTTCTTCAACTATCCCTCAGCCTAAAAAGCCTCAAACAGATTTTGACTGTTTGTAAAAATTGTAACATTGTCAAATCCATATGGCAATTCAAAATATTGCAATTTTACAAAGCCATATCTCCCCGCAGAAATCCCAAAAGGTATTCATCGTTCTTTGAAGTGTCTGCCAGTTGTCGCCCCGCCGTCACAAAGGATATCCACGCCTGCAAGATAGCCGTTACGTTCATCAGCCAGGACAGCAAGCGCATACCCCAATTCCTCCGGCGTACCCATGCGCCCCTCGGCGGTATAGGCAACCATACTTCCACCCTCGGCTTTTTCAAGGTGTTGTGATAGGCCAGCCCATTTCCGGTGCTGATTTATGCCGCTTCTTTTTTCTTATATGGGCATCTTACTCTATCGCCCATATCAATCGTTCTGTTTTATCACTTCTGTATGTTCCGGACTTTCCGATCTGGCAGTGTTTGTCTCATAAATAAAATCCGAAGAAGTCTGACCTGCGCTCTGATTATAATTCCTGCCCGGACCTCTCATGCCGAACAGGTTCGGCGGATAAAACATCCGGTTCGCATTAAAGTTATTCACCTGAAACCACCTCATTCCTGCATTTGATGTTGGATGCCAAACTTATCACATTAAATTATATGCATGGAAAAATTTTTCGTTTTCAGGGAACTCACTGTTCCGCACTGTCCTACCCTCTGTTCAGGTCAACATGCGCGCTCAAAAAGTCAAAGTATTTCTGCCCGTCATCCTCCCCGGCCTCATCCGGCCCGAAAATCTCCTCCCCCGCAAACATATACGCGCGAAGCAGATATTCGAGTGCATTCTTCTCGTCGCCGATTTCCAGGCAGCATTCGCCAAGCCGTAGCATGACAAACGGATTCCCATAGCCCCCTCCGCTTAAATTTCCCCGTGCTTTATCAAAGCAGTCATGCGCCTCCCGATACATTCTCTTCTGAAAATAAACGTCCCCGACAGCGGCCAGAAACCATACTGTTTCACCGTAAAACTGCTGCGGTTCCGGTATCAGTGAAAGCCCCTCCTGCCACACCTGCACGGCCTCCTCGAGCCTCCCTTCTTTTTCAAGTGCATTGCCCCTTTGGGCCAGCTCATCCAGTTTTGATTTTGTTATACTCCGCTTTTCATATATCTTGCGGTTTTAACGGAATTTACAATGACAAGCGCGGACGGCTGCGCTATAATAAAACCGTAAATCTACATACATCGATAAATCCGGCTTCCCCGCTTCCTCATACGGGTGAAGCCGCAGAATCGGGGAACCTATGAACAATATATATCACGATATTTTCCGAGCCATTCACGAAGGTAAATGGCTGAAAATCGAATACCGGAACAAAAACGGACAGATCACAAAATACTGGATCGGAATCCGTGACCTCAATCCGGCATGGCGCACGCTTTCCGTCGACGGCCTTCATCTCGGACAGTATACGACCGCCTCCTATGATGCGATTTACATCGACTCTATTTTGTCTTCACAGATTATCGAGGGGACTTACTGCCCCGTCAACGATTCTCTTGTGAGAGATATCTACCTGAATCCGCACAAATATAAAACGCTGTTTGACAATGCCGCCAACTTAAAAATACTGAATTATCTTGAAATGTGCAACCGCATGGATACCACGCCTTATCAGTCAAATTTCGAGCTGATACCGTTTCTGGACCGGGAAAGCTTTCACGGAAATTGTTATGGTCTGAGCGAAAAGCAGTTTCAGGAAATCGTCAAAAATTTTCAGACGAAACTGGATGAGCGAAAGCCGGCAAACGGTAAGCTCGTTCTCCGCCAGCTCGCTATGAATGTCCTCAGTATTCACACCGGGAAGGGACTGTATGTGCTGGCCTACCGGAAGCTGCGGCTCGATGTCTGCCAAAAAGTACTGCGGCCGGAGCCCGATATCACGATATGCACGGAATTTAATCTCGGAGAAACAAAGGAATCGATCCGCAAATATCTTGACGCGGAAGAATATGAGCTCCTGAAAGATTTCGAGAAAAATGCGGAGCGGATTAAAGACTGCGTAATGAGTCATACCAGGCAGGTTATGGGCGTCGACGACATGCCCTATATCATCGGGCTTGAGCGGGACGTCATTCTTGACCTACACACCGAATACCGCTCCATTCTCAATCTGTATAACGCAGAGAAAGCCCCGGTTCCGATCAAGGCATTTTTCGGAGATCTTTTAAACCGCCCCAGAAGAAGAAAAGAATATCCCATTACGTTAATCGATAAAAAGATCAATCTCGATCAGCTTCTGGCAATCAATAATGCCATGAAATATCCGGTCGCTTATATCCAGGGACCGCCCGGGACCGGCAAGACAAACACCATTATCAACACCATTGTAACCGCTTTTTTTAATGACCGGACCGTGCTTTTTTCGTCTTACAACAATCATCCGATTAACGGCGTATTCGAGAAGCTGACCCGGATGACATACCGCGGGAAAACGATTCCGTTTCCCGTGCTGCGTACGGGAAATATAGACAAAGTAAAAGAAGCGATTGCATATATCAGAAACGTGTACGCACAGGTGCAGGCAGTTACCGTATATGAGTCTACGCTCGACCGAAACAAGGGCGACCGCACGGAGCGCGCAAAAAAACTTTCCTCCCTGCTGAAAAAATACGAAGACGTTCTTGATTTAAAGGAGCGCTCCGAGACACTCGGCAGAATGCTCGAATATCAGGACCGTCTCAAAGCCTCCCTCGAAATGATTCCCTTTCAGGCGGACCTGCAGGGCAGGCAGTTAAATCAGGTGCAGGCCAAAATCAGCACGCTCGGCGAAATCACAGACAGAGAGGCCCTTGCCCTGCTGGACGACAACCTCGACGAACTGTACAAATATCTCTTTTATACCTCCGCACGCTACATCAAAAAACTGGACGAAGAAAAGTACAGCGATTTGCGGCACATCCTGTTTGAAGAAGACCCCGAGACACAGGCGGACAGCCTCAATAAATATCTCGGCAAAACGGACAACCTCAAAAAACTGCAGAAAGTTTTTCCTGTTATCATTACCACCTGCGTCTCGGCGCACAGACTCGGCGATCCGAAGCCGACGTTTGACATGGTAATTATCGATGAGGCCAGCCAGTGCAACACCGCCGTTTCTCTCGTACCGATTATCCGCGGCGAAAATCTCATGCTGGTCGGCGACCCGCAGCAGCTGAGCCCCGTTATTCTTCTGGACGAGATAACAAACCAAAAACTGCGCAAACGGTATCATGTGGCGGACGAATACGACTACCGGAAAAATTCTATCTACAAAACGTTTCTCGCCTGTGATGCGGTAAGCGACGAAGTGCTGCTGCACAACCACTATCGCTGCAACCGCAGAATTATCGAATTCAACAACAAAAAATATTATCACTCCAGACTGAATATCTGTTCCGGAAGCGACGAACAGCGCCCGCTTGTATACATGGATGTAAAAAGCAGCCAGAACAATCTCAAAAATACGGCCGATCAGGAAGTGAACGAAATCGTCCGATATGCCCGCGCCAACCGCGATAAATCCGTCGGAGTTATCACGCCCTTTGCCAATCAGAAAAAACTGATTGAAGAAACCTTACAGCGGGAGGGACTGCAGAACGTGGCATGCGGAACCGTACACGCCTTTCAGGGCGACGAGAAGGATGTAATCCTGTTCTCGACGGCAATCACCAACCAGACGCATTCCGGAACCTACGAATGGCTCAAAAACAATAAAGAGCTCATCAACGTCGCAACCTCCCGCGCGCGGGAAAAGCTGATCGTGCTCTCCGACTCCGAAAACCTTGCCAGACTACATCAGACGGACGGCGAAGACGATCTCTTTGAGCTTGTGGAATATGTAAAGAAAAACGGCGAATCCCATGTGACGGAAAAGCACGTCAATTCCAGAGCACTGGGCGTAAAACCGTTCAGCACCGCGACAGAGGAAGCCTTTATGGCAAATCTCAATCACGCGCTGCAGAATATTTGGCTATCCCAGAACCGTTATACGATAAAAAAAGAAGTGGCGATTTCTCAGGTTTTTGAAAGCAATATCAATTGCAGTGATTTATTCTATTCGGGTCGCTTTGATTTCGTGGTGTATGAGCGCCAGGGACAGGACGAAATCCCGGTGCTTGCGATCGAACTGGACGGAAAAGAACATTTTGAGGACGACATCGTAAGAGCCCGCGATTTGAAGAAAAATGAAATCTGCCGCGCACACCGCCTGCAGATTATCCGCGTGGAAAATTCTTACGCGAGACGCTACAACCATATCAAAGAAATTTTGATAAATTATTTTTCCATTGTACACTAAAAATTTTTTCGTCTGTTTTCACAAAAAGTATTGGAGATATCACGAAAAACAGGTACAATAAAATCAGATTCTGTTATGTGGGGAGGGAAGCCTTTGATTCGCAGGAAATATATCCGGACAAGACAGCTGAAAACCGGTATGAAAATAGACCAGACCGTCGTAGACCGCCTTGGACGCAACCTCGTAGTCCGCGGCACGATCTTAGACGACTATATCATCGACTCCCTGCTCAGGCTTGGCATCATGAGCGTTTATATTCAGGACGGCGAAGAGGAGGAAACGCTTGCTCCCGTCTCCGCCCGCGCAAAAAAAATGATTGAAAAGCTCCGCACCGACGACCGCGCAAAGGTCAGTCTGTCCGCAAGTGTCCGCAAGCGGGTGGCAGAGGGGATTCAGTTTATCTACAGCCATGCCGAGGCAGGCGAATTGGCCGACGCCGCCGACAGCATCGCCGGTGATCTGCTCGCCTCTATCCAGTCAAACAACGCGATCGCGATCGATATCGGCGCACTCAAAACCAGCGACGAGTATACCTTTAAGCACAGCGTGGATGTCGCCACCATCGCCATGGTCGTATCCAAAAAGCATGGCTTATCCAAAGCCGAGATCCGCGAGATCGGCGTTGCCGGGCTGCTCCATGACGTCGGGAAAACGAAAGTCCCCTTAAGCATCTTAAACAAACCCGGCCGTCTGGATGACGATGAATTTGCCATTATGAGACAGCACTCGGTCTTCGGCTACGATCTGATCAAAGAGAAAGCATTCAGCCCGGCCGTCTGCCTCGGTGTCTTACAGCACCACGAAAAGATCAACGGCGCCGGCTATCCGCTCGGAATGGCCGCAGACAAAATCTGTCCGTATGCCAAGATTCTGTCCGTGGCGGATATCTATGACGCTCTGGTGACGGAGCGTCCCTACAAGGCCGCATTCTCCCAGCGCGATGCCGTGGAGATGATTATGGCCATGACTGCCGAATTAGACATGAAATCAATGCAGAGCTTTCTCGAAAGCATGATTCTGTATCCGGTGGACACCGTTGTGGAGCTCAGCAACGGGGAAAGCGCCAGAGTTGTAAAAAACAATCCCCATTATATTTTAAGGCCCACCGTCGTGGGCCTCACCAGCGGAAACGTCTATGATCTGGGCGAAGATCTATGCTGCGCGAGTATCATTATCCGCTGAAAACCGGCGCCGGTCGGCTATATCACCTTTATGATACAGATCTGAGCCGCATCCAGCGTCTCACCCGAAGGGCTTCCCCATACCTTCACCCCCTGACCCTCAGCCAGGTCGGCGGCCGTTGCCTCCGACATTTCGAACCTCGCTCCTCCGTCATAGATGGTCTGTATGGCAAACAGCGTATTTTCATCATATGTGACCGGTACCTTGTCAAATTCGGAATCATCCGCGCCTGCACTCGGTACCGCCATTATCTCGCCGCCGTCGGCTCCCGTTTCGGTAATCGCTTTCACAACGGTGAGCCGCCCGTCCTGCAGCTCCTTGATATCCCCCTCCAGATCCGGAGGTGTGTCGCTCCACACCGCGGGTACATTTTCGGCGGGCGGCGTATTATCCGATCCCGCCGCCATTTCCGGCGCAGAATCGCTGTTTCCTGCTTCCGTTTCCGGCGCAGAATCACTGTTTCCTGCCTCCGTTTCCGGCGCAGAACCGCTGTTCCCTGCTTCCGTTTCCGGCGCGAAACCGCTGTTCCCTGTCTCCGCCTCCGGCGCCGTACGCTTCGCATCCTCCTGCTGTTCTTCTGCTGCCGCCGGTTCGTTCGCTCCTCCGCAGGCAGCCGCCGCAGCGCTCATTGCACAAAGCATTCCCGTCAATAAGATCTTCTTCCGTACTCTGTTTTTCATTTTGCTCTCCTTTCGTAACAACCACATATTACCAAAGCAGTCTCTAAGAAAGCTTGAAAACAGTTTAAGATTTTATTAATACCGCAGTGATTCTATTCGTTTTTAAGTCCTGCCGCACTGCGCCTGATCTGCATGAGCAGTAATATAATACCGGTTCCAAGCAGGATATGCCCGATTCCGGCAAAGCCCGAAATGGCCGCATCCATACCGCCGGACAGCTCCCCACACAGCACCTGGACAATTCCCCGTACCGCAAACATTGCCGCCGTAAGGTTAAGACCGATGTGATACACGGCCAATATACGCCCGGTTTTCTGGTTTGTAAACGAAAAATTTTTCTCCAAAAGAAGCAGCAGGAGGAAAAACACCATTCCCAGCATAAAGTAGTGTGTATGTATTACGGAAAGAGTCGTTTTCATTTCAAAATTATGAAATTTGGTGAACTCGCGGTAAAATACGCCGCCGATCATAGCAAAAACCGCATATAGGAATGCGCTGTTTATATATCGTTTCATCTTTAACCTCACTTTTTCTCCCTTATTTACATTCTGATTTCATGGCCTTGTATCCGATTACGACTGTCCAGACATACGCGCAGGTTTTCGGAATCATAAGCATACCGAGCATGGGTACACGGTCTGCCCACAGCACCACCGGCAGATAGAATCCAAAGCTCAGCACAATCGTCAGCCACATCCACCGGAACGCGTGATCCCCCTGCTGCTTTGCGCTCCGGTAAAACAGAATAATCACCAGCAGTCCCAGCAATGCGAACGGAATATTGCGGTAAATGCCCCACGAGAGGGGAGCATCGACCTCAAGCCACCGGTTCTGCGGCATCATGCACAAGATCACCCGCAAAGCGGCCAACGCGTATACGGCGGCCGTCAGCCACGCGTCTCCTTTTATCTTGTACCGCTGCCTCCAGACATAATACAGCAGCACATAAAATACCGTCATGGTAACGGAAGTGATCCATTTCCCCAGCCCCAGCGGCACGGTGTAGTTCTCCAAACCGGTCGTACAGAGCGCCACTGCGCGCGGAATCAGATGAAATGAATCGCCCGCGCCTAATACCACGGCCATCCATCCGAACAGCCGGAACTGAGAAACACCCCCACTGTGCCTGATCATGAAAATACCAATCGTGAGAACCAAACTAAGATAACCTGCATCAAAAATAGTTTCTATTACTGCCTGCATACGTTATTTTCCTCCTTTTCTTTCTTCTTTGTTGAACATTGTTCAGTTTGCGGCAAAAAATATCCTTGCGGATAAGCTAATAAAGCGACCTGCGGACAATTTCCAGAACAGCGGAAGGATCGTAATCCTGGCGCATTAAGGCCGAGAGCATCAGAGAAAACAGCACATCGGCAAACGTTTCTGCCGTAAGCTGTCCGCCGAATGCATCGGGCCGGACTTTGGGATCTCGTTCTAAGACCGAACAAAATCCGTCCAAAATATGCTGCCAGGTCTGCTGCATCCGCCGCTTTCCGTCAGACTTTTCTTCCCGCATAAAGCCCAGGGAATGAAGTGTAAAAAAACCGGGATATTCTTTGCAGCCGTACTCCATACGCTCATACATCCACGAAATGCATGACAGAATATCCCCGAATACCGCCGTATGATTCGGGCAGTCAAAAATCTCGCGCCAGACACTTTCTACGGCAGCTCCCACCAGCTCCGCCTTGGAATCAAAGTAGTTGTAAATTGACCCGACCGATACGCCGCAGGCCGCCGCAACAGAACGGATATTAACTGCCGACCACCCTTGCTGCCGAATCAATTCACGGCTTGTTTTCAAAATTTCTTCTTTTGACGTCACAATATTATTCATAGAATCACCTCAACCTGAACAACGTTCATTATGTCCGCATTCCTCATTTTTGTCAAGGCCATTCTACCGTTACAGGTTTTTAATTCTTCGAGCGATTTCCTCTATGACCTGCACAAAATATTCGTCATTCTTACCTGTCGGATCGGCAAGCCCCCAATCATCATCGAAGCCTCTGCCGATATAAGGGCAGCCCACATCACACCCCATTGAAATTGCAAGATCGGGAACAGGAATCTCGTTAACCGTTTTGCTGTATTGCGTCTGTTCCATATCTATTCCATATAGCTGCTTCATAAGCCGCACGGCATCTTGATTGATTTGCGGTTTTGTTTCCGTTCCCGCTGAATAGAATTCAAATTTATCTCCTGCAAAATGTTTTCCGAGTGCCTCGGCAATCTGGCTGCGGCAGGAATTATGAACGCAGATAAAGGCAATTCTTTTCTTATCCATAGTCAAAACCCCGATTTGTGAAGCAGCGCAACTACATCCCTGGTTTTCAGCACCTTACCCATAGCGGCAACCTTTTCATTGACAACAAGCGCCGGCATACTCATAACGCCGTATTCCATTACTTTCTGCATATCCGTAATGTATTCGACCTCTATCGAAAGCCCCATTTCCCCCACTGCGCGCTTTGTGTTCTCATATTGTTCGTGACAGGATTTACAGCCTGCACCTAACACCTTGATTTTCTTTTCTTCTTTTTTCTCTTCGAAATTAAATGATTCCATAATCATAACCCCCTAAATTAAACAATTAAATATTGTACCGCGTTAAAAAAATAACCTACAGCGATAATACCGCCAATGCATATTGCAATGAACATGCCCAACAGTTTCGGTTTTACTGCTTTGCGGAGCATAATCATTGAGGGAAGGGAAAGTGTCGTTACCCCCATCATAAAGGACAGAACAACGCCGAGCAGGGCGCCCTTTGCAAGCAGGGCTTCCGCAATCGGAATTGTGCCGAAAATATCCGCATACATCGGCACACCTGCAAGCACGGCAAGTACAACGCCAAACGGATTGTTATCTCCAAGTACCTTTACTATAAAATTCTGGGGGATCCAGTTGTGAATCACTGCACCGATCGCCACACCGATCAGCACATAAGGAGCGACCTTTTTCGCTGTTGAAATCACCTGTTCCCACGCATATTTCACACGGTCTCTAACATGCAGTTCCTCCTGCGGAACATCAATCGCATGAGCGTTTCGGATATATTCTTCCACTTGATTTTCAAGGTGCAGCTTCTCAATCAGCGTTCCGCCGACAACGGCAATCACCAGCCCGAGTACCACATACAAAACGGCTACTTTCCATCCGAAAATACTCATCAGTAAAACAAGGCTGCCAAGGTCAACCATTGGAGACGAAATCAGAAAAGAAAATGTGACGCCAAGCGGTAATCCTGCACTTGTAAATCCTATAAACAGCGGAATCGAGGAACAAGAGCAAAACGGCGTCACCGTGCCGAGCAATGCGGCGATGATATTCGCCCATATACCGTGAAACCTTCCCAATATCCTCTTTGTTCTTTCAGGCGGGAAATAACTTTGAATATAGGAAATAATCAAAATCAATACGCCAAGCAGCACCATAATTTTTATAGTATCGTAAATGAAAAACTGAACGCTGCCGCCGATTCTGCCTGCAGTTTCTATCCCGCAGGCATTCAAGACAGTTGAAATCAGCCGGTTCAGCCACCCCATGCCGAGGACTTCATTTTGCAGAAAATCCCAGACTGTTTTTATTCCTTCCATAAAAAATGCTCCTTTTGCATAGACAAATTGAAATTTATCTATGTATTAGTTTTAATGAAAGCCGTGCCAAAAAGCATTGTCTGCTCACTTTTCACAACACGACTTACTTTCACCTGCATCATCAAGCGAGGTCAATCTCCGCAGACATTCCTCTGCCTGCTTCACACCTTTTTCGGAAATGGAATAATGGGTCCATTTTCCCTCTCTGCGTCCTGTAACAATCCCGGCATCGCAAAGTATTTTCATGTGGTGTGAAAGCGTAGGCTGCGTCACGTTGATTTCTTCCAGCAGCTTGCAGGCGCATTTTTCGCCTGAGCGCAGCAGTTTTATAATCCTAATGCGGTTTTCATCACAAAACGCCTTGAAGATTACCGCCGTTTTCTTTTCATCCATTTACCAGGCCCGCCTCACATAGATAACTATCTATATAATATGCCTGATACAGAAAAATGTCAATACCCCAGACGGACAAAAGAACGCACACCCTGAGCCATGATATTCGGGTAATTTTCTGCGTTGTCCCTTTGTCCGCCGGGAGTAATCTTATTCGATATGAATTTTGGAAATTGTATCCTCCACTCCTTCGATCAACAAACGGACATGAATCTCACCGTTTTCAAATTCATCCAGCGCGTATTCCAACGGCTCGGAAAGACTTGTTACATCAAAGGATCTGACCGTATCGCCCTGCGCCAGATACAATGTGAGCGCCGAATTATCCGGCACGGTATCACAGGAAATATCCGCATATAAAATATCCGTTTCCGCATTCCTGACAATCATATCTTCCTGTGCGATAAACCCGTCACTGGCGCTCTTAAAGTCCAGGGTCCACACCCCGTCTTTTATTGTCCTGTAATTCATATTGATAACGCCTGTATTCCAGATCCGGTCGTTAGAAGTAGGATCGGAATTGATTCCTTTTCCGGATGCGGCATTCACGATAAAGCTTGTAAGACAAGTAACCATAAGTATCATGCCGATTGTTCCCATAACGATATAACTCATATGATGTGTCCGCTTCATTTCCATATCTTTCATTTCCTCCCTGTGTTCTATCTCAGAACCGCATTCTTCGCAAAATTTCGCCTGCAGAGAAACCAAATGCCCGCAGGCAGCACAACTCTGTTTCACTTCGGAACGGCGTAAAAAATAAACAAGCAGCCCGATAAACGGGGTAGCGATAAACGTGATGACTGCCCAAAGAATACCGTCATCCTTTCTTTTCTTACAGTCCTGATAGACCCATGCTGCAAAAAAACCGGACATAAGCAAACCGGATATCAAGATCCCGATCGCCAGCAGCGGAAACAGCAGCGACATTCCGCTAAAACCGTCACTTCTGAAATAAAACAGCGCAAAGCGCAGGGCAATCGCCAGCATCACAACAGGAATACCGACATAACAAAGTAATTTACCCGCATTTTTATTCATGCCAAAACACCTCTTTTCTGAATATGAACCATAACGTCTTCTTTCAAATTTGCTCTTTTTACACCCAGCAGCGTAATAAAAACACCTGCCATACTCATATACAGACAAATGCCTGCAATCAGCTTCGCGATATATGGATTTGCGATCACCAAAAGAGCGAATACTGCAAATAAAGAAAATAATATAAAATTCAAAACCATGGGAACATACCAAAGAGAAATGGAACGCATCTGTTTTCCCGCCATAGCCGCTTCTTTTTGATATAATTCGGCTTTTAAGCGAATATTTAATTCGCAGGAGGGCTCATCCGTTAATTCCATCGATGCACGGATCAGCTCGTCCAGACTGTTTTCATAGTTCTTATTTTCCATATCCCAATTCCTCCAATCTTTTTTTGATAAGGCTCCTTCCCTTAAACAACCGGCTTTTTACTGTACCCGGCGGTTTTTTTATCTCTTTTGCGATTTCATCAACAGGCTGATCAAATAAATAGTAGAGCGTCAGAGGAATCCGCACTTTTTCGGGCAGACTCCCGATGATTTTTTGGGTTTCCGCGACCAGTTCCTGCCTGGATAGGTTCTCCTCGATATTTTCCGCCGAGCGAAGCGAATGTTCCGTTGTCTCGTCCAAATTGACGCAAGGGGCAATCGCGGAACGGCGGGCATTTTTTCGCTGTTCGCTTTTCCAGAGGTTATATGCAAAAGAAAAAAATAACGCTTTCGGGTTCTGCTCCCAATCAAGTTCCATCCCGCTTTCCAGTGCTTTCAGAAACGTCTGCTGATATAAATCCTCCGCATCTGCCTTGTCCATACACAGCTTCATACAAAACCGATATATTTCCGTTCCGAATTCGTCTATACACTTTTCCAGTTCCCATGCTTTCAAATCCTCACCTCCTGTGTGTTCTTAATAGCCATGAGCAAAACTCTACACATTCAGTATTTATGCAGGTTTGCGAGGCATGGCAACCTCTTTTCTTAATCTATATCCGCCATACTTTTTCTTTCGGTTCATTTTTTCTATAAAATTATTTAAAAAAAACGGACGCAAAAAATCTTCGCCCTTTCTCATTAAGGAAGTGGAAAGGACGAAGATTTCCTGTTTTTCCTGAGGCACAGCCATTGTCTTTTTAGCTTATATCTCTCTTTGCAATGTGTTTTCTTGAAGTTATCCATGAGATGATATAAAGCATGATTCCCACAATAACCGTCAGAGCGCATGCCGCCATCTTGCTGTCAGCCAGCAGCGCGGCTCCCACAAATACTACGGTGGAAAGAGGATATGCCATTATCAGAGCCAGCATACTTTTTTCTTCGCTGAAAAGGAACGCGAACGGTATCGTCATACTTCCGGAGAACAGTGCCATCGCGATACTGATACTGACAAACAGCAGCATGGATTGGTAATCAAGCTGACCTTTTAATATAGAAACCACAACACTCAAAATGACACCCAAAAACAGACCTGCCCCGCTGAGCAATAAATACAGAATATATTTGCTGTCCAAAATCGCTTTCCTGGATACAGGTAAAACCACCGAAACTTTTCTCCAGCCTGAATTTTTATCCATGTTGATCGTCGTTACAGAAATCATTCCGAGCATAACGGTCGCAAGAACCGTCAATACCCATGTGGAAGTCAGGAAAGACATCCCGATCCCAACGACAGCAAAAACCACAAGTATTATATAAAGCACGGATCTGATTAAATAATAGTCTTTTAACAATAACCCTTTCATTTCGTCTCCCCCTTTACATAGAGCAGCATGATTTCATCGATCGTAGCCGGGTCAATCACTGCTTTCGGATATTTTCTCTGTGCTTTCTCTCTGTCCGCAATTAAAATTTCCCACTCATAATCTTGTTTGCGGTATGCAATCACTTCGTCTTTGTCAACGGCGTCAAATTGAGCGGCGCCGCATCGGATAATCCCATATTTATACCGCAGTTCATCTTTCGATTTACAAAACACGACTTTTCCCTTATGGATAAAAACAATATAGTCTGCGACCTTTTCCAAATCACTTGTGATATGCGAGGACACCATAACGGAATTATTTTCGTCCTGCACAAATTCCAAAAACATATCCAAAATGTCATCACGGACTACCGGGTCAAGCCCGCTGGTCGCTTCGTCCAAAATCAGAAGTTTAGAATTGTGCGATAAAGCTGCCGCAATCGAAAGCTTCATTTTCATACCTTTGGAAAATTCTTTGATTTTTTTATCTGTCGGTAAAGACATCTTTTCCAGTAAGGAGAAAAATTTCCTTTCGTCCCATGCGCTGTATATGTTTCCGAGAACACGATTCAGCTTTCTGGCGGAAAGTACATCGGGATAATTGTTTCCGTCAAAAACTACTCCAATCTGATTGCGGATACTGTCGTTTGACTGCGGATCTGCCTCCCCCAGAAGTTCGATATTTCCGGAATCTCTATTTATCAGGCCGAGAATCGCATTTATTGTTGTGCTTTTTCCCGCCCCGTTTTCACCGATCAGCCCGACAATCGTTCCACAGGGAACGGAAAACGAAACCTGATCTAAAACAAAGTCCCGATATCTTTTCGTTACATCATTTACAACCAAAGCATTCTTCTGCATAGTCACTCCTCCTCATAAAACAGCTTTAACAGTTCGATCAGTTTCTCAACAGGTATCCCGCTGGTTCTGCCAATATCA
Source organism: uncultured Roseburia sp. (assembly GCA_910577925.1). Classification (GTDB taxonomy): domain Bacteria; phylum Bacillota; class Clostridia; order Lachnospirales; family Lachnospiraceae; genus Roseburia. The sequence goes on from CAJTOI010000004.1 coordinate 172,734, forward strand.
GCTGCCTCCTGTAAATGTTCCTCCGCCCGCCGTTGCTGTTCCTCCTGATAAAAGTCTTTATTCTGTGCCGATACAAAACTTCCCCTGCCGACAGTCGTCTCGATAAAACCGTCCCTTTGCAGATCCTCATACGCTTTTTGAACCGTAATGACACTTACATGGATAGATTTTGCCAATGCCCGCATAGAGGGAATCGAGTCGCCGGTTTGTAATTCGCCGCTCATAATCATGGCTTTTATCTGTGAAGTTATTTGTTCATATATCGGCTTGCCCGTATTACTGCTGATGATAATTTCCACAAAGCCCCTCCTTCTGTTTAATGTACTTATTGTGCAAGTACATTATATTCAAGCATTACATATTTGTCAATAGGGGATTATATTGCAGACATAAATGGAGTCGATATAAGGCGGGTGAATCCATTCGCAGAGATAAATGCAAAGGAATTTGTAAAGCCCTGAACTGGCACAGCCTGCCGAATCAGGACGGGGAAAACAGTGAACAAATCTCCGTTCAGGAATATATAAATCATGAGGCGTGGTCTCAGTTTCTGGATAACAACTTTGGTGTCGGAGCTGCTATATCCTTTGCCGTGGGCAGCGATATACTGCTCGACCATATCAAGGAAGACATGATAGAACTCGCTTCTATGCCCGTTGGGACTCACATCGGACAACTGAATGTGTCTTGGCTGAACGGCAGTCTCCCGGAACAATTCCAGATGCAGTATAACTACGAGTTTCTACACCGGATGAAATGCGCCCTGCATAATATGAGGATGCGTACAAAAATCGGTCTGCCTATGACTCCCCATAGTGTGATGGAAGAACTTCTCCTCTATCTCTGCTGTGAAGAGTCCTCCGCCTTGATCGAACTTAGCGGCGGTATCTGTGATATGGACATTATCAGTTGTCTGTATTCCAATGTACACCTGGATGCGGATCACACGTATCATTTTTCCCACTGGGAAAACCAACAATTTTACACAGAGTGATTCTGTAGAAATAAATTGCAGAAAAAAAGCGGTTGCAGTAGTGATGCACGATTCGGTAGTTGCGAGTTATGCTAAATTGTGTACCCACTAAAACGGGTTTATAAATATACATTGCAGGCAACAGGCAAATATTTTATAATCAAATATATAAATCAGAAGCTGCAAAGGAGAACTTTATGAAATCAAGCAATAGAGATGATGGCTGGTTAGCCGGAAGACTATATTTCAACAGAGAAGACAAAAAAGTACTGATCAAGAGACCGCGAAGTGGGTTTGGCTATACAATGAATCTAGGAAATAAGTGGACATGGATATTTCATATTATTTTTGTAATTATTATAGTTATATTCATCCGTGTTCTTTAAAATGTCTTCGATTACATAAAAAGCTGAATCGTTATCTATCTATCACTAATTGCCGCAGTCCCATCATCCGTTCCGGCTGGGACTCCATAAGTTTTACTCTTTCAGAAAATACACGCAGCTCTTCAATCACTTCTGCAATCCGATTATATTGTCCCATTGCATTTCTAATGACTCTCCCTGAACTTCTTGAATGCTGAAGCTGCATTCTGTACCTTGCCAGCTCGCAAATCATCATAACCGTCTTGCAGCTTTGTATGGATTTCCTCCGTTGTCATCAAATCCGCATTGAGTACAGACGGCGTATTAGGTAAAGCAACCGCAAATGGTATTCCTCCTGTCAGATATATTGGGTTAAGATATATCTCTATCGCAGTTGACATAGGAATACCCCGTCTCGTTAATACTTCTTCCGCTCGTTGTTCTGTTTCTATTTAGTATTGGCATCATTTATTTTATCCAAATCAAATAATATGAATCGTCAAAATACGGCAGGCAACGTAAAAAATTGCCCACCATATAAAATAATATGTGTAAAATTTTTCATCACTCGAACTCGGCGTGTTCTTTGTAAACCATGCTTTTTTCAGCACGTTTTACAATTCTTCCTTTGTTGCGGATATGAGTATCAAATCCGCAGGACTTTACAGCTCTTGTACAAAGAAATCGCTTCCGCTTTTAGGAAAACTGATATATAATAAAGCAACGGCAAATCGGGATTTATCGGAGGAAATCATTCATGAAAAAGATTATTTCAATGATTGGTATTATATTTTTATTTCTCATAACATCATGTAACCATAAAGATGTTAGAGATATTCCCACTGCTACAACGCAACAGATAGAAGAAACAAAAAATCAACATATTGAATCGCAGGAAACTATTGAAACTGATTTTTTGAGTTGGTTTGAAATTACAGAGGATGGAGTTAATGAGGAACTTTTTTTGGAGAATTTAGATGCAGAAGTATTAGAAGCAGTTGCTACGGAACTTCAAGCATTAGTTGAAGCAGAAGTTGAAGCAGAGCGGGCAAATCCAGAAATAGTGATAGCTGAAGGCTGGACAAGGGTATTTGACAGTCAGCAATATAATAAAGTGTTGAATATGGGTGAGTCGGCCATGAAGCCGTTATATTGGATTATCTACAAAAGTCCGAATGCGGGAATGTATGAATATATTTGTGCAACTGCATTATATGAATTGTCTGGTTATGATTTCACAAATGAGGATGGGAGCCTTACATGGAATAATTCCAAAGAATTTCTTGATAGATTCAATGAAAAAATTTTAAGTGATAGAAAAAGATAAATGCCAGTTTGTCAAACTGGCAAATCAGAATTTGAAAGGAACATTGGGATGAAAAAGAGTCTTATAATCGTTATTATCATAGTAATAGTTAGCGCAATAAGCATCTACCTAATAACGAGACCCAAAGTATTAGGCAATATGAGTAACAGTTATTCAGAACAAACAACTTCAACTTCTGATATTTCGTTTTCGGGGGAAGCAGGAAATAGAATAAAATTTTCATACCAGTCTGATCTTATAAGCGGGAATTTAGATATGGTCTTATATGATTCGGTCGGAAATGAAGTATATACATTAGACAGCGCAAAAGAGTTAGAAACTTTTTTCACATTGGAGCGCTCAGATACCTATACGTTAGCCGCCAAATGTAATAATTTTATTGGAGAATATAAGATTGTTATTTATATTATGCCAGATTAAAAAGGGAATTTCCTATGAAAAATTTCAAGAGAGACAATTTATTGTTTTCCTTATGCGGATTGAATTACGGCTTATGCCCTATGAACTTAAACCAATCCTGTTCCATAGCAAAATGCAGTTTGCAGCATGAAAACATACAATATTGTTTCCGATTAATTCTTCTATACCAATCATCTTAAAAATGTCCCTCTCATAGTTATGAGCGGGACATACTATTAGAATCCAAACAGACTCGCAAAACCTCGTGCAGCAGATTTAATTCCGTCAACCACAGCACTGCCGGCTGATTTTACAAACTCAACCGCCTTGTCACGCACTTTTTGAACGCCCTTCACAACAGCCTGTCCGATTTTAGAACCCGCCATATAACCGACAGTCGCACCGATAAATCCGCCGACAGCAGTTCCGACAGGTCCCAATGCAGAACCAATCGCGGCTCCAATCGCCGTTCCTTTAACCGATGCAGCGATTCCTGCTACACAAGCGCCTGTTGTCTGCTGCATTACATCGATACCTTCTTTGGCAGTTAATTCTCCGGCTGCAACTTTACCCAAAACTTTAACATTTTCGATTGCTACAAATGCTATATTAGCAAACGTGCTGCCTTTGGTTCCCTTCGGTATAATTTTAAGAATTCCTTTTTCTGATGCAGCTTTTAACGCACCGGCCGTTGCTGTTTTAACACCAAAATCCGCGCCGGAAACGATAGCGGTTTCTATTACTTCCTCTCCGTCAATCGGCTCTCCGTTCCAAACCTTTGCTGCCACGGCCATTCCCGCACCGACAGCAGCGCCTTGCAAACAAGCATACCCGGCCTGTCTGCCGATTCCTAATGCTATATCTTTTGCAGCATAGTCGTTCCAATCGGCGTCCATAAAGCTGCCTTTTTGCGCTTGTTTCTGCAGTTCTTTTGCTTGTTCTTTCGTTAAAGGTTTACTTTTTATATTCCCGTGACCGATCGTTGAAGTAACGGTTTTATTCGGAAATGCTTTCTGTACTGCTTCAACCTGCTCCTCCGGCACAACAATTGTCTGGTTATTATAATTTCCGGACTTCAGCATACGGATTGTATCTTCCGCTGTAGCGCCGTATTTCACCTGATATTGATGTATTCGATTGCCGTTTGCGTCTTTAATGATTACATCAAAACCGTTTTTAGAATATGTTTCACCCGGTTTCAGAGGCTGTACTTCTGCTCTCAAACCGCTTCCTTTTGCTGCCGCATCCATGTTAAAGGAATTCACATGATGCTGCTCTGCAATAAATCCATCCAGATTAGGATTCCGGCTTGGCACAGAATAACCGCTGCCTTTTGTAGTTATCGTTTCATGCATTGCTGCATTTGCATTTTTGACAGCGTCATCTAAACTCTGCAGATACTTTGCACTTTCCTGTGCAGACATCTGTGACGTTGACTGCAGCAAAGCAGATGCCAGCCAGCTCTCTTTGCTTCTGCCCGATGCAATCGCCTTCTGCTGCGATACTTTCATTTCCTCCGTCACTTTAAGCGAAGTAAGAATCTCCGTACTCATTTCTTGTATTTCGTCAGACGTTCTTTCAGGAAGCTGCTTTTGAAGTTCTTGCGGCAGCCACTCTTCAACAGGCATCTTATCCTTAGTAGCAGCATAGCTTTCTAAAAATTCCCTTTGAATCTCAGAAACACCGCGGGCTTCTTCCTCTGATAACACTCTTTCCGAAAAATCAAATTCAAAAGATCCTTGTTGTTTTTCCATTTAACCCCTTCTCCTTTCCACCAAAGCCTGCCAAAACCCGCGCTGTTATTGCTGCATTATCTTCCCTGTCAGCTGTCTTTTTTTAGGAGTTGGTTTTGCCGCCATTTTATTTTCCGGATTACTTGCCGGTTTCAAGTCCATATCCTTAACGGCTTCTTTAATTTCCTTAATGCGTTTTTCCAAAGTACTGGAAATTGACTTAATATTTTTTTGTGCTGTTTTTAAATCTTCCGTTGTCAACTGCTCTTTGCCGTCAATAAAGCAATTTTCAATCGCATCTTTAACGATAGCCTCTAAATCAGCGCCATTATATCCGTCAGTCAATTTCACAAGGGAAATGATATCAAGTTCTTTGTTCCACTTATTACGCTTTTTGAGATGAATCTCTATAATTTTTCTTCGTTCTTCATCATTCGGAAAATCAACATAGAACAACTCATCAAATCTGCCTTTTCTCAAAAACTCAGGCGGAATTTTTGAAATATCATTTGCGGTAGCTACAATAAAGACCGTATTCTCCTTTTCCTGCATCCAGGTTAAGAACTGACCAAACAAACGTGTAGTTACGTCACTGCCGCCGCCGGAGCCGCCGACACCGGAAAAGGCTTTTTCAATTTCGTCAATCCAAAGAACGCACGGACTGATTGCCTCTGAAAGTTTCAAAGCTTTTCTCATGTTTTCCTCAGACTCACCGATGTATTTACCTAACAGACGTCCGACATCCAGTCTTACCAGCGGAATTTCAAATAACTTTGCCGTTGCCTTGGCCGCCAGGCTTTTTCCGCATCCGGGCATACCGACTATCATAATTCCCTTTGGTATATCTACGCCGAATTTAATCGCCCTGTCTAACTGGTTGAAAATGCATTCCTTTTTATAAAGCCACTCTTTCAGATTTTCAAGACCGCCAATATCCTCAATCGTTTCATGGACAGGTATCATTTCTAATAATCCGGCTTTCTTTATCAGCTGTTCCTTCTGCCTGAGAATCAACTGCTTGTCATCAGAATCCAAACAGCCGCCATCCTGATACGCCAAATTTAAAATCTGCTTTATCTGGAACTCATTTAAACCCTTAAAAGACAATGAGATTTCACTCAGGACGTCTTCCGATACATCAATATCCAAGTCCTTCGTAAATTCCGTCATAATGTTTTTGATTTCAGTAACCGTCGGCAACGGCATATCAAAAACAGTGACCAAATCCCCAAGTTCTTCCGGGATGCAAAGTTTACTCGATACAATAAAAATTGATGCATTATAACTTTCATTGTATAGGTTTCTCTCCGCAATATATTTCAGCATCGAAACAATCTCCGGATTATCTAACTGGCTATGAACATCCTTCAAAACAAGGAACATCGAATGCTCATACCCATCGTCCTTCACAAGTTTTAAGAAATGAAACAAATCGCATTCTTTCATCGCAGATTTTGTCTTAAAATCAACGATTCCCAACCCATTATTGTATTCTATCACTTTTCTGCCGTCTGCAATATCCGAAACAATATCATCAATAACCTTGAAGTCAAAATGGTTGATATAAATAATCGGGTACAATGCATCGATATATGAAGCCAACAAATCTCTTGCACTATTCTTCATACTTATACCTCCATATACAGCAATTCATATGATGCGTCATTACACTGATATTCCAAGCCATTAAATTTCACAAGTTTATTATTTACATCCGTATTTGCAAGTTTTTCGGAAAATTCGCCCGCATTTTTAACGAATGTACCGTATTCAATGGAAATAACCATCAGCTTAACTTCCGGTCTTTCAATCGGGTCCCACATTGCCTGGGTGTCTCTCTTAACAATCTTCAAATCATCACCAAGAATTTCTTTTGCCTTATCAGCTGTCAACAATCTTTTAACACATGTATATATTTTGTCATTTGCCTCTTCGCCAATCCAAAACTTTCTAAAAGCGTCTCTTGTAAGAATCGCAAAAATAGCTTTGGGCGCTGATTCAACCAAACGGAAGAACAGTTCATAATGATTTAATTCAAACAGTCCCAAATACTCTCTTTCCATCTGAATTGCATCCGCTTTCAGCACAGCCATATTCTCTTTATTTTCTTCCATATGCATAACTAACGCTGCATATCCGGAATGGTAATCATCCACAATCTGCTTTTTCGCAAAAGCATTCTCTTTGTATACTGCATTTAACTCTTTTTCTTCATCCAGATATGTAAGAATTCCTATTGCTTTTTCAATGTCTGCAGCATCCATTTCTACTACTTCGAATATTTTAACTAAGGCCATTACGATTTCTTTTCTGTCCAATGATTTATCGACAGCCTCAACCGCAGCATACTGCGTTTCGTAGCCTCGAACATCCAGCCAGCGCAGCAGCAATCCATTTTCAAAATATTTAAGCATATCTTCGATTGAAAAATGCTCTTGCAATCCCTCAATATTTCTTACCGGGCAGTTGTCCAGAATCAAATTAAACTTAATTGTCTTCGCCATTACGAATCCTCCCCTATGATCACATCAACTCCGATTTTACTTTATTATATCATAGTATTCGCTTTCGTGAAATTTGTCAATTGTGCCGGAGATGTCCCCGCAGTGCTCAAAGGCATCTCCGAAGAGATGCCCGATGTCAGTCATAAATCAAATCATCATTTTAAACATTCCATGCCTGTTGCAATATGCATAAATAAAGCCATGTCCCTTTTTTCTGAACCGCACGGATATCCCCTGCTCCGGATATAGCTTCACCAGATCTAAAGCATCCGATGTCACAAGTGTCCGTCGGCGGCGCAATGAATTTCAGAAAGAATGCCAAGCCCAAAGCCTTCAAGTCCCCTCGTCCGCTAATGAAGCGGAAATTATGAAAGAGATCCTTCGCAGGGAACTGGCTGAAAAAGGAGATCCTTTTCTTAAAAAAGCCATAGCCAGCCATGCTGGCATTGCATTCTTCGCAAAGGAAATCGATTAGAGGCTTATCGATTTATCGAACGGCATAACAGGGAATTCGGCGTCCGCTGGCTGCTGAGGCGGCTTGGCATCTGCCTGAATGCTTATTACAACGATCGGAAACACCGAAAGGCGGATTATTATGCCCAAAAGGAAGCTACAAAAGCGCTGATTGGGGAAATTTACCATATGCATAACGGAGTGGCGGGATACCGGACCATGACCGTCTATCTGGCGCGCATAGGCTGTCATTACAGCGCGCTTACCATACATAAATACATGAATACGGAAATGAGGCTGCATTCGCTCGTCCGCCCGAAGAAACCGGGTTACCGGCGCGGAAAACCGCATAAAGTTTTTGAAAACAAGCTGCAACGAGAGTTTCAAGCAGAGCGGGCAAACCACAAGTGGTGTACGGATTTCACATATCTGTTTTTGAAAAACGGGGAAACGCGCTGCAATTGCAGCATTGTTGACCTGTATGATCGGAGCGTCATTGCAAGCGTGACAGAGCGCCAGATCACCAGCGGCCTTGCTATCCGGACTTTGAAGAAAGCGCTGGAATCACAGCCGCAGATCAATGGATACCGAACACCTTATCAGGCGCGGACTGCTTCATAAAATATAAACTTTGATGACTCCATGAAATTATGTATCAGCAACGCTCCGCTGAAACAGAAAAGGAAAGGAAATGAAGTGCAGGAAGCGTGAAGTCGAACAGGCGAAAAAACGGATAGCGGAACTTGAGCGTATCCTCAAAAGGATTTATGAGGACGACATAAGCGGCGTGGTAAGCCATGACAGGTTTTTGAAGCTGTCCGCATAGTATGAAGCGGAACAGAGGGAACTGGAAGAAAAGGTCAAGACAGATCAGCAGGAAGTCGATACCTACGAACAGAACAAAAGCGATTTTGACAGCTTCGCCGCGATTATCCGCAAGTATGTGGGGATAAAAGAACTTACTCCCGCAATCGTCAATGAATTTATCAAGAAAATCATAGTCCATGCGCCGGAAAAGGCGGACGGGAAACGGGGACAGAAAGTGAATATTGTTTTCAACTTTGTAGGGGAAATCAATTTTCTTTCTACCACACAACCGAAACGGCAAGGCGCATAGAAACTCGAAAAGACGGTACAGCCCTTATAATCGGGGCTATACCGCCTAATCTGAAATTACTTCCTTGTCACCGTAAACCTGGACTTTCAAGGGTTTTACCAATCTCTTTCATTGTACTGTAATTATCTCTTGGATAGTTTCAAGTCTCTGTTTTCCGGTGTTTTCAAGACATTTGTCAGTTACCTGTCAGTTGTCAATAATTTCTGATACAATCCCACACTGCTGCATAATTTATATTATGCTATCTTTTCTTCTACCGCAGGCAATTCATATAACATATCCGGATCAATATCCAAACATGTTGTGTTGTCCCTGTTTCTATTAATATCCCATGCAAGAGTATCGTTTAGCACTGTACAGGTATCTAAAAAAACATGAATATCTTTCAACGGACGAAATACTTCTTTTTCGATTATTTTTGTCGTATCATAACATACGATTTTCCCATCTTCAAAATACACATAGACAGAATAATTTTTCATAGGTATCACTTGTACTACTTTGGGATACATCTCATCACCTCCTAAATCAAAGGATTAATTCTGTTCATCGGCTTTCCGTCTTTAGAAAGTTCCCAATTCTGCATTAATTCATCCTGATGCAGTACACACCATGCCAAAATCAGTTTTAATTGTCTGGAGGGCAACGCACCTTTGATTACCCTGGCCTTATCAATTTCAATTAGCGCCTTATTTTCATTATACTCTGCATGGAAATGTGGTGGATTATGGTCATCGTAATACATCGTTACTCTAATTCCATAAAACAGTGATATTTCTGGCATTGCATATTCTTCCTCATTTCTTATCTATTTTTAACAATATATCCTTGACATGATAAGCATACCACAATTTTTACTCAAAAAAAAGGGGCTGTCGCTTTAACGATTAAAAAATGGTGAAGCGGCAGCTTCCTTTTTGCCTTTTTTGTATCTATATTCACGCTATTTTATCAGAAAAGTTGTTTGGAGTAAAAAAAGACGTACTTTAACACACCTGTA
>CAJTOI010000005.1 GCA_910577925.1 uncultured Roseburia sp.
ATAATTACTGGATCTGTAGCCGCTTTTTACTTTCACAAGTGTCAAACTCGGGATTATATCAGATTATGGGGTATCTTATCAAATCCCATTGTACGAAACTCCTGCCAAGCCGCCCGGCCTCCCTGCGGAAATGGCAGACCGCCGCATATGGCGAATGAAGTCCATAGTGCGGCGGTCTTGCATATTATCCTTTTATTTAATAAACAATTCTGAACTGCGGTCTCCTTTTTGACCGCTTGCATTCATTCCTTGTTTCATTCCATCAATGACAGAATAAAATTTATATCTTCATCTGACATAGTAACATAAAATGTCAAAAATTCTTCGGGAACATATCCTCCCTTTATTGTTTCCGGGGCAATCTGTTCTTTTATGATATTTGAGTCTTCATATATACCGTCAGTTCCATCAATTTTTCTAAACTTCCATCATGATAGGCAGCCACTGGTGTCTTGTAGGAAATAATCGTGCATATTACGTTAAGGTCTCCCACTGCACTCTCCAGTGCGTCCATCTTTGCATCTGTATCAGACGAAATGTCCGTATAATCTAAATCATGAAACTGGCTGAGAATTTCCTCATCCAAAATAGTATTTACCAAATGCCCATCACTTGAATATACTTCTATCTGTGAAAGTCCCTGTAAATCGTTTCCTCTGTCATCCCGGTCTACACCGCAGCCAGCCAATCCTATGGCGGTCAGAATCCCCAGCAGTATAAATAAAATTATATTCTTCATTTAGATTCCCTCTTTTCTGTAAGAAGTTTGCAGACAGTTACCAGCAATACACAAAACAGGACTATGACTGGAAAAACCGGACTCCACGCATTTGTGACAAGCCCTGTCGCCACTGCCAGAACTGTTACAGGCAGAGCTGCATAAATCCATGCAAACTTACCGCGTGAATTTTTCTTATGAACATACTCTGCATTCTGTGCAATGATATTTTCCGCATGGATCGACATACCTGCCATAATCAAAAGTACAACTGACACGGCATCTATCAGCCAGTCCAAGGCATTGCACACTTCGCTTCCCACGATATCTTTTGTCATAAATATAAATTCTGATCCAAAGAAGAACAATAAAACGCTTAATACAATCATGCCTGCATATCTTTTCCGGTTCCGGCTGCTATCCTCACGAAAAGACTTTATGATTGCCTCATCAAACAGCAATGAATTTGAGCCGATTTGCTGATAATGTTTCGGCTGAAAAAAAGTCCATACCAATATGGCTATGCCTATTGCCATAGTTCCCCAATATAGCGGAAGCAGAAGCTGCCTATAATCGGAAAAGCTGCCAAAAATATCAGAACCAATAATCAGCCCCACCCCAATAGCAATGTTCTTCGCCCGATGTCGTTTATAGGAAAGGAACCCATCAATCGTCTCCCGGCTTACATAATAGCCACCGCTCTGGTTATTCTCATCCGGGCTTTCGCTTTTCAGCAGATAATCCAATGTTGCGCCAAACATATTGCTGATCTGCAATAATTTTTCAATTTCCGGTATTCCCCTGTCGCTTTCCCATTTGCTTACAGCCTGACGTGACACATCCAGCAGACCTGCCATCTCCTCCTGAGAATATCCTTTCTCTTTATGATTGTGTGGAAGAATATCCTTATTTTTGATATTCATAATGAAAGAGTATATAACTGACATCGTCAAATCCGCATCAACTTTAACTTTCAAATACGGTTGGCTGAAAAAAGCTGTTGGCTCATATGATTGGATTCCTCGATTTTTTTGCCTGTTCCTCTGATGACTTATTCATCAAAATTGTAAAATCCGTACTGTCCGAACCGTACAAAAAATTGTTTTTATCATATTCCCGATATATGAGTCTCTTTCGCACACGCCCTTATGTTATTGCGCCGCATCCTCCCCGGCATATTCAGTTATCTTTTCCCGGAGGGAATCCGACAGTATTTCACCCTCTCCTATAAATTACCTAATCCGTTCAACACTTCATACATCCGGCTGTTCCCGAAAACAAAATTCTGTAAAACAAGCGGCTTCCCATCCTGTTTGCTTTCATGGTACAGCTTCATATAAGCATCCTTCGCCTGATAAAACGCATCTTCCAATTCTTCCATCTCTTTTGTCGGCGTTTCAGGAATATTTCCTTGAAATGCCTGCGTCTTGGCTGCTATTCTGGCACAGGACATCTGCCACTCCACTTCCTGCTCATATTGCATATCCAGCCTTTCTATCTCTTCTTCCTTTGTCAACGGTGTTCCATCTGCCTTATAATACGGTTCCTTTTCATGGCGCTTTTCAATTTCAGAATACAGCTTCGCATAACTCAAGCCGCAGGCATTCACAATATCCGAATAACCATACTGCCCTTTTTCTTCCCTGACTTCCTTTAATGTTCCAGCCCTCATATCACTGAACGATGTTGCTGACTGCATCACGGTATGCTTAATTTTATCCATTAAGATTTCCCTGTTTTTCGATAATTGGGAAACTTCTAAGGAATCCCTGTGAAACACTTTCTGGTCTTCATTTTGGCTTTCCTGAGACTTCAAAAACTCTCTATTTCGTTTAAACCCTTCCTGCAAATGCGTAGGATAATTTGAAATACCAATTGACATACATATTTCTCCTATCTTCATAATAATTCCGAGCAACTGCCTTTATCAGCCGGGCAACGAATCAACACCCATAGATATTTCCGTCATAGAATTTTCTTACCTTCGATGAAAATAATTTTTGTGTATTCGCCGCAAAACTTGTATTCCCATTCAGCACATCTGCCAATATGCCTATCGCTGTTCCTTTTTTGTTTCATTTTCAAATATCCTCCATTCCTTTACAAGTCAAATTTTCACACCAATCTTCCAGAAACCGGGAATGCCTGCCCTGCCCTGCCTTGTCTGGCTGTGGCTTATTGCGGATATGCATCCAATACAGCAGTGCATCTATCCAGACCTAATTTGCAGCTTCCCTCCAAAATAAGCCTTCTGAAAACGCAATCCTCTCCATAATGGCCTGGACATCTTCTGTCGGATTATACACTGACAAATTTAGGCAGTCCCAATCAAAGACCAGCAGCGCATCCTCCTCCACGAACAGTACATTCAGCGTGCCCGAATGATTCTCCATAATTTCGCAAACTGCTTCCTCTATCCATTTCGGAGAGGGTCGGTCAACCCAGCCATTCCACAGAATAGCTACATGGTAATAACACATCAGTTTCAAAATGACGGCAACGAACCTGTCTTTCATCCCAATGTGTTTATCGCTGCTCAGCAGATAATACTCCACATCAAAAAACTGCCCGCCATTGTCCGGTTTCACCTGTTCCGGGAGAAAATCCATGACAAAGCATGGCTTCTTCAGTAATGCGTCGATTCTCTCCATTTTACTTTCCATCTTGTACCACCTGTTACTGACTTACATGATTAGAATTGATATTACTTTTTTTCTTTCGGTTTATCACTTTGTTTACCCGCAAATCAACAAAGATTTCCGTAATATCTGCAATCATATCTATGATAAAATCAAACATCTTACACTCCTTCACATTCTTATTATACGATTCCCCGATCTGCCGGAACGCCGGGGGAAGCCTGCACTGCCCGTCCTCTGTGGCTTATTGGGGATATTCAGCCGATGGAATTTATTTCTTATTCATAAAATCCCAATACGCCTGCATACTGTACTGATAATATGCCGCCGCCCTTTTCTGGCTCAACAGTTTCATATCGCTGATCTGCTTTTGGAACATATCCATAAAATCTGTCCTGTCACTCAATCCCATCATTCCGGTTTCAGGCGGTAATGATGTAAGTCCTCCATTCTTATCTACACCCATATAGGATTCCAATGCCGTCATTTCCACTAATGAAGCATTCCGGGGATTTATTTTGTTAATATGTATGGTCTGCTCAAATTCATTCCCGTTCTCATCAACCCCTTTTGCAATCACAGTCGGGTCATCCTCTGTTGAACCTTCTGCATATTTGATATAAAAAGATAATCCTGTCCCGTTACCACCAGAATACAGCATATCATCCGTTTTCATATATACAATAGATGTATGAGGTTTTGCACCTGCCACATTGTTCACCGACTCTGCAAAACTCTTTCCTGCCGTATTCTGCTGTGCCTTTCTTGCTCCCTGCCACGCCGGATATCCCGTTGTCCCTATTCCATTTACATTCATTTTTCAAATCCTCCATTATTGTCAATTATTTTAGTATTGCGGCTCATCTGTCATTCAGAGCCGCCCCTGCTCCTCTGCAGTCCGCAGAGTCAAAGTTTTATGCGCCTCTACGGAATTGGATGTAAGGATTATATCTGTATATCCAATGTGCTGTCCAAAGATGCTTTTTTCACAAGAGATCCTCCCGACTTCACAAGTGAATTATCGATGGATTCCCTTGTAGTTCCGTCCAAGGTTCCGGAAGGAATCGGCTTACCTGGCTCCCACTTCGGATCAGCAGCTTTCACCGCATCAACAAATGCCTGCCTTTTTCAGCGTATTCTTTCCGCCCTTGCCGTTGATGGGCATTCCCGATATCTGCTGAAATCTGTTGCTGAAATCTCTTATCATAAGCATCTCCATGACCTCCTCTGCGTTTCATAAAATCTATCGGCAGATGCAGCCCGTTTTTTAACCCGGATTGCACCAGGTGACTATAAATTGCACAAAATGACCATAAAGTTTATAACATCACTACCGCCTGGAACTTTTCCTCGTCGCAGGAGACAGCAAAGTCGCCTCCGTATTTATCTGCATTAAAAATCAAAAAATAAAACCGCCGAATCCGTGGAAAGACTTATTTCCACGGATTTTAGCGGTTTTCCATTGTACTGCGGCTGTTGTCATCGTTTCCGCTCCTTCGCTATCCGACTGAATTTTCCTGGTGTTATCCCGGCGCTTATCTCGGAACGTAGACGACATACTCTACGGTGCCGTCCGCATTGATGACAGCCGTCTCAATCTCCAGACTGTCGAGCGTATCGCTATAGCCTGCACCGACTATCTGTCTCTTTCCGGTCTGCGACGAATCCAGCGCCCAGTCGACGTTAAATCCGGTCTCATCGCCTTCGTCGTCACGGACCGTCACCCAGCCGTCCGCATCCGGCGTCAGTGTCTGTCTGGTGCTCTCCACCGGTTTCGCACAGGTATCGATATTCTCCGGCGTCAGCTGACGATAAAACTGCTCTGCCTCGCTGATCTCTCCGGGCTCTGTGTCCGTGGTCTCCTCACCGCCGTTCATCCCTGCATCCACCTTTTCAAGCAGCGCAGCAGCAGCCTCCTGATCCGCTTTTGCGGCGTCAATGGGGAGACGAAACAACGCATTGGCGCCCGTATAGGACTCATTTCTGGAAATTTTCCCCGTCGCCCCGTCATACAGATAAGCCTCACTGTTATAAAAGGTTCCGTCGCAGACGCACAGATAGATTTCTTTATCCGCAAAAACTTCCACATTGGTACACTCCGCGAGCCGATACTCAATGCCGTCTTTCACCGTCGCCGAATACCCGCCGCCCATCGTCACCGCATTATACCATGCCGGATCACAGCCCTGCATCAGCGGAGATATAAAAAACGGCTGCTTTCCGTATTCCTCCGACGAAGTTTCCGGCATCGGCGTCCCGTCCTCACGCTCAATCGCCACCACCGAATAAAATCGGTCGGAGTCCACCTCCCCGTTTACCGTCGGAAGAAATTCCGAGATCGAATCTCCGGAAGCAATCCCGAGCAGCGCAATGCGGTAGCCGCCGTATGTCTGAACCTCATTTATCTCCTCCCCGTCCTTGAATACCGCGCCAAGCTTTTCATCGTTAAACTCCTCGGCCACCGCATCCGGCGTCAGATATTTCCACGCCGCATACACACTGCCGGAACCGATGCCTATCACGAGTGCGGCAGACAATACCAGCGCCGGTATTTTTGCCGTCATTTTATTTCTTTCTGCCATATGTTCTCTCTCCTTTGCCCTGTTTAACAGTTTTCGGTTCAGCCGGAAATCCGGCTCTTCATTCGGAGTAAGGGCACGCTTTAAAATATCATCCAAATCTCTCTTCATATAAAATATCCTCCAATTCCCTCTGCAGCGACTTTCTGGCCTGATACAGTCTGCTCTTTACGGTTCCCTCGGGTATTTTTACGACTTCGGCAATCTGTGTGACAGACAGCTCCTCCATATAATAGAGCAGCACGATCACCCGCTGCCGCTCGGGAAGTCTCTCTACCGCCTTCCGCACTGCCGCCGTCTCTTCCCTCGCGAGCAGCCATTCCTCCGGCGACTGCTCTTTGTCCGCCCGCTCCTGTCCGCTCACCTCCTGCGCATAGAGCCGCTCCTCACAGATCCGCCTGCGCCATGCATATTTCCGCCTGCGATTCTTCCAAATCCGAACCGCGACGGAGAGCAGATAGCTTTTCGGATTCTGCCTGCAGTCAATTTTTTGTTCCAGTTCCATAGCCTTTAAAAACGTATCCTGATACAGATCGTCGGCCTCCTGCACGCTGTGCGTCAGTGATCTGCAGAAGGAATAGAGTTCCTTTCCGTATATTTGAATGCATCTTTCCAACTCCGTGTTTGTCATGCTTCCTCCCCGCTGTATATTTTATTTTAAGGCGCCTTCTCAGGGATTCCTTGCCTGCCCTTCACTGATACATTGTAATGAAACGGCAAACGGTTCAAAAAAAGGGAATAAATCGTTTTTGATTTATTCCCTGTCAGCGCGCTCCCCCGCCGGAACACGGTTTTCTATGAAATTTTTGCCGCACTGTATTTCACGAGAAAGACCTCAACGGCCATCCGGTCATTCATACGCCCCGTCTTGACCGCCTCCTCGAACTGGGCCCCGTCACGCAGCGCCTGCTTTAGCTGCGTCATGGTAAATCCTTTCGCCTGCGTCACGTTGCGCCGCACCGCAAACGGCGGTATACCCGCTTTCTTCGCCATTGCACCGCTGTCAAACCCTTTTGACGCCATATCACGCACGGTCAAAAGAATCTGAAACTGTCTCGTGATCAGATACATGATGCGCATCGGCGGCTCTTTTAACGTCAGCAGATCATAATATAAGTCGAGCGCTTTGCGCTGATTGTGCTCCGCCACCGCATTCACCATCTCAAAAATCTTGTTTGTGGTCTGCTCGGTCGCAATCGCCTCCACATCCTCCGCCGTTATCACCTCATGTCCCATCGTATAGCAGATCAACTTTTCCAGCTCCCTGTCAATATTTCCCATATCAGTCCCCGTCTTGGAGAGAAAAAGCTGCATGACATTGCCGGTAATATTTTTTCCTTCCTTTTTGAGCCGTCCGAGAATCCAGCGCGTGAGCAGTTCTTCGCTCTGTGTCGAAAACTCTGCGATCCTGCCCTCTTTTTTCACATTTTTGTACAGCTTCCCGCGCTTGTCCACTTCCTCTTCCACAAAAATGAAATGGACCGTCGGCGCAGGCTGCCCGATATAGGCGGCCAGATCTTCACAGCTGTTCTTAAAAAAGCCGCTGTTCTCAATCAGCAGCACCCTCCGCTCCGCAAAAAAGGGCAGCGTTTCCGCCAGATCTATAACCTCTCTCGGATTAATATCCTTCCCTTCATACGCCGTGACATTCATCGTGTCGTCCGCCGCAACGAGCGCCGCCCGAAGCTTGTCCCTGTACTGCCGCTTGAGATACCCCTCCTCACCGTAAAGAAGGTAAATCTGTTTGAAATTTCCTGTTTTAATATCTTCATCAATCGTCTTCATGCCCTTATTTTAGCAACTGTTCCGCAAAAACGCAACCTTCTTTGCTCCCGCAATACGTCTCTGTCAGAATCTGCCCGCGCCGATACCGAATCTTTATCTGTCCTCCGTGCATCGTATCAAATATCCTGCTGCCCGCGCGCTCCATATTCCGCACGGCCTCGTCCCCGGGATGCCCGTACCGGTTGTTCTCTCCGCAGGAAATCACGGATATCTCAGGGGAAAGCGCCTGCAAAAACCCTTCCGAATTTGAGTACTTCGAACCGTGATGCGCCGCCTTATAAAAAGTCACCGGCCGCAGTACTCCGGATGCGGCAAGCAGTTCCTCCTCCGCGCGTCCGATATCCCCGGTAAAAATCCCAGAAAATTCTCCCTCCTCATAACGCAGTACGAGAGATGCCGCATTTTTATCCGCGTACACCGCTCCGCACACAGGCGCAAGCACCCGGATCTGCGCCTCACCGAGATGCAGGATGTCACCCGCATCGACATAGCAGATCCCGCATCCGTTTTCCGCGGCAAGCGCAAGCAGCCCGTCTAGCGCCGCGTCCTCCTGCTCTCTTACCTTCCCGGAAAATACCAGATGCCGGACGGGATATCCCTCCTCAAGCAGCTCGCGCAGCCCCGAAATATGATCCTCATCGGTGTGGGAGACAAACCAGTAATCAATCTCCCTCACGCCCCGGTATTTCAGAAAAGGCAGAATCCGGTAAATTCCGACCTTTCCAGCGCCCGTGCTGCCGCCGTCCACAAAGACCGTATCACCTCCGCCGGTGCGCAGAAAACTGCCGTCCCCCTGCCCCACATCCAGAAAATCCAGTTCCGTACCGCCCCCGGTACGCCAGAACAGCATGACAAGCACAACGGCCGCGCCCGCACAGAAACGAGCCGATTGTCCCGCCGCCCACCGCTTTCCTGCCGTCGACAGATCTCCCGCCGCCGGTTTCCGTTTCCCCGTCTGCGCTCTTCTTCTCAGATAAAACGCCAGAGCCGCAAGCCCCGCATAACAGAGTATCACCTGCAAAAAATGCGGCCTTCCTGCGATCCGCACCGCTCCGGGCAGCCTGCCCGCCGCGCCGCAGATCCCGTTGATCAGCCAAAGGATCTTTTCGCACGGCAGCAAAAGCACATCCGCAAGCGCAAGGCCCGTATGCTCCCCAAAGAGTGCGGCCGCCGCCGTCCCGAGGAGTCCGCCGCTAAGCCCTGTGGTCAGCACGGCCCCCGTCATCGGCAGCACAATCAGATTTACGGGAACGGCATAGCAGGCCGCCTCATAAGAATGCCATACCGCAAGCGGCAGCGTCACAAGCCAGGCGGTTGTCCCCGCGTAAATCTTTTGCGCCCATTTTCCGTATTTCTGCTCCGAAAAATCCACACATTTTCCCATGCACACAATCCCCGCCACCGCCGTGAAAGAAAACTGAAATCCCGCATCCCACGGCAGATAGGGATTTTGTACCAGCAGAAAAAATGCGGCCGCTCCAAGCGCGTTTAACGTGTCATAGCTGCGCCCGGCGATATCCGCAGACAACAGCAGACAAAACATGAAAACCGCACGGCGCGCAGAGTTTCCCATACCTGTCATCTGTGCATAGCACACCAGCAAAAAGGCGGAAACCGCACACGCAGACCGAAGCCCGGGTCCGAATTTTTTCAGAAACCCGTAACACGCCATCCCGACGACTGCCACATGCAGGCCGGAGATTGCCATAATATGAGACAGGCCGCAGTTCTGATACATCTGCCGCTGCCCGTCCCACAGAAGCGTCTTGTCTCCCAGCGCCATCGCGCACAAAACTCCCGCCTCGGGCCCTTCAAGCGTCTGCTCATACAGCGCGCGCATCCGGTTTTTGAGCGCAAAAAGTCCCTCGGCAAGCCGGTTTTCTTTTCCGTAAGTCCCGCAAAGCCGCACATCCCTCAGCGCAAAATCAATTTTGCGGTTCTGATAAAAGGATTTCTCATCAAAATTCCCTTCATTCCGCGCCGTACTCCACAATTGAATTGTTCCGTTTAACACAAGGATTTCTCCGACAGAGGCAAAGTCGGAATCGGTATATACCAGAATCCGGTTGCATGGAACCGGAGCCTCTTTTGACAGTTCGTCCTGACCGCATCCTATGATGCAGGATGCCATTTCATAGATATATTGCTGATTTTTGATTTCTTTTTTGTCCAGTCTCCCCTGCACGGTCACCTCCGCCCCGTCGCGCAGACCGGGAAGATACCCGCTTCGGAACCGGCATTCCTGTCCGTACCGAAAACTTCCGAAAAGCAGGCACAGTGCGAATGCCGACATGCGCACCGCAGCGCGAAACCGCGTATCTTTCTGCCTTCTGCCGTCCCGCACCGTCAGGGCCTGCCGCAAGGCGGCGGCAAGCCACACAAGCGCCGCTGCGGTACTCACCGCACCCGCACCGCGGGACGCAGCGATTACTCCCAGAAGAAAACTGGCCGCCATTCCGCAAAACGGCCGTTTTATCATTCTATTTTATTCCTCCTCCGTTGTATTCTGCACTTCACCGGTCTCGTCGGACACAACGTAATCAAGGTTCCGCTCGTACATTTCACTCAGAGAAAATCTGTCGCGGTACATCCCGCTGTTATCGCCGTTGACCGATATCTGCACCTTGCTGATCCCCGGCAGCTCGGACAGCGAGTTTACGATCGAATAGATCACCACCGCCTCGCTCACCTGATAATCCTGGTTCCGGAAGCCCTCGTCAAGGTTGACGTAGCAGATCCCGTCCACCACGGATATCGTCACAAGTCTCGTCCCCGCCGGTATCGCCGACTTTGCGCCCTCACGTTCGGTTCCGCCCAGGAGCTGCTCCATCACAAGCTTCTCGAGCGCAATATTGCTGCTGTAATAGACCTCATCCCGCACTTCCCTGACCAGCCCGTCGCCGGCCGCATTGGAAAAGTACAGTGTCAGCGTCGTGTTCTGAATGGAATTAATCTGTGCCCCCGGATTCTCTATAAAACTCTCCGGCGTCATGCTTCCGACAATGTTCCCCCTTGCGTCCACCAGGGGCCCGTCCCCCACATGGAAGGACACGCACTCCACCCCCTCAATCTGTGTCATCGTGCGCACAACCGCGGCTCTGCAGAGCACTTCCTCAACGGTCGACATATTGTTGTAATCCGCGTCAAAGCTCAATGTCAAAAGCACTCCTTCCAGGGAATAGCTTGTCACCTCCACATCGTTGGGTATCGGCTTCCGGCACTCCACATTATCGGAATCGGAGCACAGCACCGCTAAAAACTCCTGAATCAATCCCTCCGTGTCCGTAGCCTGCGGCTCGTAATCCACCTGGATAATCCTGTTCTTTTCTTTATTCAGATATTCCACATGGTATGTGCTCGGCGCCTCCTCCTCTCTGCATCCCGCCATCGGAAGCATCCCGAGAAAAAGCACCGCAACCGCAGCCAGACCGTATTTTCTTCTTTTTTCTGTCCGTGCACGCTCTTTGTGCATCTCTGATCGCTTCATTCCGTCTGCTCCTTAAGAGATATAGTTGAGCGGGATACGCACATTGAAAATCGTGCCTTCCCCCTCCGTACTAAACACCTTAATCGCTCCCCGGTGCATTAAAATCGCATTCCTCGTGATCGCAAGTCCCAGTCCCGTACCTCCGATCTCCCTCGAATGGGACTTGTCCACACGATAAAAACGCTCGTAAATATGCTCTAAGGAATCCTGCGGAATGCCGATTCCCGAATCTTCCACCTTCAGATAAAAATACTGGTGATCCGCATTCAGGGAAACATGCACCCAGCCGTCCTCCCTGTTATACTTGATGGCATTCTCAATCAGGTTGGTAAATGCCAGTGTAATTTTCACCTCATCCACATCCGCCGCCACGGGTCGGAAGCTTTCCAGCACCAGCTCTACATGCTGTCGTTCCGCAATGGGATTCAGCCGCTTTAAAATCTGTTCGAGCAGCTCGTTGATGTTCAGATTTGCGATATTTAAGTCTGCCGCCGACTTATCCATTTTCACCAGCGACAGCAGATCATTGATAATCTTCGTCTCCCTGTCAACCTCATTCCCGATATCCGCCATAAATTCCTTGTAAAGCTCTATCGGGGCATCTTCCATACTGTTGATGGAATCCGCGAGCACTTTCATCGAGGTCAGCGGCGTTTTGAGCTCATGAGAGACATTTGACACAAACTCCTGTCTCGAATCGTCAAGCACTTTCATGCGCCCCAGCATCCCGTTAAACTTCTCACAGATCTGCGCCGTCTCCGTATAGGAGTCAATCGAAAGCGAATCCTCCCCGTACCCGGTCTGGATCTCTTCGATTGATTTGGACATTTTGTGGAACGGCCGCACCAGCAGATTTCCCAGCAGATAGGCGAGCAGAATCACTGAACAGACAAGTACGATCCCCATCACCCGGGTGCTGCGCGCCAGATATTCCAGATTCAGATTGATGCTGTCCGTGGACACGCTGACCATCATGACGCCGAGTATCCGGCGCGGTTCCGTCTCGTCAGTTGTATTTTCCAGCAGCGGAACCGTAAGTTCGATGTAACGGTTCTCCGAATCGTACTTGGTAATCTCATTCCCGTAAAAGCTGTTGATCACCTCCTCGGAGATAATCGTTTTTCCGGCGTCAAGATCATAGGTGTCACGCACAATCTGAAAACTCTCGTCGATAATCATCACACGGCCGTCATAGATTGCGGACAGCTGCTCTAACTGCGCATTAATCGTCGCCGCATCCACATGGTTGATATAATCGCCCGCAACAATCTGATTCGCCAGAATTTTCGCCTGGCTTAAGATTTCGCTTGTGCGGATAAACACCGCGCGTTTTTCGTATGTGTTGAGCACTCCCGCCCGAAGAAGGATGCCCGGTATCACTCCCAGCAAAACAAAACATACGATCAGTCTGAATTTAAGGCTTCCGAAGAAATCCGCAGCCCATTTAAACTTTGCCATGATATCTACCTGTCAATTCTGTGAATAGTAATAGCCCACACCCCATTTTGTGTGCACGTATTTCGGCTCGCTGGGATTGCTTTCTATCTTCTCGCGGAGACGCCGCACATGTACGTCCACCGTCCGCACATCCCCCGGATATTCATATCCCCAGACGAGATTCAGAAGATTCTCCCTGCCGTAAACCTTATTGGGATTGTTGACCAGCAGTTCAAGCAAATCAAATTCCTTCGCGGTCAGATTGACCTCTCTGCCCTGAATAAAAAGCCGTCTGCTCTCGCAGTCCATTTTCAGATCACCGGATTCCAGAATCTTTGTGTTTTTCTTTTTCTCCGGCCCTCCGCCGGTTCTGCGCATAATCGCTTTGATGCGGGCTTTGACCTCCAGAATATTAAACGGCTTTGTGATATAGTCGTCGGCCCCGTATTCGAGCCCGAGAATCTTATCCATATCATCGCCCTTTGCCGTCAGCATCACAATCGGCATATTGGAAAATTCCCGAATCTGCTGGCATACCTCAAAGCCGTCCATCTTCGGAAGCATGATATCCAGCAGGATCATATCGTAACTGTTTTCTGTCGCAAGCTTGAGCGCCTCCTCACCGTCATAGGCGCAGTCTACCTCCATCCCGTCCTGCTCTAAGCTGAAACGGATTCCTTTCACAATTAATTTTTCGTCATCTACAACAAGAACCTTTTTTGCCATTCTATTTCACCCTTATATAATCTTTGATACGGTTATAGACACCCTCCTTGATTCCCTCCACCTTCATGATATCCTCCGCCGCCGAAAAGCCGCCGTGGCTCTCCCTGTACGCGAGGATACGCTCTGCTTTTGCCTCACCGATTCCAGGAAGCGCCGTCAGCTCCGCCATTCCCGCCGTATTCAGATCGACTCTGTCGTCCGCGGGCTCTGACGCCTGCTCCGCCGTCCCGTCCGAAGCGGATGCTTCCCGCGGCAGATCCGCGGCCTCCGCCTCCGTCGGAATCCGGATCATCTGTCCGTCTGCAAGCACTTCTGCCTGATTGACGTAATCCGCACAGGCCTCGTCGCTCAATCCTCCGGCCAGTGCAATCGCCTCGTAAATGCGGCTGCCCTCCGGCAGTGCGTAAACTCCCGCTTCCCGCACGGCTCCGCACACATAGACATAGCATACCCGCGGCCGGCTCTGAGCCGCTTCCCCGGCATCCTCTGCACTCTGCGCCGCTTCTCCGGCCCCGGCATCCTCTGTGCTCTGCACCGTCCCCTGCGGCGTTTCCCGCATTCCGGCATTCTCCGTATCCCCGGCGCCTTCTTCCTGCTTTGGTGTCCCGGTTTCTTCCGTGTCCTCCGACACAGATGCCTTTTCTAAATATACCGTATCATTCCTGCCGCAGCCCGTCTGTCCGGACAGCAAAAGACTTACGGCAAAACATGTTATTATCCATCGTTTCATGGCATACTCCTTCCTTCTAAAAAAAGAGAATCCCGCTCTGCGGGATTCTCTTATATTCAAAACGAAAGAGCCCTCAATGCCTATCTTTTATTCTATCGAAAATTCCGATTTATGACAAGGGCAATTCAAAAATATTTTAGATTTCAGTAACAGTTCAAAAGTATTTTGAAATCGTTTCCTCCAGACGAACCCAGAAGTCTTTCGCGTCACGGGAATTCGGCGCAGGCACGGCGGAAACATACGCTTCATACGACACCTGCTCTGTCCACGCGATATCTTTCGACGGAATCACGGGCATATGCCCGGTCATTTTGTAGAGTTCTCCGGCAAAATCCACCGTGACAAACCGTGCAAAATCCGCCGCCGCGGCTTCCTGCTTTGAATACGGATTCACCGCTATCATATCCGTGAGCGCCCCGGTCGAAGCCGCAAGCTCCTCATTCAAATCCGGTATCTTGGTCAGCGAATAGCTGTAGCCCTCAAGGCGGTACAGCAGATCCGAATCCACAATCGCGCAGAGCGTTCGTCCCGCCAGGAAATTATCTACAATCTCATCCTCGGAAACCGTCGCCGCATTCACCGAAAAGGATTCCAATATCTGCTCAAAATATTCCATATCCTTTGCGTACAGTTCCTCGTCATACACCACGTTCATACTTCCCGTTCCGCTCTTCTCAAAAGAGACACAGTTAGAGACAAACGGAAAATCATAAAACGGGTCGTTGACATCCCACTCCAGCAGATATTCCACATTTTCCCCGGGCTCATTCTCATTCGCATAGGAAATAAGCGACTGCAGCGACTCCGGCACACTGTCAAAGTAACCGTTCTGGTAGATAAACACACAGACATTGTAGGATAGCGGATACCCGAGCAGCTTTCCCGCGCAGGTGGACGCTGCTATCGCATTCTCCGCGATTCCGAGGCCGTCCGTATCCGTCCCGTTCACGGAGACAAGACCGTAAAGATATGCCTCCTCGAGATCCTGCCCCGATATCAGATACAGATCCGGATATACGGTATCCTGCATCGTCCCGTCATAGACTTCTCCGATATAATCCATCGTATCCCGGCACACTGCGGCCGCTTTTATTCCCGTCTTCCTGAAATAGCGCAGCGCTGCGGCCTCAAAAAAATCCCGGTACGATTCGTCCTCATACCAGAAAATCAGGTCCGTCGCCGCACTCTGATAGGCCGCGTCCGCAGCCGGCAATTCGTCGGACAGCGCTTCCGACGAATCCTGCCCCGCGGCCGTTCCCCCGGATGTCCCGGGTTCTTCCGCAGAGGAATCTTCCTGCTCCTGCAAAGCCGCGGTGCATTGTCTCACCGCCACGGCCCCGCCGGTCGTCATCGCGCAAATCAGTAATACAGACACCAGTTTTTTGTGTATTGATTTCATCCTACATTTCCTTAATTCATCCAAAGTATACTTAAAAACCAACCGATTACATGGTTTTTAAAACAGAATTTAACTTTTCTGCCATCTCGTCCACATGTTCTTTTTCGATAATCAGCGGCGGCACGAAACGGAGCACATCGGAGCCTGCCGTAATCACCAAAAGCCCCGCGGAGAGCGCTTTCGCCGCAATCTCTCCCACCGGTTTCTCACAGACAATCCCCTGCATCAGTCCCATTCCCCGGCGGGCCGTAAGAAACGCATACCGGCCGATCAGCTCGTCAAGCCGCTGTTCCAGATAGGGCGCGATTTCACGCACATGCGCCGTAATCTGCCGCACTTCCATCATCTGGAGCACCTTGTCTGCCGCGGCGCACACAAAGGGATTCCCCCCGTAGGTGGTACCGTGGTCTCCCGGCGCAAGGGACTTTTCGGCCGCCCGCTCCGTCATCACAAACGCGCCGATCGGCACGCCGCAGCCCAATGCCTTCGCGCAGACCATAATATCGGGCTTCACGCCGTAGTGCTGCCATGCGAACATCTCTCCCGTCCGCCCCATGCCGCACTGGATCTCATCGAGAATCAGGAGAATATCATGCGCGTCGCACAGCCTGCGCACGCCCTCTAAAAACTCCTGCCCGGCCGGATATATTCCGCCCTCGCCCTGTACCGTCTCCAAAATAATAGCACAGGTTTTCTCATTAATCAAAGCTTTTACGCTGTCTAACTCATTAAAATCCGCAAACCGCACGCCCGGCATCAGCGGTTCGAACGGCTCCCTGTAATGCGCATTTCCCGTGACGGACAGCGCGCCGATGCTTCTGCCGTGGAACGAGTGATTCATCGCAATGATCTCGTGTCCCGCCCGGCCGTCCCGGGTATAAGCATATTTTTTTGCGGCCTTGACAGCTCCCTCCACGGCTTCGGTCCCGCTGTTGGTAAAGAACACCCGCTCCATCCCGCTGGCCGCAGACAGCCGCCTTGCGGCATTTACGGCGGGCACATGATAGTAAAGATTCGAGGTGTGCAGCACTTTGTCAATCTGTTCCTTCAGCGCCGCCGCGTACTCCGCGTCCCCGTAGCCGAACGCCTGCACCGCGATCCCTGCGGCAAAATCCAGATATTCTTTTCCGTCGGTGTCATACAGATACACGCCCTTCCCGTGGTCGATCACCAGCGGATAGCGATTGTAGGTATGAAGGACATATTTCTCCGCTTCCTCGATATAACTTTCTTTATTCATGATAGAATTTATTCTCCTTATCTCCTAAAATAGCGGTTCCGATTCCCTTGTTGGTGAAAATCTCAAGCAGCAGACAATGCGCGATCCGGCCGTCTAAAATATGGACCCGCGAAACGCCCTCCTCGACGGCGTCAATGCAGCTGTTTAACTTCGGAAGCATTCCCCCTCCGATCACACCGTCCCCGATTAACGCTTTTGCATCGCTGACGGTCAGCTCTGAAATCAGCGTGGACGCATCCTTCGGATCTTTATAGACGCCCTCGATATCAGTCAGAAACGCCAGTTTTTCCGCGCTGACCGCCTTTGCGATCGCACAGGCCGCATCATCCGCATTGATATTGTAGCTTTGGAAGCCCGCATCCATACCGACCGGACACACGATCGGAAGAAAATCCTTCTCCAGCAAATCGTAAAGCACCTTCGGGTTGACCTCCTTAATCTCCCCGACAAAACCGATGTCCTCACCGTTTGAATACTTGCGCTCCACCGTGAGGAGGCCGCCGTCTTTGCCGCTGATTCCCACGGCTTTGACCCCGAG
The DNA here is from genome assembly GCA_910577925.1 of uncultured Roseburia sp. GTDB lineage: Bacteria > Bacillota > Clostridia > Lachnospirales > Lachnospiraceae > Roseburia. Next base: position 17,279 of record CAJTOI010000005.1, read on the forward strand.
CTCCTGCACGAGCGTCACCAGTGATTTGTTTACCTTATTCAGCACCATCTCCGCAATCTCCATGGTAGCCTCGTCCGTCTTGCGCAGCCCGTTGACAAACACCGGATCCATGCCGACGCGCTCCACCCAGCGGCTGATTTCCTTGCCGCCCCCGTGTACGATAATCGGCTTAAAGCCGACCAGTTTCAGAAGCGTCACATCCTGAATCACCTGATGTTTTAACGTCTCGTCCACCATGGCGCTGCCGCCGTATTTCACCACAATAATCTTTCGGTTGAAACGCTGTATATAAGGAAGCGCCTCAATCAGCACTTTTGCCTTTGCAAGGATTTCCTGCATATTTTTGTCTTCCATGATTCTCCCCATTTCCGCCGGATTCGGCATTTACTAACTTTTGATTATATTTTACTACGAACGGTAATCCGCATTGATCTTGATATAGTCGTAAGTCAGATCACAGCCCCATGCCGTCGCTTTTGCATTTCCCTGTTTGATGTCCGCAATCGCCGTGACCTCCGGCTCCGAGAGGATTTTCGTCGCCTCCTCTTCGCTGTAGTCGACCGCCACGCCGTCCTTGATAATCTGCATTCTTCCGGCAGCGCTCTCAAAAAACAAATCCACCTTCTCCGGATCAAACTCCGCCCCGGAATAGCCCATGGCGCAGAGGATTCTGCCCCAATTTGCATCATGACCGTAAATCGCCGCCTTTGTCAGGCTTGAGGTAATCACGGATTTGCTTAAGGTTTTCGCCTGTTCCTTTGTGGCTGCGCCGATCACCTTTACCTCAAAGAGCGCCGTCGCACCCTCCCCGTCGCCGGCCATCTGCTTTGCGAGCGTCTCGTTGACAAAGTGAAGCGCCTCGCAGAACGCCCTGTAATCTTCGTTTTTCTCGGTGATCTCCTCATTTCCCGCCATACCGTTTGCGAGGAGCAGACAGGTGTCGTTCGTCGAGGTGTCACCGTCCACCGAAATCATATTGTAGGTATCCTCCACGTCGGCCTGCAGCGCTTCCAGAAGTAATTCCTGCGAAATCGCCGCGTCCGTGGTCACAAAGGAAAGCATCGTGCACATATTCGGATGAATCATTCCCGAGCCCTTGCACATACCGCCGACTGTCACGGTTTTTCCGCCCAGCGTCAGTTCTACGGCCGCCTCCTTCTCATGCGTATCCGTTGTCATAATCGCCCGCGCCGCCGCATTGCCGCTCTCGATCCCTGCCGCCGCATGACATCCCTGCGGCGTGTCGGGAGCCGTAAGCTGTGCCGCCATCGCGTCAATCCCCGCGCAGAGGCGGTCCATCGGAAGCTGTTTGCCGATCACGCCGGTGGATGCCACCAGAATCTGTTCCGGCGGCACCCCAAGCTTCTCCGACGCCCGGCCTGCCGTCGCCTCACAGCAGTCCATCCCCTCTTTTCCCGTGCACGCGTTGGCGATTCCCGCGTTAATCACTACGGCCTGCGCCTGCTTCGTCTCACAGACGACCCGCCGGTCCCATTTTACCGGCGCCGCTTTCACAATATTTTTCGTGAACGTTCCCGCCGCGCCGCAGGGCGCCTCACTGTAAAGCATCGCCATATCCATGCGGTCCTTATATTTGATGCCCGCCGCCGTCGCCGCCGCGCGGAATCCTTTTGCCGCCGTCACTCCGCCTTTTATTTTCTTCATAAGCTCCTCCGTTCCGAAGCGCCGGGCAAGATGCTCCCGCCCGCCTCCGTTTACTCATTATACGTTGTCACATTATCGGTATTTAACACGCATTCGTAATAATTCACGTCTCCGCGGAACTCCCAACCCAGACTCTGCCAGAACCGGTTTCCGATTTCATTCTTCTGAAACGCAATCAGATTGACCTTGTTGATCCGCTCCCGCTTTAACGCCTCTAAACACGCCAGCACCATTTTCTGTCCGATTCCGTGCTTGCGGTAAGACTCTTTTACACAGACATGGTAGAGACAACCTCTTCTCCCGTCATGGCCGCACAAAATCGCCCCCACAATCCCGCCGTCCATCTCCGCCACCATACTGGTATCGGGATTTCTGCGCACAAAGCGCTCCACGCCCTCACGCGAATCGTCGACGCTGCGAATGCCGAACCCGTGAATTTCCATCCACAGCGCATGCACGCGCTCATAATCGGACAGTTCCATTTTTCTGATTGTTAAATATTGATTTGACATGTTATTTCCTCTTTTATTTTCCTGTACTTCTTACGGGAACATCGGTACGAGCTCCAACCCTTCGCACTCGTCAAATCCAAACAGCAGATTCATATTCTGTACTGCCTGTCCAGCCGCTCCCTTTACGAGATTATCCAGCGCACCCATCATAATAATACGTCCGGTCCGCTCGTCAATCACAAAGCCGATATCCACATAATTGCTCCCCTCCACCCACTTTGTCTCCGGACAGGTCCCGCGCTCCAGCACACGCACGAATTTCTCGTTCGCATAGTATTTATCATATATGGATTTAACTTCATCGTATGTCGGTAGACTGCCGTCTGCCTTTCTCTTCAGAGACGCGTATTCCGTCACAAGGATTCCGCGGTTCATCGGGACAAGATGCGGCGTAAAATTGACCTTGACTTCTTTTCCCGCCGCATAGCCTAACTGTTCTTCAATCTCCGGCGTGTGTCTGTGCCCCGCAACGCCGTACGCTTTCATGTTCTCATTCACTTCGCAGAACAGGTTCGGCAGCTTTGCTCCCCGGCCGGCTCCCGAGGTCCCGGACTTCGCGTCGATAATCAGCGTGTCCGTATCAATCAGTCCCTCCTTCGCCAGCGGATAAGCCGTCAGAATCGAGCAGGTCGTATAGCAGCCGGGATTTGCCACAAGGCGGGCTCCCTTTATGCTGCCGCGGTTTATCTCGCACAGACCGTACACCGCCTCCCCGATAAACTGCGGACTCTTATGCGTGATCTGGTACCATGCCTCATACACGGAGACATCCTTGATCCGGTAATCGGCACTCAGATCGATCACCTTCGTCTGCCGCAGAATCTCCTCCGTCAGAATCCCCGCGAGAAACCCCTGCGGCGTCGCGGTGAAAATCACATCCGCCGTGCACGCCAGCTCCTCCATGCGGTCATCCCTGCAGATATCGTCCACAAGCTCGAACATATTCTGATAAACCTCGGCATACCTTTTATCTATGTAGCTTCTCGATCCGTACCAGACAATCTCCGCCTCTTTATGTCCCGTCAGAAGACGTACCAGCTCATTTCCCGCATAGCCGGTCGCGCCGATAATTCCAACCTTAACCATACTCTTACACCTCTCTGCATTTTTGCATAATTATACATCTATCCCGTAATTTCCGCAAGCCTTATTTTCTTGATTTTTCCGTTCCGCATCGAACCCCCTATACTTTCCTTAATAATATGCAGTTTTATATGCCATTCTGTGTCCTTTGTACAACTTTATGCATTTTTATGTGCCTTTTATGTATATTATTTCACTTGCGTTTCCGGGACAAGTGATGTATATTGGTTGTATTCAAAAAATATTTTCAGAAAGGACCTTATACTTATGAAGGAAAAAATTGTTCTGGCTTATTCCGGCGGACTTGACACCACCGCCATTATCCCCTGGCTCAAGGAGAACTATGACTACGACGTGATCTGCTGCTGCGTGGACTGCGGACAGGAAGAGGAGCTTGACGGGCTTGAGGAACGCGCCAAACTGTCCGGCGCCTCCAAGCTGTACATTGAAGATATCACCGACGAATTCTGCGACGATTATATTGTTCCGTGCGTACAGGCAAACGCGGTTTACGAGAACAAATATCTTCTCGGAACCTCCATGGCGCGTCCGGGCATCGCAAAAAAACTCGTGGAGATTGCCCGCAAAGAAGGCGCTACCGCCATCTGCCACGGCGCTACCGGCAAAGGAAACGACCAGATCCGTTTCGAGCTCGGCATCAAGGCGCTCGCCCCGGACCTCAAAATTATCGCGGCGTGGAGAGACGACAAATGGACGATGCAGTCCCGTCAGGAGGAGATTGACTACTGCAGGGCACACGGCATCGATCTTCCGTTCTCCGCGGATTCCAGCTACAGCCGCGACCGCAATCTCTGGCACATCAGTCACGAGGGCTTAGAGCTCGAGGACCCGTCCTGCGAGCCGAATTTCGAACATGTCCTTGTGCTCGGCGTAACCCCGGAAAAGGCGCCCGAGGAGGGTGAGTACGTGACCATGACCTTTGAGAAGGGTGTCCCGACTTCCGTCAACGGCAAACAGATGAAAGTCTCCGACATTATCCGCGAGCTGAATCGTCTCGGCGGCAAACACGGCATCGGAATCGTCGATATCGTGGAGAACCGCGTTGTCGGCATGAAATCCCGCGGCGTATACGAGACGCCGGGCGGCACCATCCTGATGGAAGCGCATCAGCAGCTTGAGGAACTCGTGCTCGACCGCGCGACAATGGATGTCAAAAAGGATATGGGCAACAAGCTCGCCCAGATTGTCTATGAGGGAAAATGGTTTACACCGCTCTGCGACGCAGTCAAAGCATTTGTTGCGTCAACGCAGGAATATGTGACCGGAGAAGTTAAATTCAAATTATATAAAGGAAATATTATCAAGGCCGGCACGACTTCCCCGTATTCGCTTTACAGTGAGTCCCTCGCGAGCTTCACGACCGGCGAACTCTATGACCACCACGATGCGGAAGGCTTTATCACATTATTCGGTCTTCCTCTCAAAGTCCGCGCGATGAAGCTTCAGGAAAATAATTAATTTACGATTTCATTTAATATCTCAAGTCCCTGCACAATCTCCTGCTCGGTCGGCTTTCCGTAGCCGAGCAGAAGCACTGCGGGCGTCTGTTCCGCAGACCGTGCGCCGTCATATGCCGCACGGTCTGCGGTTTTTTTCTGCGGTTCCCGCCGCGCTTCCACCACATAGCCCGAAAGCCCGGAAATCTGCACGCCGCGCTCCCGTGCCAGCCTGCACAGCTCCGCTTCCGTGCGCGCGCTCTCTGCCGTCACGAGCACATGAAGCCCCGCATGCGCTCCGCCGACCGCTCTGACCCAGCCGTATCGTTTCAATTCTCCCAGCAGAAAATCATGTTTTCCGCGGTAAATCCCCCGCATCCGATTCAGATGGCGCTCAAAATGGCCCTCCTCGATAAACGCCCGCAGCACTTCCTGCTGCACCCGCGGCACCGTCGTCGAGTAAAACCCGCATTTTTCCCGGTAGACCTCCGCCAACGACTCCGGCAGAACCATATAGCTGATGCGGAGCGAAGGGGCAATGCTCTTCGAAAACGTCCCGAGATAAATCACTTTTCCGGAGGAATCCTGCCCCTGCAGGGCCGGAATCGGCTTTCCGCGGTAGCGGTATTCACTGTCGTGGTCGTCCTCAATCAGAAAGCGGCCTTCCGCCTCCGACGCCCAGCGCAGAAGCGCCAGACGCTGCCCAAACGGCATCACCGTTCCCATCGGGAACTGATGGGACGGCATCATATAGATAACATCCGGATTTTTCCCGCGGACCGCATCCTCCGACAATCCCCCCTCTCCGGCCGAAACCGTCTCCACCTCGCAGCCCGCATTCCGGAACGTGCGGTACGCCTGCAGGTAGGTCGGATTCTCCATCAGCACCTTTTTCCCGCTCCCGAGAATCTGTGCGAGAAGCAGTTCCAAATATTCATTTCCGGCTCCGAGAACCATCTGCTCCGGCCTGCAGTTCACCCCTCTGGCCCGGTGCAGATAGACCGCAATCGCGCACCTAAGTCCGTAATCCCCCTGACCGTCCCCGGAGAGGACAAGCTCCTCCCCGTCGTCAAGCAGCACATTCCGGTAAAGCTTCCGCCAGATGTTGTACGGAAAATGCCCGGTGTCAATGGCATACGGGGAAAAGTCAATCCGCACATCCGCTGCCTTCCGCTCCTCTGCAGTCTCTCGCTCCGCTGCCGCAGCCCTTTTGCCGCGCCGTCCTCCCGCTGCCGCCTGCCCGGCCGTCCTCTGCGGCGTCTCTATCCCGAGCTGATACAGTTCGGTGATATCGCATACAAAAAAGCCCCTGCAGGGTTCCGCTTTGATATAACCCTCTGCCAGGAGCTGATGATAGGCCATTTCCACGGTACTTCTGCTCACTGCAAGATTTCCTGCAAGAAGCCTTGTGGAGGGCAGTTTTTCTCCCGGCAGAAGCCTGCCGCAGATAATCTCTCCCCGGATATGCCCGTATATTTTCTCATAGAGGGGAGCTTTCGCTCCCCCCTGCAAATCAACCATAATCTCAATCATCACTGCTTCGTTTTCTTGATGTCCGCCACAATCAGCTCTTTTAAATCGTAGGCCTTCTCTTTGATCTTCTTTGAGGCCGACGGAGAACCCTGAATTCTCGCGATACACTTTGACGCGATATCCACCTTCTTAAAATGATATGCCATCGCTGCCAGCAGGAAGTCCATCGTGCACTCATCCATCCCGCAGATCGGATAAGACTCGGAGGAAACCGCTTTATTGAAGCCCTCAAACGCCTGCGCGTAGAATGCCTCCTCCTCTTCCTTGCACGCCTTGATCTGCTCTGCCATAGCCGGGTCTTTCGGGTCTAAGTTCTCGCATTTCCCGCGGAGCAGCCACGAGAGCTGCAGGCAGGTATACGCCTTCTCACTGTTCTTTCCCTTCTTTACGAGAGTGTTAAAGAGCGCGAGCTTATAGCGCTCGATCGCTGCGTCATAGTCAAGCACCGTCGGCTCTGCCGCGCCGTCGCCGGTCCCTTTAAACTTCGAGCAGACACCCTCCTTCACCAGCTTGATCTGTCCGCCGCTCAGATGCTCGAAATACCGCGTAAGCGATGTATAGCCGCAGAACGGGCAGGAGACAACGCCGTATTTCACCGTATCGATATACTCAAAGCGCGGGCGCAGGTCGAAATCCGGCTCCATGCGCTTCACACGCCCGTTTTTAATCGTCTTCGTCTTAAATACCTTGTCGCACACCGTACAGCGCACTGCCTTATCTAAAAGAAACGTATCCTCTTCGGGAGGCGCCTCCTTCGCCGTTCCGTCCTGCGCCGCCACGTTTTTCTTTTCTTCTTCGAAAAGGTTCGTCGTCTCGTCTGCCTTTAATCCAAATTTCTCCAGACCCGATAATAAATTCATAGTTACCTCCATACACATATGTTTTCTATGTAAGACTGAAAACCTCCGCTTTCAATCCGTTTGCCGTTTTCGTAAACACAGCCTCCGGCGCTATTTCGCAGCCGGAAGCTTAAAGGAACTCTTAAGCGACACAATCCGGTTGAATACCGTGTGTTCCCCGTCCGAATCCTTTGCATCCACACAGAAAAATCCCTGTCTGACAAACTGAAAGCTGTCATACGCTCCCGCTCCCGCCAGATTTTTCTCAAGCATACAGCCGCTTAGCACCGTCAGTGAATCGGGATTCAAATTCAGGCTCCCGTCCTCATTATACACGCCTTTTTCCTCGTCGACAATATTTTCATACAGCCGAACCTCGGCGGAAACGGCGTGCGCCGCGGAAACCCAGTGAATCGTCCCCTTAACCTTGCGGCCGTCGGGGCTGTTTCCTCCCTTTGACGCGGGATCATAGGTACAGTGAATCTCTGTCACCCTGCCGCTCTCATCCTTTACGAAACTGCTGCAGGTCACGAAATAGGCATTCATCAGACGAACCTCGTTCCCCGGGAACATCCGGAAATATTTTTTCGGCGGCTCCTCCATAAAGTCCTCGCGCTCGATATAAAGCTCCCGCGAAAACGGAACCTCGCGGTTCCCGAGCGCCTCATTTTCCAGATTATTCGGCACCGTAAGATACTCGGTCTGCCCCTCGGGATAGTTGTCAATCACAACCTTCACGGGGTCTAACACCGCCATCATGCGCGGCACTTTCAATTTTAAGTCCTCTCTGATACAGTATTCCAGCATCGCGTAATCGACCGAGCTGTTGGCCTTTGAAACTCCGCACAGCTCCACGAACATTTTTAAAGACTCCGGCGTAAAGCCGCGCCTTCTCAATGCCGCAATCGATACCAGCCTCGGGTCGTCCCAGCCGTCCACGATGCCCTCCTCCACCAGACGCTTGATATAGCGCTTTCCGGTGACCACATTTGTCAGATACATCTTCGCAAACTCAATCTGCCGCGGCGGCATCTGCGTCTTGTCCGGTGTCATCTCACAGCCGACCTCGTCAATCACCCAGTTGTAGAGCGGTCTGTGATCCTCAAATTCCAGCGTACAGATGGAATGGGTAATCCCCTCAATGGCGTCCTCAAGCGGATGCGCGAAATCGTACATGGGGTAGATGCACCATTTGTCCCCCGTTCTGTGATGCGTCATATGCGCTACGCGGTAAATGACCGGGTCCCTCATATTGATATTCGAGGACGCCATGTCGATTTTCGCGCGCAGCACCTTCTCTCCGTCCGCAAACTTTCCGTTTTTCATGTCCGAAAACAGCGCCAGGTTCTCCTCGATGCCGCGCCCTGCGGCCGGGTCCTCTTTCCCCGGCTCCGTCAGCGTGCCGCGGTACTCGCGGATCTCTTCCGCGCTCAGATCGGAGACATATGCCTTTCCCTTTTTAATCAGCGCAACCGCCGCCTCATACATCTGCTCAAAATAATCGGAGGCAAACAGCAGTCTGTCCTCCCAGTCCGCGCCGAGCCACCGGATATCCTCCTCAATCGCCTCCACAAACTCCGTCTTTTCTTTTGTCGGATTCGTATCGTCAAAGCGAAGATTAAATTTGCCGCGGTATTTTTCCGCAAGCCCGAAATTCAACAGAATAGACTTCGCATGTCCGATGTGAAGATAGCCGTTCGGCTCCGGCGGGAATCTGGTGTGAACCACACTGCAGTGCCCCTCCTCTATATCCTTGTCGATGATCTGCTCAATAAAATTCCTTGAGACATTTTCCTTTTCCATAATGCCTGCATCTCCTCCTAACCCTCTGCTCCCTCAAAAAAAAGAAAGAACAACTCATACCATATCATACATGATACCGGGCCGGGGTGCAAGTGAAATAGCGAATTAATTTCGTTGAAATCCGCCGATCCGCAACCCTGCAAACAGGAACAGAACGCCTCCCGCAAGCAAAATGCCTCCCTTTCTTCTGCGCGCCTCCTCCTGCAGCTCAAACACACTCGCCGGAAGCGCCCGCTGCCGCCGCAGACGATTCTCTTCCGCCGCAGCGTTGCTCTGCCAGCCCGCAAAATCGGACCATTTTCCGGGAATCAGCTTTCGGAGCGACAGACCGCCGCGGATTTCCATCCGGCTTAAGCCGTAGCGGTTTAAAAACGCATCGCAGACACTTTCCTTCGTGCCGCGCGCAAACACAATTCTGTCAAAATCCGCATCCGCAGCGTTCTCCTGAAACACAACGATTTCCGCCGGCTCCTTTAACACGCCCCTGACCGTAAACGTCCTGTCCCCGCAGACAACGGAGAGCTTTTCCGCCTCGCGGTTTCCGAAAAGCCGCTCCGCCACCGTCTCACCGATGAAACACCCGTCCGTGTCGTCCTCGTCAATGATTCCTCCGCCGAAGGGCAGATGCTCCGAGGACCCCGACAGCCGTATCAGCGTGGCCTGTGTGCCGAAAAACCCGTCCTCCGTCGTCACGCGCGCTTCCTTTTCCTCACGCCATGCGGTAAAATCCGCCGCGTCCGCGCGTCCGGCCTCCTGCTCTCTGATCTGCCGCACCTCGGCCAGCGTCACGCGCTCCCAGGAGACTGCGGACACCGGGAAAACACCGCCCTTTTGCGCCGTCATCCTGCCTGCAATGCCGCAGACGACCGCCGCCGCCAGGCAGACCGCCGCCGCGATCTGCCTTCCCCACGCCCTCACGGCGTCTCCGGGCGGACTCTGTCCCCCGCCTGTATATACCGCTCCGCCGCCGTGACAACGCGTTCCGCTGCGCCGAGGCTGCCCTCCTGCACCGCCGCATAGCTGCTGTTTTTGTCAAGAATCTGTATCTGTACTTTTCTTGTAAAAAATTGTGTTCCGATCACCGTCTCCCGCTCCTCTATCACATACACATAATGATTTCCCTGTTCCGTGTGTACGGCGCTCCGCGGAACTGCCGTCCCGTAAAGTTTTGATTGTTTTTTGACGGTGATCCGCGCGCCGTCCCCGATGCCGAATACCTCCGGCGCCTCCTCTCCCGTCACGGTGATGCGCACCATGCCGTCCGCCGCCTGCGCAATCCCCGTCACCGTAAACCCTTCATAGCTCTTTCCGTTTTTTTCCACGACCGCCGCATCTTTGCTGTCCACATACGCCGCATCCGCCGCCGAAATATCCGCGGTGATGCGCACGCCGCCGTCCGCGGATGCCATCGCAAAAGCCGCCGTATCCGGCGTCCGCTGCCCGGTCTGCACACAGACCGACGTCACGGTCCCCGACCGGGGCGCGGTGATTTTCCCATCCGCCGCAAGCAGCGCCTCGTACCCCGCCAATTCCTTCTCTTTCTGCGCGGCAGAAATGCGGTTGATTTCCGCGGAATTGTCTGCCTGCACCTGCGCGCCGGCTTCCTCGCGCGCACGCCTCGCCGCCTCGATATTCGTTTCCCCTTCTCTCTCCGCCGCGGCAAGCGCCTTCTGCTTTTCAAAATACGCCTGCCAGAGCACGTCAATCGCTTCCTCCTGTCCTTCCTCCGCCGTCCCGCTGTCCGCAGAAAATGCTCCGATCGCGCGCTCCGCCGCGGCAAGCGCCTCCTTTGCCTCCTGCACGGTGCGCTCCTTCTCCTGTACGGCGCGCGCATAATCCTCCTCGGCCCGCGCAAGCTGCCTCTCCCGCGCCTCTTTGGAAAGCCGCGCATTTGTCTCCGCGGCATCTGTCTGCAGCTTTAACACCGCTATCTCGCCGCGCAGCGCCTGTATCTGCTCTTCCAGCTCGTCAAGCAGGACATCCGCCAGAATCTGCCCTTCCTCGACCCGCTCTCCCTCCTGCACATAGACGGTCCGCACGATGCACCCGGCCTCCGTCAGCACCGGAAATTCCGTATTTTTTTCCACCAGTCCCTCCGCTGTGACAATATGCTCAATCTTTTTCGCGGACGGGTTTTCCGCGGTCACGCGGGTCACCAGAAAACTGTCTGCCGCTCTCGAGACAAAGGTAAAAAACAGCAGCGCCGCAAGCAGCGCCGCAAAGCTTTTAAAGTAAAAACGATTCATCCTCTGCTCCTTTCCCTATCCCTTTAACAGGCGTTTGCGAAACGCCAGAAGCCGCAATGCCCTGCTCCAAATATTCGCTGCCCGCAAAAAACAAAAGCAGCGGCACCGCGAGCGCCACAAGTGACGCCGCAAACGCAAACCCCGCGCGCTCCGCCCCGATTTCCGGCAGGTAGAGCGCCAGAGGAAACAGTCTCTTATCCTTTAAAAACGCAAGCGGCTGCTCAATCATCCCAAAGCACTCGAGAAACTGCAGCAGAAGCGCAGAGACAATCCCGGTGCGCCCCAGCGGCAGTCCGATATACAAAAATACGCGTCCCTCTCCCGCACCGTCGATCCGCGCCGCCTCCAAGACTTCCTCCGGCACCTCCGCAAAAAAACGATACATCAGAAATACCGGAAACGTCGAAAAGGCGCCGGGCAGAATCACGGCCCACAGCGTATTGTTAATCGAAAGCTTCTCGAGCACCTGATATTCCGGAAGCATCAGCACCTGAAAAGGCATCAGCATCAGCAGAATGTATAGCCCGTAAACCAGGCGGCACCCACGAAACGAATAGCGCGCAAGCCCCCATGCGGCGGGCATCCCGCACAGCAGCTGTCCCAAAAGGATTCCTGCCGTAAGCTTCATCGTATTCCAGAACATATGGAAAAACTCCGGGGAGTCACAGAGCAGTTCAACGATATTCTGAAGCGTCGGGTACATCGGAAGAAGCCGCCAGGTCACAAACCCTTCCGTTCCGAACAGCACCGGGGCCAGATGCTCTCCGAGTTCCCCCCGCCCCATAAGACTGCCCGTAATCAGGAAAACGACCGGCCCCGCCGCAAGACACGCGGCTGTCACAGCCGGCGCGTAGCGCAGTATCAAAAGCAGACGGCTTCCCGCCGTATTTTTTTTGTTCTTCCTCATGTTTCACTCCATTTCTGTGCGGCTTTTTGCGCCTGTCAAGTCCGAGGGTACCGCGCAAATACAAACCCTGGATAGAACATTTTCAATCTTCCCACGCCCGCTGCAGCGCGGCTATCGCAGCGCCTGTGACAACGGAAAGCAGCACGGCGCCGGCAGCCATTTTATCCACGGAAAGACTTAAAAACCAGTTATTGAACAGGTGGGAAATCAGGTAGATGCGCTCCTGCGGATAGCTTCCGGCGACCAGATAAGCCTCCCGGAACACCTTAAAGGTATTCAGAAAAGAAATGACCCCTATCGTAAAGGCCGCCGGACGGATACAGGGCAGCGTGATAAAAACCAGCGACGCCGCTCTTCCCGCGCCGTCCATCCGGGCCGCCTCATATACCTCGCCGGGTATTCCGTCTAACGCCGCCATCCACAGCACCGTCACATACCCGGCATTCTTCCACAGATAACTGCCCACCAGCACATAAAATGACGCTCCCGTGCTCATCCAGCTCACAGGCTCGATACCAAAAACAGTCAGGAGACCGTTTACCATCCCATGGTTGTCAAACAGCAGCTGCCACAGCAGCGCCACACAGGCCGCGGGGATTGCCATCGGAATCAGAAAGCAGTTCTTTAAAGCCGCCTTCCCGCTCCCGATGCCGCAGACCGTGAGCGCAAGCAGCAGGGAGAGCAGCATGAGAAGCGGCAGACAGACCGCCGTAAAGCGGAACGTATTGCCGGCCGCGAGCCGAAATGCCTCATTGCGCAGAACTTCGCCGTAATTTAAAAGGCCCGCAAATCCGCCCGCCGCCCGCACAAAGGAGCGGCGCGCCACATCCAGAAAGGGAACAAATAAAAACAGCAATACCCCGGCCAGATGCGGCAGGATGAAAACCATCCCCGCATATTTCTTTTTCATCGCTCCCAACACTCCTTTTACTCTGCCAGATACAGATTACACTTCTGCAGGATCGCAGACACGGCCTCGTCCACGCCGATATCTCCCTTCAGCACGGCTTCGCCGTATTCTAATACGATCTCTTTAATCACCCTGTCCATCTGCGCGGGGGTGTCCGGCTCTTCCAGAATCCCGGTCAGCTCCGCAATCTGTTCCTCCGTCGGATTTGACAGTACAAGATCCAGCGATATCCCGTCTCCCGAGCTCACCGCAACGCCCGCATTGTCCTGTTCCCCGTACATATGCATCGCATTGTCGCAGAGCAGCTCGTAAGCGCTCCGATTGACCGGAAAACCGTTTCCGTCAATACTGCCGCATTCCGTCCCGAACATCACCCGCAAAAAGTCTTCCGCTGCATCCCTGTTCGCCGTGCCGCTGCCGATTCCCGCAATCTGATACGGCACAAAACTCTTTACTTCTTCACGGCCGGCCAGCGCATAGCCAAAGCCCCCCTTCTCGCAGGAAGCTGCCTCCAGCGTCAGGCCGCTCATACTTGTGAGCGCCCCATAGGACATACAGGATTCTCCCATAAGGATGTTGACAGAGCCGAATGTATTGAGCAGTTCATTTCCCATGCCCGTTCCGTATAGCACCATATCCTCATACTCGTTTGGCACATAAAGCCTTTTTGCCTGGGAAAGAAATTCTTTTATCATATCTTCATTTAATTTATTTTGACTCAGAAACCGCGCAGAGTTTACCGGATACAGCACCTCTAAAAGCTCGTATGCCCCGCCATGCGGGAATTTGCCGCCTGACGCTTCCACGTAGTCCGCCGTCTTCTGCAGCGACGCGCCTGCCGCCGCCGCATCCGCCGGGCCTCCCGCAAGCATCACATAAAATTTTGCCGGGAATCCGTAAACCGCACCGTCCGCTTCATACACATCCGCCACATTTTCAAAAAAACCGTCGCTGGCTTCAAGCTCAGCTATCAGCGGGCGGATATCTGCCAGAATCCCTTTCTCGATATAGCTGTCCATCGGAAGCCCGTCGAGAATCAGAACGTCCGGTCCGTTCCCCGCAAGAATATCCGTATTCAGGGCACGTATCGCATCCTCCGCAGTCACCCCGTCGTCGCCTGACATGCCGATCACAAGATTGACATACACATCCTGATGCTGTTTCTGGTAAGCGGACACCACCTGCCGCAGATAATTTGAATCGTTCAGCGCGTAAACCTTCAGCTCCGTCTCCGGCGTCGCGGCCGCATTGCTGTCATAGGTGTATTTGAGCACCTTGACCTCCCCGTTTAAATGCACGGCAAGAAGGAAATTTTCTTCGTCAAGCATCAGAAGATTTAAAAAGAGCGCGCTCGTATTTCCCATCGTATTCAACGCGCCGTTAATCAGCTGCTCGCCAACGCTTCCCTCGATACTGTGAGAAAACAATCCCTCGTGAGTCGCATAAAATATTTCATCCTCCTCCGTTCCTGCCGCAATGACGATATTCGCGCCGAAATCCGTATTCTTTTCCCCCAGCTGCGGATTTTTTGCAAACATCTCGTCCAAAAACGGATCTTGTGCATTGCTGCAGTCTCTGCTGTCAAAAACCGCAACGCCCGTGCCCGACAGGGCAAAAAGCCAGTGTCCCGCAATCTCCATATTTCTGGAGTAGGCTTCCTCCATATCACAGAATTCGCGGCACTCACCGGTTGCGGGATCTACCTGAAAGACATGACTGTTTAAGTTTTCGACAAAAAGCGTCCCCTCCTCGTCAAACGCACATGCCACAATCATATTCGAGTGCTCCGCATTTGACGCGGCAGTCTCCGGTATCGCAAGCAAAATCCGCTGTGCCTCCTGCCCCGGGGACATGACTGCAAGCTGTGCCTGCCTCACCTCATTCTCATCGTAACTCGCGGTCGCAAGCACGGCAGTCCCGTCCGGCGACACGGCGCCGGCCAGCGGATAAAAATTTTCGAGTCCCGAAACGGCCCCTGCCATATTCCAGCTGCCGCCCGCATCCGCGCTGTCATAGAACTCAAACTGCCCGCTCTCTTCGCTCCGTCCGAACACGCGGACGGTTCCGTCATCCAGCTTTTCCATCCCGTATATCATGAACTTTTCCGGAAAGTCCGTCTCCTGCTCAAGAAACCGTCCCATTCCGCCGGCCGCGCCCGTCTGTCCCCCGGCTCCGGACGGCGTCTCCGTTCCGCCGACACCTCCGCCCGCATCGCCTCCGCCTGTATCCGTTCCGCAGCCGCAGAGACCGGCAAATGCGACAGCGGCCGCAAGCAGTACACTCAAAACTCTTTTTCTCATTATTTCCTCCATTCCCGCACGGTGGGCGAAAGCCCGCCGGCTGTATTTCTTTCTACGTTTATCCTATCAGACGTTTCTTTATTTTTTCTTTAAAATAATCTTTAATCTACATCAAAAATTAAAGATTATTTTAAGACAGCTGCGCTATAATAAATTGAGACAACCTGTGATTGCTATGGGAGGATTTATGAGACTTTTACTGATTGAAGATGACAAGAACCTTTGCGACACGCTCTGCTTCCAGCTTACAAGAGAACATTATGAGGTGGATGTCTGCCATGACGGCAGAGATGGACTCGATTTATTTCTGCAGGACGCTTACGATCTCGTCCTGCTCGATCGGATGCTGCCCACGATGAACGGGCTTATGGTATTAAAAAAAGCCCGCGGCGCCGGGATCAAAACTCCTGTGATTTTAATTACCGCGCTCGGCGAACTCTACGACCGCGTGGAAGGACTCGACGGCGGCGCCGACGACTATCTCGTAAAACCCTTCGCATACGAGGAACTTTCGGCCCGCATCCGCTCCCTCGGCAGGCGCAGCGGCAAGTGGGAGGAACGGGAAATCTTAATCTACGGCGATATCTCCTACGAACCGCTTCTGCGGGAGCTGTGCGGCCCCGGCGGATGCCTTATGCTCTCGAGCCGGGAAGGCCGTCTTGCGGAAGTATTTCTCAGAGAACCGGAGGCGGTCCTTCGGCGCATGGTTCTCTTTTCGCGGGTCTGGGGCGCCGATGCCGAAGTCGAGGAGGGAAACCTCGACACTTATGTACATTTTTTAAGGAAACGTTTTGCCGCCGTAAAAAGCAGGCTTTCCCTCACCACCATACGGGGTGTGGGCTATCGATTGGAGAATCCCGATGTTTAAACGATTACAGCTGCAGCTGACCGCGCTCTGTTCTGCCGTGACCGGAGCGCTGTTATTGATTCTGACCCTCATCTGCCTTTTCATTGCGGAAAAAAATCAGCAGGAGAGCCGTTACAATTCTTTTTTAAGCGAAGCGTCTTCCATCCTCGCCCATTTAGAGCAGCAGGATGTCGTCTCTCTGCCCTGGATAAACCAGCTGCGGGAAAAAAATGGCTGCGAGTTCGTCATTTACGATAACGGCAGGCCCCTGTTCTCGCAGTGTCTGACTTCCCCCGAAAAACAGCTCGGCGGGGAACTGATTGCAAGCGCCATAGAGACCGCGAGAAACGGCTATGCGCTGGATCTGTTTTTTGACAACGGCAGCACCCTGCCCCGCCATGCGGAATTTTTGCTGTCCGCCGGCGGCGCCGGCTGTTATGTCTCTGCCGCTGTTATCCCGAAAACCAACGGAATCCTCTCCGTTCTGATTTTTTATGATCTGACTGCGGCAAGGCGCGCCGTCACCGCGCAGCGTCTCTCGTTCGCCGCCGCGGATTTCGGCGTGCTGCTGCTCCTTGTGGCGTTCTTTTACCTGTTCACCGGACGTATGCTGCATCCCCTTGCGGAAAACAACCGAAGGCAGACGCACTTTGTCGCCTCCGCCTCCCACGAGCTCCGCACGCCGCTCGCAGTCATCCTCTCCGGCGCGGAAGCCTTAGAGAAATGCGAAAGCGCCGAAAAAAAGCTCCATTTCGGCCTGCTCATCCGGCAGGAAGGCCGCAGGATGCAGCGGCTCCTCTCGGATATGCTGCTGCTCGCAGGCTCCGATGCAAATTCGCTCTCCCTCTGCCCCGCACGCTGCCAGCCGGACGAACTGCTGCTTGCCGCTTATGAAAAATACGAACTGCTTGCGGCGGATAAGCAGATTTCCCTCTCCATGCGTCTGCCGGAAGACGATTTTGCGGACATTTACTGCGACGGCGACCGCATCCTCCAGCTCCTCTCCATCCTCCTCGACAACGCGCTCTCCTACACGCCGTCCGGCGGCTCCGTCACGCTCGCTTTAGACGTCGACACCAACGCCGCCCTCACGATTTTCCGCGTGATCGACACCGGCTGCGGCATCTCTGCGGAGGAAAAGCCGCATATTTTTGACCGCTTCTACCGCACGGAACACTCCAGAACCGACAAAGAGCACTTCGGCCTCGGACTGTGCATCGCAAAGGAGCTCGCGGAGGCCCACCGCGGGAAAATCTTCGTGACCGACAATCCCGGCGGGGGCGCCTGCTTTTCGGTGACGCTCAAAAATAATACCGCCGCAAAACCGAAGTTCTGACCGGCGGTATTCCGTATTCCAAACAGCCTTTTGCCCTGCAGCGGACTGTACGCTTCGCAAATAGCCCTTATGTTCCATGAGAACGGAATACGGCAATTTCGTCGGAGCAAAATTTCAGTGTTTCTATGCGTCCGAACCGGAGCATCGAATTTTGTGTCTTTCCGCTGGACGGGCAAGATGCCGGATGTGTCCGACAGGCGGAAGACAATAGGGCGGACTTCCTAGCGGCACTAAGGCTTACCTCTTTGAAAAATCGCGATAAACCCGCGCAGCAAAAAACTCGACGCCGTCTGCTATAAAAAACCTATGCAGAAGGCGTCTCAAACATTTTGCTGCGCGGTTACGTTTTCCAAAAAAGTAAGCCAAGTGCCGCACGAAAGTTCTT
Organism: uncultured Roseburia sp.; assembly: GCA_910577925.1. Classification (GTDB taxonomy): domain Bacteria; phylum Bacillota; class Clostridia; order Lachnospirales; family Lachnospiraceae; genus Roseburia. The sequence goes on from CAJTOI010000005.1 coordinate 35,102, forward strand.
AAATATTGTCTTACCGCCTGCGGACACATTCCGGCAGTCTGCCCAAACATCGGAAAAACACAAAACATCGCAGATGCGAGAACGGACGCATTAGAAACACGGAATTTTGCGACCGAAATGACGCAGCCGTTCTCATAAAACATAAGGGCTGTTTGCGAAGTATGCGGTCCGCTGCAGCGCAAGCGAGTTCTATTTCACGTACTTTGCCCGCTGCTCCGCGAGGAACTCCGGCGTCTCGAAGTAATCAATCTTCATCGCATGCTTCACCTCGGCGAGCGTCTCCGCTGCCGCCGCCTGCGCCTTCTTCGTGCCCTCGCGCAAAATCTCGTACACGTCGTCGATTCTGCTCTCGTACTCCGCGCGGCGCGCGCGGATCGGCGCCAGCTCTTCCTGCAGCACACTGTTTAAAAATTTCTTTACTTTCACGTCTCCGAGACCGCCGCGCATATAATGCGCTTTCAGCTCGTCAAGATTCGCATACTCCGGCAGGTATTCCGCAAAATGCCCGTCTGTACAGAACGCGTCGAGATACGTGAACACGGTGTTCCCCTCAAGCTTGCCCGGGTCCTCGATCCGGATATGGTCCGGGTCCGTAAACATGGACATGACTTTTTTCTTTACCTCCGCCTCGGACTCGGAGAGATAGATGCAGTTTCCGACCGATTTGCTCATCTTCGCCTTGCCGTCCGTGCCCGGCAGACGCAGGCAGGCCTTGTTTTCCGGCAGCAGAATCTGCGGGTCGACAAGTGTGTCGCCGTACACAAAATTAAACTTGTGCACGATCTCTTTTGTCTGCTCCAGCATCGGCATCTGATCCTCACCGACCGGAACCGTCGTCGCTTTAAATGCCGTGATATCCGCAGCCTGACTGATCGGATAATTGAAAAATCCAACCGGGATACTCGCCTCGAAATTGCGCATCTGAATCTCCGCCTTCACCGTCGGATTGCGCTGCAGCCGCGACACCGTGACCAGATTCTGATAATAAAAGGTCAGCTCCGTCAGCTCCGTCACGTAAGACTGGATAAAAATACTTGACTTTGCCGGGTCAATCCCGGCGGACAGATAGTCAAGCGCCACCTCCATGATATTATCCCGCACTTTTGCCGGATTGTCCGCATTGTCGGTCAGCGCCTGCGCATCGGCAATCATAATATATATTTTATCGTATTCTCCCGAGTTCTGAAGCTCCACTCTGCGTTTTAAAGAACCCACATAATGTCCCACATGCAGTTTCCCGGTGGGACGATCCCCTGTCAAAATGATTTTCTCTGCCATAATTTCCTCTTTTCTGCACGATAAACACCGGTCTGTCCCTGCATCTGCAGACCTGTTTTACCATGCACGTTTCACATATTCTTTGTCTATTATACATGTTTTTGGAAAGAGGAGCAAATTCTTTTTTGAGCCGCGCGCTCCGCAAACCGTCCTTCTATTCGGAGAAAGGGGGGATGGCTGTCTGCCATACCCCCTCGTTCGGATTCGAATCTTATAACGTATAGTCGAAATTCTGTCCCAGCGCTTTTTCCTGCCGCGTCATATGCGGGTCCTCATAGCCGGTCGTCATAATGTTATTGATCTTACGGAACAGCTCGCTCCACGAGTTCGCCGTCACCGTCACGTAATTGCCCGAATTCCCGTCCGGTCCGTCTTTTTTCCCTTCGGCGCGTTTCTCGGCCGCTTCCTTTGCAGCTTCCTTTTTGTCCTCGGCCCGCTCGGCGCGCTTCTGCTCAATGCGGTCCCTCTGCTTCGCAAGGGATTTGTCCACCACCGCAAAGAAAGACGCGTTCCCGTGGTCATCAATCGTCATGCCGTAGGATTTCACGCCGTCCGCATTGCTTCCGAGGCTCTTCTTCGCCTGGTTAAGCTGCATCACGGCATTGTCCAGAATCCCCTCGTATTTTTTGCGGATATTCTCGTCGGCCGCCATCTGCTCGATCTTGTCTTCGTCAATCAGAACAAGCAGCTCTTTGGAACTCTGATACATCCCCTTATTCCGCTCCGCCTCGTCCTTCATCGCCGAGGACACGAGAATGAAATCCATGTTTGAGTATTTCGCCCGCAGCTTGTCGTAATATTTCTGCGCGCGCTCGCTCAGCTTCGGCTCGCCGATGGTTCTCCCGGATACCCTGTGCTTTTTGGCAGTGCTCTCCGCCTCTTTCGCGGTCTCGTTCTTCTTCGTCTGCTCCGTGCGGTACGAATATTCCGACGCATATGATGTCACTGCACTGTTATTGTTGATCTGCCCCATATTGTTTCCTCCCTGAAAAGCCTCTTTAAAATCCGTTTATCTGTCATATATATCGGCACGCGGGAGGATTTTTTTACCTTTTGTCCCTAAACTTTCCACAGATGAATAATTTCTCTGTCATTTAGTTTTTTGAGGAATGCAAGCCCGAACGGCACGCCGAAAAGCCCGATTAACCCGAACATCTTAAGCCCTATAATCATGCTCGGAAGCATCACGACCGGGGACAGCCCCATCTGGCGCCCCACAAGCTTCGGTTCCACGATATTGCGCACCACGGTAATTATGAGATAAAGCGCAAGCACACCGAATCCCATCCCGAGGTTCCCCGCCGACATTGCGATCACGGCCCACGGAATCAGCACGGTTCCCGTCCCGAGCACGGGCAGAATATCGAGCACCGCGATCACAAACGCAATCACAAATGCCCCGTCTATCGATAGAATCAGAAATCCGATCACAAGCTCCCCAAACGTCATCGCAAGAATCAGCGCATAGGAGAGCAGCCAGCGCCCGAACGTTCCCATCGAGTCCGCCTTTAAGTCATCCGCAAACTGCTGCCAGCGCTCCGGTATCTGCCGCCTTAAAAACTCCAGTATCCCGGAAATCTCAAGCTCCATAAACACGGTCGCGATCACCGTGATCAGCAGATTCATGCACGCGCCCGGAAGCCATGCCGCAATGCCCGACATTCCTTCTATCACCGTATCCGAGACGCTTGCCAGCATCCGCTCCGCATTCGCGAAGGTTCCGTCCGATGCGGCCAGATGTCCCGGCTCCTGCGTTCCTCTTATAACGCCCTCGAGCCATCCGGCTCCCTTTTCCACCATCGGCAGAAGCGTCCGGGTCAGAAACTGCGTAATCTCCCCGAACGCATCCTGCACCAGGGACAATGCCCGGCTCCCGAACAGATACAAAAGCAGCGCTGCCAGACCGTAAAATCCGATCACCGCCGCCAGCGCGAGAATCTGCCGTTTGATATGGCTCTTTCTCGCCGCATAGTCCACCGGCCCTTTCAATGCAAGCGCGACCGCAAACGCCACGACAAACGGCAGCAGCACAGAGCCTATGCACTTTATGATAACGACTGCCACAACTGCCCAGATCAGCCAATATGCAAACTTAACAAGAAATATCTTCTGACGCTCTACCAGTTCTTTTTCTTCCATGTAATTCTCCCGCTCACAAATCTTCTCCTAATTATTTATATCCACCTTCTTTCCTATCATACATACTCGAAATGCCTGTTTTTTTATAATCTCATTTTTTCAATCAGTTTTCCGACTGCCGTTCCCAGTTCACCCGCCACTTTTTTTGGCTCCTCACAGTACATTTTTTCTTTTTCGCGGACGCATCCGTAAACAACCGATGCCTCAAATTCTTTTGATTATTAATAAGATTCCTCCGTCGCACCTTCCGCAACGCAGTAAAAACGAATCCTCGCTTCTGCCGTTCCCGATTCATCGTCAAAATTATAGGGCTTTGGGGTTCTCAAATTCAATCGTTCCAAATCGAATCCCTCCCCCATACATACTCAAAGTCCTGAAATACCGGGACAGCGCCGTATCTGCCTGCGAGATAGTCTTTTGCCACCACCTTATCATATCTGATTTTAAACTTTTCCAATGTGTATAAACTCGTATCATTATTTTTTTCTTTCTCCGCAAACCAGATTTCATCCCTGCGAAGAATATTTAAGTCCATCAGATTTGACTCATGTGTCGTGATAATTAACTGAGTCATTTTCTTCTCTGAAAACTTCAGAAAGGTCTCCACGAATTTGATCGTCATCTGGGGATGAAGGCTGCGGTTTAATTCGTCAATCACAAACACTTTGTCCTCCCCCTGATTTAAAATTACATCCAGTAATTCTATCAGCCTCTGTGTTCCGTCAGACTCCTCGCCATACTCATATTGACCCTCATCCGCACCATGTAGAAACATCAGCTTTGATATTTCATTCGCCCCCGTCTCATCATATTCCAACTCAAATAAGGTCTTTCCAATTCTCAAAATACTTTCAAGCTTACCTTTTTTGTCAACATCGGACTTGCGCAAAAATCGTTCCGCCAGCGATTCATCCGAAAAATACTCCTTAAATGCCGCTTCATTTATTTTCCGCATATCATAGCCCGTAATACCCGTATCCAAATATTTTAAAATACTCACTAAATTTTCATTATCACTGCCGAATAAAAAATAACTTGCCCCTATTTTGGTTTCCGGATAAATCACGACCAGCTTATATTTGAACCAGTCAAATATTTTATTAAAAATACGAAAATCATCCCCTTCGAGATTTCTTCTCTTTATTTCGTATAGAAGTAACGTGGTATTGATACGATTGGAATCTTTCAGAAAGAAATGAAACTGTTCCCTGCTTTCCCTGCTGCAAAACAGTTCTTCGTCAAAATAATAGCGATCTTCCTCTACCAATCTCTCAAAAATAACACATTCTTCCGCGGACTTCATTTCATAAAGCCACTCGGAAAGAACTGCCCTGTCTTTTAAACGAACCGTAAACCCATATGCAAAACACCGGTCTCCTATTGTAAATTCATATTCAAACAATGTCGGTTTATCGGCATTCGCAAGGTTGTTTCTGCAGTATTTATCACCAAGAGGAGCCTCCTCCATTGTATTTAAAATAATTTTCTTTCCTGTGCCTATCGCCCGAATCAAATTGGTTTTTCCCGATGCATTTGCCCCATAAATAGAAGAAAATTTTAAAACCCTGCGCTCTCTGTAATTAAGGACCCGCTCCTTATGCTGTTCGGAACGCCCGGCATAAAGATGATATTCCGTGGGAACTGTTTCACCTGCCTCATTTATCTTATAACCAAATGATAAAAAATTAGATACTGAAAATCTCATTAACATTTTATTACCTCGTGATTTTCTCTCTTCTTTACTTATGTTTATAACCACTTATCACTATTATACCCTTATTTATGATCTTTACAAGAGAATTTGTCACTGTTCCTCACTATTAAAATACCTCTCCGCCAGCCGGATCGCGATCTCCTTTGCCGCCACGCTCGACACGTCTTTATCATCCGTCTGTCCCAGATACACACAAAAGTACACCCTCTCTTCCCCGCGTTCTGCAAACCCGGTAAACCATGCGTCCACAACCGTTCCGTATGCCATGCCCATCCCGGTCTTTCCGTACACCGAAACGTGGGCCACCTCTTCCTCGTCGTCTGTGTCCGCGTCTTCCTGCACCAGCATCACCCGTTTCAATTCCTCTTGCGTCTCCTCCGAATAAACGGATGTCTGTCCGAAGATGCGCTCCATCACCTCCGTCTGCTCCCTCGGTGAAATCGCCAGCGACGATTCAATCCAGAAGCCGGTCAATGCACGGTTGCCGTTATTCGTATTCAGGTTTCCCTCCCAGTCGGAAATATCGCGGTTCCCGTACAAAAGCCTGTCTATTTCCTCCTGCATCCGCTCCTGCCCGATCTCGTCTGTGACTTCTCTGAAATACCAGACGCAGGATGTGCGAAATGCCTCGTCAAAGCCAATGTCGTGATTCCAGTTTTCATTCCAGAACGTCTCACCGCTCCAGGTGCGCACCGACTGCTTCGGATCTATGACCCCGCTCTCGAGTCCGATCAGAGACGAGATAATCTTAAACGTCGAGCACGGCGATCTTCTTGTCCCGGCAAGCGAGGCGTTATAAACCGTATATTGCTGCGCCGACGCATCATACAAAACCGCTGCGCCGTTCATGCCGTCAAAGTATTCCGACCAGTCCGCCTCCACTGTCTGCGGTTCCCTCACCTCCGAATGCGCCTCCGCTGTCTGGGGCTCCCCCACCTCCCAATACGCCTCTTCTTTCGGCGCTTCGGACCGCGAAGGCTCTTCCGACGCTATCATTTCCTGCTCCGAACTCCCCTGCTGCCCCTGCCTTTGATCCGTCCCGGAGCAGCCGCCGAAAATCAGTGCGGCTGCCAGCCCCAGACTGCCTGCTTTTATAAATAAATTACCCGTCCTCATTGCAAACCTCCCGCTTATATTCTCTAAATATTTTCACATGTTTTCATGGAAAATGCAACAGCGGCGGACCGCCAGAACCGGCGCATGGGCATCTTGTCATATCCGCCTATTCCTATTTATCCAGCATTTTGATAAGACGAATGACCTGTTCGACAGTGGCTGCCATATTCCTCATGGCACCGGAAGGTTCCAGAACTTCCGAAAGAGCGGCAACACTGCGGAGAATCGGAAAAAATGCGTCAATGCCATGTTCATTGCAGATTCCGGCATCCTCTGTCACACAGCCGGAAAACGCCAGAACCGGCTTTCCGTACTTTTTGGCAAGCGCCGCCACTCCGGCCGGTGCTTTTCCCATAGCGGTCTGGGCATCCAGACGTCCTTCGCCGGTAATCACATAATCGGCAGCTTTTATCTTCTCCTCCAAACGGGTCTCCTCCAGCACAATCCGAATGCCTGACTGCAGAACGGCATTGGTAAAGGCTCGGAAAGCAAAACCCAAACCTCCGGCCGCACCGGCACCCGGGAACAAAACATCCGCTTTTCCCGCCGGAACGTATTCCGCAGTCACCGCTGCATAATGTGCCAGCCATGCGTCCATCTGCCGGATTGTCTCCGCATCCGCTCCTTTCTGCGGCCCGTAGACGGCACTGCAGCCCATAGGCCCGCAGAAAGGATTCGTCACGTCACAGGCAATCCGAAACCGGCAATCCCACAATTCCGAACGCACATGTTCCCTGTCAATTCGGGCCAGGTCCTTCAGACCCGCGGCCCCCCGCCGAATGGCTTTTCCCTCTCCGTCGAGCAGTTCAAACCCCAATGCCTGCAGCATACCGGCACCGCCGTCATTCGTGGCGCTTCCGCCGATCCCTACGATAAAGCTGCGGCATCCCTTTTTTATCGCATCCAAAATCATTTCGCCCACCCCGAAAGTCGTGGCGGCAAGCGGATTTAATTTCCCCCGCGGTACCAACGTAATACCGGCAGCCTGGGCGATCTCAAGAACCGCGGTGCGTGCCTCTGCATCCACGATTCCGTAAACAGCCTCCACCGGTTCTCCCAGAGGTCCGGTGACGGTCACACGCTGCAATTCCCCGCCCATTCCAAGCGTCAATGCTTCCACCGTTCCCTCGCCGCCGTCCGCCAGCGGACATACGTCCACATCCGCTTCGGGAAACACACGGAGAATCCCTTCTCTTGCAGCCTCTCCGGCCGCGAGCGAACTCATGCTTCCCTTAAAAGAGTCAATTGCGATTACAACTTTCATAGTACCGGAAACCTCCCTGTCTGTCCTCCATGTCTACGTTTCATCCCTTCCTGTTACATTGCAGCAAAAACAATGACTGACGCAGCTGTACTGCACAGCCCCTCTGTCTTTATTTATCCAGAAAATTTAAAAACGAAACCGGTATAAGTATCAATAATTATATCAAAAAACCCGTATTGTTAGATCACACCAAAAAGAACCATGAAACCTGATTCCAGGTCTCATGGTTCACGCTTTCTCTCAAAACACCCCGTATTTTCCTTCCGACCGGGCGCTATGCGTCCAGCCGCAGCATATAGATGCAGTTCGGCTTATCGACCTTCACGCATTCGCTCTCCTGCAGCGAATACCCCCTGTCAAAATCAATGCGGTAGGTAAAGATATCGTTGGAATTATTGTTCAGCGTCAGGTAATGCCGCTCGTCGGGGTAAACCGCAAGCACCTTCGGATAATCGCTGTTGACTCTCGTCGCAAACGCAACCGAAAGCTTTCCGGTCAGGGAATCAATCTCATAGCAGATGACCGAATTAATGCCCGCATTGCTGACAAACAGATACTGCCCGCTCTTTGAAACCTCCATGCCGGAAGCCGCGCACAAGTCGTCCTCCCTGCCGTCCACGGTGGAGATACTCTGGATCTTCTCAAAATAGGGCTGATTTTTCTTTACCGAATATTTGTATACCTCCACCTCATTCGACAGTTCGTAGAGAATGTAGGCAAACTTTCCGTTCTTCGAAAAGCGGATCATCCGGGGCGCCGACTCGATGGGGCCGCGCAAAATATCAATCAGCTCGAGCTTTCCTTTCTCATAGTCCACGCGGTATATTTTCACCTGGTCTAAGCCGTTATCCACGGCACAGAGGAATTTCTGATCCGGCGTCAGCTTTACACAGTCCACATGCGGAATAAAATTGCGCTGGGCAATGCTTCTCCCCATTCCCTTGTGGAACACGCCGTCCGCGATCTCGCCGATGCTGCCGTCCTCGCACAGACGCATCATGCTGACTCTGCCGTCGTGATGGCCGCCCACGAAAAGATAGCGGTTCTTGTCGTCCACTTCCACGTAACAGCCGCGCATGCCGCCGATCCACTGCTTATTCATCGGGGTAAGATCCCCGTCTTCCTCTATCCGAAACGCTTCCACCCCTTCGTCCGCAATGGAATAGAGAAACCTGTGATTCTTCGACACCACAAGATCGGATGGATTGTTAATCGGCACCACCTTGCGCTCCGCAAGCTTCCCCTGCTCCACATCCACATCATAGATATGGATTCCGACACTGTTCTCATGGGTGTAAGTGCCCACATATGCAACATACCTTTTCTGTTTCATGACTTCCACCATCCTTATTCTTTTCTTCGCAAAATATCATACATGGCAAGGGGACATCCCAGATCGATATACAGCACCTGTTTCGGGTGCGGCGCAGACGTAAGCTCATTTCCCTCCTCGTCCGCAATATGCTTTACGGTCACGGCCAGATTCTCCCCGTCAGGCTTCATGACCTCAATTTCCTCTCCCACGGAAAACTTATTCCGCTGCTCGATGCGGTACCTTCCCGCCTCGTTTCGCTCTCCCACCGTGCCGAGATACGTGTACTCTTTCACATAAGTGCTGCTGTCGTATATCTGTGTCTCTTCGGAGGGCTTCCCGAAAAAGAATCCTGTCGTGAACTGCCGGTATGTGCAGTTGCTGATCTGATCGAGATACCAGGGCAGGTGCTCTTTGTAGAGTTCGAGCGACTTTGCGTAGTCGTCAATGGCCTTCCGATAGGTACGCGCCACGGTTGCCACATATAGTGCTGTTTTCATTCTACCCTCTATTTTGAAACTGTCAATACCTGACTCGACCAATTCTGGAATATGTTCGATCATACACAGGTCCTTGGAGTTAAAAATATAGGTTCCGCGGTCGTTTTCGTAAACCGGAAAATACTCGCCCGGACGCGTTTCCTCCACGACCGCATATTTCCAGCGGCAGGGATGCGTGCACGCTCCCCGGTTCGCGTCCCTGCCCGTAAAATAATTCGACAGCAGGCATCTCCCCGAATAGGAAATACACATCGCCCCGTGGATAAACGTCTCTATCTCGAGTTCGTCCGGGATATGTGCGCGGATCTCACGGATTTCCGCAAGCGAAAGCTCCCTGGCCGAAACGACGCGGCTCGCTCCGAGCGAATGCCAGAAGCGGTATGTCCCGTAATTCGTGTTGTTCGCCTGCGTGCTGATATGGCGGGGAATCTCGGGACACACCTCCTTTGCGAGCATAAACACCGCCGGATCCGCGATAATCAGCGCGTCCGGCCCGATGTCACGAAGCTCCTCAAAATAGCGTCTCACTCCCTCTAAATCCTCGTTGTGCGCCAAAATATTCGCTGTCACATACACCCTCACGCCTCGCGCATGGGCAAATGCGATCCCCTCCTTCATCTCCTCCAAGGAAAAATTTTTCGCCTTTGCCCGAAGACCGAACGCCTCGCCGCCGATGTAGACCGCATCCGCTCCGTAGACAACGGCCACCTTTAACACTTCGAGACTGCTCGCCGGTATCAGCAGCTCCGGTTTTTTTGTCATGTCTTATCCCTCGCTCCCCGTATCGTTCTTTTTCGTGCTCACCGTAATGCCGTCGCCGACAGGCAGCACCGCCGTCACCAGCTCCCCGCTGTGCGTCAGCGCGTACAGATAATCCCGCATCCGCCTGTGTATCGTGCGGTTCCTGCGGGTTACCGCAAACTTTGACTCTATGATATCCCCGTCCTGCAGCACATTGTCGGAGACAAGCACTCCGTCCGCCGCAAGCAGCCTTAAAATCTCCGGCAGAAAATGAATATACTGTCCTTTTGCCGCATCCATAAAGATAAAATCATAGGGACCCTGCAGTGTCTTAAGCACCTCTGCCGCGTCCCCCGAAATCATTGTAATCCGGTCCGATACCCCGGCCCGCCTGAAATTCTCTTCGGCAATCGGAATCCGCTTTTCGTAATTCTCAATCGTCGTAATCCGCGCGTCCGCCGGACCGTACTCCGCCATCAGAATCGCGGAAAACCCGACCGCAGTCCCTACTTCTAAAATACGTGCCGGTTTTTTCATCGCAAGCAGCAGCTTCAAAAAAGTCTGCATTTCCTTGCGGATAATCGGCACGTAGGTCTCTGTCGCTTCTTTTTCAATGCGGTCCAAAATTGCGGTGTTTCCGGTTTCAAGGGAATTGATATAAGTCACAAGACGCTCGTCGACAATCATTCCCCTTCCTCCGTCTCGGTCTCGGTTTCCGGTTCCGCCGCCAGTTCGGCCATCATCTCCTTTGACGTCATCGAGGTATTGAGCGTATAGTTCCCCGGCAGAAGCTTGCCGGAATAAGCCGACAGCTTCAGCTGCGCAAAGAACAGCACCTTATCCCGGATAAGCCCTTTCTCTTCCAGCATCCCGCCGATGTCCGTCTCCGACATATCCGCCGTAACCTGCACATCCACGTCTCTTCCGGGCGCTGCCGCCACCGGCTCTTCCGTAAATACGCGGTACCCGAAGTCATAGCAGAACCTGCCCAGCTTCACGAGTCCCAGAACCACCAGCAGAAGCACCAATATGGAAAAACTGATACTGACAAATTTGTAAATAATTTTGTTTAGCTTCATGGTATTTTTACACTTCCATAATAATCGGCATAATCATCGGACGTCTTTTGGTCTCTTTCCAGACAAACTCACTCAGAGAATCCTTTATCTCACTCTTAATTTTCCCCCAGTCGGTAATCCCTTTATCCATGCAGTACATCATCCGCCCGTCCAGAAGGTGTTTTGCCTCCTCCATCAGACTCTCGGAACCTCTGACATAGACAAACCCGCGGGACACGATATCCGGCCCTGCCAGAAGCTGTCCCGAACCGCTCTCCAGCGTCATCACCACAATGATGATACCGTCCTCGGCCAAATGCTGCCGGTCTCTCAAGACGATATTTCCGACATCGCCGACGCCCAGTCCGTCCACCATAATCGCGCCGGTATGCACTCTTCCGCTCACCTTTGCGCTCTCCTCGTCAAGCTCTAAGACATCGCCGGAGGACAGGAGGAAAATATTGTTCTTGTTGATTCCGAGCTCCTCGGCGATTCTTGCCTGCGCCGTCAGATGACGGTACTCGCCGTGCACCGGAACCGCATACTTCGGACGCACCAAAGAATAGATCAGCTTAATCTCCTCCTGACAGGCATGTCCCGACACATGCACATCCTGAAAGATGACATGCGCGCCCTTCATCGACAATTCGTTGATAATCCCGGAAACGGCTTTCTCATTTCCCGGAATCGGCTTGGAGCTTAAAACGATCGTATCCGTCGGCTTGATGCTCACCTTCCGGTGCATGCCGTTGGCCATGCGGGACAGCGCAGCCATCGCCTCCCCCTGGCTTCCGGTCGTGATCAGCACGGTCTGCTCATCCTTATAATTCTTGAGTTCCTCGATATCAATCAGCGTCTTATCCGGGATATTGATATAGCCGAGCTCCGAGGCGATGCCGATGATGTTGACCATGCTCCTCCCCTCGACCACGACTTTTCTCTTATATTTATATGCCGTGTTGATAATCTGCTGCACACGGTCGACATTCGAGGCGAATGTCGCGATGATAATCCGGCGGTTCTTGTGCTCCGCAAAAATTTCGTCAAACGTCTTGCCGACCGTCTTCTCCGACATCGTAAAGCCGGGCCGCTCCGCGTTGGTGCTGTCGCACATCAGCGCCAGTACTCCCTTCTTTCCGATCTCGCCGAAACGCTGCAGATCAATCGCATCCCCGAATACCGGCGTGTAGTCCACCTTAAAGTCTCCGGTGTGCACGACAATACCGGCCGGCGAATAGATCGCGAGCGCCGCCGCGTCCTGGATGCTGTGATTCGTCTTGATAAACTCTACCCGAAAACACCCCAGATTAATATGCTGTCCGTGCTTTACCACCTTGCGCTTTACCTTGGTGAGCATATTGTGCTCGCGCAGCTTGTGCTCGATAATCCCGTTTGTCAGTTTGGTGGAATAAATCGGGACATTGATCTCCCGGAGCACATACGGGATCGCTCCGATATGATCCTCGTGTCCGTGGGTGATAAAAAAGCCTTTTACTTTCTCAATATTGTCTTTCAGGTAGGAGATATCGGGAATCACAAGGTCGATTCCATACATATCATCCTCCGGAAAAGACAGACCGCAGTCCACCACAATAATACTGTCTTCGTACTCAAAGGCAGTAATATTCATACCAATCTGCTCTAATCCTCCCAATGGAATGATTTTGAGCTTTGAAGTTTTTTCTTTTTTCAAACTGTTACCTCCGTTATTTCTTTCTCTTATCAATATTCGATATCCGCATCATCGATCAGTTCCGCAAATACTTTGCCGACCGCCCGAAGCTCTGCATCGTCTTCCACCATCTCGTACACAATGTCTTCTTCGTCGGCCCGCATTTCCTTTAAAATATATGCGTCACAATCTTCGTCTTCCTCTTCCGTCACAAAAAGGTACTTCGTTCCGTTTATCTGTGTTTCTTCCACCACAAAAAATTCAATCTCCTCTTTTGTTTCGGGATCGATAAAGGTGATCTTTTCCATATGCTATTCCTTTCTTCCAAGGAAATCCAGATAGCCCTGCAAAATAAATACCGCCGCGATTTCATCCACGTATTCTTTCCGGTCTTCTCTTCGGATTCCGGTCTCCTTCATCAGTCGATCCGCAGCGACGGTTGTAAGCCGCTCATCCCACAAAACAACCGTAAGCCCGGTCCGACGCTCCAGCATTTCCTGAAACTCTTTCGTCTTCTCGCAACGCTCTCCCTCGGTGTTATTCATATTCTTAGGATACCCCAGCACAACGCGTTCCACTCGGTATTCCGCAATAATCTCCTCAATTCTCGCCAACGTCCGGCGCAGTTTATTCGGAGACTGACGTCTGATAATCTCCAGTCCCTGCGCAGTTAATAAGAGCTCATCACTGACTGCCACGCCGACAGTCTTTGAGCCGAAATCCAATCCCAATATCCGCATCACACAACCTCTGCCTTTCCGCCGCGGCAATCTTCGGGCCGAAACGCACAAAGCTGCACGCAAAAATCTCCGGGCCGCAGATCCTTGCGCTTACTCCCAGTTACTATTTCTGATATATGCCCTCAAAACCTCTTCCACTAACTCGTCACGCTCTACCTTCATAATCAGGCTTCTTGCATTATTATGGCTGGTGATGTACGTCGGATCACCGGACATAATATATCCAACAATCTGATTGACCGGATTATAGCCCTTCTCGCGCAGCGCCTTGTATACGATCGTAAGTACATCGCTGACTGCAAGCTCCGGCTCCTTCTCCACTCTGAAATATTGTGTGTTATTCATATTCTGCATATTTGTCACGCCCTTATAAACTGCAAGACAACAGGTGCCCGCGGGTCACTCTTATGTCAAAAGCATTGCTATTCTTATTTTAATATAGTTTGTCCTAAAATTCAACCAAAAGATAGATATCCCCGGTCAAACATTTCTCTATGCGGCCTGTCACAAACTCATTGGGTCCCTTTTTCCCCGCTTTTACCGCCACTTTCACATACGTCTCGGTGTAGCCGGTCATATAGGATTCCCCCGCAAAGTCAAACGGTTCCTCGAGCAGCGCCGTCACCTGCTCTCCGAGATATTCCTCCCGAAATTCCCGCGACATGCGCTGCGCAAGTGCAAGCAGGCGGCCGCTGCGCGCCTTTTTTACCGGCTCGGGCACCTGGTCACACATCGCCGCGGCCCGCGTTCCCTCGCGCCGCGAGTACGGGAAAATATGCATCTCGTAAAAATGGATCCGCGAGAGATACCGCTCCGTCGCCGCAAACTCCTCCTCGGTCTCCCCCGGAAATCCAACGATCACATCGGTCGTAATCGCTGGATGCCTGTAGCAGCGCCGCAGAAGTCTGCAGCTTTCCTCGTACTCCGCCGTGTCGTAGCGCCGGTTCATCCGGACAAGCACACTGTCGCAGCCGCTCTGTAAGGACAGATGAAAATGCGCGCAGACCTTCGGGAGCCCGGCGAGCCGCCGCACAAACTCCTCCGTGACAATGCGCGGCTCAAGGCTTCCGAGCCGGATGCGCGCAATCCCCTCCACCTCATGCACCCGCTCAATCAGATGCAGCAGATCGTCCCCGCAGTCCGCGCCGTAGGAGCTTAAGTGAATGCCGGTGAGCACGACCTCCCGGCAGCCGTTCTCGGCAAGCCTTTGTACCTCCGCGATAACCTCCCCCGCCGCGCGGCTTCTGACTCTGCCCCTCGCAAACGGGATAATGCAGTAACTGCAGAACTGGTTGCACCCGTCCTGCACCTTGATAAAAGCCCTTGTATGCTCCGCCGTCTTTGACAGCGCAAGCGCCTCATACGCCTGCGCTCCGCTGTTGATATCGCACACCCTCGCCGGCTTTTGCTCTGCATCGCACTGCTTTTTCTCATATTCCGCGAGCAGCGCGGCAAGCTCATGCTTGTGGTTGTTCCCTATTACCATATCAATCGCATCGTCGGCAAGGGCCTGTCCTTCCTTCGTCTGCACATAGCAGCCAGCCGCCACGACAACCGCGCCGGGATTCTTTTTCTTTGCCCGGTGCAGCATCTGCCGCGATTTGCGGTCTGCAATATTTGTCACGGAACACGTGTTAATCACGTAGACATCCGCATATTCCTCAAAGGGGACGATCTCATACCCTGCTTCCTCGAGCAGCTGCTGCATTGCCTCCGTCTCATATGCGTTTACTTTACAGCCCAGATTGTGCAGAGCCGCTCTTTTTCTCACACTCAATTCTTTCTCCATTCCGACATGCTTTTGTTGTTGACTTTTCCATTAAAAACCATTACTATAAAGCTGTATAAAACAGTTAGTCTATTTCAAGGAGGTTTTTTAATCATGAAAACAGTACAGATTTCTTTAAACTCCATCGACAAAGTAAAATCCTTCGTAAATGCAATCACGCAGTACGAGTTCGACTTTGATCTGATTTCCGGAAGATACGTGATTGACGCGAAATCCATCATGGGTATTTTCAGCTTAGATTTATCCAAACCCATTGACCTTGCAATCCATGCAGAGGGCAATACCGATGAGATTATGGAGACCTTAAAACCGTACTTAATCTAAGATTTCAGACAGCGGGCACGACCGGCCGTCTGCCGCTCAGGAAGAACAGGAGAATTTCCCCTGTTCTTTTTTCGTTTACCGAATTATGCGACAGTAAAAATTTCCTCAATGAGAATGCGAAGCATTCTCGGAATCGTCGCCGCCGGGCGACGATTTTTAGTCCGCCTCAACACGGATAACCTCCACCGTTTCAATCGCCGTCTGCATCAGCCCGTCTATCTTCTCTGCAAGCTTCCTCTCGTCATTGCGTATCACATTGAGACTCGGCTTCGTCACCGGGTGCTTTGCCACAAAGATCGTACAGCAGTCCTCATAGGGAAGGATCGACGTCTCATAAGTGTCGATACGCTCGGAAATCTCCACAATCTCCTGCTTGTCAAATCCGATTAACGGCCGGTAGACCGGCATCGTACAGACCTCGTTTGTCGCCGCAAGCGACTGCATCGTCTGACTTGCCACCTGACCGATGCTCTCGCCGGTAATCAGTCCGAGGCACTTGCTCTCTTTTGCAAAATGCTCCGCCAGCTTCATCATATAGCGGCGCATAATAATCGTCAGCTCCTCATGCGGGCACTGCTCGTAAATATAAAGCTGAATGTCGGTGAAATTCACCACATGGAGATTGATCGGCCCCGCATATTTCGCCACGATTTTTGCAAGGTCCACCACCTTCTGCTTTGCGCGCTCCGATGTGTAAGGCGGCGCGTGGAAGTAAGTCGCGTCAATGGCCACCCCGCGTTTTGCAATCATATAACCTGCAACCGGACTGTCAATCCCGCCGGACAGCAGCAGCATCCCCTTTCCGTTTGTCCCCACGGGCATCCCGCCGGGGCCGGGGATCACAGTGGAATAAATGTTAATCTGACTGCGGATTTCGACGTGAATCACGACCTGCGGATGATGCACATCCACCGAACACTCCGGAAATGCCGCAAGAATCCGCTCTCCGAGCAGCGCATTGATTTCCATGGAATCAAGCGGGTAGTTCTTCCGCGCGCGTCTCGCATTGACCTTAAACGTAAAACGCCGGTTTTGGTATGCCTCGCCGACATGAGCGATGACCTCTTCTGCGAGCGCGTCGAAGCCCTGATCCTCCACCTGAATCAGCGGGCAGATTCCCACAATTCCAAAGACGCATTTCATCGCGGCAACCGCCTCGTCAAAATCACAGTTCTCCGCCATGTCGACATAGATGCGCCCCTGTTCCTTGCGCACCCGATATGTTCCCTCCGCCTTTTTGAGCGCCCTGCTGATCTGACTGACCAGCGCATCCTCAAACAGGTAGCGGTTCTTCCCCTTAATTGCAATCTCCGCATATTTAATCAAAAACGATTTGTACATAGAAATCCTTTCTCACGCTATTTTCTGGTAAATTTCCGGCGGAACGGTATGATTTCCGCCAATTTTTCCACCGCGTAATCCGCTTCCTCCTCCGTCGTGCCGACCGAAAAGCTCACGCGGATTGTGGATTCCGCCTGATTTTTTGGCAGACCGATTGCCTGTAAGGTACGGCTCGGCGCAGGCTTATTCGACGAGCAGGCACTGCCCGCAGAGACATAAATCCCATACGCTTCTAACGAGTGAAGCATCACCTCGGCCGGCACGCCCTCAATGCAGATGCTGACAATCTGCGGCGCGCTGTCCCTGCCGCTTTTTCCGTTGACCGTCACGCCCTCAATCCGTGTCACGCCTGCGACAAAACGCTCTTTTACCGTGTACAGACGCTCGATTTTTTCCTCAAAATCCTCGTATGCCTCCGCGCAAGCCTCTCCGAGCGCCGCAATGCCCGGGACATTTTCCGTCCCCGAACGCATCCCCTTCTGATGGCCTCCCCCGTATAGCAGCGGCTTTACCCTGACTTTGTCCCGGATATAGAGAAATCCCACGCCCTTCGGCCCGTGGATTTTATGCCCGCTGACCGAGAGCAGATCGATTCCCGCCTTCTTCGGATAAATGCGGTATTTGCCGTAGGCCTGTATCGCATCCACGTGAAACAGCGTATCGGGATTCTTTTCCCGGATCACCCTGGCCGCATCCTCAACAGGTTCCCTCGCTCCGATCTCATTGTTGACCATCATAACGGACACAAGAATCGTGTCTTCCCTCACCGCTTCCCGCAGCTCCTCTAAAGAAATCATCCCGTCCGCGTCCACCGCAAGATATGTGATTTCAAATCCAAGCTCCGCAAGATAATCGGCGGCCGCCCACACCGATGCATGCTCGATTCCGCCCGCAACGATATGCCGTCCGCGCCTCTGATTCGCAAGCGCCGCTCCGATCAGCGCCATATTGTTTGACTCTGTACCGCCCGAGGTAAAGACAAGCTCTTTCTCCTCCACCTTCAGCGTCTTTGCAATCTTTTTCCGCGCGTCCCGGATATAATCCTCCGCCGCTTTCCCCATCCGGTGCAGGGACGAGGAATTTCCGTAATCCGCAGTCAGCGCGCGCTCCATAATATTCTTTGCGCGCTCGCTGCAGCGGGTCGTCGCCGAATTATCCAAATAAACTTCCATCGTTTAGCCTCCAACAGCACTCTCGATCTGATACATCAGCACGGACAGCATCGCAAGTCCGGCCGTTTCCGTCCGCAGAATCCGGTTTCCAAGCGAGACCGTGTGCATTCCCGCCTCTTTTGCAAGCGCGATTTCCGACGCGTCAAAGCCGCCCTCCGGGCCGATAAAAACCGCAACGCTCTGCCCCGGGCGGATGGCCTCAATCCGCGCGCGCGTGCCCGCCATCCCCCGCTCATTCTCATAGCAGACCAGACCGACATCAAACGCACCGGCTGCCTTTACCGCCTCCGAAAAGCTTATCACATCGCCGACCGCGGGAATCACGCTGCGCTTCGACTGTTTCGCCGCGCTCTCCGCGATGCTCTGCCAGCGTTTTTTCTTACTCTCCGCTTTTTTTGCGTCCAGTTTTGCCACACAGTTTTTCATAGCCACCGGAACAACTTCCGACGCGCCAAGCTCTGCGGCCTTCTGTATGATAAACTCAAGCTTGTCCGACTTCGGCAGCCCCTGAAACAGTACAATCCGACCGAAAAGCTCCGTTCCCGGAACCTCCGTCTCAATCTCTGCCCATACGGCTTCTCCGCTGATCCGTGCAATGCGGCACAGATAATTTTTCCCGGAAGGCGTGCTGACGCGGATCTGTGTGCCCGGCTTCATGCGCAGCACATTCCGGATGTGATTGACGTCCGTCCCGGTGATAAGCACCTGCCGTTCCTCTCCTGCCTGCTCCTCCGCAAAAAACTGATACATCTCTTATCCTCTCACTGAATGGGTTCCGCGCCGAAACCTTTGCGGGCCGTAATGTTGACCCACTCCCCCTGATGATTTACCTCGACCACCGTAAGCCCGGCCGCCTCGATCGCTTCTCTTACCGCCTGTTCCTTAAAGTCTATAATCCCCGAGGTGATAAAATATCCGCCTTCTTTCAGCCTTGCCGGGATCACCGGCGCCATGGGGATAATCACATCGGCCAGAATATTTGCCACCACAATGTCATATACCCCGGTGCCGACCGTTTCCTGCAGCGCCGTATCGTCAATCAGATTCCCGACATAGAAGCTTCCCAGCTCCGGCCGCAGCCTGTTTACTTCCATATTTTCCCGCGTGGAAGTCATACAGTCCGGATCGAGATCCGTCCCCACAACCGCGGACGCGCCGAGTTTTAACGCGACAATCGAGAGAATCCCGCTGCCGCATCCCACATCAAGCACCTTTGGGTGATGCTCCTCCGGCGTGTATTCTGCATTTCCGCGGATATACTTGAGCAGCTGCCGGATGCACAGCTGGGTTGTCTCATGCTTTCCGGTTCCGAACGATACGCCGGGGTCGATCTCAATCAGAATCTTTCCCTCTTCTTCATTCCATTCTTCCCAGGTCGGCTTGATTACAATATCGTCAATCGAAAACGCGCGGAAAAACTTTTTCCAGTTGTTAATCCAGTCCAGATCTTCGGTCCGGTCCGAAGTGATCACGCCGCTCCCGACGTCCACGATTCCGCGCAGTTCTTCCAGCGCAGCTTTTACCTGTTTTAACAGCTCCGTATCATCGCCGCCGTTATCCTCGAGATAAAAGCTTACGCGGCTCACGCCGTCATCCGGCGGCAGCTCGGGAAGAAAATCGATAAACATCTGCGCCTGATCCGCCGCAGACAGCGGTACGTTGTCTTCAATCTCCACGCCCTCGATGCCGAGCTCGGCAAGCATCGCGCTCATATAATCCTCGGCCGCCGTCGTCGTCTCTATTGTATATTTATTCCATTTCATGAAACTGTCTCCCTACCCGATAAAATCATTATCGTTTCTATATTAACGGCTCGCGCCAGCGAGACGTAATGGCTCGCGCCAGCGAGACGTAATGGCTCGCGCCAGCGAGACGTAATGGCTCGCGCCAGCGAGACTATTATAACCCAAAAATTTTTTTCTGGCAATTAGATTCCCCGTATATTTGTCCCGTCAATTTTCTGCGCGAGCGCTTCCGCAAAACGCACGACAAAACGCTGCCCGATCACAGCCACACGCTCGTCATAGTCCTCTCCGTTCACAATCGTGTTTGACAAAATCCGTATTCCGAGAAACGGCGCCCCGTAGGCGGCGCAGACCTGCGCCGTGGCTGCCGACTCCATATCCTCCTCCGCCGTACAGAAACGCTCGCGCAGAAGCGTAATGCGGTCAAGCTGATTGTTCCACTCGTCCGCGGAGCCAAGCACCCCGCGTACAATCCGGCGTTTTGTCCCTCCGGCCTGCTTCTCTTCCGAAAGAAACTTCTCTGCCGTCTCCTCCGCCACACGCACCAGCGCTTCGCTGCACGAAAAATCGGTGAGCTTCCTGGCCTCTCCCCATTCGCGGTTGAAAACCTCCAGCCCGAGCGGCGAAAAATCCGCATCTCCGATTCCCGCTCCCGCCGCGGCAAACGGCCGCATCATCGCCCCCATCGGAGCAACGCTCGTCCCTATCACGATATCTCCGACATGAAGTTTGGGGTCGTGTCCGCCTCCGATTCCCTGATTGATCACCGCAGCCGGCGCAAAGAAAACCATTGCAAGGCTCGTCGCCGCCGCCGCATTCACCATGCCCTGAAAGGTCTTCGAAACGATCACGGGCGTACCGCCCGCTCCGAGAAATCCCGTATAAAATGTCCAGTTTCCAAGCGTGATACATTCCCGATCCCGCAGCTGCCCGATCAGATATTCCGTCTCGACATCCATCGCTCCCTGAATCACAACCGACGGCTGTGTCTTAAAATCATAGGTTCCCATCCGAACTCCTCCCGCATTATCGCTTTTGTTTTTCCCTATAAATCAGCCGGTTCGGATTGTCAATCCCATACCGTCCGCTGTGATTCCTTCCATGATTTCACCTTCCGCTCCGCAACCCTATCGGCCTCTGTGATTTTTCCGCATAAAAGCGGTGAACAGACATCATACAGGCTGCCGCCTGAAGCAGCGTTCGTCCCACCAGCGTCTTCCTTGCGGCTTAGATTGCCGCCTGCATAACAATAGAGGCATCCGCTTTTACAGGTATTGTATGCGCCGATGTCAATGCTCTCAATACAGCCGCATTCTTTTCTCTGATTTTTGTCCTTCTCCGCTTTGATTCTGCACCCGGTAAGCCGCTCTATCAATTCTTTGTCGATGCAGCAATTATGTGCGATCCCGCAGGCGGACAAATCAACCTCCTCCGCACAGGATGCGGCTTTCATATGATGCGTTTCTGCAATTGCGGCAATCTCTGCTGCAAATGCCGTCAATTGCCCTCCCTGCAGAGAAAACGCATGCAGTGCGCCGAGTGCTTTTTGATTTTTCGCATAGGTATCGACAAAGCTGATCACGCACTTTGACGTATATCCCTGCAATGCTTCGGCAATCTGTTCAAACGCGCTCAAATGATAGTCCGGCGTATATCTGTCCGTAAACAGAATCGGATCATATCTCCAGACTACCCTTTCCTTCCCAATCATGCGCGACAGCCTCTGAAACACCGGAATCATATTGTTCTTTTTATGCGGAATCCCCGCTTCTATATCCCTGCCGTACCCGGTAAGAGTAAACTGAAAATAGTACCGGTAATCCTTGAGCTCCTCTAACCTGCCAAGCATCGGCTCGGGATTTTTCGTCCAGAAAACAATGCAGTCGACAAGCTCGGGCGACAGCGGAATCTTGCTGATCTGACGGGGATTCATCGGATTGCGGACATACAGATATCCTTCCTTTATCCTGTTTAAAAACCACTCGGAATAATAATTCGGAATATCCGTTCTCCGGCTGGCGCTTATAATCACACCGGCGCCTCCTTTCATTCCCCGTAAAATATTTCAAGGACTATGCTGCCATAGTCCTTGAAGATCATTCAAAATATTGTTATCCCTTATCTCTGTTTCAGCTGGAAATCATTTGTCTGGTTCTTCAGAAGATTTACCTGCTCAAACAGCTCCGTACTTACAGCCGCAGACTCCTCGCTGTTCGCGGAATTTGTCTGTACTACATTGGAAATCTGTCCGATTCCCTCCGCCACCTGAGAGATTGCAGTCGCTTCCACCTGCACCGCATCCGTAAATTCATCAATCGCCTGATTGGACTGGATCACCAGTTTCAGCGTCTTCTGCAGTGACTGGGAAACTTCCTCCACAATCTTGTTGCCCTTCTCCGCGGCGTGTACGGAGTTCTCGATCAGCTCCTTCGTTGCCTTGGCAGCCTGATCGGACTGACCCGCAAGGTTGCGGACCTCCTCCGCCACGACTGCAAAGCCTTTTCCGGCTTCACCGGCCCGGCTCGCCTCCACCGCTGCATTCAGCGCAAGGATATTGGTCTGGAACGAAATATTCTCAATCGTAGAAATAATTTCTTCAATCTGCTGGGATGTCGTGCGGATATCCATCATTGCATTGATCAGCTGCTCCATCTGCTGGCTGCTTAAGTTCACCTGATCACCGGTAAGATGCGCATTATCCCGCATATCGGACGCCATCTTGATATTCTGCTTTGCACTTCTGGAAAGCTCCTCTAACGTGGAGGAAAGCTCTTCCACCGCACTTGCCTGCTCGACCGCACCCTTTGCAAGCATCTGGGAACCGTCCGAAAGACTTCTCGCATGACCGAATACCTTATATTCCACATCATGAATATTGGCCATCACGGTAGACAGCGAATCCGTAAAACTGTCAATCGAATCCGAAATCGAGCGGAAATCTCCGATAAAAGGAACCGATGCGCCTACGTTGAAGTTCCCTCTGGAAACTTCACTCATAATGTGATTGATATCTTGGATATAGCGGCTCGTCTGCTCGATTGACTGTTTCAGTGTTCTTGACAGATCTCCGATCTCGTTATTCGCATTGTAGGTCAGCTGCAGTTTCAGACAGCCGTCCTGCAGCGGTTTTGCTTCCTCCGTAATCCGAAGAATCGGTCTGACAACACTGCGCAGAATATAGACTACAAGGCTCAGAAGGCAGAGCAGAGCCAGAGCCAATCCCGCTGCGGTAACGATATGCATCGTCCTTACCGTCTGCTGCATCTGTAAGACACTCTGCTCACTGAGCGCCGTTCCGCGTTCCACAACCTGGTCCAAAAGTCCCACAAGCGTACTCAGATTGCTCTGAATCGTATCCTGGTAATACTTCTGCGCCTGAGTCGGATTCGTCTTCATCAGATCCAATACATATACGGCCGACTCATGAAGTTCTTTATGAAGCGGTTCGAGCTGTTTGCGAAGTTCAAGAATCTGCTTGTCATCCGTCCCTGCCTCACCGTAGAGCCACTGTCCAAGCACACAGCCGGTGGGATCCGCACTTCCTGTAAATTCGGCGTTGTTGTAAAGGGCATTGCTGAGGTTGCCCGACCACTTGTAGTGGGCCGTCTCTGCCATCTGCGCTCTCTGCAAAAGAGCGTTGATCTCAACATTAAATTCTTCGGAATGTTCCATATTGAGAATATTTTTTGTGGTCAGCACACTAAACAGCAAAACGGCTAAAAAAGTAGCAATTACCCGGGCTCCAACCATAATTTTGATACTTTTACGCATTTCAATTCTCCTTTTTGTGTTTTTTAATAAGTATGTATTGGATTTTTATAAAAATCTTTCGATATACGATTCTCTATTAAATAAGACTCTCTCTATATATGCCTCCTTATAAAAAAATGTAAGCGGTTTAACACATCCATTTTCGCCGCTGATGGATAAATTGTAGCATAGCTGACATTTTATTTCAATATTTTCTAAAAAAATCATGTGCAAATTTTTCGGAAATCCCCACGTTCTCACAGTCCGGCGTATTTACCCTTGACGAATCTGTCTTCGTGTTTTAAGGTAGACTTAAATTACAGAACGGAGGTTCCATTTATGGAAAAAATTGCAAGCTTCACCATTGACCATATCAAGTTGCAGCCCGGCGTCTATGTGTCGCGGAAAGACACTGTCGGCGCCGAAATTATCACGACCTTTGACCTGCGCATGACCTCTCCGAACGACGAGCCCGTCATGAACACCGCGGAGATCCATACGATCGAGCACCTTGCGGCCACCTTTCTCCGCAGTCATTCCGTCTACGGTAAAAAGACGCTGTATTTCGGCCCCATGGGCTGCCGTACCGGCTTTTACCTGCTTTTGGCCGGAGACTATGAGTCACGGGATATCGTCCCGCTGCTCATCGAGCTGTATGAGTTTATCCGCGATTTCAAAGACGAGATTCCGGGCGCCTCCCCGCACGACTGCGGAAATTATCTGGATATGAATCTTTCCATGGCCAACTATCTCGCCGCGCGCTACCTTGACGGCACGCTCTATCAGATTGACGAAGCACACCTTGTCTATCCGTCCTGAGAAAAACGCCCATGGTTTCCTCCGCAGGCTGCGGAAATCATGGGCGTTTACAGAAACGGCTGGTACGTCATCCGTCCTTCGCATCCCGTCAGTGATACATCCGTTTTAACCTGTCATACTCTCTGTTTATCTCCTGAATCGTATCGGTGTCACCCGCAAGATTATCGGGATGATAAATCTTAATCAAATCCTTATAGCGTTTCTTTAAGGACTGCTCGCTCTTGACCCCGATGAAAAACTGCTCCCCGCGTATCACCTTTGCGCCCTGCAGCGGAGCCCCTTTCGCCTCATGGGCCGCCACATGGTCATAAAACCTGCGCTGCTTCTCCACCTGTGATTTCTCGTTCGCAAGCTTTACCAGCTCTTCCTCCAATAGCTTCCATTTCATCTCGAACAGCTGCTTTTCCTTGCGCATGCGCTGCTCTTCCACATTTTTGACGGCCGAAAACTCCTGTTTCTCCCGCTCGAATTTGCGGCGTTCCCGCTCAAACTCCCTTTTCTCCCGCTGCAATGCCTGTTTCTTACGCTCAATCACTGCTGTCTCATGAAAACACCGCTGCCCAAGGCTGACACTCATGTCATCTGTCTTAAGTGCTGACTGATCCATGACTTCCTCGCTTTCCGCAGATGCATATACTATAACTTGTTCCCAATTAATGACATAATACTACATTTAGTTGCTTTGCTCAATAGGCAATATGACTAAAACGCCGGTACCTTTTTGGAAAGGCGCCGGCGTTCCATACAATCCTATATATCATCGAGAGATTCTTTGAGCTTATCCATAAAGCCCTTTTTTTTCTTGTGCTTTCCGGCGGGCTCTGCGCCGCCTTCCTCCGTGCCCTTGCCGAGGGAATCTCCGGTGGCCGCATCAAACTGCCGCAGCAATTCTCTGGCCTCCTGGTTTAAGTTGGTCGGCGTCTGCACGATCAAATCCACATACTGATCTCCGCGTATCGACTTGTTGCGCAGAGACGGAACCCCTTTTCCTTTGAGGCGGATCCGCGTCCCCGTCTGCGTGCCTGCCTTTACCTCATAGATCACGTCGCCGTCCACCGTGCCGATGCGGATCTCCCCGCCTAACGCCGCCTGCGCATACGAAATTCTGGCCGTCGAGAAGATATTCATATCCTGGCGCGTGAGAGACGGATGCCTTGAGACTATGACTTCCACGAGAAGGTCTCCTCTCGGCCCGCCGTTGATTCCAGGCTCTCCCTTCTCCCGGATACGGACACTCTGTCCGTTGTCGATGCCGGCGGGAATCGATACCTGAATTTTTTTCTTATTGGAGATATAACCGGTTCCGTAGCAGCTCTGGCATTTTTCTCTTACGATTTTTCCGCTTCCGCTGCACTCCGGACAGGTCTGTACATTCTGTACCGTGCCGAAAAACGACTGCTGCGTGTACACAATCTTGCCTTTTCCTCCGCACTTCTGGCAGGTCTCCGGTGAAGTTCCCGGCTTTGCCCCGGTTCCGTGACAGGCGCCGCACTCGTCTTTGAGCACCATCTCGATCTCCTTTTCGCAGCCGAAAACCGCCTCCTCAAATGTGATACGGACACTGGTTCGCAGATTCTGTCCCTTCATCGGGCCGTCGTTTGCCCTTCTTCTGCCGCCGCCGAAGAAATCTCCGAAAATATCTCCGAAAATATCTCCCATGTCCATACCGGAAAAGTCAAAGCCGCCCGCGCCTCCTGCGCCGTCAAACGCGGCATGGCCGAACTGGTCATACTGGCGGCGTTTCTCGGCGTCGCTCAGCACCGCATATGCCTCCTGCGCTTCTTTAAATTTCTCCTCTGCCTCTTTGTCTCCCGGGTGCATATCCGGATGGTATTTCTTGGCCATAGAACGAAATGCTTTTTTTATCTCATCATCCGACGCGCTCTTGCTGACGCCTAAGACCTCATAATAATCTCTCTTATCTGCCATAACCTTTCCTCTTTCCAAATCCGAGTACCGCACAAGGGTTTCCGGATGTCACCACCCGGAAACCCCAACCGCTTTTATTGAAAATCTGAATTTTCAATCTTTATACCTCTTTGAAATCCGCATCCACTACATCGTCCGCAGCTGCGCTGTCAGCGCCGCCCATATTGCTCATATCCGGGCCTGCACCTGCGCCCTGCGCGGCCTGCGCCTGATCATACATCTTTGCGAACACCTTCTGCGCGCTCTGTGTCAGCTTCTCCTGCAGAGACTTTAACTCGACTACGTCTGCCTCCGTCATCTCCTCCGCATTCTGATGTGCATCCAGGAAGGATTTCACGGCATTCATATCGGCATCGACCGCCGCCTTATCCGCGGGGTCAATTCCCTCTCCGACCTGATCTAACGCCTGCTGCGTCTGGAAGACAAAAGAATCGGCATCGTTTCTCGCGTCAATTGCCTCTTTTCTCTTCTTGTCCTGCGCCTCATACTCAGCCGCCTCACGGACTGCCTTATCGATCTCGTCGTCCGACATATTCGATCCGGCGGTGATCGTGATATGCTGCTCTTTTCCGGTTCCGAGATCCTTTGCGGACACGTTTACGATACCGTTTGCATCGATATCAAACGTCACCTCAATCTGCGGCACACCGCGGCGTGCGGGCGGAATACCGTCGAGACGGAACTGTCCGAGCGATTTGTTGTCCTTTGCAAACTGTCTCTCACCCTGTACGACGTTGATGTCAACCGCGGTCTGATTGTCCGCAGCCGTCGAGAAAATCTGGCTCTTCTTCGTCGGGATCGTTGTATTTCTCTCAATCAGTCTTGTCGCAACGCCGCCCATCGTCTCAATCGACAGGGAAAGCGGTGTGACATCGAGAAGTAAGATCTCACCTGCGCCTGCGTCTCCGGCGAGCTTTCCGCCCTGAATGGACGCGCCGATCGCCACGCACTCATCCGGGTTTAAGGACTTGCTCGGCTCTTTGCCGGTCAGCTGTTTTACTTTATCCTGCACTGCCGGAATACGTGTGGAACCTCCGACTAAGAGCACCTGACCGAGGTCTGCGTTGGTCAGCCCCGCATCGCGCATCGCGTTCTGTACCGGTACTGCGGTTCTCTCAACCAGATCATGCGTCAGCTCGTCAAACTTTGCGCGTGTAAGGTTCATGTCAAAATGCTTCGGTCCCTCTGCGGTCGCCGTGATAAACGGCAGGTTAATGTTCGTTGTGGTCGCGGAAGACAGCTCCTTTTTCGCTTTCTCAGCCGCCTCTTTCAGTCTCTGAAGCGCCATTTTGTCGTTGGACAAATCCACGCCCTCCGCCTTTTTGAACTCGTCAATCATCCACTGTGTCAGCTTATTGTCAAAATCGTCGCCGCCGAGGCGCGTATCGCCGTTCGTCGCCAGAACCTCGATAACGCCGTCGCCGATCTCGATGATGGAGACATCAAACGTACCGCCGCCGAGGTCGTACACCATGATTTTCTGCTCTTTTTCGTTGTCGAGACCGTATGCAAGCGCTGCGGCCGTCGGCTCGTTGATGATACGCTTTACGTCAAGTCCCGCAATCTTTCCGGCATCTTTGGTCGCCTGGCGCTGTGCGTCATTAAAGTACGCGGGAACGGTGATCACTGCCTCCGTCACCTTCTCCCCGAGATAGCCTTCCGCATCCGCTTTCAACTTCTGAAGCACCATTGCGGAAATCTGCTGCGGAGAGTAATTCTTGTCGTCGATCCCTACCTTATAATCGGTTCCCATATGCCGCTTGATGGAAGCGATGGTCTTCTCCGCGTTTGTCACTGCCTGACGCTTTGCGGGCTCACCCACCAGACGCTCGCCTGTCTTTGTGAATGCAACGATGGACGGTGTGGTTCTAGCGCCCTCCTGATTTGCAATTACGGTCGGCTTTCCGCCTTCCATAACCGCCACACAGCTGTTTGTTGTTCCTAAGTCAATTCCGATAATTTTTCCCATGATGATTTCCTCCCTAAAATTATATGAAATGATGATTCGCTGTTCCGTTTGCCCGCCGGTGCAGGCGTTTTACTGTACGACCGCTACCATGCTGTGGCGGACGACCGCATCCTTGTAGGTGTATCCTTTCAGCAGCTCCTGGGCAATCACACCGGATGCAAGCTCCCCGTTTTCCACCTGCATCACCGCATTGTGGTACTCCGGGTCAAACTCTTTGCCCACCGCCTCGATCGGCGCAACGCCGATTGTCTCCAGTTCGGAGAGCAGCTGCTTATATATTTTATCCATGCCGACGACAAAAGCATCCTCTTTCGCCTCGTCCGGCACGGCTGCAAGGCCTCTCTCAAAATTGTCAATGACCGGGAGTATTTTTTCAATGATGCTTCTCGCTCCCATGTCGTACATCTGCGCTTTCTCTTTATCCGTGCGCTTGCGGAAATTGTCAAATTCCGCCATCTGCCGCTTAACCTTATCGTTCAGCTCCTCGATCTGCTCGTCTTTTTTGTCCTTTTTCTTTTTGAAAAAGCCCTTCTTCTCCGTGTCGGCCGTCTCCGGCTCCGCCTTTGCGGCCTCTTCCTCCGCGGCAAATTCCACTTCCGCGTCTGCTCCGTCCGGCTCTTCCCCGGATGCATCCTCAGCTGCCGCTTCCGCGTCCGCCTCAAGCTCCTCGAGCACTTCCTCTAACATTTCTTCCTTTTCCGTTTTCTTATCTGACATCTATAAACCGCCTTTCCCTTACTGTCCCTTTGGTTTGTTTAAGATTCCGTCCAGTGACTGTTTGAGCACTTTCAGATTATCCATGACTTTCTCATAGTCCATGCGCTTCGGACCGACAATTCCTATCGTTCCGCGCACGCCTTTCCCGAGCTCGTACGTGGCCGTGACCACGCTGCAGTCTCTCATCGTCTGAATCGGGCTTTCGTTTCCGATATAGACCTGAATCCCGGTATTCTCCTCCTCGAGCAGGTTCTCCGTCACAAAGCTGGCAAGCTGGCGTTTCTCCTCAAACGTGGAAATCAGCTCACTCGCTTTCTCCGAATCCCGCAGTTCCGGATATTTGAAAAAATTCGTCGTCCCGCTGGTGTAGATCCGAATATCTTCATCCACTCCCATCGTCTCCGCCAGCGTGTCGAGGACGTCACTGACGATATCGCTGTGGATTCCCGCCTGCTCCTTCAATCTGGAGATGGTCCCGAGATTGATCTCCTCGAGCGCCAGACCGTTTAAGTTGGAGTTCAGAAGAATGTTGAGCTTGAGCATCGTCTCGTTGTCGATCGGTTCTAAAACCGATATGATCTTATTCTTGACGAGATTCCCCTCCGTGACAATCACCGCCAGAACCTGTTCCGCATCCACATTGGACAGCTGAATAAATTTTACTTTGTTGCGGTGGTAGGACGGCGCCGTGACCATGGTCGCATAGTTGGTATTCGCTGCAAGGACCTGCGCCACCTGTTCTAACACCTGCTCCATCTTCTCCGTGTGCTCGATGACAAACTGCTTCATCTCATCCACTTCGCGGTTCTTTTCCACCATCAGATGATCCACGTAAAAACGGTATCCCTTATCCGACGGAATCCTCCCCGCGGATGTGTGGGGCTGGACGATATACCCAAGCTCCTCCAGATCCGCCATCTCGTTTCGGA
Source organism: uncultured Roseburia sp. (assembly GCA_910577925.1). Lineage (GTDB taxonomy): Bacteria > Bacillota > Clostridia > Lachnospirales > Lachnospiraceae > Roseburia. The sequence continues at coordinate 65,120 of CAJTOI010000005.1, forward strand.
TGGTTGCGGAACTTAAGTTCAAATCCGTGTACTTCGAAATCGTGCGGGATCCCACCGGCTCCCCCGTCTCTAAGTAATTGCGGATAATCGCTTTTAATATTGTAGTTTTCCTTTCATCCAATTCGAAATCATCCATCGTTTCCTCCATGCGCATATGCATTCTTGTGCAAAGAGTATATGCAGTTTCTTTTTGTTTTATTAGCACTCAATCAAAAAGAGTGCTAACATCTATGTACTTAAAATAGCACCAACCTTTTTCTTTGTCAACAGGGAATCACATAAAAATCATGATTTTAGATTTTATTTAGAAATCTGCGACGCACGAATCCAACCGCAGACGGCTGCTTTCCGTTTTCGGACATAAAGAGGCTGCCGCATGAACGCTCGTTTCACATGTCTGTAATTTACGTTCCCACAGTGAGAACTACGGCCATGTAATTATTTGCGTAAATGCGGCAGCCTCTTTATTTTATTTAAGAAATCACTGCAAGCTTACTCGTACCGCAGCGCGTCGATAACCTCAAGCTTTGACGCCTTGTTCGCCGGATAATATCCGAAGAACACACCCGTCAGCATCGAGAAAAACAGCGACAGCATAATCGCCTGCGCGGACGGGTGTACCGACAGAATAATGTAGCTTGAATACTCCGCGTACACATTCTGAATGATAAATCCCGCCACGGCTCCAAGCAGTGCACCGACTCCGACTCCGATCAGAATCCCGATAATCCCTCCGATCAGACACAACACGATCGCCTCAATGACGAACTGCAGCTTGATGATTTTCCGCTTCGCTCCCAGCGCCATGCGCACGCCGATTTCTCTGGTGCGCTCCGTGATCGATACCAGCATGATATTCATAACGCCGACACCGCCGACAATCAGGGAGATCGCAGCGATACCGGACACCGCCACCGTGATAACGTTTAATACGGTGTTGATCATCCCCATATCGGACTGCATATTATAGGAATAAACATAGAAATTCTCGTTATTTGCATAAATCTCGTCAAAGTATTCCTGAATATGAAGCGTTGCCTGCTCCACATCCGCGAGCGGTGTCAGCAACAGGTTGAAATAATCATACCCTGTCTGATCCGAACCCGATAACTTCGCGCAGGTCTGGTACGGAATCATCATCTGCGTCGAGCGGTCTTTCTCCGGCACGGTCGGGTCCACTTTTCCGAACAGCGCCTGGTTGTACTCGTAAACCCCGACAATGACAAAGTCATAGATTCCCCCGTCGGTGGCCACAACCGAAATCTGTTCCCCGATCGGATCTTTCCCGTCAAAGTAACGCGCCGCCATCGTATCCGCGACGACGCAGACCCTCTTCTGCGTCTGATTGTCCTCCGACGTCAGACTGCGCCCGGCATGCATTTCCAGTTTCATATAATCCAGGTACTCCGGCGTGATTCCGCCCACATTTACATTCGCATAATTGTCGGAATTTTTCTCATCCGTTATCGTTCCGTAACAGAGGCTATTCTGCGCCGCAACACCTGCCATCTCGTCGGGATACGCCGCGATCAGCCCGTCTATCATCTCCTGGCTCACATAGTCGCTGTCCTTCATGTCCGGATAAACCCAGGTTGCCCACTCTTCGTCCGTCTCCGGATACCTCGCCTGCACATAGGCGGAGACCGTATTTCCGCCAAGTGAATTCAACGTCGCCGTCAGCGTGCTCTGGATGGAACCGCCGATGGTCGTGATAATGATAACAGAGCTGATACCGATAATGATACCGAGCATCGTCAGCAGCGAGCGCATCTTATTTGACTTGATACTGGTGACCGCCTCTTTGATATTTTCCCAAAGCATTACCGCGCACCTCCCTTATCCGCCACAATTTCTCCGTCCAGAAGCGTCACGATGCGCTGCGTCTCGGAGGCGAGCTCCTGCGAGTGCGTGATCAGCACAATCGTCTTCCCCTGTTCCTCGTGAAGCTTGTGGAACAGGTCCATCACCATATGCCCGGTCTTCGAGTCCAGCGCGCCGGTCGGCTCATCCGCGAGTATAATCGCCGGGTTGTTAATCATGGCTCTCGCAATCGCCACACGCTGTTTCTGTCCTCCGGACAACTCGTTCGGCCTGTGGTCGGCACGCTCTTCCATGCCCACCATCGCAAGCATCTCCATCGCGCGCTCTTTCTGGTCCTTTCGCTTGTGTTCGCTGTACATCAGCGGAATCATCACGTTTTTCAGCGCGTTTGCACGCGGAAGAAGATTGAAGTTCTGAAACACAAATCCGATCCGCTCATTGCGCACCGCGCTCCGCACCTCATCGGTCATACGGTTCACATCGTAACTCTCCAGATAATAGGTCCCCGCCGTCTGTCGGTCCAACACCCCGATAATATTCATCAGCGTACTTTTTCCAGAACCGGATTCCCCGACGATGGAAACGAATTCTCCCTCATTTACCGAGAGGCTGATGCCGTGGAGAATCTCCAGTTCATTCGGCTTCCCCTCATAATATGTCTTTACAATATTTTCCATTCGGATCACTGGTTCACTCACTACTCGATAACCTCCCCACCTGCTCCGTCACCGGCGCCGTTTATGCCCTCCATCTGCTGTTCGGAATACATCTGCTCCGGGGCAAAGCTCTGGCCTTCCGTGACCGCGCCCGTATAATCATAAATCAGCATATCGCCCTCTGCGAGATCTCCGCCAGTCACCTCGACGTAATAATCCACGGCCTCGCCGACTGTGATATTCTTACGCACCGCCGTTGCAAACCCGTCGGAACCGCTCTCGGCCACAAGCACATACGCGCCGCCGTTCTCATCGTATTTCACCAAATCATAGGGAATCGCCAGCACACTGCCCTTTTCTTTGAGCATAACTCTCGCCTTGACGTCCATACCGACCAAAAGCTCCTTCGTGTCCAGAGAAATCTCAACCGAGTAACCGCCTGCAGTGGCCTGACCCGAACCGTCTGCGGAACCGGCCGACTTCACGCGCACCACGCGGGTCACTTCTCCCTTGATCTCCTCTTCTCCCGTCGCATCCGCCGTCACGCTCGCCGTCTGGCCCTCCTGGAGCCTTAAGATGTCCGCTTCCTGAACGGTCGCCGCCATCTTCAGGGACGCTGTATTCTCGATTGTGAGCATTGTGACCTTCTCCGTATTGATATCGCCGACCTTCACATTCACGGCCGTCACCACGCCGCCGCAGGCAGCCTTAATCTCACAGTCCTCCAGCTGTTCCCGCAGATCGTTCAGCGTATCCTTTGCGGCGGTATCCGAATCCTTGTAGCGGTCTAACTCAAGCTGGATTTTCGCCGCCTCAATCGCACGGTTCGTCGACTCAAGCGTATTGTTGTACGCTTCCTTTGCATCGTCTATCGCCTGCTTTGCGGACAGCAGCGACGCAAAATCCGCGTCTGTCTTCTCGCTGGCATCATAGCCGGCCTGCGCCACATTGTACCCCTGCTCCGCACGCTCGATAGCCTTCTGTGCTTCCGCGAGCTGTGTCGTCTGATCCTGCTGCGCCTGCCTGAGCGCATTGGAGGTCTGCCTTGAATTGATGCTGTCCACCGCATTGGATTTGGCCATCGTCTGCTCAAGCTCCGTGATCTTTTCCTGAATCGATGCGGAATCAAGCGTTACCAGCACGTCTCCCTCTTTTACGATATCGCCGAGCTGCACATTCACCGCCGTAATCTCCGCCGTCGCCTTCGACGTCACATTGACGCTGTTCTCACCGGATACGGTTCCTTTCAGAGAAATCGTGTCCGACAAATCCCGAAGCTGTACCGGCTCTACCTCAACGGTGTTGGAAACCGTCTCCACCGTCTTCGCCATGTTATGTACGCCAATGCCGACTGCAACTGCCAGCACTGCGACAATCACCAACACAATCAACCATACTTTCTTTTTCTTTTTTGGTTTTGTCTGCATATTGTCTGCCATTTCTCATATCTCCCTTTAATAAATTGATTTACACCGATTGTACCAGAATCTTTATCATACGAAAATGGTATTAAGGAAACCTTAAGAAATATTAAGTTTTCCATCTGTAAATCTTTTCGTTTTCTTTTTGTACCTCTGTACTATTGAAATAATACAACAATTCTGTCTTTATGTCAAGTAAAAAAAGCCGACCGGCTCATTTGAACCAATCGGCTTTTCTATATGCTTTATTCAATCCGAAACCGTCCGATCAGACTGTTTAACATATTCACCTGATTTGTCTGATACGCAATGTCTTCAATTGTTTTGATAATGCTGCCAATCTTGGCGGAAGACTGGTCTATCTTTCTTGTGGCGGCCGTCAGCTGTTCCATCTTTGTCCCTGCCTCGACGGCATATCCGTTGGCTTTCGCCACCAGCTCACCGGCATTCCCGCAGCGCGCGGCACTGTCCCTGATCTCCGACGTAAGCTGTGTCACATGCTCGACAAGCCCCTCAACCGACGACGACTTAGTTGCGCCCAAAGAAAGCGTCATGAAAAGATGTATATTTACGGCAGTCCTCCCGAAACACTGTCATCATCTCTCTGGTCAGAGACAGCCCCTCCTCATCGTCCGGGATATCCCTCCAATCCACCCACTCTGCAACCGCAAGCTCCTCTTCGTCGCGCGCAATTCGATCCGCACCGTCAAGCTCACAGAAAAATCCGAGCAGCAGATTCGAGTCAAAGCCCCAGGGCTGGCTCTTGTAATACCGTATGTTTTTTACACAAAGCCCGACTTCTTCCATCACCTCCCTGCGCACCGTCTCCTCCGCCGTCTCCCCGATCTCCGTAAATCCGGCGATCAGCGCATAGCGCTTATACGTGCGGTTTGCGTATTTTGTCAGCAGCAGCCGCCCGCCGTCTCTCACCCCCACGATAACCGCCGGGGCGATTTTCGGAAAAATCTGATTGCCGCAGGCCGGGCACTCCAACATGCGGAGCGTCTCGCCGTGCCGTGTTATACCGCCGCATCTGCCGCAGAATCGATTGTCTTTGTACCACCGGAACAGGTGCCAGGCCGTCGCCGCCGCAAACGCCCGCTTTTTCGGCTGCACGGCGCGCACTTCAAACATGGATATACGCCTGAGGATATTCCCCTCCGCCGTCTGCGCCGCGTCAGCCGCAAGCACAATCTCCCGCACGTCCTCAGGCGATACGGCAAGAAAATACGTCTCCCGCTCCACCGCAAACAGATAGACAAGCTCCGGCATCCGGCATCCCTTCGCGCCGCACAGTTCCAGCAGCTCCCGGTAGACGGGGAACCGCAGAGATTCCCCGTTCTCTGTCTCCTCCCCGCATCCCGGCAATTCCGGTCTTATGTAGATACCCTCCTCTGCAAACAGCAGCACACGGCTGTCTGCCTCCGGCTCTCTTTTCGCATATTGATTATAAAAATGCTCCGGTAAAATGTCCTGTATCACCGCTCGTCACTCCCGCTTCACAACCAAATCTCAAAAATTTTACAGAACAATATCGGACAAAAGTCCCAAAAAGTTAACCGGCATTTTCCCCCAATATTCTCCCGAAAATACACCAAACCTTGAATAACCGTCATATACTATGTTATATCAGACAAAATATGGATTTTGCGCTCGCATTGTGCTATAATTTATTTCTATATAAATATAGTAATCATACATACGTTTTGAAAAAAGATATTTGTGAAACCGGGGAGTTAAAATGAAGAAACAAACAAGCGGAACCTATAAAAATAAAGGCATTTCCCTGCTGTTGTCCATCGTGCTTATTTTCTGTATCCTGGGAGCTGCCGTATTCTCCGTAACCCAGAAGATGTCCCATGAAATGTCCGAATCTGCCATTCAGAACCTGAGCGAAAACCTGAATCTTCTCAAGTCTACCATAGAGGCGATTTTAACCAGCGAAGCGGAATTCCAGACCATGATCGCCCACAGAGCCGCGCTGGCCGACGACCCTGCCGAATATGTCCGCCTGTACGAACCAAATAAAACCATGGTTAAAATGTCCCTGATTCTGACCGGCGAAACCGAAGGCATTTCCAACACAGGCGATACTTTTTCCGAGGAAGGTCTGGATTTCTCCGCAGGCGGAACCGTCGCGGGACTTCCCGTCTCCCAGTCTTACCTGAACCATATGGGCACCTGGGCGTACACCATGAAGTGCCCCATTGTCAAAGGCAACCAGGAGATCGCAACCCTTTATATCGAATACGTTTATGACACGCTCGACCGGTTCCTTCCGGAAGGATTTTACAATAATCAGGCGGTGCTTTACATTATGGATGCAGAGAGCAGACGGTTTGTGTTAAAGCCGGAAGGCATGGGAAAGCGCAGCGCCGGCCATCTGAATCTGACCGATTTTTACCACGCCAACAACATTGAGGACAGCATCCTGCAGTCTGAGGTAAACGCTTCTTTAAAAACCGGCAAAAACATCCTGTTTTACCATGATATCCGCCAGGTAAACTCTCTCAACTATATGTGGCCGGTAAACGGCGGCACCATCTATCTGGTCGGATACGTGTCCTTTGACGCCATACAGCAGGAGGGGCAGTCGGTAAATCAGCATATTCTGCTGGTCGTTGTCATCATGCTGGTGACATTCCTGCTGTGCTGCATCCTTTACTATTTCAATCAGCGGCAGCAGATTAAAAACAGATGCGCAAGAGAAGCCGAGCGCGAGATCCATAACAAGCAGCTTACCGAAGCGCTTCAGGCCGCACAGATTGCCAGCAATTCCAAGACAATCTTCCTCTCCAATATGTCGCACGACATCCGCACACCGATGAACGCGGTACTCGGTTTCACGACGCTTCTCGCCAGAGATGCGGAGAATCCGGAGAAAGTGCGGGAATACACGAAAAAGATTACCGCATCCGGCCAGCATCTGCTTGGTCTGATCAATGATATTCTGGATATCTCTAAAATCGAGAGCGGGAAAGTCGTACTCACATCCGAAGAATTTTCGCTCAACGACGTGATATCCTCCGTGGACGCGATTATCCAGCCCATGGCCAAGGCGAAAAATCAGCATTTCCATGTGGACGTCAAAGGCATCCTGCACGAATATCTGATCGGGGATGAGACAAGGCTCAATCAGATCCTGATTAATCTTCTCTCCAATGCGGTCAAGTATACGCCCGAAGGCGGCAATATCTGGTTCCGCATTACGGGACAGAAACAGCATTCCTGCCAGTACGAACACATCTGTATTGAGGTGGAGGACGACGGTTACGGCATGACGCCCGAATATCTCAAAACAATTTTTGACGCGTTTACAAGAGCCGAGAACAGCACCACGAACAAGGTTCAGGGAACGGGACTCGGCATGGCAATCACGAAAAATATCGTGACGCTCATGGGCGGCACCATCGATGTTTCCAGCGAAATGGGCAAGGGAAGCCTGTTTACGGTACATCTCGAGTGCCGGATTCCGGAAAAACAGGCGGATCTGCAGTTCTGGGCACAGAGCGGGATCGCGCAGATCCTTGTGATCGACAGCGACGAAACCTCCAACGAAAACATCCGCCTGCTTATGAAAGAGTTAAATATCCGTGTGGACGCGGCCTGCAGTCTCTCGGACGGCCTGCGCCTCATCCGGGATGCCGATACGGCGCAAACCCCCTATCACCTGATACTGCTTGAACGCAATATATCGGATGGACAGGATACCCATACCGTTTCGATGCTGCGCGAATCCCTGTCCGCTCCCGCGCCGATCCTGCTTTTGACGGAACCTCATGACGACGAGACGGACGAATCGCGTTTGACCGACGAGTTTCACACACTTGCAAAACCGTTTTTCGTATCCGCTTTAAAAGAAAAAATCGCGGTGCTCCGGAACGGTTTCGCTGCAAAAGACAGCGCGGGAACAGACGCCGTCTCCTCGCTGGAAGGTCTTCATTTCCTTGCGGCGGAGGACAACGAAATCAATGCGGAGATTCTTTCCGAGATTCTTGAAATAGAAGGTGCAAGCTGCGAAATCGCGGCAAACGGCCAGCTTGCGGTAGAGCGTTTCGCGCGCGCCGCGGAGGGCGAATTTGACGCGATTCTGATGGATGTACAGATGCCGGTCATGAACGGCTACGAGGCGACCAGAGCAATCCGCGCGCTCGACCGCAGCGACGCGGCGCTGATCCCCATTATTGCCATGACCGCAGACGCCTTCACGGAAGATCAGAAGGCCGCTTTAGACGCCGGGATGAATGCCCACGTCGCAAAACCGCTTGACGTGGAACTTGTCAAAAAAGTAATCCGGCAATACACAAAATGAAAGGAACTGTATTTATGAAAAAGGACATCAAACAGGGGACCCGCGCCCTTGCGGCGATCTGTCTCGCGGCGTTGACCGTCTCTGCGCTGACCGCCTGCGGCAGCCGCCCGGACCCCGAATCAAATATTATCATTACCGAAAACACCGGCAAACGGCTTGTCAATCTGTTCAGCCCCATGGAAAAGTCGGATCCGGATTCCGAAAATACCGCGCGGAGCGCGGCCGATACCACGATTGCCATGGCTGAGGAAACGCTCGGCGTCACGGTGGCATACCGAACCTACACGGCGGAAACTTATCAGGATAAAACCTATGACGAAGTATCCCTTGACCGCGTGCGCAGCAATATGGACGATCTGTATCTGCTGAATCCGGATACGATACTGACACTCGGTTCGGAAGGCGCACTGGCGGATTTGTCCGAACTCGACTGCGCGAAAAATTTACGGGATATCGTGAAGACGGCGAATACCGTCGACGGAAAACTCGTTGCGATCCCCCAGGAAGTGGTCGCTTACGGGCTCTTTGTCAACAAAGACATGTTCGACCGATACCATCTTGCGCTGCCGGAAACACCGGAAGATTTTCTCGAGTGCTGCCGTGTATTTAAAGAAAACGGAATCGAGACGCCCGTCGGCGCAAACCGCTGGTGGCTCGAGACCTTCGTGCTCGCCCAGGCGTATGCGGATCTCTACAACGGCGGAAATACGGAGGCCGAAATCGCGGCGCTCAACAGCGGGGAAGCCAAATACAGCGACTATATGCGCCCCGGATTCGAATTTCTTCAGGAGCTGATCGACTGCGGTTACATTGATGCCGAGAAAGCCGCTGTCAGCGAAGCGATCGAGGCCGAAGGTCCCGATTTTCTCGCACAGAAAACGCCGATTGTGATGGCCTACTGGGGCGCCGCAAACACCGACACCGCCTACGGAGACACCGATTTCAACATGCAGGTCATCGGATTCCCCACAAACCGCGGGCAGATGCCCGTCGTGCCCATGACCGGATTCGCCGTCGGCGCAGGTGCGGAGCACGCCGAGGATGCACTGCTCACACTCGACGTCATCCTTTCCGACGAAGCGCTTTCGGCATACGCGGAAATCAACCAGGTCATCTCCCCCTCAAAAAATGTTGAGGTGGAATGCGTTCCCGCCTTAAAACCGCTCAACGACAGGATTCAGGAAAATGTCTTTGTCCTGGGTTCCAACGCGGGCATGAAAGTCGAACAGTGGGGCAACACCTGTCTGATTGTGCGCGAGCTGCTAAACGGCGCTACCGTAGATGAGTGCATGGCGGCTTTTGACCGGCTGCAGGAGGAATCGCTGCGCGAATAGCCCCCTTATCTACGGCATGGATACCTGCTCTAAGATCCCGGTCAGATGTGCGATCGCCACCCCGTAGTTTGTCATCGGAACCTGCTGCTCCTTCGCGCGGGCGATCCGCGACAGCACGTAGGTGCGGTTGAACATACACGCACCGCACTGAATAATCAAATCATAGCCGCCCAGCTGCTGCGGAAAGTCCGTTCCGCTCACCACTTCAACGGAGAGTTCTTCTCCGTAGCGCTTCCGCAGCATCCGGGGCAGCTTTTCTCTGCCGATGTCCTCTGCAAGCGGCGCATGCGCACAGCACTCCGCGATCAGAACCTTAGACTCCGGCCCCAATCGTTCCATCTGCTTCGCCCCCTCCACATAGTAGGGCAAATCCCCCTTATACGCCGCAAACAATACCGAAAACGATGTCAGCATACTTTCCGCGGGCTTGTGTGCACAGACCTCGCCAAAGACCTGGGAGTCCGTGATAATCAGCTTCGGCGGCTCCTTTAATACCGCAAGCGCCGGCACAAGCCGGTCCGTCGTCATGCTCATCACCGTACATTTCTTATCCAGAAGCTCCCGCAGCGTCTGCACCTGCGGCAGAATCAAACGGCCCTTCGGAGCCTGAATATCCTGCGGCATCACAAGCAGCACCAGATCCCCCTCGCGGGCCAGATCTCCGGTGATAAAATAAGTTCCGTAATCTTCCGGGAGCAGCCGCACAAGCGCTTCTTTTACCGCAGCCATCCCGCGGCCGTCTGCCGCGCTGACAGTCAGCGCCTCTTTTCCCGTCTCCTTTCTGATCCGTTCCGACAGCGCCGCATCCTCCGCCAGGTCCGCCTTATTCACAACGGGAAGCACCGGCGTATTCTTTTCTCTGAAATAGCGGAACCAGCGGAGCTCCTCCCCGATCTCCTGCTGCCCCGCCTCAAAAAGAAGAATCGCAAGCTCCGTCTTTTCCGCCGCAAGGCGTGTCTTTTCCATGCGCGCGCCGCCTAGCTCCGTCACGTCGCCAAACCCCGCCGTGTCGATGAGGACGCAGGGTCCTAACGGCTGCACCTCCATCGCTTTATAAACCGGGTCGGTCGTAGTCCCCTCCACATCCGATACAATGGAAATCCGCTGCCCGGTAAATGCGTTGACAAACGCGGATTTCCCGCTGTTGGTCCTCCCGAAAATCCCGATGTGGAGCCGCTCTGCGCCCGGCGTCTCGTTTAGATTTGCTGCCATATCAATCCTCTCCTGTCCAAAAATAGCTTTCCGCTCCCCGTTTTACCTCCCTAGAAACGGAAATCCCGCCTGCCCCCGCCGATATCGTGGATATGTTCGCAGGCCGTCTTGCGCACCTTCGGATTCGGAATCTTCTCAAGCTCTCTTTCGATCAGCTCCATCCCGATCTTTTTCGTCTCCTCACCGGCGTAATCCTCCAGATATTCTTTCAGCGTCATCAGCGCATTCGGCTGACAGCAGTTTAAAATCTGCATGTTCTTGCAGAGCGCCATAAAGCGGTCGCCGGTTCTCCCCTCGCGGTAGCACGCCGTGCAGAAGCTCGGGAGATAACCCAGCTTGATCAGCCAGTTCACGACCTCGTCTAAGCTTCTCTGATCGCTGACGTCAAACTGTGCGGAGGTAATCTCCTCCGGCTCGTCCGATGCGTAGCCGCCCACGCTGGTGCGGGAGGCGCCGCTGATCTGGGACACGCCGAGCGGGAGCACCCGCTCACGCACGGCCTGGCTCTCCCTTGTGGAGATAATCATGCCGGTATAGGGCACGGAAATACGGATCAGCGCACAGATCTTTGCAAATACCTCGTCGCTGATGCCGTTGTCAAACTGCGCCGGGTCTATGTCGTCCGCCCGCTTTACCCGCGGAACGCTGATCGTGTGCGGCCCCACGCCGTGAACCGCCTCTAAGTGCTCCGCGTGCATCAAAAGTCCCGCAAACTCATAGCGGTACATCTCAAGCCCGAACAGTACGCCGAGTCCCACATCGTCGATTCCGCCCTCCATCGCGCGGTCCATAGCCTCCGTGTGATATGCATAGTCATGCTTCGGCCCGGTCGGGTGCAGCTTCTCGTAGCTCTCCCTGTGGTACGTCTCCTGAAACAGAATATAGGTCCCTATCCCCGCGTCGTGAAGCCTGCGGTAATTTTCCACGGTCGTCGCCGCAATGTTGACATTAACCCTGCGGATCGCGCCGTTCTTATGTCTGATTCCGTATATCGTATCGATGCACTCTAAAATATACTCGATCGGATTGTTGACCGGGTCCTCCCCCGCCTCAATCGCCAGACGCTTGTGCCCCATATCCTGCAGCGCCGTAACCTCCGCGGCGATCTCTTCCTGCGTCAGCTTCTTGCGTGCGATATGCTTGTTTTTCAGATGATAGGGGCAGTACACACAGCCGTTGACACAGTAATTCGAAAGGTAGAGCGGCGCAAACAGCACAATGCGGTTTCCGTAGAAGTCTTTTTTGATCTGCTCCGCGAGGGCGTATATCTCCGCAATCTTTTCCGGCAGCTCACAGGCCAAAAGCACCGAAGCCTCCCGGTGCGTCAGCCCCTTCCGCTCCTTTGCCTTTGCGAGAATCGCATCGATCAATTCCACGTTGCCGCGGTTTTCGTCCGCGTATGCCAGTGTCTCTCTGATTTCCTCATCGGAGATAAATTCCTCCGCTTTCCATGATTTTACGTCGTACATTCTACTCGTTCCCTTTCTGTTTCGTTTCATTTTTATTCCCTTTTTCTGCGGTTCCCGTTTTGTTCTCCGGCAGCTTGCAGTCTCCGCGGTCCGTCACAATCTCATAGCCGATGCCCTCCATCCGCCTGCTCAGACAGTTCCGGCACTCTGCCGCCTCGTCGCCGGTACAGATCTTGTTGTCGTAGAGCTTATACTTTTCCCTCACATTGACCGGGGACAGGTTCGGCATCACCACGTTCGCCCCCGCAAGAATCCCCTGTTCCCTGCCCTGCGGGTGTATCGTCCCGAGAGCCGTGGTCGCCGGCAGCAGCACGTGAGGCAGCAGCAGCCGGATAATCGAGAGCAGGCGCAGTGTCCGCTCCAGGGCGCCCGGCGCTTCCCCTCCGAAGGGCGTGTCCTTCTGCGGAATAAACGGCCCGATCCCCACCATCGCAGGCGCAAGCTCCTGAATAAATTTCAAATCCGCATAAAGCGTCTCTATTGTCTGTCCCGGAGAGCCCACCATAAATCCGCAGCCGGTCTGATAGCCGATCTCCTTTAAATCCCAAAGGCAGCGCTTTCGGTTTGAAAGCGAGAGTTCCGCCGGGTGCAGCTTTCTGTAATGCGCCTCATCCGCCGTCTCATGGCGCAGCAGATACCGGTCCGCCCCGGCGTCGAAGTACGCCTGATAACTCTCCCTTGCCTTTTCGCCGATCGACAGCGTCACCGCGCAGTCGGGATGATTTTTTTTGACGGCTGAGACGAGTCCGCAGATGCGCTCATCCGTAAAGTACGCGTCCTCCCCGCCCTGCAGCACAAACGTGCGGAATCCGAGCTCATAGCCCACCCTGCAGCAGTCAAGTATCTGTTCCGCTGTCAGCCGGTAGCGTTCCGCTTTCGGATTCCCCCTGCGGATTCCGCAGTAGTAGCAGTCATTTCCGCAGTAATTCGTAAATTCAATCAGCCCGCGGACATACACCTGCCTGCCGTAAATGCGCCGTGCCGTCTCCCGCGCCCGCGCCGCGAGATACTCTGTATCCTCTGCATCCTGCGTCTTTAGCAGTGCGCGCAGATCTTCTTCCGAAAGTGTGCGCTCCGCGGCAATTCGATCAATTCTGTCTCTCATATTTTTAAGCCCTCTATCTCTGATACACGGTCTTCGCGGAGATTCCCGGGAGCCGCCCGATCTTTCCCGAGAGCGCGCTGATGATATCCTGCGGCGCATCCATCGCCACGCTGATGATATTGATCTCCCGCTCCCGGTAAGGAATCCCCATCCGTCCGATAATATAACTTCCGTATTCGTGAAGCAGTCGGTTCAGCTGCTCCACCGATTCCGTCTGTTCTACAAGAATACCGATCAGCGCAATCCTTGTCTCCATCTTATGTACTCCTTTCCGCACGCAATTTTCCGTAAAAATGTGCGCGCTTTCCGCACACATGCCCGGGCGGCGCAGCCATAAAAAATGCCGTATCCCGGGTCGTCTCTAACCCGAAATACGGCATACCGCCTGGCGCTTTTATCCGACAGGGGCAGCAGCCCCCTCTTTGCGGCGGACTCCCCCATACGTTTACTTCTGTTGCTGCCATAGCTTTCACCGCAGGAAATCCTTTGGTGTCAGAGACATTTTCACCCGATGCACACCCTCTGTGCATCTTATCCGCTCTGCGGTCAGACCTAATCTTTCCGCAGAGCACTTTTATCCTAACACGGCTGCCGTCCTCTGACAAGGAGCTGCGGATTTTTTGTACCTCTTGTTTCTAAAAATGTACAATCTGTGTCCCGACCCGGCCGGTAAATGCCGCATCGTGTTCGACCAGAAGCATCGCGGGCCGATATTTTACCAGCGCCTCCTCCAGCTGCATCCGCGAGAAAATGTCAATAAAATTCAACGGTTCGTCCCAGATATACAGATGCGCCCGCTCGCACAGACTCCTCGCCAGAAGCACCTTTTTCCGCTGCCCCTCGGAGAACTCTTCCATCCGCTTTTCAAAATGGGAGCGCGGAAAATCCAGCTTCCGCAGAAACTGCATAAAAAGCGTCTCGTCTGCCTCCGCTTCCCTGATATAATCCCGCAGAGACCCGGAAAGCCCGTGTGCATCCTGCGGCACATAGGATATTTTCAGGCCGCAGGCCGTCTCGAGTATCCCCTCTGCCGTCAGTCCCGCAGAGACGTTTCCCTGTGCCGCCGCGAGCACCGCCCGCAACAGCGAAGACTTCCCGCTGCCGTTTTGTCCCGCAAGCACGATACAGTCTCCCGGGTGAACTTCAAATGACACATCCGCACAGAGCGTCCGACTCCCGTAGGACAGGGTCAGATCCCGCACCGTAAGCAGCGTCTGTTTGTGGTGAACGGCACACTCCATCCGAAGCTCCTGTTCGCTCTCGATGTTCTGCAGCAGGGACTGCTTCTTAGCAAGCTCCTGCTCCCTGCGGCGCTCTAAATTTTTGCGCCGCTGCTGCATCCGTCTCGATTTCTCTCCGATGTAATCCCTGTTCGCCCCGTCCTTCTGCGAAGTGTCCCGGCCAATCTTGGCGCTCTCTATCTTATCCGCCCAGCCCTCCGCCTGTCTTGCCGCACTCGAAAGCCGCTTTATGTCCTTTTTCAGCCGCTCGTTTTCCGCCAACTCAAAGGCGTCGCGCCGTCTCTTATTCTCCCACCAGCTCGAGAAATTCCCCGCCGCAACCTCGATATTGCTCCGGTTTATCGCGAGCACGTGATCAATGCAGCCGTCCAGAAACGCTCTGTCATGAGACACGGCCAGAAATCCTCTCTTGCGCTTGAGATACGCGCACACGACCGCTCTCGTCTCCTCGTCCAGATGGTTCGTCGGCTCGTCGATCAGCAGAAAATTATTTTCCTTCAAAAACAGCACCGCCAGCAGCATCTTCGTCTGCTCCCCGTTGCTTAAGCTCTCAAACGGCCGGAACCACACGTCATCCGCTCCGCCAAGCCATGACCACTCCCTGCAGAGCTCCCAGAACTCATAGCCCGGATAGATCTCCTCCACGATCTCAATCGTGTTTTTCTGCCTGTTTTTCACTTCATACGGAAAATAGTCAAATTCCACCGAGGCCGAAATCCTTCCCCGATATTCAAGCTCTCCCTGCAGTAATTTTAAAAACGTAGTCTTTCCCCTGCCGTTTCGCCCTATAAGCCCCAGCTTCCAGTCCGTGTCAATCGCAAACGACACATCCTCAAAAATAGTTTCATAGCTTCCGTCATAGCAAAACGTCAGCCCTTCCACACTGATTCTCGACATACACTCACACTCCTCTGTCATGTATGTCCCTCCGAACACAAAAAAAGATGCCGGAATCCCGCATCTTTCTATCTCGTCTGCCATCAGTCCAATGCGCGCATGCGCACAAGACTGCTCCGCAGCCTTTTAGAAAAAAGAGTTTCAAATTTCCTGTCGTCGGGACATACCAAAAAAACTACCCGCACGCATCCGTGCAGACCTGATATGCATTTTCACTTATTACTGACAGGAAACTGTATACATCTCTCCTCCTTTTCCGCCGCCGCAGGCGGCACATCCAATTGTTTTCAAAACTATCTATACTTTACCCTCACCGCACCGTTTTGTCAAGCAAATAAATATCCTTGTCAATCGGAAGCCGCAGGCTGAATCGTTACCATTGCAAATACCGGACGGCTATTTTATAATAAAGCAAAGAAAACCTCAGTTGTATTTAGCCGAAAATGAATGGAGGCAAACTCTATGAAAAAAATAATATGGCTGCTGCCGGGTATTTTGTATCCCTACTGCATGCTGCTTTTCCTGTATGGTATCTTTACGGGCCATGCGGATGATTTCTTTCCATCCATAACAATTATTGACATTTTACTTTGCCTCGGCGCGCTCTTTTTGATTGCGGCTATCGGAAACATCATTTTTATAGCACGGCATCTTGCAGGGAAATACCGTGCGGCAGACCTTCCGTTTATCAATCTGCTGGTCAAACTGATCCACATCCCGGCATACCTGTTGATTTTTGCTCTGGGAATCCTGTGTATGATCACGATTTTTACGATGGGATTTTCCCTGTTCTTTGTCTTCTTTGACTGCCTGACAATCTGTCTGTCCGGAATGACCGGACTTTTGACAGTATGGACTCTCTGTCACGGCGGTAAATGCACAAAGCAGTTTATGATTCTCCACGGGCTGCTGCAATTTATCTTTGTCGCAGACGTGATCAGCGCCGTCATCATTTACCGCAGGGCAAAAAACTGCTCCTCTGAAAACTGCCTTTAAAGAGAAACAGACGCACACAAACGGTGATTTCGCTGCATTTACTGTGATTCCAGAAGCAAATGCTACCATATGGAACACGCCTTCGAAGATATCGAAGTCAAAGAGAATGCGATAGTCCTGTTAGAATATACCCTGCGGCACAGGCGGAACAGATGTATGATCGGCGCGGACTCTATGACCGCCCCCTATATTCCTCTGGAAGCCGAAATCGGAAATATCAGGAAAGCCCTGCATCTGATCTGTGAGTGTGTGCCCTTGTCCACTGAGGGTAGCCGCTACTGTTACAACCTTACTTTATCACAACAAGGGAACCGACTCACAGCCTCCCGTTTCAGCGGCCGAAATAGGCGTCCACACCGTCGGCGATGCCTGAAACGATTTTCTGCTGATATTCCTCGGTCGCCATCTTTAAATCCTCGTCGGCGTTGGACATATAGCCCATCTCCACAATCGTCACCGGCACCTGGCACCAGTTGATGCCGCTCATCGTATCGGTCTCCCAGACGTACTGTCTGTTGCACCCGGTCGCTGCCACAAGCCCGTCAAGCACATGCGTCGCAAGCGCCTTGCTCTGCTCATAGAGCGCGCTGTTGTAGGGATTGGACGCCGTCTGACAAAGCGTCATCGCTCCGTTTACCGATGCATCCGAAGAACCGTTCGCATGAATCCGTAAGAATGCATCCGCACCCGCATTGTTTGCCGTCACGGCGCGCTCGGCATTGCTGATATTCACGTCATTTGTCGTCCGTATCATCAGCACCTGATAGCCTCTGGCGTTTAACTCCGCCTCCAGCTTCAGAGAAACCTGCAGCGTCAGCTCGTACTCCGCAAGACCGCTCGCCACACCGGCGGTACCGGACGCCACTTTCGCTTTCGTCTCCGACGCTCCCGGGCCGACCGGCTCCTGCTCGCTGTTGCCCTTCCCCTGATGCCCCGCGTCAATCACGATCAGCGGCTGTCCTTCCTGCTGCGCGGCCCCTGCCGCACTGTCCGCCGCGGTCGTCTGCTCTGCCGCAGTCGGCGTTTCCGTGTCCGCCTGTCCGGTCTCCGTCGATGTTTCCGTATCGGCCTGTTCGGTCTCCGTCGACGTTTCCGTGTCCGCCTGCTCCGTCTGCTGCTTGGTCTCCGGCGCGTCTTCTGTCCCGCTCTGTGACATAGTTTCGGTCGGTTCCGTCACCGACAGCAGTTCTTCCGTTTCGCTGTCTGCCGCCTCTGTTTCGTCCGGCTCCGCCTGCTCCGTCTGCCGCACGGCATCCGGCTCTCCCGGCGCATAGCCGTCTGCCTGTTCTCCTCCGCAGGCCGTAACAAAAAGCAATGCGCAGACCGTGAGAAATACCGGCAGATACTTTTTCATTTTCTTTCTATCGTCCATTTTATGTTTCCTTCCCTTCCGCAGCGGCTCCCGTCACAGTGTGCCGAACGTATAGCCCTGCTCTCTCGCCGCATCGATAAAGTCACCGAGTATCTTTGTGTTGGTCTCCGACTCTCCGTGAAGCAGATAGATGGCTCCCGGATGCAGCTTGTCCTTCAGCTTTTTCAGACTTTCGGCCGCATCCGGCTGATTGTTGACGTCATAGTCGAGATAGGCAAAGCTCCAGAATACACTGGTATAATTGCAGTTATTCACCAGCGCTAAGGACTGCTCGCTGAACCGCCCCGTCGGATAGCGGAACAGGTGCATCTCATAGTCAAAATTTTCTTTGATATAGGCGTGGTTCCCCATAATTTCTTCCTTCTGCTCCGCGAGGGTCTGCGAAGGCAGCCCCTCCGACGGATGCGTCACCGAGTGATTTCCCACCACATGGCCTTCGGCTATCATGCGTTTCACAAGCTCCGGCTGCTGCTTTGCGTAAGGCTCCGTCACAAAAAATACCGCTTTGACAGCCTTTTCCTTCAATGTATTCAAAATAGATTCCGAAAATCCGTATTCGTACCCCTCGTCAATCGTCAGGTAGATCGTCTTCTCATTTTCTCCGATAAACAGCGCGCTCATATCCCCGTATTCTTCCTGCGCTGCAAGCGCATCCATCGGCCGGTTCCGCTCATCGGTGTGAGAGCCAAGCCCCCAGTCCCTTCCGGCGGCATCAAGCTGCTCAATATTCGCAATCTGCGTGCGCTCCGTCTGTCCCGTCCCCGCGGTCGAAGCGCCCTCCGCAGGCGCCACGCCGTCCGCAGACGGCGCGTTGTCTTTGGACGCTGCGTCATCCGCTGGTGACACGTCATCCGCTGGTGACACGTCATCCGCTGGTGACACGTCATCCGCTGGTGACGCGTCACCGGCGGATGACGCGCCGAATTCCCCGTAGACTGCCAGCACCGCATCGCCGATGGCCGCGGCATACTGTTTCAGCTGATCGTCAAACAGCTTATTGTCATTGTCGTTATTGATAAACCCGAGCTCCACAATGCAGGACGGCATGTCCGAGTTCAGATTGACATAATAATCCCCGTCGGAGCCCTTCTGCGTCCCACGCTTCACACCCCGGTCTTTCTGCACACCGGCTTCGTTCAGCTCCTTCATAATGCGCTCCGCCAGGCTCTTTGTCTCCTCATCCGCATCACTGCGCACCCAGGTTTCCACGCCCCGGCCCTCACCGTCATTGCGGTGCAGGGAAATCAGATAATCCGCTCCCGCCTGATTCGCCGCGTCGCAGCGCTCCGACAGCTTTAAGAATACATCCGTCTCCCGCGTCATCACCACCGTGACATTCTTTTCTTTCAGGTAGGCCGCCACCGCCAGCGCAATTTTTAAGTTATCGTCCTTCTCGTATCTCCCCTTATAATCAGAGCCGTTGTCCTTGCCGCCGTGCCCCGCATCAATACAGACCACAAGCCCCGCCTGCTCCTTCGGCGAATCTTCGTCGGGCGTCATATCATAATCCGCCAGCACCGGCGGAGTCTTCGGAACAAGCAGCTCCAAAAGCTTGCCGCAGCCCCGGAATGCCGCCAGCACCAAAAGAAGCTGCAGCAGACAATATCCGATGCTTACAAGATTGCGGATGCGTCTCTTTTTTCGTATCCTATGTCTCTTTTCGTCCACGTTTCTCTCACTTTATCTCGTATTCTGCGGCGCCTCTCACACTGCTGACGGCGCCGGCACTGTTTTTATTGTAATACAGACCGCAAAAAAAGCACAACATCGGAATTTATAATTTTTTCTTAAGAATTTATGATTATTTCAGCCGAAGGGACTACAGAAGAAACTGTGCCAGCACATAGTTGCTGACATCCTGTCCGGTCTCGGTCAGAAAAACCCTTCCCGCCCGCTTTACCAGAAGCTTTTCTTCCTGCAGCTTTGTGAGAACCTCCGAATAGACCGACTCGACGGACACACCGAACGCCCTCTCAAAATCCGCACGGCCGATCCCCTCCGTCATCCGAAGCCCCAGAAACATAAACTCCTCAATCTGAGCCTTTCTGCTTATCCGCTCCGCCGACGCATGAAGGTTTGTGGCCGGAAGCTCTTCTTTTTCATTCTGCCAGATTCCTTCCCGGAGCCGTCTGGTCTGTTCGATATAGGGGTACAGCTCCCGGATGTTTGTGTATCGGATATTCTCCATCAGGGATGCGGCCCCCAACCCAAACCCCAGATAATTTTCGCGCTTCCAGTATCCGATATTGTGCAGACAGGCAAAGCCGGGCTTTGCAAAATTAGACACTTCATAGTGCACATAGCCGGCCTCGGCGAGCAGCTGTTCCGTCAGCTTCGTCATACGGTAGACCTCATTCTCCGTCGGAAGCTCCACCGGCTGCAGTCCCGCCTGCTGCTTCACCGCATCGAATTTGTAGCGCTCATAAAACGGCGTCCCCTTCTCGATAATCAGGGAGTACGCGGAGATATGCTCGGGCTTTAAGCGCAGCACCTGCTGCAGCGTCTGATAAAAGCTCTCCGCGGTCTGTCCCGGCAGCGAATTCATGACGTCCACATTGATATTGTCAAACCCGTTGCGCCTCGCCAGATCGTACGTCTTTAAGAACTGCTCAAACGTGTGGATTCTCCCCAGCATCTTAAGCTGTGCGTCGTCCGCCGACTGCAGCCCGATGCTGATGCGGTTGATTCCCGCCCTGCGGTACACCAGAAACATGCGGTCCGTCACCGTTCCCGGATTACACTCAATCGTCACCTCCGGTTCCCGCACAAACGAAAAAGAGCGGCGAAGTGCCTCCATAATACGCTCTGTCTGCGTCTCCCTGAGCCAGGATGGCGTCCCGCCGCCGATATATACCGTCGATACACAGTAATCGCGGCACTTCGTTCCGTAGTATGCAATTTCCGAAAGCAGCGCCTCCACATAGGCATTCTGCGTGTCCTCATCCGCCGGAAAAGATAAAAAGTCACAGTACAGACATTTTTTGATGCAGAACGGGATGTGGACATATAATTCCAGATTCCTCATACGCTTCTCTAATCCTCGTCTAATTTCAGAACACTCATAAAGGCCTCCTGCGGAATCTCCACGTTTCCTACCTGGCGCATCCGCTTCTTGCCCTCCTTCTGCTTCTCCAAAAGCTTTCTCTTCCGGGAGATATCACCGCCGTAGCACTTTGCAAGCACATCCTTGCGCATCGCCTTTACGGTCTCCCGCGCAATCACCTTTCCGCCCACGGCCGCCTGAATCGGAATCTCAAACAGATGTCTCGGAATCTCCTCCTTTAAACGCTCGCACATCCTTCTGCCGCGCTCGTAGGCACTGTCTTTAAACACGATAAAGGAGAGCGCGTCCACCTGTTCTCTGTTAATCAGAATATCAAGCTTCACAAGCTCCGACCGCTCATACCCTTTCAGCTCATAGTCAAACGACGCATAGCCCCTCGAGCGGGACTTTAGCGCGTCAAAAAAGTCATAGATAATCTCGTTGAGCGGCAGGTCATACTTGATAAGCGCCCTTGTCTCCTCCAAGTACTCCATGCTGATATAGACGCCCCGGCGCTCCTGGCACAGCGTCATAATCGCCCCCACATAGTCGCTCGTCACCATAATCTCCGCGGCGACCACCGGCTCTTCCATATACTCGATCTCTGACGGGTCGGGCAGATTCGAGGGATTGGTCAGTTCGATCATCTCTCCGTTCGTCTTGTGCACCTTGTAGATAACTCCCGGCGCCGTCGTCACAAGATCCAGGCCAAACTCCCGCTCTAAGCGCTCCTGGATAATCTCGAGATGGAGCAATCCTAAAAATCCGCAGCGGAATCCGAATCCGAGCGCCAGGGAAGTCTCCGGCTCATAGTGCAGAGAGGCATCGTTAATCTGCAGTTTCTCGAGCGCATCCCGCAGATCCGGGTACTTTGCGCTGTCGGCCGGATACATGCCGCAGTACACCATCGGGTTGACCTTCTTGTAGCCCGGCAGCGGCTCCTCACACGGCCTGGCCGCATTTGTCACGGTGTCGCCGACACGCGTGTCCCGGACGTTTTTGATGCTCGCGCACAGATAGCCGACCATGCCCGCCGACAGCTCGTCACAGGGAATAAACTGCCCCGCGCCGAAATACCCGACTTCCGTCACCTCGGACTGTGCGCCGGTGGCCATCATCCGAATCATATCGCCGACTTTTACCGTGCCTTCCTTGACGCGGCAGAATACGATCACACCCTTGTAGGAGTCGTAGAGCGCATCAAAAATCAGCGCCTTAAGCGGCGCACAAGCGTCACCGGAGGGCGCCGGGATCTTTGTCACAATCTGCTCTAACACCTCGCTGATATTGAGTCCCGTCTTCGCGGAAATCCGCGGCGCTTCCTCCGCCTCTATGCCGATCACATCCTCAATCTCCCGCACGACCTCATCCGGCTGCGCGCTCGGCAGGTCGATCTTATTGATGACCGGCATCACATCCAGATTGTGGTCCAACGCCAGATACACATTTGCAAGCGTCTGCGCCTCCACGCCCTGCGCCGCGTCCACGACGAGAATCGCGCCGTCGCAGGCCGCAAGGCTCCGCGACACTTCGTAATTGAAATCCACATGTCCCGGCGTGTCGATGAGATTAAAGATATACTCTTCCCCGTCCTTTGCCTGATAGATAATGCGCACGGCCTGCGACTTAATCGTGATTCCCCGCTCGCGCTCCAACTCCATGTTGTCGAGCACCTGCGCCTGCATCTCCCTGCTTGTCAGCGTCCCCGTGCTCTCGATAATGCGGTCCGCGAGCGTGGATTTGCCGTGGTCTATATGTGCAATAATACAAAAATTTCGGATTTTACTCTGATCGATCGACATAAAACTGATACCTTCCCTTACTGTTTTCCATGTCTCCCATTATACGTGACAGGCCATGGAAACGTCAAGTGATACCAGACCGCAAACACGATACAGAAGATACCCGCCGCAAGCAGAATCCCCTTATCCCGTATCTGCCCCGTCTGCATGGAAAACAGATACAGTTTGCCCAGATATTTTTTCCCCGCTCCGATATTTGCAATGTAATAGACAACCGGCATCATGTAGGCAAACGCCACATTGTCGGAAACCGCAAACGCGGCAAGGCCGAGTCCGCCCAGAAAACAGGCGTCCGCCACGAATGCGTACACCCCTTCCGCCATCGAAAATCCGCAGTTTCCCGCTTTCAGATAGAACAGAAACCCGACGCCCGCAAGCAGTAAAAAGAATGTGCTCTGCGCGATCCGAATCAGCGATACCGCGACCATGGATTCCTTTTTGGAGCGGATCACGTCAAATATTTCGCGGTTCATATCCGGCCCGAAAACCGGCATCAGAAGAATGATACCCAGAAAAGACAGGTACATTTCGATCACTTTTGCACTCTGTACCGCGTCGAGATTTTTTGTCCCCATAAAAAGCGGTGCGGCCAGGCAAAACAGGCCGGCCGCCGCAAGATAGGGGAGCAGATTGTGCCTCAGATTTACCAGTGCGATTTTACCGTATCTTTCTGCCACTTCCCATACCCCCTCTCCTCTTCTTCTCATAAATCAGGCCGGTAACGATCACCAGCAGAACGGCCGCCGCGCTGTATGCCAGACGGTTTTGAATCAGTTCCGGAAGCATATCCATAAACTGCTCCGTGGCGCCTGCGGTATTAAAGCGCGGAATCATACTTAAGCCCACAAATCTTAGTCCAAGCCCGCTTCCCATAAAAACGGTGCAAAACCACAGCACGCAGCAGACCAGAACGGACAGCACGCTCTCCGTCAGCTCCGTGATCAGATACGAAACGGCCGTCACAAACAATATCGTCGGCAACAGCCACAGCACACTGTACTTTGCAAACGCCAGATAATCCGGCGCCACCCCCAGCGCCTTTGCCATATAGATGTACTGGGAAGCCGCAAAGCAGGAGACAATCAGTACCGGGACAAACATGACGATAACCATCGCAAGATACCTTGCCGCAGTCACGGCTGCGGACGGGGCGGACTTTGTGTACAGCACCTGCGCCGCATCACTCCTCTTGT
Organism: uncultured Roseburia sp.; assembly: GCA_910577925.1. Classification (GTDB taxonomy): domain Bacteria; phylum Bacillota; class Clostridia; order Lachnospirales; family Lachnospiraceae; genus Roseburia. Next base: position 88,994 of record CAJTOI010000005.1, read on the forward strand.
CCCGCATCACTCTCGCCACACCGAAAAATGCCGGAAGAACCCCAAGGATGATTCCCACATAATCACAGAATAACCTCGCATATGCGCCGGTCACATGATCCGTCTCGCAGATTGCCTCATATTCTTTCAGCGCCTCCTCATAGGTCATCGGAACATCCGTCCGTCTGAGATTTTCCTCGGCATAGTTGCTCCCCGGCCCGACCAGAGCGGAAACTTCCGCCATCGCCCCCTGGAATTCGGAAAAAGAAAGTCCTTCTCTGACGCAGGGCATCTCTCCTCCTGCCCACTGCTCCTCTGGCTGCCCGGTGATATCGGTAATGATACTCCCGATCCGCCGCAGAGCATCTTCATCCGGAATCACTTCCTTATAAAATCCGATCGGGTACGTCGTAAATGAGCGCCGCTCATATTCCCCGACCAGATTCCGCAGCGTATGCTCCATAATGACAGTTTCGTCTGTCGTATAGACAATCCCGTAATTATCTCCTCCCGGAACCGGTTTTACCAGAACGGAGGTATCCATCTGTGAAATATAAAATACAATCAGAATTATCACATATGCATAAAACAAAATATTTTTCAGCCACATGCCGCATTCCTGTCTCAAAAGAGAGAAAACCATTTATTCTTCCTCCCTTCTGTTCATCAGATACATGTATGCGTCCTCCACGTCCGGCTCCGCCGCCTGCGCACCGGCAAACGGTTCGTCTTCCGAGAGGAAACGAATCTCCGCCCGGCTGCCCTTCGTGTGCATCGCGGTGACCAGATACCGGCGCTTCACTTTTTCCAGCTCCGACTTTGAGATCTCCGCCGTATATACCTTTCCGGCCGCCTGTGCGAGCAGTTCGTCCACCGTGCCGGTAAATTTCAGCGTTCCCTCGTCAAGGACGGCGATATTCTCGCAGGTCGCCTCGATGTCGCCGACGATGTGGGTGGAGAGAATCACGATCCGTTCACGCGCGATATCGCTTAAAATATTTCGGAAGCGCACGCGCTCTTCCGGGTCGAGTCCGGCGGTCGGCTCATCCACGATCAGAACCCGCGGATCGTTTAAAAGCGCCTGCGCAATCCCGAGTCTTCTGCGCATGCCGCCGGACATCGCCTTCACTCTCGTGCGGTAATTCTCTCTCAGGTTTACCTGTTCCAGCAGGAGCGGTATCCGCTCTTTCCTGTCCGCCTTTGACAGCCCCGAGAGCGTTCCGAGATAATCCATCGCCTCGTAGACGGTCATTCCCCCATACATCGAGAAATCCTGCGGCAGATACCCTGTCATGGCGCGGATTTCTTTTCTTTTTCGGATGTCGGTCCCGCACACGGTAACCGTTCCGCCGTCCGCCGGAAGCAGCGTTACCAGAATTTTCATCAGCGTCGTCTTTCCCGCGCCGTTTCTCCCCAAAAGCCCGAACATTCCCATCGGTATCGTCAGATTCAAATGTTTTAACGCTTGCTTTTTTCCGTAATTTTTGCAGATATCCTGCAAAACAATCTCTGTCTTCATTCCGTATGCTCCTCTCTTTTTGTCTGACTCAAGCATACCGTCAAATTCTCAATATTTTCTCTACTTTTTGAAAATCGGGATTGATTTGTTTTCCGCTTTCCACCGGCGCACGATCGCCAGTATTCCGGGCACAATCACTACGGCTGCGATCATGCCCTCGTCCATATTCTGCATGGCCGGAGAAGAAAACGCATCATATGCAAACGTGTCCGCCAGATGCCCGGAAGGATTCACCGCTCCGCTCAGCACATCCGCAATCGAACGGCACGTGTCGCCGCCTGCTCCCGGAGCCCAGAGAACCGCAGTAATATTCGGATAGTCCGCCACCCATCCCAGCTCAAAAGCATTATTGGTATTGACCACAAGAATCACATTGTCAAAATTGTCATTGAGATATTGAATCACCCCAAGCTCCACCGAATCCGGCTCCAGATAATGCTTTTCTTTGTCCTCCTCCACGTCGGTCCAGTTTCCCATATAACGTCCGAGGTCACGACCCTCGCCGCCGGTCCTGGAAATGAAAAAACAGGGGTCGTGCCCGCGGCCTCGCGTTTGGCATCCTCCGGAATCTCCGCAAGCGGCACCTCATTGACGGATCAGTCCTCGTCTCCGCCATACATAATCGCACCGCCGCCGCGGGTATATTTGCCGTGATTGTCACTGTAAAACTTCCAAAGCGCTTCATTCACGGAAAATCCCTGCTCCGTGAGGGCGGTGCGCATATCGCTCGAAATCTTACTCACACCGGAACCCGTTACCGCCGGCCAGCAGATCAACCGAAGATGCGGAAAACAGACTCAGCGCAGATCCGCCTTCGAGCGGAAGCCCCTTTCCGTCCTCATCCCGGTTATATAAGAGCACAAAACCCTCCGCGCTCGCCTTACGGGTATAAGCCTGCTCTGCCTTCTGAAGTTCTGCGGAGTCCGCAATCTCTCTTTTGTAATAATCGAACAGGCTCTTCTGATTCCGTTTTCGGGCCATATTATACTACAGGTGTTTCCGGAATGAAACGGACGTTTTTTCGGTTGAATTTTTGACGCCTTTTGTTCCTTGCTCCGCTGTATCCAAAAATCTCCGGCGCTCAGTCTGGCACCGAGCGCCGGAGGTTTCGATCATTCATTTTTCAAATCGGACGGTCAATGTACCGTGACGCGCAAACCGCATCAGATATCCAGACACATCGTATATGCGGACCAGATGCATCCCATCAGGTTCGACGGCCGCTGTGCATCCCCTAACAGATGTATGTTATCTGCTTTGATTGCATCGTACAGTTCCGTATCGGAAACATAGCCGACCGATACAACCACGGTGTCTGCCTCCACCGGTTTTACGGTCCTGTGGATTCCCTGCAGGCTCTGATTGAACGCTCTGTCCCTGATATTGGGTCCGCGGATTTCATGACCCGGGGATAAAATTCCCCCACTCCGTTTTACCTGGCGGAAACGCGAAAAAAAGCACAGGCGATCCCTCCCTGATGAATACTGTTTGTCAGTTCCAGGTCCCCGCCGTGCTTTTTACAGAGCAATCTGCAGATCGAAAGCCCCAGTCCCATATGTCCGTTCTCGGTTGTAAAATACGGCCGCGCACCCATTTCCAGCGCTTCCTCCGAAAAGCCCGGCCCGTCATCTTTCACATAGCAGAACAGCCGGTCATCCGATACCTCCAATGTCACCCGTATCGTCTCCCGCGCATAGCGCAGCGCGTTGAGCATCAGGTTGTCCGCCACCTCCGCAACAATATTCCCGTCACAGAAAATCTCCTGCGCCCGCATCTCTCCGGCAATGACCTCTATTCTCGCTTTCTGCCCCTGCGCCAGCCCTTCTGCGTTCTTTTTAAGCAGCTCCAAAAGCTCCGCCGCCGCTGTCTTTCTGCAGGCAATCTCCCACTCTTCCATGCGGTTCATCCGCTTCATCGTCGCGGAAAACTGCTCGATGCGCTCCACCTGTCCGGAAAGGGTCTTCATCGTTTCCATGACTTTCTCTTCCGGCATATTTCCCGTCGGATAGAATTTCTCCATCATCTGAAGATACCCCTTCATAACGGTCAGAGGAGTCCTTATATCGTGTGCAAAGACCGCATGGAGCACTCGCTGTTCCTCCACCAGCGCCCACGTGTTTCTCCGATTCTCTATCAGCGCAAGCCGCATATCGTTAAGGCTTTTGCAGACCTGCGCCATCTCGTCCTCCCCGTCAACGCTGCAGTCAAAGCTCAGATCTTCCCGGTTCAGAAAACAAATTTCTTTTTCAATCAGCGCAAGCGCAGGTTCCATCCGGTTTTTGTAAAACAAATGGCACACCAGAAAAATGATCACACAGACAAAAAACGCGATGACTGCAACCTCCGCGAAAGACAGATACACCAGAAGCCGGTTTGCCCTTACCGATTCTTCCAGATTCTTAATCATTTCCTTCCAGTTCTCCAGAAACTGTACCGCAAACAGGCAGCAGCCAAAAGCAGCCAAAAGTCCCAGTCCAACATAAATCATCATCGATTTTTTTAATGTTATTTTCTTTTGCTCATCCCAAAAGCGCTTCCATCTGTCTTCTATAAAATCCATCGATATCCCACTCCCCAGACTGTCTCTATCACGTCCTGCCCGGTATGGGCTCCGATTTTTTTGCGGATCCTGCGGACATGCTCCGTGATGCTTTCGCTGTTTCCCTCTTTGTCATAGCCCCAGAGCCTCTCATAAATCGTTTCTTTGTCAAAGATGCGCCCCCGGTTTCTGCTCAGCAGCTCGAGAATCTCAAACTCCGTTTTCGTCAGGCCGACCTCGTTTCCCTCCACGCTCACTTTTCTGTCCCCGTAATCCACCATGACCGCGCCGTAGTTCATGACCATTTTTTTGTCCGTTCTGCGCGCTTCCCTCCGAAGATGCGCCATAACTCTCGCCTGCAGTTCCTCCATCGAAAAGGGCTTTAAAATATAATCGTCCCCGCCGGCCAAAAAACCTTCCACTCTGTCCTCTTCTTCAATCTTTGCCGTCAGAAAAAGAATCGGGACATTGACGCCGTCCCGAATCTGTCTGCAGAGGTCAAGGCCGTCCGTCCCCGGCATATTTATATCCAGCAGAATCAGATCCGGTTCCGCGCTCAAAAAACCGAGCGCCGCCTTCGCCGAATTTGCCGTATATACCGTATATCCCAGCATCCCGAAAAATTCTTTCAGCATGATGCAGATTTCCTGCTCATCGTCCACAACCAGCAATTTATACCGCATGATGATCCCCCGTGCCGCCGCTGTCTTTCTCCCGCTGTATCCCGACTAAATCGGCCAGCGTGATATCGTCTAAAACGCCGTTGACCGCGTCGTTTATTTTTCTCCAGACCTCCTGCGCCGCACACTGCTCCCCGCGCTCACACGAAAATTCCTCCTCCGCACAGGGAACCGGCGCAAGGCTTCCCTCGGTCAGGCGCAGAATCATTCCCACCGTGTATTCCTCCGGGCGCCGCTTTAACGCGTAACCGCCCTGGGGGCCCCTCACACTGCGCACATACCCCGCCCTGTTTAAAACGGAGATAATCTGTTCGAGGTATTTGTCGGATATCTTCTGTCTGGCCGCAATATCCTTAATCCGGATCACCGCTCCCTCTCTCTCATTCATCGCCAGATCCAGCATCAGCCGCAGCGCGTATCTGCCTTTTGTAGAAATTTTCATATGCTAGTACTCCTCTTCGATTTCCTCCTCGCCGATGTCCTCTTTCGGCTTTTTCAGGCCTTCGATTTTGATGCCGTTCTTCTCCGCGTAATCCCAGAGCGCCGCGTGAATCGCTTCTTCCGCCAGCAGCGAACAGTGGACCTTGACCGGCGGCAGTCCGTCTAACGCCTCCATCACGGCCTTATTTGTGATCTGCATCGCCTCCTCGACGGTCTTCCCCTTTACAAGCTCCGTCGCCATGCTGCTCGTCGCCACGGCCGCCCCGCAGCCGAACGTCTTGAATCTGCAGTCGCGAATGACGCGGTTCTCATCGATATCCAGATACATGCGCATGATATCGCCGCATTTCGCATTCCCCACAGTCCCGACGCCGCTCGCGTCCGCGATCTCTCCGACATTCCTCGGATTCTGAAAATGATCCATTACTTTTTCACTGTACATATGAGTTTCCCTCCCCGTTTTTCTTCACAAAATCTTCGTAAAGCGGCGACATCTCCCGCAGATGCGCCACGATTTCTTTCAGACTGTCCACGACATAATCCGCGTCCTCCCTCGTCGTGTCCTCACTGACGGTAAGGCGAAGCGAACCGTGCGCGATCTCGTGCGGAAGCCCGATGGCCAAGAGCACATGCGAGGGATCTAACGACCCCGAAGTGCAGGCCGAACCGCTCGAAGCGCAGATGCCTTTTCCGTCGAGAAGAATCAGCAGCGACTCTCCCTCGATAAACCGGAAACAGAAATTGACATTGTTCGGCAGTCTCTGCACACGGTCCCCGTTCAGCCGCGCATAAGGGATTTCGGCCTCAATGCGGGCGATGATATGATCCCGCACATCCCGCTCCTTTGCGGCGCACGCCTCCATGTCCGCTGCGGCAAGCTCTGCCGCGCGCGCGAGCCCTACGATGCCCGGCACGTTCTCCGTCCCGGCTCTCCTTGCGCGCTCCTGGGCGCCGCCGTGCACGAATGATCTGATTTTCACGCCTTTTCGGATATACAAAAAACCAATGCCCTTCGGCCCGTTTATCTTGTGCCCGCTCGCGCTTAACATGTCGATGTTCATCGCGTCCACATCTATCGGCAGCCGGGTGTATGCCTGCACGGCGTCCGTGTGAAACAGCACGCCGTGTTCCTTTGCGATCCTGCCGATTTCGGCGACCGGTTCGACGGTTCCGATCTCATTGTTGGCAAACATCACGGAAATCAGAATGGTGTCCGGGCGAATGGAGCGCTCTAACTGTTCCAAATCCACGATACCGTTTTCGTCCACATCCAGATACGTCACCTCAAAGCCGCATTTTTCCAGATACTGGCAGGTGTGCAGGACGGCATGATGCTCAATCTTTGTGGTAATCACGTGCCTTCCTTTATCCCTGTATGCCTCCGCCGCGGCCTTTATGGCCCAGTTGTCCGACTCGGAGCCTCCGGCGGTAAAATAAATATTCTCGGGAGTCGTTCCGATTGTCTTTCCGATCAGCGCCCGCGCATCATCCACGGCGCTTTTACTGTCGGAAGAAATACTGTATATGCCGGACGGGTTGCCGAACTTCTCGGTAAAATACGGAAGCATTGCCGTCAGAACCTCAGGCTTCACCGGCGTAGTGGCTGCGTTGTCCATATAAATAATCTTTTTTTCCATTGTTCCCTCCATGCGCACACGTTTCCTGTGCATATCAAATTTGTGCGTATCCGCACAAATTGGGTTTTTCGTTTTATATCATAGTAATACGATATGTTTTATAGTAATACACATTTTCTGATTTGTCAACCTATCCCCGAACACGGAAAAGAGGACGGCTATTGGGCAGCCGTCCTCTTTTCCGCCGTATGAATCTGCGGTTAAACCCGATATGGATTTTCTGTCACCTTGTCGGCATCTGAAAGTCCGCAAGCGCCCTGTTCAGATAGTCGTTAAACGGTTTCATAATCCGGAAAAGCTCCGCTGCCTGTGCGACAAACGCCTCCGCATTGCACAGTGCTTCGTCTCCCAGCGGATATTCCAGGTACCAGCTCTTAAATTTCAGATATTCCGCCTGCGGATGTTCTTTCTCATATCCCGCCGGAACATTCTTTAATGCCGTTCCCTGCACCGTGAAATATCTTTCAAACTCCGACTCATGAATTATCTGTTCCCATTCTCCGCCGTTTGCCGCAATGGAATCCCGTATCATCTTTGTCGCGTCCTTAAACATATCCGCAAACAGGCCGCCGCCCAAAAAGGACTGGCCGCCCGGCTTTATCATAAGATAATACCCGACCGGGACAGGCAGTTTGCCCTTCGCGGAAATATGGGCCCGGAACGCAGGATTGTACGGTGATTTGTCATGGCCAAATCGGGTATCCCGGACAATCTTAAACGTGAGATCCTTCGGATCGTTATGCAGAATACTGCCGTCAAATTTTCCGATTTCCAGTATCAGCGCCTGCAATAATTTTTCAAATTCGGCATTTGCATTTTTGAAGTCGTCCTTGTTCGCATGATACCATTCGCGGTTGTTATTCCGGCTCAATGCCGATAAGTAATCCATGATAACCTGTGTATTCATAATCTCTCTCCTCCTTTACGATTTCCGGATCACGGAAAGCTGCGTGGAATCTAAAAATTCCCGTATCAGACGTTTTGTGCGTTCCGGGGACTGATAGGGCTTGCAGAACGAAAAATCCTGCGGTTTTGTATCGCATAGTTTACTCTCTCTTTGCACTTGCATCTGCCGCTGCCGTATTCTCCGCAGTACTGTCCGAGAAAGTCCGCCATCTGCCTGCGCACGCGGGAAAGGCGTTTGCGGTACGCTTCCGGCGTCATCTCCAGAATATCCCCCCCGCAATGCGGCTGTCAATCCTGTGCCAAATCCGGCGCAGAATTTATGTCTGCATGTTCAATGTCATCTCCGTAATACTCAAAGCTCAGCGGATAGCGGGCGAACATATGCTTTTTGTAATTTTTCAGATGATTCGCCGCAATGGAAAAGACCCATGTCGTAAATGAGCTGTCCCCCGGAAAGAGGACAGATGCGTGATCATTTTTAATAAGATGTCCTGTGTGGCGTCCTCCGCATCCGCAAATGTGCCGGGCATCCGCAGGGACAGATTAAACACAAGGTCCCGGACGCCTGCAACCAGCGTTTCAAGGGCTTCTTTGTCCCCTGCCGCGGCCTTTTCAACCAAAGCCCGCAATTCGTCATTCGTTTTTTTATTCATTGATTTTACCTCCTACTTCATTAGACAGCGCTCCCCTGTCCGTGTGACATAAAAAAAGCCCCCTGCTTAAGGAGGCTTATTGCAAATCTATGCCGTGTCCGGGTAGTTCACGGCTGTCACTTTCTGACAGTCTGTGGGACTTCTGCGAAGTCCCACAGACGCCGCCTCACATTTTCACTAAGAGGATAGTTCTTCAAAACGGTATCTTTTCTTATTCTGCCACGGGTTTTTCCGCCGCAAACAGAACATAACAGCCCAAAAGTGTCTTTATTCATTTTCAGATTTTATTGAATGGATACACCAAGCTGATATGCTTCATTCAATTTTTCGTTTTCTGAAATATCACCAACATTCATAACCCCGCCGCAAAGAACCTTTCCTATGTTCTTCCATCCAAGGTGCTTTTCAAGGCGGTCATACCAATATTCGCTTTCTTCAAAACCATACCCTTCTGCCGCCATAATCAGAGCCATATCCTTTTTAGGATTTCGATAATTAGGGTCACACTCCGCAACCGCAAACAGCCTGTCAAACGCAGTTTTTAATTGACCGCTAATTGTCCAATAATATAAAGGCGATGCAAGAATTACAATATCCGCTTCACGATAAACTGGATAAATTATTTCCATATCATCCTTCTGCACACAGGGACTGTTGCAATCTTTACCACCGCCGAAACATCCTTTGCAGCCATTAATATTCATTTCTCCAAGGAAGAATTCTGTAACCTGATTTCCTGCTTTTTCTGCCCCCCTCTTAAATGCGGCTGTTAATGTAGCTGTATTTCCTTTTTTACGTGGACTTCCATTCAGTATTATTATTTTTTTGCTCATATACCCAGCCTCTTTTCTTATATGCTTTCTGCAAGAGCGATTGCTTTTTTGCAACCATCCGTTTTTTCAATATCACCAACATTTAACACTCCAGGCACAAGTACTTCGCCTACCATATTCCATTTCAGCAAAGCCGCTGAACGCTCGATCGGGATACGGACACCATCAAAAACAGACATATCCTCTTCTTCACAACAAGCAATCAAGGCACAATCTTTCCCTGCTATATCTTTACCGCCTACCACGAAAGAAAACAATTTATCAATCACGCATTTAATTTGCGCGGGAATGGAATACCAATAGACAGGCATTGAGAAAACAATCATATCTGCTTGAAAAATATCCGTTGCAATTTTATTAAAATCATCATCAAAACTGCAAGCCTTTCCCGAATGATAGCAGGTTTCACAAGCGTGGCAGCCCCCAACATTGCTTTGCGCCGCATCGAACCTTATAACGGAATGCCCATTTTTAGCCGCCGCTTCAACAAATGCTTCCGTCATACTTAAACTGTTCCCTTTTTGCGCGGACTTCCAGTGATTACTACAATTTTTTTACCCATTTCGCAATCTCCAATCTATTTTATAATTTGAGGAACACGTTGACTTCCGTGTCTCTCCATATTATAATCATAACAAGAATTATCTTTTTATCAAGTACGCACATTATTGTTATATACTTACCAAAAGGAGAGTATGAAATGAACGAACATTGCATTTCAAATGAATGTTTAGCAACAACAGGTTTCAGTTATACATTATCGTTGATAAACGGAAAATACAAAATGACAATTCTATATACACTAATGGAATTTGGCGTTGTCCGATTTAATGAAATGAAAAAATATATCGGTGGGATTTCTTTTAAAACATTAAGTTTGTCTTTAAAGGAACTGGAAGCAGACCAACTTGTACATAGAGAAGAATATCCCCAAATCCCTCCAAAAGTTGAATATAGTTTAACAGAACGCGGAAAGTCACTCATTCCTATTTTAGATGGTATGTGTGAGTGGGGTGATAAGAACAGACTAATGGTAAGCGTCAAATAAGTTTGTGTATTGTTTCCCGGAATTCAAGGTTCTCCTCCCTTGCCTCTGCCAGTTCCTTGTCCGCATCGAAGTCTTCCGGCAGTCTTCCTCTATACCTCAATATATCCTGAAATGCTGCCATAGCCTGTTCTTTCTCGGTATCTTTCCTTACTGTCATTTCTTCCAAATTCTAAAGGATATTGATTATATAAAACATATCATCATCCGGCATGCGTTGAATCATTTACAACCCTATACCGTTTCATAAGTTACCAGTTCTTCCACCGGGATTCTGGTCTGTGAGTGGCGTTCCGGGTCTGCCGCCTCTTCGTCCGCATACCCGACTGCAAGGATATTGATCGGCTCCAGATGATCCGGCAGCCCGAACTCCCTGCTTATCACATCCGGCTTGAAGTAGCATACCCAGACGGAGCCAAGACCGGATTCCGTTGCCTGCAGCATCATGTGGTCTGTCAGTATGGAGGCGTCTATGTCGGTGGTCTGCTTTTTATCAAACGGGCGCACCCATGCCTTTTTGTGGTCAGCACAGACAATGATCGCCAGCGGCGCTCCGTAAAGATTCGCCCCTTTCCCAATCTTCGCAAGCCCCTCCTTGCTTTGGACCACAATCAGACGGACGGGCTGTAAGTTTGCCGCTGTCGGCGCAGCGTGGGCGGCCTCCAGAATCTTTTTCAGCTTTTCCTCCTCCACCTTTTTGTCCTTATAGCTCCGGACAGAATAACGCTTCTTTGCAATTTCGATAAAATCCATAATAGCAAATCCTCTCTTTCTGTTATATACTGAACGTGTTGATCAACCGTTATCCTTATTTTAACAGGACACAAAAATTTCGCAAGAACGCACTTTTGGGGTAGATACTTCCCAAAAGGATAGCTATTAAAGTTGGAGGTACATCATGGAATATTCAAAAGATCAGTTCAACTGCCCGGTTGAAGCCACGCTGTTTTTGATCGGCGGAAAATACAAGCCTCTCATCCTCTGGTATCTGATAGAAAAACCGCTCCACTATATGGAGCTGCAACGCATGATCCCGAAAGCAACGCCCAAAATGCTGTCGCAGCAGTTACACGACCTGGAGGAATGCGGGATGCTATACCGGGAAGTCATCCCGGATAAGCCGCCCAGAACGCTGTACTCCCTCACCACATTTGGACGGAGCATCATCCCCGTACTGGATGCCATGTGCGATTGGGGCGCAGGCTTTTTAGACGGGCTGAACATCCGGCCGCCCTGCAGCGCAAAAAAGTCAGCGGGAGAACTTTGACCGACGCTCCTGCTGACTTTTCCTAACTGTATATCCGGCTCCAACGAGAAAATGCCGTTTCTTACAGATATTTGCGCAGCGCCGCTCCCTGCGCAAGCTTTGACACATTTTTCTTATAGAAGAGGCAGGACAGAAGATACTGTCCGAGCCCGCCGACCAAAATCACCCCATATCCGATCGCTATGACTGCGACAGCCGAAAGCCGCAATACAAACGCAGACATCTGCACATAGAAAATGGTCACCATAGATGCGCCGAAATAAAGCAGAAAAAATACGATCATTGAAGTGATAAAATATTTGAAACATGATCCGCACAGCAGCATAATCAAAAACGCCGAAGCTGCCATCCAAAGCAACGAAAACATCTGCATGGCGTCGCCTGCGCCTCCCCGGACAACGATCAACGCAGCCACAAGCGTATACATAACCAGCGTGCCGCATACGCTTATAAGCGTCGGTATCGACGTGTCCGCCGCCTTTTTCCAGGGTGAGGACAGCAGCAGCTCGCACGAATTCATGCTGTACCAGATCTGCACGCCAAACATCGGAAGCAGCGCCAGAAAAAACACCGCCGTGCTCAGAAACTGCACGTTGTTTCCCCCCGTCACAATCCATACCGCAATGCCGCCTCCTCCGATCAGAACCATAGCGGCCAGATTCATTATAATGCCGTAAGCGTACTTAATCATCCGCATTGCCAGTTTCAATTGTCTCATCACGATAACTTCCCTCCATTCTCCGCATCACATGTTTCACCGAAAAGACCGCAAGCAGCAGCGCCGCAGCAGCAGCCGGCACAAGCACCCGGATGTGCCCCGCGGCAATCTGCCCGAGCGCCCCCACAGTCAGAGCCATAAAGATTCCCATTGCGCACACGGAAATAACATAATACCACACCATCATCGTAACATGCCGTGCGGCGGACACTGCAAGGAGCCAGACCGCATAGTCCAGAAAAAGGACTGTAAAGAGCCGGACGGTCATTCCCTCCGCCGCGATCCCTCCCGTCTGCAGCAGTATTCGCTCGAGAACCGCTCCGGGCAGGATAATCGCCGCCATGCTGCAAAAGTGACAGAAACCGTCCCACACCAGCGCTCTTTTTATCAGTTTCGGCCCTCTTACGGAAGTCTTCAGATATTCAAATGCCATAGTTCCACGCGCACAGATTCCTCCGAAAATCCAAAAGTCGAAAAAGACGGACGCCGCTCCGTACAGCCCTGCACAGACTTCCAGCAGCGACCGTCCCGCGTACAGCAGCACAAATGCCTGCAGCGCCAGCAGCAGTGCGGGCAGCGCCGCATATAAAATCAGACGGACGCCCGCCGGCGCAAACGCCCGGTAACTGTTTCTGTTTCCCATTCTTCCTCCCATACTGCCGCCTCCTAATGAAACTGCAGCGACGTGTTCTCGCGCATCACGGCCACACTGATCTGAAACAGATTCGGCGTCTCCGTACAGACGTCCATCCCCGCCAGTCTGTCAAGCTTTTCGGCAAGGCAGATCCCCTCAAAGCCGTACCTGTTCTCCGTCATGCTGTAGAGGACTTCCCGCGCTTTTTGCGCGTCTTCTTTCTCGCCCTTCACCAGCACATATTTTTCTTTTAATTCCTCCACAAACCCCTGCTCCACCACGGCGCCGTGCTCCATGATCACCGCGTAGTCCGTGACATTTTCCATATCCGAGATATTGTGGGTCGAAAACAGCACACTCCGCTCCCCGCCTCCGTCCGCGAGATACTCCCTTATCATTTCGCAGAGTTTATCCCGCATCAGCGGGTCCAACGGAGACGCGGGCTCATCTAAGATCAAAAGCTTTGTATCCCTTGCGAGCACTCCGGCCAGCATCAGCTTCATGCGGTTTCCGTCGGACAGCTCAGACACCTTTTTCCCGTTTCCCGGGTTCCCCTCCCCCGCAAGTCCGAGCTCGGCCAGAAGGCGGTCGTATTTCTCGGGCCGGAAGTTTTCAAACAGCAGCTCGCTGACCTCTCCCACCTGTTTTATATTCCAGTGCGGCAGATAATAGCAGCCCGGCCCCGTGTAGCCGATGGCCTCGCGCACGCCGCTCTCCGGCTTTTCCCGGTCCGCATCGTTGTATCTGCCGAAAAAGCAGAGTTCTCCCTTATAGTCGAGCCTGGTGCCCGCAAGGATATTGATAAGCGTTGTCTTTCCCGCGCCGTTCTCCCCGATAAGCGCCGTCGCAAACCCCTTGGGTATCGCAAGCTCCGGCACCGCAAGCCGAAAATTTTTGTATTTTTTCTCAACATTTTTTACCTGAATCACGTTTTCCATCATTCCCTCCACATCTCCGTTTCCAGCAGCGTCCGAAACGTCTCTGTCAGCTCCGCATCACTCATACCTGCAATCCGCCCTGCGGAAATCGCCGCAAGAAGGTTCTCCTCTACCCTCCGAAGGTGCTGCTCCCGCAGCATCTGGCCGTCTTGTGCATTGACATAATAGCCCTTGCCCTGCACCGCCGTCACAAGCCCCTCCGCCTCCAGCTGCTCATAGGCCTTCATCGTCGTGATGACGCTGATGCGCAGCTCCTTCGCAAGCCCCCGTATGGACGGCAGATATTCTCCCTGCTTCCGCTTCCCTGCGAGAATCTCGCCGCGCAGCTGTTCCGCAATCTGCTGATAGATCGGCACACCCGAATTTTGTAAAATTTTCATCCGCAGCCCCTCTCTTATCTGTTTATATGTTATATATACAGCATTTACAGATGGGTGTCAAGAGGTTCTGCATATTTTTCCGGAAAAATAAATGCAGCGACGTTCTTTCGACGAAACAGACGCAAAAAAAGCAGCAAATCTTTTCAGACTTACTGCTTGTATCCCGCCAGCAGAAACGCAGACCATATCAGAGGTTCTATAACAGGTCAGCTGTGTGGTCGTTACAGCCGAGACTGTAAAAAATTTACAATTACCTATCTATAACTAATACCTTTGGAGACTTTGGATATCTTTGAATTATTTGATATGAATCCTGATTTTTCTTTACTGCATAATATGTATTTTTTATAGAATCTCCTTTGTTCTTTAGAAAAAGTCCAATTACATCCATAACACCCTCATAGGTTTTCTTGGTAACTTGAAATCCTCTAAGCCAAATCAATCCATAATGCAATTCCAATTCTGCCTTCGGAGGGATCAAAATCACAAAATCCTTTCCGTTTAACGTAATCAATGCACGCTTTTCCTCCAAAGCTAACTGAAATACATCCTCATCATTTTCTCCTGCGCTAAACCTATTTAACACATGAATAACATCATGTCCGTATTTTTCCAGAACTAGTATTGATCTTCGTGTGATATTTTCATCTAATAGTACCTTCATTCTTACCCTTCCTGATACGGAACATCCAAGATTTCAATTACATATTCCATAGCCGTTTCTATATCTTTCTCTGTCAGTTTATATTCCTCACAAATTTCCTGAAAAGTCATTTCATCTTTTAAGCATGCAATAATAAGACTAACTGGTATTCTAGTATTTTTTATTACCGGCATACCACTTAATTTCTTTTCATCAACTTGAATCTGTGTAAATTTTTTCGCTACCTTTTTAAAATACTGCTCAATCTCTTGGTAATTTACATAGCCATTTTGCAAAAATATGATATTACGTTTCATATCTTTATTATATGCGTTATAATTCAAATTTAGTCCAGATTCATATTCTTTTTCTGTCCAGCTTTTTTTCTTATATGTATATGTATCAGGAAACTTTGTTTCAGATGCCTTTACTAAAAGCTCCGTCATGTCGATTCTCCCTATTGTATGATGTCTATTTTTTCCTTTAATTCAACCAATTTATCTATTATATTTTCTAAATCTCTTCTTGAAGTTTCAAATGCATATGTGGTTTCATCATCTTCTTTTTCAATTATCATTTTCACAATAGCTGACGTCGCCATTATATCTATCGGATTATCTTCACTTCTATGACTAATAATCTCATATTCCAACAATTTAAAACAATTTATTTTACTATTCTTTTTTATATAAAGATGATTTTTTAAATCATATTCTTTATCAAAAATTATTTGGGCAATTTCTAAATCACCTTCGTATTTTTCATCTATTTTCCTTTCTTCTGCCAAATCAATAACCATTTTAATTATAGAAAACGCATACTCAACAAAATCTTCTTCTTTTATTTCCGGAATCATTTCTTTTCTTTTGGAA
The DNA here is from genome assembly GCA_910577925.1 of uncultured Roseburia sp. Lineage (GTDB taxonomy): Bacteria > Bacillota > Clostridia > Lachnospirales > Lachnospiraceae > Roseburia. The sequence continues at coordinate 104,678 of CAJTOI010000005.1, forward strand.
TCAATAGCCATAGAAAAGCCAGATGTACTCCAAACAACTTTAAACACACCATTTTGATAAGCATTAAGTAAAACTTCTGAATATTTATTTCTCTTCTCTTTATTCATTGTCCTAACACCTCTTCTCTAGTAAATAGTATTCATTTACCTTTTGTATTTCCAATATTGTAACACAGTTGTCTTTTTCTTACAACGGCAAGCGTCTTACAAAAACAATCTCCATCTGACCTTTCATCATCCCCAGATGTTACCGGGTGTTTGACACTTCTTTTTAACATTATATCGCAAGAATCCTTTATTTAAGCCAATCAGAGCTTATTTTTTTGTCAAATTTTTGGAAATAATACGTGCGCTTTTGTACGCTTTGTGTTATAATAAGATTATATTACTAAGCAGGGAGGCATTCCGCATGTATATCTCACTTACAGGAAATTCTGATAACAAAGATGTCTATATTAAACGCTCATACCGTAAAGCCAATGGAAAAACCGCTACTCAAATCCACAGAAAACTTGGAAAACTCAACGAACTCTTAGATCAGTTTTCCGGAGATTATGATGCCATGATGGCATGGGCAAAATCAGAAGCGGAAAAAGACACCCTGGAATACAATGCTAAAACAAGCAGTGTTACAGTTTCTTTTTCAAGAAGCGCTTATATTCCTAAAAATGAAGAACGCTGTTTTCAGATTGGATATCTGTTCCTTCAAAAACTGTGCGCTGAATTGAAAATTGATTCCATTTGCCGAAAGATTTCTAAACGCCACAAATACACCTATGATTTCAGCGCGATTCTTACTGACCAGATTTTTTCAAGAATTCTTTCACCTTCCAGCAAACTGGGCAGTTACTCTTACTGCTTGACGCTGCTTGAACCGCCTAAGTATGAACTGCAGAACATCTACCGCGCACTTTCCGTTATGGCTGAAGAATCCGACTTTATTCAGGAAGAGCTATACTGCAATTCAAACTTCCTGCATCACAGAAACAAGAAAGTTCTCTACTACGACTGTACGAATTATTACTTTGAAATTGAGCGGGACGATGATTTTAGGAAGTATGGAAAAAGCAAGGAAAACAGACCAAATCCCATCGTCACAATGGGATTGTTTATGGATGCTGATGGAATTCCCCTCGCTTTTGATGTGTTCCCTGGGAATCAGAATGAACAGACGACCTTAAAACCTTTAGAAACAAAGGTAATACGTGACTTTGCATGCAGCGGGTTTATCTTCTGCTCGGATGCCGGACTCGGCAGTAAGTCAAACCGGAGGTTTAACAGCTTTGGAAACCGTTCTTATGTCATCACACAATCCCTGAAGAAGATGCGTGAGGAAGACAGACAGTCTGCTTTAAATCCAAAACAGTTCCGCAGACCTGGATCCGGTCAGTTTACCGATATATCCACTCTTGATGAATCCGACCCGGACATTTACGAAACAATCTTTTACAAGGAAGTGCCTGTTGTGAACGGAAACATGGATGAAATCGTCATTGTAACCTATTCTCCAAAATACAGGGCATACCAGAAGAGGATCCGGGAACAGCAGATATCACGTGCCATAAAAATGATCGAACAGCCCGGGAGAAAACGCAAAAGCAAAAATCAAAATGATCCTGCACGTTTTATTAAAACCACAAATGTGACAAATGATGGAGAGATCGCAGAAAAGAAAGTCTGTGAGCTTGATCTGGACAAGATCAGGGATGAGGAAAAGTATGACGGCTTTTATGCTGTCATTACAAACCTCGAAGACGATATAAGCGAGATTCTAAAAATCAATCGGCAGCGTTGGGAAATAGAAGAAAACTTCCGCATCATGAAAACAGATTTTGAGGCGCGTCCTGTCTATGTCAGGCGGGAAGACCGCATCAAAGCACATTTCCTCACCTGTTACATCAGCCTGCTTGTGTATCGCCTGCTTGAGAAAAAGATCGCAAATAACTATACCTGTAACGATATTCTAAGCACACTTCGTTCCATGCAGGTAACACTTTTGTCAAAGGAAAGCGGCTATATCCCGTCTTACAAGAGAACAGATCTGACGGATGATTTACACAAGGCATTTGACTTTCATACGGACTATGAATTTATTTCAAAATCAGCCATGCGCAGCATCATAAGAAGCACCAAAACAGAAGAAGTAAAAAAATAGCACAAATCGTTTCCAAAGAGAAAGTGGCTGCAGACCGCATAATTACTGGATCTGTAGCCGCTTTTTACTTTCACAAGTGTCAAACTCGGGATTATAGCATATGCACCGAACACCGTCAATTCTTCGACGCCTTGAGTTTCCGCAGTTTGAGACACATGATCCTTCGCTTAATCCGTCGTCAAACAAAATCAGTTTCCAAGCACTTTATCAATTTCTGCAATCAGGCGGTCTTTTACGGGAGGTTTCAGGAAATAGCCGGCCGGCTTCAGCTTGAGCACGGCCTCGATATTGTCTCTGTCGTTGACGGCCGTCAGGAAAATAACCGGGATATCGTTCATGTCTTTGTCCGCGCGTATCATCTCCAGCGTCATCCTGCCGTCACAGACCGGCATTTCATAGTCCAGCAGAATCAAGTCCGGGCGCTGTCTGCCGATGGAGGTCATCGCCTGTGCCCCGGATACCGCGACGGCAACCTCATAGCGCTCCTCCAGCATGGCCTTCATCGTGCGGAGCGCCGTGCCGTTATCGTCCACCACCAAAATACGCTTCTTTCCCGGCGTCTCCTTTTTCTCCTCCGCGGCCTCCTGCTCGACTTCCTTTTCGTCGACTCCGAGCCTCCTGCACACCGCCTCCATAATCACCGTGTGCTCCACCGGACGGATCAAATTCTCAAACTGGCTCTCCTCATAATATTTGAAAAACCGGCTGCTCTCCTCCTTCGTGCCGATCGTCAGAACCGGCGTCTGCGCATACCGGTCACTGAGCATGTAAAAAATGGACGTGTCTATATCATAGGCGCCGATCAAGCTGATCAAAACCAGGTCAGGGCTGACAATTTTCATCATCCCTTCCAGAACATTTGCATTCTCGGAACACAGCTGCACGTGAAAATACTGTGCCAGAAACTGATTCGTCTCTCTGACGACGTTGTTGAGCTTTCCGATCAATAAAATTTTTTTCATTGTAATCCCCCATTCTCAGCCTGCAGATTTGTGCGCAGGCGCAATATTTACACAGGATACCCGGCGTTTCCCGGCATACGGCTTTTACTGTCCCAATTGTTCCGCCAACAATTTTACACAGGCATCCGCCCCGGCCGAATCCAGATTTGTCACCGCCTCGGCCAGCTTTCTGATATTCTGCTCTATCTCATCCGGATACGCATAAGCCTGCAGCTCTCCCATCAATTGATCCGCCTTGTCAATGTCCAGCTCCTGCACACTCAGCCGGATCATTTCCAACAGCGCGGCTATGACGGAAGTATCCGTTATCTGCTGCCGGGCCGCACTCCCTATCCCGAACACGCCGTGCAGCTTCCTGCCATAGCTGCGCCACTCCGCCAGAAAGGCAGGCGTCACAGACGCGACCGTCTTAAGATCGCCGTCCCTCGATGCGGATTCCAGCAGTTTTGCGACGCCGGAAAGCGGCAGAATCCCCACGGTTGCCGCGAGACCTTTCATCGCATGAACCTGAATCCGGTACTGCTCCGGCTGTCCCGTCTCCGCAATCCGCCCATACGCCTGTTCCAGACGATCCGCGGCGGAATCGATCTGCGCATAAAATTCCTTCACCGTGTATTCCAGCAGCTCTCTGTCCGGCAGGTGCATCCACGCATACTGCCAGTCCAATCCGTCCACCGGAGGAAGTTCCTCCAAACAGTCCTCCAAGCAGTCGGATTCTTCCTGCGGCACAGCCTCCGACAGCAATTCCTCCGGCAGCATGTTTTTGATCAGATTCTCAAGCTTCTCCGGCACAATCGGCTTGGCCAGAAAATCGTCAAATCCTTCCGACAGATACTGCTCCTTCGCCCCCGAGACGGCATTTGCCGTCAGCACGACAATCGGCGTACCCTGACACGGGAAATCCGTGAATGTCTTTATGTAATGCAGCGTCTCCACTCCATCCATCTCCGGCATCATGTGATCCAGGAAAATCAGGTCATAATGATTTTCCTTTACCAGCACAAGACACTGCGCGCCGCTCTCTGCCTCGGTCACCTGAATACGCGTCTCTTTCAGAAGACTCCGCAGAACCCGGCGGTTCACCTCATTGTCATCGACCACCAGTATCTTTGCGTCCGGCGCGCAGAACTTTGCAGTATAGCGGTAATCCTGCGCGGTCTGACGCACTCTGGACTCAAAATCTCCGATCGGGGTGCCGTCGACAATCTTTTGTTCCAGCTCAAAAAAGAACTTTGACCCTTCTCCGTACACGCTCTCAACCTGTAATCTGCTTCCAAGCAGCGCGAGAAGCTGAATCGTAATACTCATGCCGAGACCGGTGCCCTCGATATTCCGGTTTCTGTCCTCCTCGATCCGCTCAAACTCCGCGGACAGCTTCGGCATATCCTCCTCCCTGATCCCGATCCCCGTATCTTCCACCTCAAATGTGAGCACCGCAGACTCCTCTTTCCGTACGCCTTTCACCCGCAGCCACACAGTCCCCTCATGCGTGTATTTGACTGCATTCGTCAGGATATTGGTCAATACCTGTCGGATCCGCACATCGTCTCCGTACAGCTGACTGGGAATCCCGGCATCGACGTTCACCTCAAACACAATATTTTTATTCTTTGCCCGCTGCGCCGTCATGTTCGCCAGATCGTGGATCAGGCTGCTGACATCATATGTGACCGGCACAATCTCCATCTTTCCGGACTCAATCTTGGAAAAATCCAGAATGTCGTTGATCAGCGACAGCAGTGTCTGCCCCGCCGAATAGATGTCCATGGCATATTCTTTGATGTCCGGCTCCTTCGACTCGCGCAGAATCATCTCGTCCATGCCGAGCACCGCGTTGATCGGCGTGCGGATTTCATGAGACATGCGTGCCAGAAACTTTCCCTTCGCCTCGTTTGCAGCCAGCGCCTCGTGCCGCGCCGCATCCGCATCCTGTTTCGCAGCGGCAAGCTGTATGTTCTGCCGCTCTGCCACCTTTATTTTCTCCGCCAGAAGGCGCGCACTTTTCTCCACGTTTTCCCTGTATTCCCGCGAGAGCTGCAGGATATGGGCGGCAGCCATCAAAACGCCGAATGCGGTCATCCCGTACTGATAAGCAAGCAGCGTGTTTATATGCGCAAAAACAATATTGGCAATCCCGCAAAAAAACATCACGCAAACCGCTCCGACGGCCAGCAGCGTCTGAACGTATCCGCGGCTGCGGTAAAACCGGATCAGCCCCGCAATGCCCGCCGCGCAGACTCCTCCCACCGTAAATGCCGGGAGCAATACCATTTCCTCAAGATACCGCACGCCTGATACATGCAGCACAAGCTGCAGCAGCACGCCGAACACCGCAGACAGCAAAACCGCCGAATAGCGGCGCGGATACAGTGCGCGCAGGTTGCACTCAAAATACATTGCCAGAAACAGACAAAGCATCAGCACAAGATATTCCTGCATCACATATGCTTCCTGTATATTGTATAAGACGGCCAGCGTATCCGTGGCGATAAAACAATTGACCCCCGCCGCTATTCCGGCAAATCCCAGATACAGCTCCCCCCGCGCAGGCTGATTTGTATACTGCCGGATCAAAGCCAGCACAAACATGAGAAACGCCGTAAGCATAATCAGCAGGCAGCAGCCCATATCGGCAACATTGTTTCCGACCACGGTGATTACCATCGACTCCTGTGTGTCAAATTTGACACCGCCAAACGCTGCCGCAGCATCCGGATAGGGCGACGTCTGCACGATCCACAGTTCCCCGTTTTCGAACGCGTCCGGGATGTCTACGACATGCTCGCTGCTTCCGGCTGTCTCCTCCGGCGTCCCGTCCTCCCCGAATCCGTATTGATAGAGCAGTTCTCCGTCCAAATATACACACACGGCCGTGTCACAAGCGGCAAAACGCAGTGTCAGACCAGGATACCGGTCCAGAAGCACGGTCTGAAAAACAACGAGATCACCCGCGCCGCTATTCCCCTCATACGGCAGAGATATTTCCTGATAATCCCCCGCTGCAAGCGCATCACTCACCGGCTTTTGTATCCCGCCGGACGTTCGGAGCCCAGTCCCGGCTCCGTCCAGTGAGATTACACGCCAGTCTCCGCTGAAACTATACTCGATCGAATCCGCAGGCGCGGCCGCCCCCTCTGTCTGAAATCGCTTCACCGCCACACTCATAGCCAAAAACGTCAGCAGCACTGTGAGCCACGCCAATATCCGCCATTTTTTCATCTTATCTCGTTCCTCCTGCAGCGCATTCGGTTCTGCCGAGCATGATTATAGCACATTTTACACTGCCTTTACAGGGTTGTTTGATAAATTTAATTTTTTTCAAAAAAACACTTGCTTTTTTCTGAAAGCCTGTTATAATAGCATTTGTTCGGTTCCTTGGTCAAGCGGTTAAGACGCCGCCCTCTCACGGCGGAAACAGGGGTTCGATTCCCCTAGGAACTGCTCAATTACATAATATCCGCGGTTTGTGTTTTGACACATCCCTTTTGGTTCCTTGGTCAAGCGGTTAAGACGCCGCCCTCTCACGGCGGAAACAGGGGTTCGATTCCCCTAGGAACTGCTACTGTCAGTAATGACAGCCCAACCCGGAAAAGACGGAAGCATTTGCTTCCGTCTTTTTTTGTTCCGCATCAAATGTCCTGCAGAAAGAACAGCCGCATAAACACTCATGCGGCCGCCCTTTTTTGCAGACGGTTTTCGATTCCGCCTTTAGTCCTCATACCCGTTCGGGTTGTTTTTCTGCCATCTCCAGGAGTCCTCGCACATCTCGCGGATGCCGTACTGCGCCTCCCAGCCGAGCTCGCGCTTCGCCTTCGACGGGTCGCAGTAGCAGGTCGCAATATCGCCGGCTCTGCGCTCTTTCATCACATAGGGCACCTTCACGCCGTTGGCCGCCTCGAAGTTCTTCACAATGTCAAGCACGCTGTAGCCGTGTCCGGTTCCGAGATTGTAGATGCACAGTCCCGCTTTCTCCTCGATCTTTTTCAGCGCCTTCACATGGCCGGCGGCAAGATCCACGACGTGGATATAATCTCTGACGCCGGTTCCGTCCGGCGTGTCATAATCGCCGCCGAACACGCCGAGCTCTTTTAACTTGCCGACCGCAACCTGGGTCACATAGGGCATCAGATTATTCGGGGTGCCGTTCGGGTTCTCTCCCATCGTCCCGCTCTTGTGCGCGCCGATCGGGTTAAAATAACGCAGCAAAATCACGTTCCACTCCGGATCCGCCTTCTGAATATCGGAGAGCACCTGCTCTAACATGGACTTTGTCCAGCCGTACGGGTTTGTGCACTGTCCCTTCGGGCACTCCTCCGTAATCGGAATCTGCGCCGGGTCACCGTAGACCGTCGCCGACGAAGAAAAGATGATGTTTTTGCACCCGTTTTGGCGCATCACGTCCACAAGCGTGAGCGTTCCCGCAATGTTATTGTTGTAGTATTCCCAGGGCTTTGAAACGGACTCTCCAACCGCTTTTAACCCCGCAAAATGAATACAGCTGTCAATCTTCTGCTCCGCGAAAACCTTGTTTAACATCTCGCGGTCTAAGATATCCCCTTTATAAAAAGTCACTTTCTTTCCGGTCAGTGCCTCCACTCTCTCCAATGATTTCTCGGACGCATTGCTCAGGTTGTCGAGAACCACCACCTCATAGCCCGCATTCTGTAATTCCACACATGTATGACTGCCGATATATCCGGCGCCGCCTGTCACTAAAATCGCCATCGCATTTTCCGCCTTTCCTTCTGATCCTAACTGTTCCTGACTGTTGCTTACGGGTTCATATTACCGCAACACCTCGCTCTTGTACAGAAAAAAATGTGCGGAATATATGTAATTTTGTTGCGCAGATCCTCCCCGACAACGTATAATGCATTTATGAAGAGACAAGGGAGCCCGTTTTTGGGACTTCCTGCTGTAATCCCGGGAGGCGGCCGCGATGATAAAAAATTATAAAAATTCTTACAAAGTGACGGAAAAGGAGCTTGTCTCGCTCTCGGTCTATAACGTGGGCCTTCAGAAATGCGACCCGCTCCACCAGTGGGGCCCGGGCATCCGCGACCACTACCTGATCCATTATATTATTTCCGGCAGCGGCCTTTATCATGTAAAAGGACAGCGTTTTTCGCTCGGCGCAGGCGACTGTTTTCTCGTATATCCGAACACCGAAGTCCTCTATCACGCCGCGGGCGACGATCCCTGGGAATATGCCTGGGTGGGTTTTACCGGCAGTGACGCCTCCATGATCTTAAATGCCACCGATTTTTCTCCGGAACATCCGTATATCTGCGGCATTCCCTGCGGCGAATCCATCCATCGGCAGATTCTGCATATCTATGATGCCCGCGGAAACAAGTTCGAGCACGCGGTGGAGATGACCGGCCGCCTCTACACCATGCTCGCACTCTTTATGCACAGCGCGGCCCGCCCCGACAGCCGCAATTCGGCCAACAGCTATGTGCAAAAGGGCATCGAATTTATCTCCGCAAACTACTCCTACGCCATCACCGTGGAAGATATCGCGGATTATGTCGGCGTCAGCCGCAGTCATCTGTTCCGCTCCTTTCAGGCCGTGACAGGGCAGTCTCCGAAGGAATATCTGACCGATTTCCGCATGAAACAGGCCTGTTACCTCTTAGAGCATTCCGGCCTGTCCGTCACCGCCATCGCAAATTCGCTCGGCTTTGACAACAGCCTGTATTTTTCTAAAACGTTCCACAAACAAAAAGGCATGTCCCCGAAAGAATTTCGGGAACATACCTCCGTCAGCTGAGTTCCGCAGGCGGCCGCATGCCGTCCAAAAGCTCTGCGGCTTCGCCTGCAAGCACCGCCGCGCAGAAATCATGAATATCCGCAAGCGGCCGCAGAAAAACCATGCCCCCGCCGATCATCTTTGTCCGGTGCTGGTCCGACCCCGCCGTAAAGGGCAGCCCGTGCTCTCTGCCGTAGGCAAGCGCCCGCTCGTTAAACGCCGGATTGAAATGCGCCAGACTCGCAGGGCTCGTGTGCGTGGCGTTGACGCCCTCCACCGCGTCCACATACTTCGGGTAAAGGCGGATTTCCGGGATATAGGGTTCCTCCCGGAACGGATGGGCATGGCTGACGATGCCGCCTGCGGCATGGACGAGCGCGTACTGCTCCTCGATTGTCGCATCTCGTATCTCGGGATGCGCAAGCAGCCATTCTTTATCGAGACCGTAGATTAAAAACTCCGTGCCGCGGTAGCAGCTCTCCCAGCCGAAAAACACCTGCAGCCCCAGTCGATCCCCCTCCGTCTTCGCATGCTCATACCCGAGGCAGAACCGGCTGACCCATTCCTCCCAGGGCAGTCCGCGATCCACCGCGGTATTGCCGTAATAAAAATGGTCCGTGACAATGATCCCGGTATAGCCGGCCTCATAAAATGCCCGCGCCATCTCGGCACCGGTGTTCCTCGCGCAGGCGCTCGACTCACGGGTGTGCATATGCGTCTCATACAGATACCGGTTCTCTGACTTACTCATCCTGCCGCTCCGTTTCTCCGGCTCAGCTCCAGCAGCTTCGCCTGCATATCCCTCTCGATCTTCTGCAGCTCGACTTCGGCGCTCTTTCTCTTCTCCCGGCCTTCCTCCTGGATTTTCAGCACCTCGTCCAAGGTGCCTATCAGCGTCTGGTTTGTGGCTTTTAACGTCTCGATATCGACAATGCCGCGCTCACTCTCTCTGGCCGTCTCAATCGTAGCCATTTTCAGGGCATCCGCATTCTTCTTGAGCAGCTCGTTTGTCATATCGCTGACCGCGTGCTGCGCCTTTGCCGCATCCGTGGAGTGATTTAATCCGATCGCGATCACCATCTGGCTCTTCCAGAGCGGTATCGTATTTACAATCGTGGACTGTATCTTGTCGCTCATCACGATATCATTGTTCTGAATCAGACGGATCTGCGGCGCCATCTGCATCGAAACCGTGCGCGTCAGCTCGAGGTCGTGCAGCTTTTTCTCGAAGCGGTTGCACATCTCCGAGAAGTCTCTGGCCGCCTGCGTGTCCTCCGGCAGCCCGCTCCGCTCCGCCTTCGCCAAAAGCGCAGGCAGCTCTTCGTTCATCGCTTTCGCGAGCTTTTGCTTTCCCGCCAGAATATACATGGACAGTTCTTTGAAGTAATTCAGATTCAGCTCGTACATTTTGTCGAGCATCGCAACGTCCTTTAAGAGAGTGATCTGATGCTGCTCGAGCACGCCGCTGATCCGGTTTACATTGACTTCCGCCTTGTCGTATTTCGCTTTCATATTGGAAAGTTTGCTGGCGTTCTTTTTAAAGAGGCCGAAAAAGCCCTTGGAATCCTCGTCCTCCTCAAACTCGCGCAGCTGGGCCACCATCTCGGTCAGCATGTCGCCCACCTCACCCATATCCTTGGTGCGCACGCTGCCGAGCGCCGTATCCGAAAAATCGGCAATTTTCTTCTGACAGCCCGCACCGTACTGTAAAATCATCTGGGTATTGGCCAGATCTATGCGGGAGGCAAATTCGTCGACCATTTTCTGTTCTTCCGGCGTCAGCTCTACCTGCATGGCCTCCGCCGCCGTCTCCTTCGGCAATACGGCCGCAGGGACCGTCTCCGCCGTCTGTACATCCCCTGTAAAAGGTTCGAAGGTCAGGCTCGGCCCTTCCTTCAGCATCTCGTCCAAATCACTCATCTTCTCTCTCCTTCCGCCGCTGCAGGCGGCACAAAATCCGGTATCTTTTATCCTCTGTGCGCGTTACCGCTCTATCGGGACTTTCTCCCGTTCGGGCTGACCGGAAAAAACGTCTGTCATGCCCCCGGCAAGTCCCTCTTTTGCAAGCATCGTCTGAAGTACCTGCGCATCCGTCGTCACATCGTAGGCCGTGTCGCGGAATATTTTATTCAGCAGCTCACCGAACGCCCCGTTAATCGTGTCCAGCGTCTTTTCGATCTCCGCCTTCGCCGCCCGTATATCGTCCCCCTGCACGCTCAGGGAATCAAATTCCTCGTAAGCTTCCACAAGCTTTATCGTGGTCGGCAGGTAATAATTCATAAATTTCTGCATCTGCGGCATCTGCTCCGGATGCTCCCGCAGACTGTCAAAAATCTCCTTGAGCAGATTTTCCAGCGCAAACAGCTTTGCGGATATCACTTCTCCGGGAATGTTGTCATTCATATCGCGCAGCCTGCGGATATAGGACTGCCCCTCCGCAATCATGTCGTCAAGCTCCTGATTTCCCGAAGCGGCGCTCTCCTGCGGCGCTGTCTTCTGCTCCTGCTTTTCGGCCGCCTCCGCTTTCTGCTGCTCAAGCGCCTGCACCCTGCGCTGCTTTTCAAGCGTCAGATACTCGCCGTATACTTTCTCGTCCAGCATCAGGCAGCTCTCCTGCGCATCCAGATGCCCCTGCGGAAAAAAACCGTCCTCCAGCATTTTCCGCACATCCTTGACAATATATTTGAGCGGTTTGTTCGTGTGGAGCGCAAGATCTTTCAAATCCACATAGTGCTTCGGCCCGGACAGCTCCCAGTACTTTTCCGCGCGTCTGAGCCGGAATTTCTGTCTGCAGCCGACGTTAATCATCACAATAAACACGACAAGCAGGATGAGGAACACCCCAAACGCAATGCGAAACCCTCCGCCCAGCCCGAGTGCAAGCATGAAAAAAACAATGGACAATATCGCCATGACTCCCGTACCGATCCCGCCGAACACCTGGTAGAGCGTGCCGGATATTCTGCCGATGCTCTTAAACGGCGCCTTTAACACTCTCGGCACCTGCGGCCGGTACAAAGCGGCTGCGTGATCATTCGGCGCCGACGTATTTCTTGTCACGGTCTGATAATTCGGCGCCGACGTGCTCCTGCCCGCCGCACCGTAATTCGGCGCCGATGTACCTCTGCCCGCCGCGCCGTAATTCGGCGCCGATGTACTCCTGCCCGCCGCATTGCGATTCGATGACGCCCTGCTTCTGCCCGCATTTTTTGACAGCTGTTCCTGTGCGATGCCGAGCGCCCCCGTAACCGTATCGGATATTGCGCCGTTCAGATGGCTGAAATCCCCCGTCCGCAGGGCAGTCTCCACAGCATCCTTAATTTCGTCTCCCAAATTATTCCATGTCTGATTCCCGCTCATTCTCTCAATTCCTTTTTGTCCTGACTCTTATGGCAAATCTCTGCGAGTCTATTATAGTCTGATTTTTCATCAGTGTAAAGTTAAAAGATGGCGGACCAGACAATCCGCCATCTCTTAACACTCCGATCTATTCACAAAATCCTCTGTTTACTCGTCCGAAACCGTCTCGTAAGGCCAGGTCGTAATCCCGCCGAACTCCCGGATATCGGTATACCCCATCGCCGCGAGTTTTTCCGCCGCCTGCTTGCTGCGGTTTCCGCTCCTGCAGTATACGAGTATCAGCTGCTCCGTATCCGGCAGCTCCTCCGGCAGCGTATCCGAAATCGTCTCGTTGGGCACACAGACGGCCCCCGGGATATGCCGTTCTCTGTATTCCTCTTCCGTTCGCACATCCAGAATCAGATACGACTCCTCGGTATCCATCAGATTTTTGGCCTCTTCCTGTGAAATCTGCTGATATGACGTCTCTGCAGGTTTGCTCCCGCAGGCCGCAAGCGCCGCTATAAACAGTGCGCAACAAAACAATACGAAATACTTTTTCATGGTTTTATTCTCCCTCTTCCATCCAATATCGTCAGCTAAATAGTCACCGCCACCCGTAAAGCGAGTGGCGGCGACTGTCAATTATTATAATCCAAGTAACTGCTTTTTCTTCTCATCAAATTCTTCTTGTGTAATGACGCCCTCATCAAGGAATGCTTTCAAACGCATAAGCTTTTCTACATTGTTATCTTCGAGTATTCCTTGTGCAGGAATATTGCTGTTTTGTGCGGCAACAGCTTTGTTCATTACCTCTTTTTTGGAGAAACCATCATAAGTAAGTCCCAAAAGCATGGCTCCTGCCGCAAGCAACAAGCCCCACAAAATATAAGTTGCTATAATTCCGTATCCCATTATAGTTATGACAAGTTCTACAACCGCGAGAACAGCAGCAACAAGCCCTAACGTCTTTGCAGACTTTGGTTTAATTCCTGCAATCATCAAGAGAATATAAAGTGCCAAACTCATAATCTGAGTTGCGAAAAGAGTGCCGTTGTATAATATCCATTGACCGCCCACAAAGGGGAGAAGTACATTGATTGAGCAAAGCGCAAAACCAACCGTGGACAAGATAGGGGTAGCTGTTAAAAGAGCAATAACAACAAATATACTGCCAACGGCAGGAAGCAAGTTCAAAAAGTAAAAATCGGTAATTACATATACAATATCCCGTACTGCAATAAGGGCAAAACAAATTGCTGCAATATATTTAAGAGTTTTATTTTCCATAATACGCACCTCACTATATTTACATTTTTGCGAGACAATCGCTTTTGGCTTTGGCAAACTCATCGTCAGTTAAAACACCTGCTTTATATAACTTTGATATTTTTTCGAGTTCGTCATAAGGGGAAAATGTCGGCTGCATCTGCGCAGGAGTAACTTTTGTATCCTCCTCGTAATGCATTCCGTCTGCGGGAAGAAGTTTCCCTGTGGCAATATTAACAATGTCGATAATATAAAGAATACCAAAACAACCGGCGGTCAAAAGTTTTAACACGCCTATTCCTGTATATCCCAAATAAAATCGGTCAACGCCAAGACCACCGACCAAAACAGACAAAATCAGCGCTGTAGTTTTACTTTTCATAATAAACACCTCCACTTAAAAAATTAGACACGTCACAGGCATTTTGCTCAAAATGACGTGTCTAACTCTATTTTTAGAAATTCAGTTGTCTAAATCTTAGCACTTTCCTGCCTTGTGCGCTTCCTCGATGGAAACGGCAACCGCCACGGTAGCTCCTACCATCGGGTTATTGCCCATACCGATCAGTCCCATCATCTCCACATGAGCCGGCACGGAGGAAGATCCCGCAAACTGCGCATCGGAGTGCATACGTCCCATCGTATCGGTCATACCGTAGGAAGCCGGGCCCGCAGCCATATTGTCCGGGTGAAGCGTACGTCCGGTACCGCCGCCGGATGCAACGGAGAAGTATTTCTTGCCCTGCTCGATACATTCCTTTTTGTATGTACCTGCAACCGGGTGCTGGAAACGTGTCGGGTTGGTGGAATTACCGGTGATGGAAACACCGACATTCTCATGATGCATGATCGCAACGCCTTCCTGCACGTCGTCCGCGCCGTAGCATTTTACGGTCGCACGGAGTCCGTCGGAGTACGGCTTCTCATAGATCACGTTTAGCTTTGCCTCTTTATAGTCATACTGCGTCTCGACAAAGGTAAATCCGTTGATACGTGAAATAATCTGTGCAGCATCCTTGCCGAGTCCGTTTAAGATGACGCGGAGCGGTTTTTCGCGCACTTTGTTTGCCTTCTCTGCGATACCGATTGCACCCTCCGCAGCCGCAAAGGATTCATGGCCTGCGAGGAAGCAGAAGCACTCGGTCTCCTCCTCGAGCAGCATCTTGCCGAGGTTGCCGTGTCCTAAACCTACCTTTCTGTGGTCCGCAACGGAACCCGGAATGCAGAATGCCTGAAGGCCCTCTCCGATTGCCGCAGCAGCGTCCGCGGCTCTCACCGCACCCTTTTTGATTGCGATTGCAGCACCTACCGTATAAGCCCAGCAGGCGTTCTCAAAACAAATCGGCTGGATCTTCTTCACCTGCTCATACACGTCAAGCCCAGCATCCTTTGTAATTTTCTCAGCTTCTTCGACAGAGCCGATTCCATAACTATTCAGCACAGCGTTAATCTGCGGAATTCTTCTCTCATATGATTCAAATAATGCCATGATATTAATTTTCTCCTTTCCCGTCAAACATGCAAGCATGATGACTCACTTTCGTCCGTTTCTACTCTACACGCGGGTCGATAATCTTCGCAGCGTCCGCCACGCGGCCGTACTGTCCCTTTGCCTTCTCCCATGCAGTGTTCGGGTCATCGCCTTTTTTGATGAAGTCAGTCATCTTTCCGAGGGAAACGAACTGGTAGCCGATCACCTCGTTGTCCTCATTGAGAGCAATTCCGGTTACATAGCCTTCTGCCATCTCGAGGTAGCGGACACCTTTCTCCTTCGTCGCATACATCGTACCGACCTGAGAACGAAGTCCTTTTCCGAGATCCTCAAGACCTGCGCCGATCGCAAGACCGTCATCGGAGAAAGCACTCTGTGTACGTCCGTATACAATCTGTAAGAACAACTCTCTCATTGCCGTATTGATTGCATCGCAGACAAGGTCTGTATTCAATGCCTCGAGAATGGTTTTCCCCTGTAATACCTCGGCAGCCATCGCTGCGGAATGCGTCATACCGGAGCAGCCGATGGTCTCAACGAGCGCTTCCTCGATAATACCGTTCTTTACATTGAGGGAGAGCTTGCAGGCACCCTGCTGCGGTGCACACCAGCCCACACCGTGTGTAAAACCAGAAATATCTTCAATTTTTTTAGAATGTACCCATTTGCCTTCTTCCGGGATCGGAGCTGGCTCATGTTTCGCGCCCTTTGCTACCGGACACATGTTTTCAACTTCCTTCGTGTAAATCATTCTTAAGACTCCTTTCACTTGATAAAACTGTATGTAGCAGACATTGTTACGCATTTAACATACCGGATTTATTTTCGCACATTTTGTAAAATTAGTCCAGAGGTTTCCTGTATTTTATTCATACTTTACAATCATCACGCGCGCGTCCGTACGCCTCAGCGCTTTTGTGCAATTTCATTTCTGTTTTTGTAGATAGAATCCGCCCAGACAACGCCACGGACCGACGACAGCGGATAGATATTCGAACGCGGACCGATGACGGTTCCCGGGTTGAGCACGGAATTGCAGCCCACTTCCACACAATCGCCCAGCATGGCGCCGAATTTCTTTAATCCTGTTTCAATTTCTTCTTTTCCGTCTTTTACTACAACAAGTGTCTTGTCGGACTTCACATTCGACGTGATCGAGCCGGCGCCCATATGCGATCGAAAACCGAGAATCGAATCCCCGACATAATTGTAGTGAGGCACCTGCACGCAGTTGAACAGCACGACGTTTTTGAGCTCCGTCGAATTGCCCACAACGCAGTTTTTCCCCACGATCGCGCTCCCCCGCACAAATGCACAGTGCCGGATTTCCGCATCTTCATCAATAATTAAAGGTCCATTTAACAATGCGGTCGGCGCAACCTTCGCGCTTCGCGCTACCCAGACATCCTCTTTCCACTGCTCAAACCGCTCCGGGTCCAGAGTCGGCCCCAGGTTCTTAATAAAATCGCTGATTTTGGCCAGTGCCTCCCAGGGATATGTCAGTCCCTCAAACAACTCTGCCGCAATCGTCTCATTCAGATCGTATAAGCTGCCGATTTTTACCTGTTCCATTTTCCTTCATCCTCCCATTTTCAACTGTAATATCCGCGATATGCTTTTATCTATATAAAAGGAGCCATGCTCCCCGGCTTGTCGATGATCTGTCCGGCCTTACATCCGGGCTATGATCCCGAGAATCAGCAGATGTCCCGGATAAAAAATATAGAAAAACCACTTTGACAGATTGCGCCCATGCTCCGCCCGTTTTCCGCTGTAGAGATAACGCAGGACAAATCCGCTCGAGAGCATGCCAAGGCAGGCGCCCGCCGCGCATAGGACGGCCTTTGCCGCGGGCATTATAGAGGCATAGCCGAATCCCTGCATCAGCCCAAAGCCGATCACTCCGAAAATATAGGCATCCCAAAACCGCCTCTTTCCAAGCCTTGCCTCATCGAAAAGGATGACAAACGCCGCCGCAAAAAACGGCCAGTCACCGACTGCCGTCGCAAGCGTCAAAAGCACCTGCAGAAACTTCCGCAGCAGCGGGCTTTCCGCCCGCTCGCGCACCACCAGTATCAGAAAACAGCAAAAGAGCGTGTAGATCATACTCAGTCCGCCGTGTTCAAATGCAAACTGAAACGGAAACTGCGACACAAGAGCAAAGAGAAGCAGGCGGATCCCGTAGTTCTTCTTCGAGCGCGTGTGCTGATATCCCTCCACCATAAAATAACACATTGTGATGGCCGTGAAATATCCGATATCAAAAAACAGTTCCGCCGGCAGTGTCCCCGGTTCAAGAAAGATGCCTGCAATGTGGTTCAGCAGCATCGCAAACATCGCAAAATACTTAATCTGGTCACGGTTTAACACGCTCTTCTTCCCCCTTCTGCTCCGTGGCGCTGCCCGGATTGTCAAAGTCAAATAAAATACGGTCATCCTCGAATTTCAGACAGGTCTCGAACGGATTCCCCGCTTTCGACACAAAACCGCTTACCTTTTTGCTCGTCTTTCCCGTCGCAAACAGCTCCTTGATGATTTCTTCCGCCAGCGGCACCCTGGCTATGGTGTGAAAGACCTTAAAGCCGCACTCACACGCATAATGCCACTGACTCTTCTTTAACGGCATGCCGCATTTGGGGCATTTTACTTCCGTCTCCACCGGCGCCGGCTTCTCCGGAAAATCAAAAGCCACCTGTCCCTCGGGCGTCAGCTTTAGCGGCGCATCGAATTTCATTCCGGTCTTTGCCACAAACCCCTCAATGACATCGGTTTTTCCGCGCAGCAAAAGCTCTTTTACCTGGGCTTCCTTCAGCGCGACCCCCGCAATCTTTCCAATGGAAAAGCGGCAGCTTCCCGGATCGTCCTTCACATAATTTGCACACCCGAAGCCGAACATGGTCTTTACGATCTCCCCGCCGCAGATCGGGCACTTTACGTCCTTCACCCTCGGCGCCTCCAGATCGTTAAAGTCGAACTTTAAGCCCGTGACCGTCCCGGTCTCCTCATCCCGGTTCAGCGCCACTCTGGCATCGAATTTTTTGCCGGTCTTCGACTTAAACCCGCGTATCGTCTCCGTTCTCCCGTCTGCAAGCAGCTGCTTCACCTGCGCTTCCGTCAGCGCTTTCTCCGCCATCTTTCCGACGGAAAAGCGGCAGCTTCCCGGGTCATCCTTCACATAATTCGCACACCCGAAGCCGAACGGCGTCTGGACAATCTCCCCGCCGCAGATCGGACATTTCGCGTCCTTCACCCGCTTTGCCTCCACATGCGCAAAGTCAAATTTCGCAGAAATCACGCCGGTCTCATCCTTCTCTAGGGCTACACACGCGTCGAATTTCTTGCCTGCCTTCGACTTAAACCCTCGTATTGTCCCGGTTCTGCCGCTCTGCAGAAGTTCCCGCACCTGAGAGACATTCAGGTCTTTGCCTGCCATTGTGCCGATCGCAAAGCGGCAGCTCGCAGGATTCTCCGGGTCGTAATTGGCGCAGCCGTAACCGAACGACTTCACGAGGACGGCGCCGCCGCACATCGGACATACCACGTCCTCGACCGCCTCCGCCTCATTTCCCGAAAAGTCAAACGCCACGCTCTTCTTCCCGTCCTCCGCCGTCTGAAGCACAAGGCACGCACTGAACTTCTTCTTGCTCTTAGACGTAAAGCCCTTAATCAGGCCCGTTCTTCCGTTTTTCAAAAGCTCCGTCAGATCGTCCACGCCGACGGATTTTCCCGCAATCTTCCCGACCGAAAAATAGCATGCGTCCGGGTCCGCGCTGCGCCGCACACAGCCGTAGCCGAACGGCGTGATCTCCACCCCGGCTCCGCAGGCCGGACAGACGACCTCCGCAAGGAGTTTGGGCTGATTCCGCGAAAAGTCAAAATGAATCGACGGTTTTCCCTCCTCATCCCGCTCTAACGTCAACGCCGCGTCGAATTTCTTTTTTGCCTTCGAGACAAAACCGCTTAACACTTCCGTGTGTCCGTCCGAAAGCAGCGCCCGCACCTCCTCCTCCGACAGATCCCGCCCGGCAATCGTGCCGACGGAAAATTTACAGCCCGAACCGTCTCTTTTATAATTGGCGCAGCCGTAACCGAACGGCGTCGTCTCCATCTCGCCGCCGCACGCCGGGCAGGGAACGCCGATCGGATGCTTTGCCGCAATGCCTTTTCCTCCTTTGCCGACCAGCGGCCGGATGCGCTCCGCCACCCGGCCCGTCAGATCATTTTCAATCATCGCGACGGTCTCTCTTCGGATGAAATCCTCAAGCTTTTCCCGGTAGTCCTCCATGACAACGGTTCCCCCGGTGATGCCGTCAAGTCCCTTTTCCCAGGAAGCGGTCATCTTCGGATTCAGAAGCGCCGGCACCGTCATGCTCACCACCTCAAAAATCATTTCTCCCAGCCGCATGGGACTTAACACCTGCGTCTTTTTATTCAGATTCAGATACCCCACGCGAATCAGCTTCTTGATAATCTCGGCTCTCGTGGCCGAGGTTCCGATGCCCGAGCCCTTAATCTGCGCCCGCAGCTCCTCGTCCTCAATCAACTGTCCCGCATTTTCCATCGCCAGCACCATCGAACCGGAGGTGTAGCGCTTCGGCGGCGACGTTTTCCCTTCTTTGATCGAATAGCCGCCCGCGGAAAGCACATCTCCCTTTCTCACCTGCGCCGCAAGTGCAAAGAGCGCCGCGTCATTATCCGCGCTCTCCTCCGCATCCTCCTCACCGCCCGCGTTTTTCTTCGGGATGCCGGCGATCTCGAGATAGCCGGGCGTCTTGAGCGATTTCGCGGACGCAAACAGCAGCTCCCCCTCCACCGCCACGGTCAGTTTTACCGTTTCATACTCCGCAGCGGGATAAAAAATGCTCAAAAACCGCCGTACGATCATATCATACACCCGCCTCTGCAGTTCCGTCAATTTCCCGAGCTCCGTCAGCTGTCCGGTCGGAATAATCGCATAGTGGTCTGTAACCTTCGCGTCGTCCGTATAGGAGGCAGCGGCGATATTCCTGCAGCGCCCCTCCTGTAAAATGCGCTTGGCATACTCCGACACGGGCGGATACTTTTGGAGTCCGCCGACATTGCGGCTGATTTCCTTTGCAACCGCCGACGACAGCACCCTCGCATCGGTTCGCGGGTAGGTGGTCAGCTTTCTCTCGTACAGCTCCTGCGCCGCCTGCAGCGTCTCGTCCGGGCTGATTTTAAAGCGCTTTGCGCACTCCGCCTGCAGTTCCGCCAGATTAAACAGCAGCGGCGCCTTTTTTCTGGATATCCCTTTCTCTACGGCATGGACTGTAGCTTCCTTTCCCTCCAACCAGGAAATCAGCTCCGCCGCGCTCTCTTCCTTCTTAAATCCGTTCTCTTTGTACAAAAGCGGCGACTCGTAATATTTGGTCCCCTCCACGGCCTTCCACTCGGCAGCCGCATAACCGCCGCGTGCGTCTGCGGTTTCCTGCCCGCCGTCTGCAGAGCCGCCGGCCGATGCGGCTTCCGCGGGCTCCGCCGCCGCAAAGCGCCCCACAACGCGGTAAAACGGCGTCTCGGTAAAATCGCGGATCTCCCGCTCCCTGATCACCACCATGCCGAGCACACAGGTCATCACGCGGCCCACGGCGATGGCGGTATAGCTTTGGGTCGCGGCCGCATCATTCAGCAGCTTTCCGTATCTGACCGACATAACTCTGGAAAAATTGATTCCCATCGCATAGTCCTCAATCGTGCGCATGATCCCCGACTTTGCCAGATTGTCGTACTCCGACATCTCCTTTGCCTCACGCAGTCCGCGCAGAATCTCCTCCTCGGTCTGGGAGTCAATCCACACGCGCAGCTCGCGCATCCCCGCTCTGACTCCGCCGAATCTCCGGATATTTTCCTCGATGGTCTGTCCTTCCTTCCCGGCATCGCCCGCCCAGTAGACCGTCCCGATATCCTCCCTGTAAAGCATTCTGTGTACCACATCATACTGTCTCTTCACACTCGGTATGACCTGATATTTGTATTCCTGCGGCAAAAACGGCAAATCCTCAAGGCGCCACTTTTTGTAACGCGCATCGTACTCCTCCGGATATACCATCTCCACCAGATGACCCACGCACCAGGTAATCACATAGGCATCATTTTCTATATATCCGTCATTTCGTCCGGACACCCCCAATATTCTGGCAAATTCCTGCGCCACACTCGGTTTCTCCGTGATAATCAATGACTTTGTCAACAATACTTCCTCCAATATCCGTTTCCGTTCTTTTATAACTCATTCATATCCACCAGCACAAACCGGCTGTCCGACTCCGCCATCGCCGCAACCTCCGGCGCAAAAGCTTTTGCGGAAAACAAAAAATAATACTCCGCGGAGATTTTTGCAAGCTTCATACTCGCAAACAGCTCCTCGCACATCTCCATCGTAAATTCCGGTTTGTCCCAGTTGCAGACCCCCACCATATTCTGGCGGATTTCGTTCTGCGCAATGATGTCGATGGTTCCCTCCTTGCCGATCCAGGTCCCCATCTTTTTAATCTTAAGCGGCAGCTTTCCCACCATCCCGAGCAGCCCCAGATACTCCATGCATACTTCCACAAAATAACGGTTCAGGTAGGCGTCAAGTCCAGGCGCAATGTGCGTGTCATAAAATTCCTCCGCACTCATCATATACAGATCCGACAGATTCGGATAGAGAAAGCGAAACCAGAAATTGACATAGTTGTCCCGAATCCGGTAAACGCCCTTCTTCGCATTCTCCCAGCCGCCGGTCTCAAAGGAGACCACCTTCTCCACAATGTCGAACGCCGAGAGATTTTTCATGTAGACGCTGATTTTGGCCCGGGAAAATCCGGTCTTTAAGTACAGGTCGTTTAATTTGACACATCCCGCGGCGATATTTGCAAGAATGGTCTCATACACCGAAAGCTCCCGAAGCGAAGCCCCGATTAATTCCTCCGCCGCGGAATGCATGTAACCGCTCTGCGCGAGAATCAGCCGGCAGATATTCGTGCGGATATCCGCCTTCGGATTCCAGCGGTTCAGATATCCGGGCACCCCTCCGACAATCCCGTATACCTTGATGCACTCCGCGACCGGATACTCAGGCAGCGCGCGGACCACCTCAAGGAAATTCAGATTCCCTAATTTGATTCTGCGGTCTATCTTTTTGGCGCCGCTCTCCCCAAACAGCCCCATTGACTCCTTTTCCATCCATGCCACCGCGGAGCTGCAGAGCAGAATCAGAACCGGCCCGGGGTAAAGTTTGCGGGCCTTAAGCTTTAAGACCGCTTCCAGAAACAGGCTGTCCTTTTTTGCGATATACTGAAATTCGTCGATCACGACGACAAGCTTGACGGGCCCGCCGCTTTTGATGCGGTTAAAATATTCCTCATACGTGTGCCGGGTAAGCGAAACGCCGAACCTGTCCGCAACCTCCTGCCCCATTCTTCCGCACTGTTCCTTCGGGGAAGCGGCTCTTGCCCGGTAATAAAAATATTTCTTGTTCTGCAGAAATGCCCGCAGCAGCACTTCCTTTTCGGAATCCGCGCGCCCGTACAACGTGATAAGCTGATTTCCGTCCTGTCTGTAGGCCTCTTCCAGCTCTTTTAACACAGATGTTTTTACCACCATGACACCTTTCCCCCTGACTGTAGTCTTAGAAAATTATATCATTTTTTAACTTTATATTCAACAAATAAAAGAGGGACGCTTTTTCCGAAAAGTGTCCCTCTTGCCGTCAATTTACTTCTTTTTCCCTTTCTTACTGCGGAAAGCGATATTATATTTCTCCTCATATTCCAAAAAACATGTCCGATACGCCTGGTTTTTCCGCTCACGCACACTCTTTAAATATTCGTGTGTGTCAAATTCCTCCGCCTCAAGCTCTATCATTGCCACCGCCACATTCGAGCAGTGCGCCCCGATGCGCTCCAGATTGGTCAGAAGGTCATTAAACGCAAATCCGTGCTTCATCTCACATTTCCCGTTCTGGAGCCTTGCAATATGGTGCGACTTCAAATCGTTGCACAGGATCGTAATCAGTTCCCGCAGCGGCTCCACCTGCCCCGCAAGCTGCAGGTCATCCTCGACAAACGCGGTCACGGTCAGCGCCACAATCTCCCTGACTGCGGCAAACACGACCTCAAGCTCACGTTTCGCATCCTCGGAGAACAGAATCTTTTTATCATTCAGCTCTTCCGCAACCCTCGAAATATTTACCGCGTGATCTCCGAGACGCTCAAAGTCGCTGATGGTGTGCAGAAATTTCGACACCTGCTTCGTCTGTGCTATCGTCATCTCCCGCCCGGTCAGCTGCATCAGATAGGTTCCGAGCTTATCCTCATACTTGTCAATCAGATTTTCCTTTTCCTGTACTTTCTTGTACTTTTCGTCCGAGTATTCCCACAGGAGCGAAAAGGAACGCAGGATGTTTTTGCGCGCCTTCTTTGCCATTCCGTTCATCGCAAGATGGCTCTGCGTGATGGCAAGGTCCGGATAAGCGAGAAAACGCTCCTCGAGCAGATCAAAATCGGCCTGCTCCTCCATGTCCTCCTCCGTGTCCCGCACCAGCCGAAATACCAGTTTTTCAATCAGACGGATACACGGAAGCAGCACCGCGATCGTCGCCGTTCGAAAAACCGTATTCATCAGGGCAATCCACACCGGACTCATCACCGCGTCCATAAACGGAAAATGTACAAACGCATTGACCGAATAAAATACAACCGACCAGAAAATCATCCCGAACAAATCATTGATCAGATAGATCAGCGCCGTCCGCTTTCCGTTCTTGTTCGTCCCGATGGACGAGAGCAGCACCGGGCAGGCCGCGCCCACGCCGATTCCCATAACAATCGGCAGCGCCGCGGAAAAACTGACGGAGCCGGTGACCGACAGCGCCTGCAGAATACCGACAGAAGCCGAGGCGCTCTGCAGCACCGCCGTGATCAGGATTCCGACTAGGATCCCCATAAACGGATTGGAAAACATGGTCAGCGTATTGACAAAATGTTCATTCTCCTTCAGCGGCGCCACCGCTCCGCTCATCGTCTGCATGCCCATCATAAGAATCGAAAATCCCAGCATGATATCCCCGATATTGTGGTATATCGCCTTTCTCAAGACCATCTTAAAGATGATGCCGACGATCGCCACCACCGCGGAAATCGTCGCGGTAGACAGCAGCTGCGCAATTCCGCTCGATCCGTCAATGTAGGACAGACACAAAATCCAGCCTGTGATACTCGTACCGATATTCGCACCCATAATGATGCCGATCGCCTGAGTGACCTTCATCATCCCCGAATTTACAAAGCCGACCACCATCACCGAAGTCGCCGAGGACGACTGGATAATCGCCGTCACGACTGCACCGAGCAGAACTCCCTTGATCGGCGTATTTGTCAGTTTATACAAAATCAGTTCTAATTTATTCCCCGCCACCTTTTTGAGTCCGTCCCCCATCAGGGACATTCCGAACAAAAACAGCGCCACTCCGCTCAGAAGCGATAAAATAGCCGTAACTCCCACTTTTTCATTTCCTCTTCTTCGTATTGTTTAAATACATACAATATTAGTATAAGATACTTTACAGAGGTTTTTCAATCCTTTTTTACATATTTCTTCCAAATTCGACATTGTAATGTCGCTCTTTGCGGCATGGCGAATCGCTTACTTCCCCGGGAAAATTTTGTAAAGCCTCCCACGGCAAAAAAAGGTGTAAAGCCTTTCTTCAATTCAAGAAAGACTTTACACCCTGCTTATTTCTGAAACACACTTACTTTTAAAATCTTATCATTTTACTCTAATTCTCTTAACAAACAATATCCTCCAAATAATTTGAATATCCGATTACGACAACTATTATCCCGCATGTTCTTTGATAATTGCTGTCCTGCTTACAGGTAAGCATACCCTCAGTGGACAAAGGGACACACGGTCGGAAAAGAGCCAATTTGGGCCCCTGCCGCGTTGCTTTCGTTCCGCGTACGCCCAGTACGCGTCATTCAAGCGCCTTGCAGGGACGAAACATGCGCGCTTTGCTGATATTCGCCGCCTATTTTTTCGTGATATATCCCTGTGCCTTTAAGAGCTCCGCACAGAGCACCGCGCCGCCGGCTGCGCCGCGGACCGTGTTGTGGGAAAGCCCTACAAACTTCCAGTCATACACGGTATCTTCCCTGAGGCGTCCGACCGATACGCCCATGCCGTTCTCGTACATCACGTCAAGCGCAACCTGCGGCCTGTTCTCCTCCTCACAGTACCGGATAAACTGCTGCGGCGCACTCGGCAGTCCAAGCTGCTGCGGAGCGCCGCTGAATTTTGTAAGCGCCTCTGTCAGCTGTTCCTTTGTCGGCTTCTTCCGAAACTTCACGAACACCGCCGCCGTGTGGCCGTTTAACACCGGCACGCGGATGCACTGACAGGTAATCACCGGCGACTCCGCCGGGACGATCGCTTTCTTCTCCTCATCGATATGTCCCCAGATGCGCAACGGCTCCCGCTCGGATTTCTCTTCCTCGCCGCCGATGTACGGGATGATATTTCCCTCCATCTCCGGCCAGTCGGCAAACGTCTTTCCGGCGCCCGAAATCGCCTGGTAAGTCGTCGCCACGACCTCGTATGGCTCAAACTCCTTCCACGCAGTCAAAACCGGCGCATAGCTCTGAATCGAGCAGTTCGGCTTCACCGCGACAAATCCCCGCTTCGTGCCGAGACGCTCCCGCTGATAACGGATCACATCCATATGCTCCGGATTGATCTCCGGCACCACCATCGGCACATCGGGCGTCCATCTGTGCGCGCTGTTGTTCGAGACAACCGGCGTCTCCGTCCTCGCGTAGTCCTCCTCGATTTTTTTGATTTCTTCCTTGGTCATATCGACCGCGGAAAACACAAAATCAACCTCCGCCGCGACCTGTTCCACCTCGTTTACATTCATAACCACGATCTTTTTCACGGCCTCCGGCATCGGCGCATCCATTTTCCATCGTCCGCCGACCGCCTCCTCATAAGTTTTTCCGGCGCTTCTGGGACTCGCCGCAATCGTTGTCACCTCAAACCACGGATGATTTTCCAGCAGGGAAATAAACCGCTGTCCGACCATACCGGTGCCGCCCAGAATACCCACTCTCAACTTTTCACTCATGTTAATAACCATGCCCTTTCCGTCATCTGAAAAAATTTACACGCTTTCTCTGCTCAGACTTTTTACCTGTATCGACATTTTTCCCGTTTTGTCCGTCCGTCGCGGACATATGTCGTTCCCTGTTATCTTATGCCATTATGCATAAAAATGCAATACCTTTTTTGTAAAATTTTCAGCCCTGCTTCTTCTCATTCAGCCATGCTCTCTCCTGCGCAATCACCTGCTCCATCGCCGCTTTTCCCGGCGCGCCCACCGTCAGCCGTTTATTTACGCAGGTCTCCATCGAGATCGCCTCGTAGATATCTTCCTCGAATACCGGAGAGATTTCTTTGAGCTCCGCGAGACTCATGTCGTCAATCGCAATCCCCTTCTCAATACAAAACAGCACAATCTGACCCACGATTCCGTGCGCATCCCGAAACGGCACCCCGTGGTTCACCAGATAGTCCGCCGCATCCGTCGCGTTTGTAAAGCCGTTGTTCGCCGAGGCGCGCATGGTTTCGGTATGAAATTTCATTGTCGAGAGCATGCCGGTAAACAGCGCGATACAGCCCTTTACCGTATCCATCGCGTCAAACGCCAGCTCCTTATCCTCCTGCATATCCTTATTGTATGCCAGCGGGATTCCTTTCATCGCAGTCAAAAGCGACATGAGCGCGCCGTAGACACGGCCGGTCTTGCCCCGCACGAGCTCCGCGATATCGGGGTTCTTTTTCTGCGGCATAATGCTGCTTCCGGTACTGTAGGCATCGTCAATCTCCACAAACTGATATTCGTTTGAATTCCAGATGATAATCTCCTCGGAAAAACGGCTCAGATGCATCATAATCACGGAACAGGCCGACAGGAACTCAATCAGATAGTCCCGGTCCGACACCCCGTCCATACTGTTTAAGGTCGGTCCGTAAAAGCCGAGCAGCTCCGCGGTATAATCCCGGTCAAGCGGATAAGTGGTCCCTGCGAGTGCGCCGGAGCCGAGCGGGCAGTAATTCATGCGCTCATATATATCCCCAAGCCGCAGCCTGTCGCGCTTAAACATCTCAAAATAAGCTCCCATATGATGGGCCAGCGTCACCGGCTGCGCTTTCTGCAGATGGGTAAAGCCTGGCATAATCGTTTCCGTGTGCGCCTCCATAATTTTCAGAATCACGGACAGAAGCTCCGCTAACAGCTCGTCCGTGTGCAGCACCTCCTGTCTCGTGAAAAGACGCATGTCAAGCGCCACCTGGTCGTTGCGGCTGCGCCCGGTGTGCAGCTTCTTCCCGGTATCTCCCAGCCGCTTAATCAGCTGCGCCTCCACAAAACTGTGAATATCCTCGTACTCGTCGGTAATCGCAAGGCGTCCGGCCTCCACGTCACCGCGGATTTCCCCGAGACAGTTTACGATCGCATCCGTCTCCTCCCCGGTCAGAATGCCCTGTTTTCCCAGCATTTTCACATGCGCGATACTTCCCTCAATGTCCTGTCTGTAAAACTTCTTATCAAACGAAATGGACGCGTTAAACTGATAGACAAGTTTGTCTGTCTCTTTTGTGAAACGTCCTCCCCACAACTGTGCCATATAAGTATCCTCACTTTCTTTTCTCCTGCAAACGCTCTTTTCCCGCCGCCTCCGCGAGTCCTGCCGCCTCCGGCACAGCGGGTTCCGCCGCCTCCGCCGCAGCCCTTGCCGCAATCTCCGCGTCGCGCTGCCGTTTTGAAAATACGCAGCCGCAGTAATACTGGCGGTACATCCCGTACTGTTCCGACAGTTCGACCGAGCGCTTGTAGCCGTTTCTCTTCTTGAAATCCGAATTGAGATAGGCAATCCCGCACTCTGACGCGATCCTCTCCCCGATTTCGTTCAGCTTCTCTGCATTTTTGAGCGGGCTGATTGACAATGTCGTCGTAAAATAATCCGCGCCCAGCCGAAGCGCCTCCCCGGCAGCCTCCCGCAGCCGAAGCTCATAGCAGCGAAAACAGCGCTCCCTGCCCTCTTTCTCTTCCTCAAAGCCCCGCACCGTCTCATAGAAACGCTCCTTTTCATAGCTTCCCTCCGCAAAAGAAATCGGGTGCTTCGCCGGAAGCCGCGCAATCAGACGCCGCTGCTCTTCTGCGCGCATGCGGTACTCCTCCTCGGGGTAAATATTCGGATTGTAATAAAATACCGTGATCCGGAAATAGTCCGACAGATATTCAAGACAATACGAACTGCACGGCGCGCAGCAGCTGTGCAGAAGGAGCGTCGGAACCTCGTGATTTTTCTCTGCCCGCGCGATCGTTTCGTCGAGCAGCTTCTGATAATTCTGTTTCATTTCAGACCTCAGTTGTTCAATGTCATTTCCTATCATTCTACCGGAATCGCCGGATAAGCGCAACCCTCTTCTAAACGGCGCCGCGCTCCGGCATCCGCCGGAAAAACTGCCTACGGCCGCTCTGCCTGCCCCGCATTCACATCCTGCGCAAGCGCATCCGCGAGCGCCAAAATCTCCTGCGCACGGCACTCCCAGCTATGACACGCAAGGAACTTTCGGTAAGCCGCCTCTGCCAGATCCCTCCGCCGCGCCGGATTCTCAATCAGTTCCCCCGCCAGATCGCCCAGCGTGGAAAGGTTCTCCAGCTCATAACAGACAAGCTCCTCCCCCACCGAAAAATGCGTCTCCACCCACGGGTTTCGTTCCGTGAGCACCACGGCGTGATTCGCCATACCGGCCGGAATCCGGTCATGCATCCCCCGGTTAAAAATCGGAGACACATTCAGCAGAATGTGCTCTTTTGCAATCCGCTCAAAAGACAGGCCAAACGGTACGGCGCGCTCCCGCTTTAAACTGTGCTCATCCGCGCAGCGGTATTTCTCCCAGCCTTCCCCCATCACGGTGACCGGCAGACCGCGGCGCAGCAGCTCATCAAGCGCCTTCTTTCGAAAATAATCCCGGATAAACGCGTCCGACGCATACATCGCGTTCATAAACAGCGCAAATTTCTCCCCGGAAAGCTCCATGCCGATCTCCTCCAGCACCTGCGCAAACGCCCGCTCCATCGGAAGCAGCGGCTCCGCCGTCCTGCGCTCAATCACCTGCTCCATCAGGCCGCGGAAAGGCTCCGGCGACGCCTTTATAATCTCGTATACCCCTTCCGGACTGTCGTAGGTCCCCGGAAACAAAATCCGGCACTCTTTTGCCTTCTCCCCGTCATAGAGCGCCTGTGTGGCTCCCAGCGGAAGCATATGTACGCTGCCCGCCTGCGGATAGCAGGCCTTTACATAATCCCGCTGTCCCTCGTCAAGCACCAGCGCGTGCATATTTTTCGCTTTCGTCATAAGCGCGTTGTGGTGAAACAGCGGATGGTCCACCAGATAATCAAAAAAAGGGCCGCACAGCCGGTCGAGATACGGTACGCCGTCTTCCATCTCAAAATGCGGAAGCTTTGAATTGAAATCCAAAATCAGACGGTACGGCTTCTCCAACAGCGGCTCTAACACCGCGTCCATATCATCCTCCTCGGACAATTCGCAGATGTCGGCACAAAAGCCTGCCTCCTCGTACGCCGCCCCGATCTGATGCGCAAAAAAGTTGCTCGACCGATAGCAGATTTCCCTTGAGCAAAACACTAAAATACGTTCCACTTTTCATGCTCTCCTTTTCCATTCTCCTCAGTAATCGCGAAAAAGGACTTTTACTGCCCCGTAAAACCGCCCTGTAAAAGTCCTTCTCTGTGAATCAGCTTCTCCAAAAACGAAGTGAAAGTATAAAAACAAGATACATTGCCGCGCAAAGCACGATAAAAATCAGCTTTCCCGCCAGCGCCCCCACAAGTATCTGCGCAAGCACCGCAAGGCCGTGCAGCCAGATCGGAACATCGCGCAGGCAGAGTGCCATTCCGGCCTCAAGCAATACCAGCACACACACCGGTACCGCCGGGATTCCAAGCCCCAATATGGAAATCAGAATCTCCAAAAGAGCCGCCACAATCACCCCGAACAGTACCAGCATCTGCCTGTTTTCTGTCTCTCCCATAACTTACTATTCCCTCTCTTTTACCCTTTTAATTTCCGTTGAGATGCTTCCTCACACGCTGAATCAGCATGTCGAGTGCGACCACATTCTCTCCGCCCTCCGGGATAATGATATCGGCGCGCCGCTTGCTCGGCTCCACAAACTGCTCGTGCATCGGCTTTACGGTCGTCAGGTACTGGCTGATCACACTGTCAAGCGAGCGCCCGCGCTCCTTGACATCCCTGACGATTCTCCGCAGAATCCGCACGTCCGCGTCCGTATCCACAAACACCCGGATATCCATCAGCTCACAGAGCTCCGCCTCCGCGAAAATCAAAATCCCTTCCAGAACAATCACCGGCGCCGGATGCACCTGCACCGTTTTATCCGAACGGTTATGGACGGTATAATCGTACACCGGCATATGAATCGGTTTTCCTTCCTTTAGCATCCGGATATGCGCACACAAAAGCTCCGTGTCAAAAGCATCCGGATGATCGTAATTCAGCAGGCTGCGCTCCTCGTAAGTCATATTGTCATGTCTTTTATAGTAGCTGTCGTGGCGCAGGATACTCACCTCGTCACTTCCGAAACTGTCCACGACTTTATCCGCAAGAGTGGTCTTCCCGCTCCCTGTTCCCCCCGCAATTCCGATTAAAATTGTGTTCATTGGTTCCTCCGGTTCTTATTTTCCGATAATGGCAAGCGTTGCGCTCGTCCCGAGACGGTTTGCTCCTGCATCAATCATCGCCTGTGCCTCCTCGGCCGTATGGATACCGCCGGATGCCTTGACTCCCATCTCGTCCCCAACTGTCTTCCGCATGAGGGCCACATCCTTGGCCTTCGCACCGCCGGTCGAAAATCCCGTCGAAGTCTTGACAAAATCCGCTCCCGCCTCCTTAGAAAGCTCACATGCCTTCACCTTCTCCTCCTCGGTCAAAAGGCAGGTTTCGATTATCACCTTAAGCACGGCCGCGCTGCCGCAGACCTCCTTTAAGGTGCGGATGTCATTTAGGACATACTCGTATTTTCCGTCCTTTAACGCGCCGACATTGATCACCATGTCCACTTCGGTCGCACCGTCCTCAATCGCAGCCTTTGTCTCAAAAGCCTTCACCCGGGTGTCCGACATGCCCAGCGGGAACCCCACAACCGTAC
Organism: uncultured Roseburia sp.; assembly: GCA_910577925.1. Lineage (GTDB taxonomy): Bacteria > Bacillota > Clostridia > Lachnospirales > Lachnospiraceae > Roseburia. Next base: position 135,903 of record CAJTOI010000005.1, read on the forward strand.
AGACATCCACATCCGAACCCGCGAGCTTCTCCGACACAAATTTGGTATAGTACTGGTTCACGCACACAGACGCAAACTTATTCGCGAGCGCCTCCTCACAGATCTTTGCAACCTGCGCCTCCGTTGCATCCGCCTTCAAAATCGTATGGTCAAAATACTTTGTGTCAATCATAAAACCCTCCATCTATATTTCTAATGAATTGTCGGTTTCGCAGAAAACGCAATTCTATTTTATGGGGAAGAATGCCGGTTTTGCATTCTTCTAATGAATGGACACCGTCCATTCTATTTAGCGTTGTCCCTTATCATACGGGATTCCCTCGGCCTTCGGCGCCCGGGAATTTTTCGACGTAAACGCCAGAATAATCATCGATGCGATAAACGGCATCATGCTGTAAATATTCTTGGACAATCCGAGATTTGACAGCACCGTGGAGTCCGCAATATTCGCCAGCGAGCGGAACACCGCAAAGAAAACAGCCGCTCCCGCGATATTAAACGGCTTCCACTGTCCGAAAATCATAACCGCGAGGGCAAGGAAACCCGTGCCCGCCACTCCGACCTCAAAGTTCCATGTCGTGACAGACGGAACAATATAGGCAAAGCCTCCGATTCCGCCTAATGCCCCGGAAATCATGACGCCGATGTAGCGCCACTGGTAGACATTGATGCCGACGGAATCCGCAGCCTGCGGATGCTCTCCGCAGGATCTTAAGCGAAGTCCCCACTTCGTCTTAAACAGAAACAAGTAGCTGACAACCAGAATGAAAATCCCGATCAGCAGGAAAATGTTAATCGTAAACGATCCGATCTTATAGATAAACGCCTCATTGCTGTAGACAAGCTTTGCCGATGCCGCTCCGTTTCCCGCCTCCGACGCATTGTTGAACGCCTTTACCATGACGATCGCCACCGCCGTCGCCAGCATGTTGAGCGCGGTTCCGCCGATCGTCTGGTCCGCTTTGAGCGTAATCGCGGAAAACCCGAGCAGCAGCGAATAAACGATTCCGGCGACTGCGCTCGCCAGAATCGATACCGGCACCAGCACCGCAGCCGGAAGGTTTCCCCCAAGCGCCAGAACAAACACGCCCGCGAGACCGCCAATTGCCATAATTCCTTCCAGCGCAATATTGATCACGCCGCTTCGCTCGGAAAACATACCGCCGAGGGCTACCAACATCAGAACCACCGCATAAAGCAATGTAAATTTTATCAGTAGAAACATTATTTTGCATCCCCCTTCCCTGCTTTTTTCCTGCCGAGCATTCCTGCAACCACACCCTTAAAGAGCGCCACAAACGCACACAGATAGATGATAACGGCCACAATCAGATCCGCAATCTCCGGCTGAAAATATTTCGTGGGAAGGTATGCGCCGCCGACCGAAATATGAGCGACAAAAACAGCCGCGAACACCACGCCGAGCGGATTGCTCATCGCGAGAAGCGCCACCGGGATTCCGTTAAAGCCGATGGCCGGCAGCGCCGTCGCCACCTGCGGATTCCACTCCGCACCTCCGGAGAGATAATAGAGCCCCGCGCCGACTCCCGCAAGCGCCCCCGAGATCATCATCGAGAGCACGATGTTTTTCTTGTCGTTGATACCGGCATATTTTGCCGCGTCCTTATTAAAACCGCAGGCCTTTAACTCATACCCGAAGGTTGTCTTATTCAGTACGATATACATCAGAACCGCAATTGCGATTGCGATAAAAATCGCGATCGTCGTGGAGCTTGTCTTAAATACCGCATTCATTCCGCAGTCGGGAATCAGAGACCCCGGGGATACCGAACTAATCTTGTAGGTACGCGTCGTCTTCTGGTCATACATGCCCTTTACCGTACTGTACATCAGCTCGTTTACGAGATACAGTCCGATCCAGTTAAACATGATCGAGGTGATTACCTCGTTCACGTTGAAATAGGCCTTAAAGATACCCGGCACGGCCCCCCAGACCGCTCCGCACACCATCGCCGCAAGAAGACATACATACCACGGCATATGAAGAATCAGCGCAAAGTAAAGCGCTCCGAAAATCCCCACGGTATACTGCCCCGCCGCACCGATATTAAAGAGGCCTGTCCGAAAGGCAAATGCAACGGAGAGTCCCGTCATGATCAGCGGTGCGGACTGCGCGATCTCGCCGCCGATTCCCTTCGGCTTCAGATAAAAGCCGCCTTTGATAATCCTTGTAAAACCGTCAAGCGCATTCTCTGCATTGATACAATACAGAATGATGAGGCCCACCAGAAGTCCGATTACAATACACAAAAGAGAGGCCACAATGGACAGAAGGACATCTTTCGTCTTTTCATTCATTTTTCTATTTCCTTTCTATTCATTCTACTCTGCAGCCTAGACCTCTTCCGGAACCTTGTCCCGTTTTGCCCCGGCCATATATAATCCCAATTCTTCCACGGTGATTTCTTTCGGATTCAGCTGCGCGACAATTTCTCCCTCATACATGACCAAGATTCTGTCTGAGACATCCATGACCTCGTCGAGCTCAAGCGAGACGAGCAGCACAGCCTTCCCCTTATCGCGCTGCGCGACCAGCTGGCTGTGGATGTACTCGATCGCACCCACATCAAGTCCTCTCGTCGGCTGTACCGCCACGAGAAGCTCCGGATTCTTGTCAATCTCTCTTGCGATAATCGCTTTCTGCTGATTGCCGCCGGACATGCTTCTGACAATCGTGGCTGTCCCCTGCCCGCTGCGCACATCGTACTGATCAATCAGCTTCGACGCATACGCGCGCACGGCCTTTGACTTGATAAAGCCTCCCTGCTGAAATTCTGGCTGCCAGTATCTCTGCAAAACCATATTCTGCTCCAGCGTATAGTCGAGCACCAGTCCGTGCTTATGGCGGTCCTCCGGGATATGGCTCATACCCATCTTGGATTTTTCACGGATCGAAGTCTTTGTGATATCCTGTCCGAGGAAAGAAACCGTTCCCCCGCTTATCTTCTCCAGACCGGTAAGCCCCTGCACAAATTCGGTCTGCCCGTTTCCGTCAATCCCAGCGATACAGACAATCTCACCCGCTCTGACATTGAAGGAAACATCTTTCACCGCATTGTTGTCATGCGCCTTGCTCGGCACCGTCATATGAGAGATCTTAAGCACCGTCTCTTTCGGCTCGGCCGGCTTCTTATTGACCGAAAAGCTGACATCCCTGCCGACCATCATCTTGGAGAGCTCTTCCTTTGAGGTCTCCGCAATATTCACGGTTCCGATGTATTTCCCTTTCCGCAGGATCGTACACCGGTCCGCCACCTCCATAATCTCGTTGAGCTTATGCGTGATGAACAGAATGGACTTGCCCTCTCTGGCAAGATTCTTCATGATCTTCATCAGCTCCTCAATCTCCTGGGGTGTCAGAACCGCGGTCGGCTCGTCAAAAATCAGCACTTCATTGTCGCGGTACAGCATCTTAAGGATCTCGGTGCGCTGCTGCATCCCGACCGTAATATCGGATATCAGCGCGTCCGGCTCCACCTTAAGTCCGTACTTCTCGCTGAGGCCCACCACCTTTGCCCGCGCGCCTTCCTTCTCGAGGAAAAGCCCTTTTGTCGGCTCGACACCGAGAATAATATTATCCAATACGGAAAAGCATTCCACCAGCTTGAAATGCTGATGAACCATTCCGATATTCAGATCGTTCGCATCGTTCGGCGTGTTGATGTGCACCTCTCTGCCGTTTTTCTTAATGGTCCCCGAAGTCGGCTGATACAAACCGAACAAAATGCTCATAAGCGTCGATTTGCCCGCGCCGTTCTCACCGAGAAGCGCATGAATTTCACCCTTTTTCAGCTGTAAGGTGATATTGTCATTCGCCCTGATTCCCGGGAACTCTTTTGTGATGTGTAGCATCTCAATAATGTACTCATTTTCCATAGACGTCTATCCTCTTCGTTCCTTTGATATAGACATAGTATAACATCTTCCGGACATGAAAAAAAGGGGAAGAGAAATTATTTTTCCCTTCCCCTTTTTTAATCACTCAATTACTCAACGTAATCCACGGTCACATGAGCGCCGACTGTCGGCTGATTCTCAATATCGTTGGAAACGGTAACGGAACCGTCCTTGATTCCCGCAAGAACCGTATTGTACTCGTCCACCGTAAAAGTGCTAAAGCCCCAGGACTCTCCCTCGGTCGGAAGCCCGATATAATCACCCTGCGCAAGACCAAGCAGCTCATACTTGCCGCCGATCGATGCCCAGTTTCCGGTAGCGTAAGCATCCAGTGCAGCGTACACTGCGGAGTGGAGACCCTTCATTGCGGAGGTCACACAGCTCTCGCCGATAATCGGACGCTGGTCAACGTCAACGCCGATCAGCTTGCCGTCATACTCTTTTGCCGCGTCAACTGCGGATGTATAGATACCGCCGCCGCAGGCGAATACAACCTCTGTCCCGTCTGCGTACCAGCCCTCCATGCGCGCGGTGATTGCATCGTCGCCGTTGAACTTTCCACCGTAGTAATATTTCACGCTCACGTCAACGCCGAGCTCCTCCGCCGCATCGTTGATGCCCTGCACATAGCCGTATCCGTAACGGATTACTGGGGGAACCGCAATTCCGCCCAGGAATCCGAGTTTGGTGTAACCGTCTTTTACTGCCGCATAGCCTGCAAGATAACCTGCCTGCTCTTCCTGGAAGGAACAGATGTATACATTCTCGCCGAGGCTTACCGCCTCGCCTGCAAGGTTTACGATATCTCCCTCGGTCACGTCAACCGCGATAAAGGAAACATCCGGATAAAGCGCCTGCTCCTCAGCGATTGCCGGTCCGAATAAGTAACCCGGCATCACGATCACCGTCGCTCCTTCGGTAATCGCAAGGTCGATGGCGTTGATTCTCTCCTCATCGGTATCCTCTGCCGGTTTGTAGTACTCATACTCAACACCCTTGTCCTCGCCGAAAGCGATACAGGTCTCCCATGTAATCTGATTGAAAGACTCGTCCGTGATATCACCGGAGTCGGTAACCATTGCGATCTTCATATCGGAAACCGCTGCGGCATTGTCTGCCGGAGCCTCCTCCGTTGATGCCACATCCTCACCTGCTGCGTTTGCGTCGTCCGCCGCATCTGCGCCTGCCTCGTCTACACCCGCCGCATCCGCGCCTGCCGTCGCATTCTGCTTGTCGCCGCCGTCAGAACCGCATCCTGCAAGCATCGTAGCCGACATAGCCGCTGCCATAAGTAAGCTGATTGCTTTCTTTTTCATATTGTTTTCCTCCTGTATATTGCTTTGATACAACAAAAACTTTCGGCATAAATACCAAAAGTTTTCCCTCCCGCAGCAAAGACCTTGTCCCGCTGCAAAGCCGATAGTCGGACTCGAACCGACGACCTACGCATTACGAATGCGTTGCTCTACCAACTGAGCCATATCGGCAAGCTATGTTGTTATCACACTAGGTTATTATAACGAAATTTCAAAAAAATGCAACTGTTTTTTGCAAATTTTTCAAAACAATTTTTTCGACAGGAAATTTTTGCCGAAAAAACTCCCTCTTGAAATCCTCCTGCACATGTGGTAGTGTGTATGCACAGACTTCCCCGTTTGTACAAAATCAAAAGCATATTCTCTCCTCCGGGGTTCAGACAGGAGGATTTATGACTTATCAGGAATTTATACATCACATCATAACCGGCGTCCGCGACGCACTCGGTTCCGACTACGCCGTATCCGTTCAGGATATCGTCAAAAACAACGACACCCACTATGACGGACTTACGATTCTCTCTTCCCGGCACAATCTTGCGCCCACCATCTATCTCAACCATTATTACCACGAATATCAAAACGGCAGTCCGCTTACGGATATTATCTGCGACATTCTCACTGTCTATCGGCAAAACCGTCCCTCGGAAAAAATCGACGTCTCTTTTTTCACCGACTATAACCGGGTAAAATCCAAAATCGTCTGTAAGCTGATCAATTACGAGCGCAACCGCGGTCTGCTGGCCGACGTCCCGCACTACCGTTTTCTGGATCTCGCGATTGTATTCAACTGCCTTTTAGAAGCGGGCCCCTCCGGCAGTGCCACAATTCTCATACGCAACCAGCATCTGCGCCTCTGGTCCGTCACACGAGACGACCTCTATGCCATAGCCCTCGTCAACACGCCGCGGCTTCTCCGCTCCGAATTTCGAAATATGGCGGATATCTTAAAGGAACTCACCGCCGATACGGATTGTTCCAGTCTGCAGGAAGATGCCTCCTGTCCCATGTACATCCTCTCAAACCAATACAACCGGAACGGCTCCGTTTGCATCCTCTATCAGAACCTGCTCAAAAACTTTGCGGAACAACTCTCCTGCGATTTGTATATCCTTCCGAGCAGCGTGCACGAGGTCCTGATCATCCCGGCCGCCCCGAGTACTTCGTGCCGGGAACTGTCTGAAATGGTCCGCGAGATCAATCTCTCCCAGCTTTCAAAGGAAGAGGTTCTCTCCGACCACGTCTACTATTACTCAAAGGATACGGCAAGGCTTACCATGTAAGCCCTGCCGTCCCGCGTCACAGCGCCGTCATCTGGTCATACAGACCCTCATAGCAGCGTGCCGAAGCCTCCCAGGAATAATCCTGCTCCATTCCGCGCCGCATCAGCCCCTGCCATGCCTTCCGGTCCTCAGCGAACACCTTTACCGCATAGCGGATTGTCCCCAGCATCTCATGGGCATTGTAATTCGCAAAAGAAAATCCGTATCCGGTCTGCTCATACTCATTGTACGGCTCCACCGTATCGCGCAGTCCGCCGGTCTCACGCACGATCGGAATCGTACCGTATCTGAGACTCATCAGCTGCGAGAGTCCGCACGGCTCAAACAGAGACGGCATCAGAAACCCGTCGCAGGAACCGTAAATTTTGTGTGCGATCTCCTCGGAATATCCGATATGAACCGCAAGCTTGTCCGGATACTTGTCCGCAAAATAACGGAACATATTCTCATACCGCTCCTCGCCGGTCCCGGCCACCACGAACTGCACCCGTTCCCCGGTCAGCATCTCATCCATGATATATGAGATCAGATCAAACCCCTTCTGGTCCGTCATACGCGACACCATCCCCAGCAGGAATACGGATTCGTCAACCGGAAGACCCATCTGCCTCTGAAAATCCGCCTTATTTGCCGGCTTCTTTTCGGCGAAATCCCGGACATCAAAGTGACTGCCAAGAAACGGATCCGTTTTCGGGTCATACTCCTCGTAATCGATTCCGTTGACAATGCCGAACAGAACCTCCGCGCGCGCGCGCATCAGCCCGTCTAAGCCCTCACCGCCCTCCGGCGTCGTAATCTCATGGGCGTACGTCTTACTTACCGTGGTAACAGCATTCGCGTAGACCACACCGCCTTTGAGGTAGTTCGCCTCCCCGTAGGATTCCAGTTTGTCTGCCGTAAACACCTGCCTCGGCAGCCCGGTAATATCCATCACCGCAGGCAGCATCCATCTTCCCTGGAATTTCAGATTGTGTATCGAAAAGACGGTCCGGATCCCCGAATAGTAATTTTCACCCCCGTACAGCGTGCGCAGAAATACCGGTATCAACCCGGTCTGCCAGTCATGGCAGTGAATAATATTCGGGCAGAAATCCAGAAACGGCAGCGCCGCGAGAACCGCCTTCGAAAAGTATGCAAATTTTTCCACATCCTCATAGATATTGTTATAGGGCTTGTCCCCCGCAAAATAAAATTCGTTATCTACAAAATAATAGGTAATATCGTCAATTCTGGCTTCAAAAATTCCCGCATACTGCTTTCTCCAGCTCAGATTCACATAAAAATGACATAAAAAACGAAGCTGCCCTTTCCATCGTTCCTCCATACAGAGATATTTCGGCAAAATAATCCGCACATCGTATTTCTTCCTGTCAAAATATTTCGGAAGCGATCCGACCACATCCGCCAATCCGCCGGTTTTGATAAAAGGTACAGCCTCTGAGGCAGCAAACAATATTTTCGTCATAACAATTCCCTCCATACAGGAATATTATATAATAATTCCTGCTTTCTGAAAAGAATAATCTCTCTGCCTTAGTGCATTTTGTACTGCAGACGAATGCGGTCCGTGATAAGCGCGATAAATTCGGAATTTGTCGGTTTTCCTTTTCCGTTGTGTATCGTATACCCGAACATCTCATCGATGGTGTCCATTTTCCCTCTGCTCCATGCCACCTCAATCGCGTGACGGATCGCCCGCTCGACTCTGCTCGAGGTCGTCTGATACTTCTTTGCAATTGTCGGGTAGAGAACTTTTGTGATGGAATTGAGCATATCCATATCATTGACAGACATCACAATCGCATCCCTTAAGTACTGATATCCCTTGATGTGTGCCGGAACACCGATCTCATGAATAATCTCCGTAACGTCGGCCTCAAGATTGCGCTCCCCGTATTCCTCGGCCTTCTCATAGGCATTGACCTTGCGGATTTCCGCATTTCCGCTGTCTTTGACATGCTTGATTCGATTGATTACCATATCATTGTCAAAGGGCTTCATAATATAATAATCTGCCCCGAGATTGAATGCGTCCTCTGTAATTTTCTCCTGTCCGATTGCACTGATCATAATAAAGGTTGGATGTTTTTTAATACTCTTATCATGGTTTACCCGGTCAAGCACTCCCAGTCCGTCTAATTTCGGCATCACGATATCTAATAAAACCACATCCGGTTCTTTTGTTTTTATCACATTGTATGCCTCTTCTCCATCTCTTGCAGTTCCGACTACATTTAATTCCTCGTCGCTTTCGATAATTTTTCCCAATAATCGCAGCATTTTCTCATTATCATCTGCAATCGCTACATTTAGTTTTTCCATTATAGTCCCTCCTGTGACAAAACATGTTACTTGTTGATAATACTGATTCGGTCACACGAAATTTTGTCGAAGCGCGTCGTTAAGAGATTTTTATATCTCCGTATCCTTACACTTCCTCAATTATGTGATAACCGTTTCTCCCGTTCTCCTTTACATGGTACAACGCTACATCCGCATGCTTGATGAGCTCTCCGGCGGTCTCATCTCCCTTTGGCACAAAACAGACATATCCCTGAGAAATCGTTATCTCTGGAATCACTCTGGAATTTTCGTTTTTAATTCGTTCTCTCGCTAACCCCTCCTTTACAGACTCCGCGATCTGCGCTACCTTTCCGCTCTCCCCCTCGACGAGCAGCATCACAAACTCGTCGCCGCCGAACCGGTAGACCTGTCCGATCCCCTGCGCCATCTCCGACAGCACCTCTGCAACCTTCTGCAGACAGGTATCGCCCTGAATATGACCATATGTATCGTTGTGCTGTTTAAAATAATCGATATCCAGCACTCCCACCGAAATCACGGCGCCTTTGGCTGCAGCTTCCGCAAATATTTTTGCGGCCTCATTCTCTAAAAGGTACCGGTTTCCCAATCCGGTCAGCGCGTCCGTTGTGGACTTTGCCTCTGCCTGCCTCCTCTCCGCTTCCTTATTCCGCAGCTCAATTTTAATATCAATTGCTGCCGCTCTCTCCTTATCGACGATTTCCCGCTGCTTCTGGTAGAGCTCGGTGTGATCCACACACAGGTGGATATAGCGCTGCATCTCCCCGATCACCCGATAGTACTCCATCTGCATCTCCGTCAGAATCAAACGGCAGTATACGGTTCCCTGTTCCTTGCTGTACCGCTCAAACGCATCGATAATGCGCTTCCACCCCTCGTATTCCCCCATATCACGCAGGAGAGAGCACAGACTTTTCATATTCTGCACGTGGTCCGAGGCATTTTCGTCATGTTCGGCACTGCTTAAGAGCTCCTCGAGATGACGGTAGACAAACTCCTTCTCTCCTCTGTCCCAGAGCAGCCTGCACTTTGCGCCCAGAAACGTACAGTGATAAGTCCGCTCTGCCTCCTCCGTCATATAGCGCTCCGCTTTCTGCAGGTATTCATACGATATATCGTACTCCCCGAGTTCCCAGTAAGAAGTCTGGAGATTCAGATACGTGATCAGATGCCAGAGCCCGTCGTTTTTCTCTTTGGGCGCGTTTTCGGCTTCCAGTTCCCGCACCGAATTCAGAAAATACTCAATCGCCCTTCTGTGCTCCCCCAGCTCCTGATAGCGTGATCCGATGTTGTTGTAAAACAGCGCGATCAGTATCCGGAACTGATTGTCGATTGCGCACTCCAGTCCCTCCAGATAGTAATCGATCGCCATCGTCTCATTCCCGATTGCCGCATAGATAACCCCCATCAGATTCATCGCCGTCACATACTGCTTCCAGTTCCCGCATTTCTGGTATAGCTGAATTGCTTTCTGAATCAGCACTGCCGCCTCATTTAACCGCCCGTCGTTAAATGCCTGCCGTCCTTCGCTATAGTACTCGTCCGCAAGCTGATTGGTCTCCCTGTTATCCTCCACGTACACTCCTCCGCTCTTTTTCTGCCTATGTTTTTTATCAGTGTAGCATTTTTTCGATAAAAATACCATACCCTCTTGTCGAATCCGACACAAATACATGCGTGACCGCCCCGATTAACTTTCCGTCCTGAATAATCGGGCTGCCGCTCATCCCCTGCACGATTCCTCCGGTCACATCCAAAAGCCGCCAGTCCGTCACTTCAAATAAAATCCCTTTGTTTTCCGCATATTTGCTGAAATCAAGATTCTGAATCCTGATTTCGTAGCTTTCCCTCTCCCCGGACACCTCCGAGATAATATAGGCAGTCCCCGGGTGCACCGTCTGCTTGTACCCCACTTCATAGGCTTCGGCGTCAATCGTTTTCTGCTGCTGTCTGTCGAGCGTTCCGTAAATCCCCAGCCCGGTGTTGTCCGCAATCTCTCCAAGCGGCCTGTGCCCCTGATAGTCGATGACACCGGACAGTTCCCCCGGCGTCCCGTTCTCCCCTTTGCGTATTCCGACAATCTTTGCCGGATAAATCCAGCCCTCGGACAGTTCCATCTGCGTCCCGGTATCGCCGTCACTGACGGCATGTCCGAGCGCCCCGAAATAATCGTCCTCGTAATAAGTAAGTGTTCCCACCCCGGCCAGATCGTCCCGCACCCAGATTCCCAGCAGATAATTCCCCGCATCATCCCTTACCGGTGTCATGGAAACCTCAATATATTCCCCGTTCCTGTACACGCCAAGCACATCCTTTGCATTCCCGGCAGCCGTAATCTTCTCCGTCAAATCCTCTTTGACCGACACGGCCTCGCCGTTGACGCTCACAATGTAATCGCCGCCCTTTACCAGATGCTTTGCGGGACTCACACGATCCCCCGAGGCATCCGTCACCGTGGCCGTGTCAATCACAAGCACCCCTTTTGTCTTGACATAAATTCCGATCGTCTCCCCGCTGGCGTATACCTGCCTGTCCTCCACCAGGTTTACCTTGACATCCCCCACCGGAAAAATGCCGAACAATTTGCAGGTGATCGTATAGGAAGCGTCGCTGGAACGGACTCTCTCCGAAAAATTCGCCAGCACCTCCGCTCCCTCCTCCTTCATCACCACACTGACCGGCACACCGAAATCATAACTGATTTCCTCCCCCGCTTTCACATACATCTCCTCCGGTATGGCATTCCGAAATGTCACAATGGCAAACACCGCCACGGCAAAAAAACCGGCCTGCGTCATACGCTGTATCCACCGATAAAAGTCCATTCTGTTCTGTCCTCTCATTCTCTCTGTCTGATTTAAAAAAAGGAAGACACGATTTCGTGTCTTCCTTTATTATATGAACATTTCCGATTTTCAAACGCATTTCTTATTTTTTTGCGCGCGCCAGCCGCTTCATCTCCTCGGCGCTCTTTCTCACCGTCTCGGTGATCTCCACGCCTCCGATCATCCGCGCGAGTTCATCCGCGCTCTCCGCCTCATTCAACCGCCTGATTTTCGAGACGGTCGTCTGATTCTCCACCGATTTTTCAATCAGATAATGCGCATCCGCCATCGCCGCAATCTGCGGCAGGTGAGTGATACAGACAATCTGATGGCTGCGTCCGAGCACATTCATCTTTTCGGAGACCATCTGGGCCGTCCGGCCGCTGATGCCGGCATCAATCTCGTCAAAAATCAATGTTTCCACCGCATCCTCATCCGCCAAAACCGTTTTTATGGCCAGCATGATCCGAGAAAGTTCTCCGCCGGACGCCACTTTGCCCAAAGGCTTTACCGGCTCCCCCGGATTCGTGGAGATCAGAAATTCCGCATCGTCGCAGCCAAGCGCCGTGTAGTCCGGCGTCCGCGCAAACTGCATCTCAAAGCGGACATCCAGAAAATTCAGATCGCACAGAGCCGCGGTCACCGCGGAGACGAGCTTCTCTGCGGACTCCTTTCGTATCTTCGACACCTTTTCGCACAGCTCGTCTAAAATCTTTTCCGCAGCCGCAATCTTCTCCGCAAGCTCGGCGAGATAACGGTCATAATCCTGCAGCTTTGTCAGGCGCTTTTGTTTTTCCGCAAGCGTCTGTGCCACCTCCGTGAGCGTGCTCCCGTACTTTGATTTCAGATGATTTAAAACGTCGAGCCGCTTTTCCACCTGATAAAAGGTCTCATCGTCAAACTCCTGCTCTCCCATATAATCCGAGAGCTCCCGGTTAAAATCATTGAGCAGATTATCAATCTCCACCAGCTCCTTCTCGAGCTGCCCAAGCCGCTCATCATAGGAGGACGCACCGGAAATCTCGTGCAGCGCGCGCCCGATCAAATCCGATGCGCTGTCCATACCGCCTCCGGTACAGTTGTACGCGCTTCCCGCGGCGCCCGCAATGCGCTGTCCGTTGCTCATCCTGCGGTACTCCGCTTCAAGCCCCTCGTCCTCGCCGTCCTGCGGCGCGGCATCCTCAATCTCCCTGATTTCGTATTCCAGCAGAGAGATCTCTCTCATGCGCTCCTCCACGCCCACATCCGCGCGCTGCCGCTCGGCGAGAAGCGCCCGGTAGCTGTGATAAGTCTCGGAAAGCTGTTCTTTTAAGACCGCAAGCTCCCATCCCGCATAATCGTCCAAGATCTCCAGGTGCTTTTTCTTAGAGAGCAGCGACTGGTGCTCGTGCTGCCCGTGAATATCGATCAGGACAGACGCGATCTCCCGCACCTTCGACGCCGGCACGCTCTCTCCGTTTATCTTCGCGGCGCCTCTTCCGCCCGTAATCTTTCTGCTTAAGATAATCTCGTCATTCTCCGGATAGATGTCAAACAGCGCAAGCCGCGACAGCGCCCTCTCATCCGTCACCCTAAAGATCAGTTCTATCAGCGCCGGCTCCGGCTCTCCGGATGCATCCCGCTCTTTTAACATCTCTCTCTGTACTTTTTCTCCCAGCGCCAGATTCACGGAGCCTATGAGAATGGATTTGCCGGCTCCGGTTTCCCCGGAAAGAATATTTAATCCGTCGTCAAACACCACTTCCGCCTCGTCAATCAGCGCCAGATTTTTAACATGCAGACTTTGTAACATGGAATCTCCTTCTACTCTCCCGTAAGTGTCTGTTCTATTCCTCCACTATTTTCCGCAGGTGATTCTTTACCCGCACGGCGTCCTCCTCGCTGTGCAGCACACACATAATGGTATCATCCCCCGCAATGCTTCCGACGATCTCGTCGAACGCCATCGCATCCAGGGCCGCGGCCACCGCGGAGGCCATGCCGGATACCGTTTTAATCACAAGAATATTCTGCGCGATATCCATGGACACAAACCCGTCCAAAAACACACGCCCGTACTTTATCGCCATGTCCTCGCTCGGCTCCTGCAGCGCGACGTATTTCTGTTTTCCCCCGGTCATCGCCACTTTTGTCAGCTTAAGCTCTCTGATATCTCTCGAGACGGTGGCCTGCGTCACCTGGTAGCCTTCCTTCTCGAGGTAATCCGACAGCTCCTCCTGTGTCTCAATCTCATATTTTCTGATTAATTCCAACATCTTTGCCTGACGTTTCGTTTTCACTCTGATTCCTCCCGGCTCTCAAAAATCCTTTATGTGTATGTCTGCATCTTTTTGCTCAGAATCTCCAGAAAACTCTTTTTGCTGAGCTTACAGATGCGGGCCGTATGTCCCGCCTTTCGAATCATAAAACGGTCTCCCACTTCCAGACGGACCGCATTGTCCCCGTCAAAGCTGACCTCCACAAGTTCGTCCTTCTGCGAACGCCGTTTGCCGATCTCAATCGCAACTTCATCCTCGGGTCCGAGCACAATACTGCGCGAGTTCAGATTGTGGGCATTGATCGGCGTGATTAAAATCAGCTCGGCTTTCGGGTCTACGATGGGCCCTCCCGCCGACATATTGTAGCCGGTCGAACCGGTCGGCGTCGAGAGAATGATGCCGTCCCCGCGGAACGTGTGCAGATACTCGCCGTTGACCGACACGATCATGCTGACCACCGAAAGCGCGCCCGTGCGGTGTATCACGATATCGTTTAACGCAATCCCCTCCGCAACGGACCTGCCTGCTTTAATCCCGGAGCCCGACAGCATCATGCGCTCTTCCACCATATATGCATCCGCCATCAGCATATCGATCGCGGCAAACACACTGCCTTCTTCCAGCTCACACAGATATCCCAGTGTTCCGAGATTTACGCCGATTAACGGCAGGCCTGTGTCGACAAGCCGCTCCGCCGCGCGGATCAGTGTCCCGTCTCCGCCGAGCACAAGCACGAGCTCGGTCTCCTCCGGGATCTCCTCCCTGCGCGGCGCCGCTCCCTCTACCGTCTCCCCTCTGCTGACGAAGACATAAGAGCTGCCGCCCCTGTCCTCAATATAACGCGCAAGCTTCCCCGTCACCCGAAGCCCGGCGTCTTTGTGCCGGTTTGTGATAATTAAAAAATGTTTCATGTTCTCTCATTAATCGAGCGCTGCGTGGGCAGCTTTCACCACGGCGTCAATATCTGCGGACGCCTCTTTCGCACCGGCGTCTCCCTTTCCGAGATGTACCAGATACTCGATATTTCCCTCCGGTCCTTTGATGGGGGAGTACTCAAGATTCTTTATGCAAAATCCCGTCTCCGCCGCAAAATCAAGCACGCCGGAAATAACTTCCCGGTGCACCGCAGCGTCGCGCACGACCCCTTTCTTTCCTACCTTTTCGCGTCCCGCCTCAAACTGCGGTTTAATCAGGCAGACCATCTCCCCCTGTTCTCCCAGAAGTTCCCGCGCCGGCCCGAGCACCTTGGTAAGCGAGATAAACGACACGTCCACCGACGCAAAATCAAGCCGGTCCGCGATATCCTCCGGCGTCACATAGCGGATATTTGTCTTTTCCATACACACGACCCGCGCATCCTGGCGCAGCTTCCACGCAAACTGTCCGTATCCCACATCGACCGCATACACCTTTGACGCGCCGTTTTGCAGCATACAGTCGGTAAAGCCCCCGGTCGACGCGCCGATATCCATGCACACTTTTCCTTCCAGCGCAATGTCAAACTGCGCCATCGCCTTCTCGAGTTTAAGTCCGCCGCGGCTGACGTATTTCAGGGTATTCCCCCTGATCTCAATCGCGGCTTTTGTATCAAACATGCTGCCCGCCTTGTCCTCTCTCTCGTTCCCGACAAAGACGCAGCCCTCCATAATCATCGCCTTTGCCTTCTCCCGCGAGGGGGCGAGTCCGCGGCTGACCAGCAAAACATCCAAACGCTCTTTCAATCCTCTGTTTCCTTCCTGATTTTCTCCAGTATCCGCGCGGTAACCGTATCCGCGTCTATCCCGATTTCCTTCCGCAGGATATCGACGTTCCCGTGCTCCACATACGCATCCGGAACCGCGATATTCAGCACCGAAACCGGTATTTGATTCTCCTCGTAAAACCGTACCACATGCTCTCCGAGTCCGCCGTTGATCACGTTTTCCTCCATCGTGACAACAAGCGCATGACGTTCCGGCAACTCCCGCAGGCATGCCTCGTCAAACGGCTTCGCAAACCGCACGTTGACAAGACTGCATGCATACCCGTGCTCCGCCAGCTTCCGGCGGACCTCCTCCGCGGTCTTTACCATCGAGCCGAGCGCAAAAAGCGCAATCTGCTCCCCCCGGTAAATCCACTCGCTTTTCCCGCAGGAAATCGGCTCCCTGTACTCGCTGAGCCCATCATAAGCCTCTCCTCTCGGATACCTGATCGCAATCGGATGCTCGAACGCAACCGCATATTTTACCATATCGGACAATTCCCATTTATTCTTCGGCGCAAGAATCGTCATATTGGGGATGCACGACAGATACGAGATATCGAAAATTCCCTGATGCGTCTCCCCGTCGCTGCCCACAAGTCCCGCCCGGTCGACCGCAAATACCACCGGCAGATCCTGGATGCAGACATCGTGCAGAATCTGATCGTACGCCCGCTGCAGAAACGACGAGTACACGGCAAAAATCGGCTTTAAGCCCGCCGCGGCAAGCCCCGCCGAAAAGGTGACCGCATGCTGTTCCGCGATTCCCACATCAAAGAAACGGTCCGGAAACATATTGCGGAAGCGCTTGAGCCCCGTACCGTCCGCCATGGCCGCCGTGACCGCAACGACCCGCTCGTCCCGGTCGCCTAACTTGCGCATCACCGTCGAAAAAATATCCGTGTAATTCGCCTTATTCCGCGGTCTGCTCGGCAGACCGGTCTCGATGTCAAACGGTTCCGTCCCGTGAAACCGCGCCGGGTGACGCTCTGCCGGAAGATATCCGTCCCCCTTGCGGGTGAGCACATGCACGAGCACCGGCCCGTCGATATGCGATGCATCCCGCAGCAGTCTCGTGATTCCTCTGATATCGCCTCCGTCCACCGGACCGAGGTAGATGATTCCCATCTCCTCAAAGAGCATTCCCGGAATCAGCAGCTGCTTGATGCCGCTCTTAGTCCTCCGAATCCGCTCTACCATCTTGTCCCCGTACACCGGTATTTTATTTAAAGAATTAAAGATTCCGAGCTTTAATTCCCGGTAAGCGTCCGCCGTGCGGAATCCCCCGAGATACGTGGACAGTCCTCCCACATTCTCGGAGATCGACATATTGTTGTCGTTTAATACAATAGTAAAATTGGTCTTCAGCTGTGCCGCATTGTTCAGTGCCTCGAACGCCATTCCGCCGGTCAGCGCGCCGTCCCCGATCACAGACACCACCCGGTAGTCCTCCCCGGTAATCTCTTTGGCATGGGCATAGCCAAGCCCCGCAGAAATCGATGTGGAGCTGTGCCCGGTGTCAAAACTGTCGCAGGCGCTTTCCTTCCGCTTCGGGAAACCGCTCATTCCTCCGTATTTCCGCAGCTCGTCAAATCCCTCTCTCCTGCCGGTTAAAAGCTTATGGGTATAAGACTGATGCCCAACATCCCAGATCAGTTTGTCTTTCGGAAAATCCAGCGACAGATGCAGCGCCATCGTAAGCTCCACCACGCCCAGATTCGAGGCGAGATGTCCTCCCGTCAGCGATATTTTCTGTATCAGAAATTCCCGGATTTCGGATGCCAGAATTTTCAGTTCCGCATCCTCGAGCTGCTTGATATCATTTTCTTTTTGAATCTTCTCTAACACCATCGCGCGTACCTCTGCTTTTTTATTTCTCCCGGCCAATCAGATGTATCATCAGTTCGATCAGAAATTCGTTTCGGACCGGGAGGGATTCCATATGTGCAATGGCCCATTTTGAAATGCGGTCCGCATCTTCTCTGGCCTTGTTTAGCCCTGCAAAGGTGACATAGGTCGCTTTGTGATTTTTCTCGTCGCTGCCGACAGGCTTTCCGAGTACTTCCGTCGTACCCGTGACGTCAAGAATATCGTCTTCAATCTGGAACGAAAGCCCCAAAGCCCCCGCCGACTCCTCGACGATCTTCTGTTCGTCCGGCGACGCTCCCGCAAGAACCGCGCCGATCAGCATGGAACTCTCCAGCAGCGCCCCCGTTTTCAGGCGGTAGATAACGTCCAGCTTCTCCCTTGTCATATCATGGGTGTCCTCGGACTCCACGTCGATGGTCTGTCCGCCGACCATGCCGTAGATGCCCGCCTTTCTCGCCAGAATCCGGAGCGCGGGAACAATACCCGGATTCTCCGGCTCCAGCGCAAATGCCCGAAACGCGGTCTCATAGGCATAATTCAGCAGCGCATCTCCGGCGAGAATCCCCATGGCCTCGCCGTATACCGCATGGGTCGTCTTTTTCCCGCGGCGGTACTCGTCGTTATCCATGGCCGGAAGATCATCGTGCACCAGAGAGTACGTGTGAATCATCTCGATCGCGGCCATAAAAGGCTCGATAACCCTGCCCGATCCGCCGAAAAGACGGTAGGTCTCCTGCATCAGCATCGGCCGCAGGCGTTTTCCTCCGGCCGATACACTGTAATTCATCGCCTCCATGACGGTTTTCTGATACCCTTCCTCCGGCGGGAGATAGGATGCGATCACACGCTCTATCTCTCCCGTACGTTTTTCAATCTCCGCTCTGACGTCCATCCCGCTTCCCGTCCTTTCCTACATTTCTTCTAAGCTTCCCTCCGCATTCAGCAGCAAAAGCTTTTTCTCCACCAAATCCAGCCGTTCGCTGCAGTGCTTCAGTGTTCCGACTCCCTGCTGATACAGCGCGAAGGACTCGTCCAACGTCGCCTCCGGCGCTTCCATCTGCTCTATAATCCGCGCAATCTGCGCCAAATCCTCCTCTACGGTCGGCTGTTTTTCTTTACTCATCCTTCACCTCCGTGACTACTGTCTTTAAGCTTCCCTTCCACAGTTGTATATCAAGCTCATCCCCGCATGCAATCTTTCCGGCATCTCTCACCGCAGCCCCCGCGGCATCCGTCACATAAGAGTAACCGCCCGAAAGCTTTTTCACCGGCGAGAGCCCCTCTAGCTGCCCGGACAACAGCGCAAGGCTGTGGCGGCGCTCGCGCAGAAGCCGCTCCATGCATCCCCTCAGGCGCTCCTCAAGCTCTGCCGCATAGCTGCGGTTTTCCCTGAGTTTGCTTTCCGGACTTAAATACCGCAGCCGGAGCTGCATGCGCTCTGTCCTTGCCCGCACCGCATCCACCTGCCGCATCATGCTCCTTGCAAGCTGTTCCCTGCAGCTTTGCAGCTGCTTGGCAAACTGCCGATAATCGAAGACCGCGAGCTCCGCGGCCGCAGACGGCGTCGGCGCGCGCAGATCTGCAACGTAATCGGCGATCGTCGTATCTGTCTCGTGTCCGACCGCCGATATCACCGGCGTCCCGCACTCAAAAATCGCCCGCGCCACGGGCTCCTCGTTAAACGCCCACAGATCCTCGATGGAGCCGCCTCCGCGGCCGACGATTATCACGTCGAGGCCGCGCATATCGAGCGTTCGGATTCCCCGTATGATGCTCTCTGCGGCTCCCTCCCCCTGCACCTGCGCGGGATATAAGATCAGCTGCACATACGGGTTTCTCCTGGCCGCAATATTGCGGATATCCTGCACCGCGGCGCCGGTCGCCGCCGTCACGATGCCGACGCTGCGCGCATATTGCGGAATCGGCTTTTTGTATTCCTGCGCAAACATTCCCATCTCCTCAAGCTCCCGCTTAAGCGCCTCAAACTTCAAATAGAGGCTGCCCGCGCCGTCAAGTTCGATCTCCTTTGCATAGAGCTGGTATTTCCCGTCCCTCTCATACACCTCGACGGATCCGGTCACGACGACCTTATCCCCCTCCTTCATGTGAAAAGTAAGGCCTCTGCGGTTCCCCGCAAACATGACGGCACTGATCGTACCGCTGCTGTCCTTCAACGTGAAATAGATATGCCCCGAGGAATGATATTTACAGTTTGAAACCTCCCCCTTTATGCTGATACGGGACAGCATAAAATCCTGTGCAAACATATTCTTGATGTATGTATTAATCTGTCCGACAGAATAAATGTTTTTTCTCATGCCAGTTTTGCCAACACTCCATTCACAAAGGCCGACGACTCGTCCGTGCCGTATTTTTTCGCAAGTTCCACCGCCTCGTTGATCGCAACGCCGACCGGTATCTCTTCCTCGTAGCGCATCTCAAAAACGGCAAGACGTATCAGTGTCAGATCTACCTTTCCCATCCTCGATGTCTTCCACCCCTCGGCCGCCTCGTTGACCGCCGCATCGATTTCCGCCAGATGCTCCACAATCCGCCGGTATTTTTCGGTGATGTACGCGCCGTCCTCCGCATCCCAGGCTCTCCCGATCTCGTCATCCCCGTCCTGCCAGTCCGCGGTTTCACCGTATGCCGCAAGCTGCCCCTGCAGCTCTTTGGGCTCGTGAAATTCCACACCGAACAAAAGCCGGAACACCTGCTCTCTCAATTCTCTTCTCGTCATACAACTTTAATCTCCTGAATATTAAGGTAAAAAAAGGATGCCGCAAGACATCCTTTCCGAAGTACTATTTGTTATTGCCCATGTCCACACTTGCGATACGGATATTCACAACGTCCACTTCCAGTCCCGTCATATTTTCGATGGCTGCCTTCACGCGCTCCTGCACCTTAGAAGACACTTCCGGTATCGCATAGCCGTAAGAGATATTCAGCGCGACATCGACATTCGCCGTACCACCCTGCACCTCGACGCGAATCCCTTTGGAAAGATTCTTCATCCCCAGCTTGCTGACAAGCTCATTTGTAATGTTGCCCGCCATGGAGCCTACTCCATCCACTTCTGTGGCGGCAAGTCCTGCTATGATGGCAACCACCTCGTCTGCAATTTTCACTTCTCCCAGACTGCCGTCTTTTATTTTAAATGTTTTTCGATCCTCAGCCATTGACATATGCCTCCTAAGTGATATTATGCGTTTATTATAACAGACTATTCCCGTTTTGGAAACCAAAAAGTATTTATTATTTTCGGACCGCCTCCGCGGTGTTGATAAATTCGTAAGGCGTGTTCTGGTACACGTAATAATTCAGCCAGTTGCTGTAGAGAATATTTCCGTGGGAGCGCCACTGGAGGTTCGGTTTTTTCGTCTCGTCGCCGTCCGGATAATAATTCACCGGCATCTCGATCGGCAGCCCTTTCCCCTTGTCCCGCTTATACTCTTTGTCGAGCGTGATACGGTCGTATTCCGGATGCCCCATCACGAAAACGCGCCTTCCCTCGTCCGCGATCGCCAGGAAAACGCCGGCCTCCCCGGATTCCGCCAGCACGGTCAGTTCCTCCACGCGGCGGATATCCTCCGCGCGCACTTCCGTGTGCCGCGAGTGCGGCGCCATAAAGCAGTCGTCAAACCCGCGCACCAAAGGCACCTTGCGGTTCATCACACGATGCTCGTAAACGCCGAACATCTTTTTCGGCAGCCCGTATTTTTTGAGCCCGTAATGATAGTAGAGTCCAGCCTGCGCCCCCCAGCACAGGTGCAGCGTGGAGGTTACATGGGTCTTTGTCCACTCGAATATCCCGCAGAGCTCCTCCCAGTAATCCACTTCCTCATACTCCATCTGCTCCAAAGGCGCCCCGGTGATAATCAGCCCGTCAAAGTAACGGTCCCGCACATCGGCAAAGGTCTCGTAGAACTTATTCAGATGACTCATGGAAGTGTTTTTCGATTCATGGGTCGAAACAGTCAGAAATGCAACATCCACCTGCAGCGGTGTATTCGAAAGTGAGCGCAGAAGCTGCAGCTCCGTCTCCTCCTTGAGTGGCATCAGATTTAAAATTCCGATCCGAATCGCACGGATATCCTGATGCAACGCACGCTTCTCATCCATAACAAATATATTTTCCTTTTCCAAGATTTCTTTTGCCGGCAAATCGCTCTGTGTCTTAATCGGCATCCAAGTCCCCCTCTTTCTCTTCTAGCATCGCACGAAGTTCTTCCTCCGTGAGCACTGTGATCCCCAACTCCTGCGCTTTCGCGAGCTTGCTTCCCGCACTCTCGCCCGCCAGCACATAATCGGTCTTTTTTGACACGGAACCGGATACTTTTCCGCCGTATCGCTCAATCAGTGCGGCAGCCTCCCTGCGCCCCAGCGTCGGCAGTGTCCCCGTCACGACAACGGTCTTTCCGGTAAGCGGCGACGCGATGCGCTCCTGCGCCGCGGCAGTCAGATTGACGCCGTATTCTTTCAGGCGCTCCAAAATCCTGCGGTTTTTCTCTTCCGCAAAAAACTCCCGGATACAGACGGCGCTGACTTCCCCGATATCGTTTACGGCCGTCAGTTCCTCCGTCGATGCGTTCTGCAGGTTTTCCATCATCCCAAAGGTTTCCATGACCGACTTTGCCGCGGCCTTCCCGACATTGGGAATCCCGAAGCCCGTCAGAAGCCTGCATGCATCGTTGGACTTCGCTTTCTCGATCGCATCCAAAAGCTTGTCCGTATTCTTTTCTTTTCCGATGATTCCCTGCTCAATCAGTTCTTCCCGGTGCTCCCGCAGCACAAAAATATCTGCGATATCCTTAATATACCCCATTCTGACCAGTTCTTCAATATAAACCGTACCGAAACCCTTGATATCCATCGCATCCCTGCCCACAAAATTGATGATGCGGCGCTCAAGCTGAGCCGGGCAGTTCGGCGACGGACACCGGATATCCGCGGTGTCCGCCTCTCTGACCGTCTTCGCGCCGCAGGCCGGGCACACATCCGGAATCGCAAAACGTTTCCAGCCCGCCGCGCGCTTTTCCTTCCGGACTTCTTTTATCTTGGGGATGATCTCACCGGATTTATACACGACAACCGTATCGCCGATACCGATGTCAAGCTCGTCGATAAAATCCTGATTGTGCAGCGTCGCCCGCGAAACCGAAGTGCCGCACAGACGGACCGGCTCGAAAATCGCAGTCGGCGTAATCCGTCCGGTCCGTCCCACCGACAGTTCAATTTCCAGAAGCTTCGACTCCTTTTCCTCCGGCGGATATTTGTAGGCGACCGCCCAGCGCGGCACCTTTGAGGTGGCTCCGAGCTTCTCTCTGTCCGCGTAGCGGTTGATTTTTACGACGGCCCCGTCAATGTCATAGCCGAGCGTGCCGCGGCTCTCTCCGATCTCACAGACTGCGTCCCAGACCTCGTCTGCGGTCCGACAGACCCTGTAATTGTCGATCACGCGGATTCCCTGACTCTTTAAATACGCGTACCCTTCCGTGTGCGTCGCAAATTCCCTGCCCCGCACCTCCTGAATATTAAAGACAAAAAACGAGAGTTCGCGTTCTTTTGTCACCGCGCTGTCAAGCTGGCGCAGCGTTCCGGCCGCACAGTTTCTCGGATTTGCAAACCCTTTTTTCCCCGCAAGCTCCTGTTTTTCGTTTACCCGGTCAAAAGCTTCATTCGTCATATAAACTTCGCCGCGCACCTCGAGATATTCCGGCGCATCCTTTAAGCTCTGTTTCACGTCGCGTATCACTCTGGCGTTTGCGGTGACATCCTCGCCGAAATGAATGCCGTCCCCTCTGGTCTCCGCGAGAGACAGTCTGCCGTTCTCGTAGCGCAGCGCCATCGAAAGTCCGTCTATCTTATATTCCACCACAAACTCGGGCTCCTCTAACTGCTCTCTCATCTGCTCCACAAACTCGCAGACTTCTTCTTTCGAGAAGACATCCTGCAGGCTCAGCATCGGCACATTGTGCCGGACAAGAACGCCGGCCGTGCGCTTTGCCGTTCCGCCGACCTTCTGCGTCGGCGAATCCGGTGTGATAAGCGCAGGATACTCTTTCTCGATTTTCTTTAGCTCCAGCATCAGCCGGTCATACTCATAATCCGTGATCTCCGGCGCGTCCTGGTTGTAATACCGATCGCTGTGGTAAGCGATCTGCTCCCGCAATGCGGCAATTTTATGTTCGATTGTGTTCTTTTCTTCCGATGTCATTGTCTCTCCCCCGCATTTTTGTTTTTTCCGGACGGAATCACCGTCTCATTCGAGGAATGAGCGAGCTGTTTTAACAGTCTGCCGTATTCCTCCTCCGTCACCTTCCGCCAGGTTCCGCTCTTTAGATCGCCCAGTTCGATATTCATGATGCGCACCCGCACCAGCTTCTCCACACGGTATCCGAAATACTCACACATCCTGCGTATCTGACGGTTTAAGCCCTGCGTCAGAACAATCCGGAACTGTCTTTTTCCCGTGCGCTCCGCCCGGCATTTCCTGGTCATCGTATTCAGTTCCGCGAGCGGAACACCCCCTGCAAGCCCGCGCAGAAACGAATCGGTGACCGGCTTATTGACCGTGACGATATATTCTTTCTCATGCAGGTTCCCGCCACGCATCATTTTATTTACGATATCGCCGTTGTTTGTCATCAAAAGCAGTCCCTCGGAATCCTTGTCGAGCCGCCCCACCGGATAGATGCGCTTCGGATAGCGCATATAATCCACCACATTATTTTTCTCCCGCTTCTGTGCGGTACAGACGATTCCCGCCGGCTTGTGAAACGCCAGAAGAATCATTTCTTCTTCCCGTTTTACGGGCTTTCCGCAGAAAAGTACCGTCTGTCTGGGCTTCACGCGCGTACCGGCGCGGGCAGTCTCTCCATCCACCGTCACGTTTCCTGCCTCTACCTGCCGGTCCGCCTCCCTGCGCGAGCAAATCCCCGCTTCGCTTAAATATTTGTTGATGCGAACTCCCTGCTCCTCCATAAATCAAATCCTTTCTGTACAAAAACGGAGACTTTTGTGATAGAAAGTCTCCGTTTCTTAATCTTACTGTAATAATGATGATTTGACGTAGCCGGTCTTGCCGTTCCAGGTTACTTTTGACCACCCCTCCGCATAGCTCATCTGGACGGTCACTTTTTCACCCTCGTAGGCCGTTCCGATCTTATCCGCCGTCTCGCTCATGGAAGAGCGGATATTCACGGCTTCTTTCAGCGTGATCACGGTTCCCTCGGCAATGCTCACCGGATTCGACGACTCGTTTTCCTCTTCCTCTGGCTCTGGATCTTTCTCCACGACTTCCGTCGAGAGATACTCGCTCTTTATATATCCGGTCTGTCCGCCGTAGTCTACGATACTCCACTCGCCCTCCGTACCGGTACGCGCAATCTGCGTTCCCTTTTCAATGGAGCCGATCAACTCGCCCTCCGTGCTCGCCGAACCTCTGACATTTACCTTGTCAGTCGCGTATACCATCTCCTGCGGCTTCTGCGACTCCTCCTCATCCGGACTCTCCGCGGGCGCCTCCGGCTCCTCGGGTGTCTCCGTCTCTGTCGGCTCCGGCGCCTGTTCCGTACTCTCCGTGCCGTCTCCCGCCGCCTCGGTGCTCTGACTCGCCATCTGCACGATCCACTCATTGATGGCATTCGGAATCGTAGTCTTTACCATCTCGTCCAACGCCGCATCAGAAGCCAATGCCTGCTCATATTTCTTCTGAACATCGCTCTGCATCGCAAGGTGCTCGTCCCCGTTGATCAGTTTCAGCAGCAGACTGTATACGCTGGTGTCAAACGCATTTTCCTGATTGGCAAGATTGTAATTGCTGTATAAATTGTCGATATAAAGCGTTCCGTCGTCGTTCGTCCGCACATAGAAAAAATCAAGACCCGGCGCCGTCGTCTCCACACCCGCAAACTTGATATCAATCTGAACCGCCACCATATAAGACTTGGAATCCAGGCCCTGCTTCGTATAGCAGTTAATGTTCCGGTATTCCTCGACATACTGGCTGTAAAGAGAAATGTATGCCTGCTCCTTCTCGGAAATCGGCGCCGCCAGCGCGGTAAGCGTATCGATATCCCCCGACGCATACGCCGTAAAATACTGATTGATCAGCGCGTTTACGTCTTCGTGCGCATTCAGCTCGTACGGCTCGTTCTCAACCGACACCGCCTCCGCCTCCGTGCCGGGCACTTTGTCCCCGCCGGGATTTCCGGCCGGGTCCGCACACTTTACCAGCACAAGCACCAGAACAAGAAACAGCGCCCCCGCCGTAAAGTAGCGGATATGCTCCTTCACAAACGTCAGCGCTCCATTTATACCGTCTTTTTTGAATTTATCATTTAACTTTGAATTATCTGCCACGATTTATCACCAAACCTTTCCGAAAAACCCACATCCGGACAGACCATTGCCCGACACTCCGACCGGTAAGGCCGTAAACCCGGTACGGTTATAACCGGCGGATATGCGCCCGGCACTCCATCCTCATCCCAACAAAAACACGACACAGCTCTATGTGTGCCTCCTCAAAAAACAATCTGATAAAATGCGCCTGGCGGGAATCGAACCCGCATCGCCGGAGTCGGAGTCCGGTGGTCTATCCGTTAGCCTACAGCCGCCTTCGCCGTTCCACTGTTTGAAACAGCTTGTTTATGATAACAGAATTTATCACATTTTGCAAGTCATTCTATAAAAATTTTATCGGAAATATTTGCGGCAAACGCTTTTTTCTGTTTTGAATCCCCCTCGGGGAAAATCTGCACCGCCGCCTCAAACGCCGCCCGGGACACGTTGTTCTCCTTTAAAAACAAAAGCTGCGCCTCCTCCGCTTCCCCGGCCCACAGCTTTGCGACGGCCTGATTTATTCCGGAAAAAAGTGCGAGAAGCTCCCGGTACCGGTTTTCTCTCTCCAGCACGTTTGTCCCGTACGCCCGCGATTCGAGTCCGGCCGTGGCGATAATCTGCATGCACAGCCGCAGCTCTCCGCCCACGTCCGATGCCTCAAGCATCACATCCGGCCGCTCTGTTCTCCGCTTTAGGAAATAATTCTTTGCCCCCTCGTAATCCCCGGCGAGAAAATATTCCGCAAGACGCATTTTCAGTTCCTTTGTCTCGGCCTTCTCCCCGAGCATTCCCACTTTGCACTCACAGACGCGCAGCCCGTTTACCCGCACCCACACCAGCAAAAGAAACTCCGAGATAAATCCGAAAACTCGTTTGTGGTAGGCATCCTCTCCGGTCTCAAGATTCACCCGTTCTGCCACCTCAAAAAATATCGTAAAAAGCCACTCGGCATATGCGTCAAACCGCTCCTTTGCGGTGACAAGAATGTTTCCGAAGTACGTTTCCGAACCGTTTACAAGGCGGACAAACGTCTCGTAATACGAAGGATATCGCTCCCTTATCACCTCGCCGGTCATATCAAGGACTGTGCGGTTGTGATTTGCCGAAAATGCCTCGTAATAGGAATGATTTAAAAACACGCGTTTCGTGGTCACCAAATCGTATTCCCGCAGCAGCGCCTCATACTCCGCCGCAGTGAGAACCTGCTCGTTCCCGTTAATCAGAAAACGCCTGTAATGGCAGGCGCCGACATAGTCCGCGTCATGACAGTTTTTCCAGATCCAGTACAGACCGGTCAGCTCACTGTAATAGCAGTTCTGTTCCGAGATATTGTCTCCCGTGTCGTCCCCCGGGTATCCCAGGTCCGCCGCAAGCTTCCGCCCCACATGCAGCGGTCGGTACAGCGTATCCTTCGGCACATCGAATTTTTTATGAGTCATGGTATATATACGAATTTTCATTTGAGTCACTCTGCCTTTCTGCCGCCCAGCCGCTCTTTTTCCGCCGACCGGCATCTGACCGTTCTGTGTCTAGTCTTCCCCGGACACACCGCTTTGATGTATCAGATCAAGAATCCCTGTCAGTTCTTCCATCCCGTACTGGCCCGGCGCGCTTGCCTTTTTAAAAGCCCCGAAACTCATGCAGGAGCCGAAGCTCTCCCCGCAGAGCCGACTGATGCTGCCGAGTTTCCCCATGGACATCGTGACAATAGGGGTGTCCGGGTTCTCCTCCGCAAATGACGCCGTCACCGCAAGCAGATTCAGTACGTCCTGATGATTTTTCGGCATCACGGCCAGCTTTACAATATCCGCGCCGCCGTCGCGCATCCGTTCCAGCAGCATTTTCATCACTCCGGGGTCCGGCGTCTCCAAAAAGTCATGATGCGAGCTAAGCACATACACCCCCGCGTTCTGAAGCCTGCGAATAGCGGACGCCGGCGATTTTTCCGCAAAAAATTCCACATCTATGAGGTCCACACAGCCGCTCTCCGCCGCCAACTCCTGCAGATCGCGAAGAAGACCGCCCTCCGCATCTCCCATGCCGCCCTGCAGCTTTGAGCGGAAGGTATAGAGAAATAGTTTCTCTTTCAGCATCGGCCCGATACTCTCAAGCACCGCCCGGACCGCATTGCAGTCGCGGTATGCGCCAAAGGCGTCCACACGCCACTCGATCACATCCGCCCGGCTCTCACATAGTTCGGAAATCTGTCTCTTTATCTCCTCCGCGTCTTCTTCCATAACCGGCACACACACAAACGGCCGCCCGGCTCCGATCTGTTTTCCCTTTATGTTTAATTCCCGCATCGTTCCCTCCATATTTGTCTCTGCTGCTATCCTGTCTGCCGACATGATACCATATCCCGTCATATCGTGTAAATATTTGACATTGACTTTTATTTCCTTTATGATACCCTCAGCGGACAAAGGGCGTGTGCCCTTGTCCGCTGAGGGTAAAAACAAAAATTACCGATGATGGAGGATGTTATGAGTTTTACGTTTTTAAATCAATTACCGTCTCCCGCAGACATCAAGCGGGATTACCCCCTGCCGGCAGGGCTGCAGGAATTAAAAAAGCAGCGGGACGCCGCCGTCGGCGCCGTTATCACCGGGCAGGACGACCGTTTTCTTGTGATTATCGGCCCCTGTTCCGCAGACAATGAAGATTCCGTCTGCGACTACACCAGCCGCCTAACGAAAATTCAGGAGGACGTGGCGGACAAACTGATTCTGATTCCGCGCGTATACACAAACAAACCCCGCACCACCGGCGAAGGCTACAAGGGAATCGCCTCCCAGCCGGACCCGGAGAAAGCGCCGGACATGCTTGAAGGGCTGATCGCGATGCGCAAAATGCATATCCGGGCAATCGCCGAGAGCGGCCTTACCTGCGCGGACGAAATGCTCTACCCGGAAAACTGGGGATATGTGGAAGACCTGCTCTCCTACGTCGCCATCGGCGCCCGTTCCGTGGAAGACCAGCAGCACCGCCTGACCGTCAGCGGCTTCGACGTGGCCTCCGGCATGAAAAATCCCACCAGCGGAGACTTTGCCGTCATGCTTAACTCCGTCTACGCGGCCCAGCATCCGCATCACTTCGTGTACCGGGGCTACGAGGTGGAAACCTCCGGGAATCCGCTCACCCATGTGGTTCTGCGCGGCGCGGTCAGCAAGCACGGCAACAGCACGCAGAATTATCACTACGAGGATTTAATGCGCCTTTGCGATATGTACGCAAAGATGGATCTCATGAATCCCGCCGCCGTCGTGGATGTCAATCACTCGAACTCCGGCAAGAAATTCAAAGAACAGATCCGAATCGTCAAAGAGGTCATGCACAACCGCAGGGTATCTTCCGACATTCACAGCATGGTAAAAGGTGTGATGATTGAAAGCTATCTCGAGGAAGGCTGCCAGAAAATCGGCGACCGCATCTACGGAAAATCCATCACAGATCCCTGCCTCGGCTGGGAGGATTCAAAAGCCCTGATTTATACCATCGCGGATATGTGCTGATCCGCACGGCCGAAAACGGCGCCTGTCGAATTGACAGACGCCGTTTTTATCCTCTCGGATGTGCTTTGACATAAACCTCCCTGATCTGCCGCCGGCCGATCTGCGCATAGACCTGTGTCGTTGAGATATCCGAATGGCCGAGCATTTTCTGCACGGACGCAAGGTCCGCTCCGTTCCCTACCATATGTACCGCAAACGAATGGCGCAGCATATGGGGCGTGATCTCCGCCCTGATACCGGCCTTCCTGCCGTATGACTTGATTAACTTCCAGAATCCCTGGCGGCTCATGGCCTGCCCCGAGCAGTTCGTAAACAGCCAGTCAGACTCCTCATCCGCCACAAAGCGGCTTCTCCCCTCCTCCAGATAACGCACGAGCGCTTCTTTTGCGACACTGCCGAACGGGATAATCCGCTCTCTGTGCCCGTCTCTGCACACGAGATATTCCATTTTTAAATTGATGTCGGAACGCTTTAGGGAAATCAGCTCGGAAACACGGATCCCCGTGGCGTACAAAAGTTCCATCATCGCCTTGTCCCGAAGCTCCTTCGGCGTGCTTCCGCCCGGCTGTTCCAGCAGACCGTTTACCTCCTCTGCAGTCAGCACCACCGGCATCTTTTTTTCGATTTTAGGCGCTTTGAGGTGCTCCGCCGGATTATCCGTCAGCCTGCGCTCCCGCTCAAGGTAGTGGTAAAACGCTTTCATGGACGCAATGCTTCTCGAAATCGTCGCGGGTTTCCGGCCCGTCTCCTCCAAAAACAGGATATACGAATTGAGGTTTGTAGCCGTCACTTCCTCTGCGTCACAAATCCCCTGCGCCGAAAGATATTCTTTCATCTTCCGCAGATCACGCGCGTATGAGACCTCTGTGTTCGCAGAAGTCTGTTTTTCCCGATGAAGATATCGGATAAAATCCTCTATATCCCGTGTCATATGTTTTCCACCTGCCGATAATTTTGTCTGAGCGTATCCTGCATAAATTTTATTATAATAATAAGTAAAACGAAAAGCAATCGATATTATAAAAATTTCCCCAGAACATAACGCATCAGTCCGGGATTCACATACGCTTCGAGAAGCACGCCAAAGACGGTCAGCACTGCGCCGAGCACTCCGGGCAGGACTTCCACACCGCTCCTTTTCCCTTTCAGATATACCCAAAAAGCAAGCACATAGCATCCCCACTGGGGAATCCCTGCGCACACCGCCACCAGAATCCCCGCAATTCCGGCATTCCAGATTGCAAACACCACCGCCGCTCCGAGAAGCACGCCGAAAATACTCTCCGCAATCACCCGGAATGCCTCCGTTCCCAGCGCCCTGTCCAGCAAAAAGCATATGAAAACAGCCTTGCCCCGCTCTAAAAGCAGATAGCAGAACAGCCTTCTCTCATCCGCCACCTGATAATCCGACGGCAGCCCATAGACGCCGAGTGTCTCCCTCCCTATGAGATTCGCGAGCAAAATACCTGCCAGAAAAGCGGCGCCCACCAGCCATCCGTGCTTTTTCAATACAAGATTCTCCTCTAGGTCTCTCTCTAATATCTATGACCTTTCGGAAGAATTATTGCTTGTTTATAAGATTTTTATAGGCCAGCAGCGCCGAAACCGTCTTCGCATCCTGTATTTTCCCCGCATAGATTCTGTCGCAGAGTTCGTCGATGTCGCAGACTTCCACATCGATAAATTCTCCCTCATCCAGATGCTGTTTTCCCGGTTTCAAATTCCGTGCCAGATAGACGTCAATAAACTCGTCGCAGAACGCCACCGTTGTTTTCAGGGAAATCAGAAAACTCAGGTCATCGCTCCGATAACCGGTCTCCTCCTCGAGCTCTCTCGCCGCACAGATTCTTGTATCCTCTGTCACGCTGTCGCGGGACCCCGCCGGTATCTCCAAAGTCATGCGCCCGATCGCATTGCGGTACTGGCGGACCATCAGAATTTTCCCGTCGTCCCGCACCGGCACCACGGCGGCTGCCCCCTTCCGGTGCGAGACAAAATCCCACTCCTCCACTTTTCCGTCCGGCAGCTCCATCGTATCGGTATAGATGTCAAGAATCGCCCCGCTTCGAATCAACTCTCTTTTTATTCGTTTCACCTGATTATCCATAGTTTCCTCCCACATCCGTTTCTAGAGTACCGCGCTCCGAAGCGCGTTTTCGTATTCTTTTTTATCGTATCACTTTATGCGCGAAAAAGGAACCGCAACTTTTGAATCTGTTTCCTTCAAAGTCCGGTTCCTCTCATCTCTTTTTGTTATTTCGCGTAGTCTGTCACTCTCGATTCACGAATCACATTTACTTTAATCTGTCCTGGATATTCCATCTCCGCCTCGATTTTCTTTGAAATCTCACGGGCCATCAATACCATATCGGCATCGCTGACCTGCTCCGGAACAACCATAATACGAATCTCCCTGCCTGCCTGAATCGCAAAAGATTTGTCTACACCCTTAAACCCGTTTGATATGTCTTCTAACTGCTTTAACCTGTTTGAATATGTCTCTAATGTCTCTCTTCTTGCCCCCGGCCTTGCCGCACTGATCGTATCGGCAGCCTGTACAATACACGCAATCAGAGATTCCGGCTCAACATCACCGTGATGTGCTTCCACCGCATTAATCACAATCGCTGACTCTTTGTATTTCCTGCACAAATCAACACCGATCTGAATATGGGAACCTTCCATGTCATGGTCTACGGATTTCCCGATATCATGTAACAGACCTGCCCTCTTGGCGGTTCTGACATCAACGCCGATCTCGGCCGCCAAAAGCCCCGAAAGCTGTGCCACCTCAATGGAATGCTTGAGCGCATTCTGCCCATAGCTTGTCCGAAACTTCATGCGTCCAAGCAGCCGAAGCAGCTCCGGATGGATTCCGTGAACGCCGACTTCAAGCGTCGCCGCCTCGCCTTCCTCCCGAATCATCGTCTCGACTTCCTTCTGTGCTTTCTCGACCATCTCTTCGATTCTGGCCGGATGAATACGTCCGTCTACAATCAGTTTTTCCAGTGCGATGCGGGCAACCTCTCTTCGAATCGGGTCAAATCCGGACAAAATCACGGCTTCCGGCGTATCGTCAATAATCAGATCCACCCCGGTCATCGTCTCTAACGTGCGGATATTGCGTCCTTCACGTCCGATAATTCTCCCCTTCATCTCGTCGCTCGGGAGCTGAACTACCGAAATCGTCGTCTCCGCGACATGATCGGCGGCACATTTCTGAATCGCCGTCACCACGTACTCCCTAGCTTTCTTGTCGGCTTCCTCCTTCGCTCTGTGTTCCATTTCTTTGATTAATTTTGCAGTATCAAGTTTAACATCTTCTTCAACGGTTTTTAAGAGATATTCCTTTGCCTGTTCGGAGGTCAATCCGGAGATTCTTTCCAGTTCCTGTAAACGCTCTTCGTTGAGCTTTGCGACCTGCGCTTTCTGTCTGTTAATCTCTTCCTCTTTCGCGGCAAACCCGGCTTCACGCTTCTCGATAGCTTCCAGCTTCCTGTCCAGATTCTCTTCCTTCTGAACGATCCGCCGTTCGCTGCGCTGAATCTCTGCACGACGCTCTTTTACTTCCTTATCCAGATCGTTCTTCACACGAATGGACTCTTCCTTGACCTCGAGCATGGATTCACGTTTCCTGGTCTCCGCTGTCTTTACCGCCTCGTCTATGATCTCACGCGCTTTCTCCTCCGCATTCCCGATCTTTGTGGCCGTAACCTTCTTATGGTATGCAGTCGTGATGAGATACACAACAATCGCAGTAACTACCAGAGTTATCAAAACAGCAGCAATCACTGTCCCCACAGGAGCACCTCCTTTATGAAATTTTCATTGTACATATAACATAAAAAACTTTCGTTATCTGTCATAAATTACAACATATAAATTCTATTCTATTTTGTTTGTTATGTCAAGTAGATAACTGTTCAATATGCATAATATTGCATTTCGATTCCAGTGTTATACAACATATTGTACAAATCCAACCAACTCTCCTATTTTCTTCCACTCATCACGCCGAGAATGTCGCTGCTTTTAAACCCTTTACGCATCAAAAACTGATAGGTACGACGTCTTGTCTTCTCGTCCGCACCGTCCTCGTCGTAGTGACGGCGCTTCAGCCATTCGCGGATCTGCTCCGTCTCGTCTGCGGCAAACTCCTCCTCGAGCGCCTGCGCAATCAGATCTCCCGGCACACCTCTCCTCATGAGATCCGCCGTCAGCCGCTGCCTGCTCTTTTTCTCCTGCTGATACCGCACAAAACTTTTCGCGTAACGCAGATCATCCACGTAGCGGAACTGCTTCACATAGTCGACGGCACGCTCGATCCCCTCCTCGGGATAACCGTTCCGTCTTAATTTTTCCCGAAGCTGATACTCCGTGCGGTCCATCTGCTCAAGGAGATGCATTGCGCGCTTTTTTGCGCGCAGCGTCACGATCCCCATCATCTTTTGGTATAATTCCCCGGAAATCACCCCGTTCCCCCGCAGCAGCATCTGCTCTTCCTGCCGTGTAAGCGCTCGGATTTCGCTGCGGTACAGCACAAGCTCTGCGCCGTTCTCAAACCGGAAGCGCACTCTTCCTTTCTCCTGCGGCCGTACTTCCGCGATCTCTATCTCCTGCATCACCGTCTCCCATCCGCCGCGCATCCGCACGGCAGAACACCGTGCAGACGTATGCCGCTCCCGCTTACTTCTCTGCCGGCACATCCGCAATCTCTTTCTTCTCCGCACCCTTTTTCTCGGCGGTTTTCTTCTCCGTGCTCTCTGCGGCCGTCTCTTCTTCCTCTTCGGTGTCGTAATGCGCGCGGACTTTCGCCTCGACCTCGTCGCGGATCACGGGGTTCTCCCGCAGATAACTCTTTGCGTTCTCCCGGCCCTGCCCGATTTTCTCGCCGTTGTACGCATACCATGCGCCGGACTTGTTAATCACGCCGATATCCGCCGCCAGATCCAGAATATCTCCTTCTTTGGAAATGCCCTGTCCGAACATAATGTCAAACTCCGCCTCCCGAAAGGGCGGCGCCACTTTATTCTTCACGATCTTCACCCGCGTGTGGTTTCCGACAATCTCTCCGCCCTGCTTGAGGGCCTCCACCCTGCGGACATCCAGACGCACCGAAGAGTAAAACTTGAGCGCGCGGCCGCCGGTCGTCGTCTCGGGATTGCCGAACATCACTCCGATCTTTTCGCGCAGCTGATTGATAAAGATAACGATGCAGTTCGACTTGCTGACAATGGAAGTCAGCTTGCGCAGTGCCTGGCTCATCAGACGCGCCTGCAGACCCACATGGGAATCCCCCATCTCGCCGTCAATCTCCGCTTTCGGCACAAGCGCCGCAACAGAGTCCACAATCACGATGTCAACGGCGCCGGAACGCACCATCGTCTCCGCGATCTCAAGCGCCTGCTCGCCGCAGTCCGGCTGCGATATGTATAAATTGTCAATGTCCACGCCGATATTCTTCGCGTAAACCGGATCTAAGGCATGTTCCGCGTCGATAAATCCGGCGATGCCGCCCTGCTTCTGTACCTCCGCCACCGCGTGCAGTGCGACCGTCGTCTTACCGCTCGACTCCGGCCCGTATATCTCGATAATTCTTCCCTTCGGAAGTCCCCCGATCCCGAGCGCCAGATCCAGACTCAGCGAACCGGTGGGCACCGCCTCCACGTTCATCTGGGCGGAGCTGTCTCCGAGCTTCATCACGGAACCCTTCCCGTACTGCTTCTCAATCTGCGCAATCGCAGCATCCAATGCTTTTAACTTATCTTCCTTCGCCATCTCTCTCCTCCATGCGAACACTTCCGCTCTGCGGGCACACCCGTTCGCGAACTTATGTTCGTTTTCTGTTCTAATCTTAGTATAGTTTGCCTGAAATGTCAACAAATAAATTATGACACATCTCCTGTCCAATAATCCGGACAGAAACATCGTATGGATCTCCCTCCTTTTCCCGCTTGATGACTGATACCGGCTCCGCGCATCCGACACCTGCCGCAGATACACTGATACACGCAATATTTATTCTCTGTATTTTCTGGAATGCTGGCGGAAACCGCCCTGGAAATGTCCGGCAAATATACTGCCTGTTTTGATATTATCACACTGCTCTGCAAAATGCAATTCCTTTTGCAAAAACTTAAGCTTTCCAAACGCCGGCGCAAATGCTACAATGGGAACGCGGCTTTCACGGCATAAAGAATGCCGCAGATTTACGGAAAGGAATATCTGTCTCTATGGAAAAGTTATTACTGTTTCACCTGTCCGACACCGATTCTGAAAAAATAGCACGGATTGCCGCACGGCTTAAGTTCCGTTTGGAAACCGTAGACGCATCCGATTACGGCCGCACGTTAGAAGCTCTCGCAGCCGGCAGGCAACGGACCGCACACACACCGGAGGATGCACCGGCGCAAGAAGCTCCTCCGGCCGCCGGCTCTGCAGCGCCGGTACCGAAAGACAGCCTGCTTTTGTTCTGCGGCTTTTCCGACAAGCGCATGGATCGGCTCCTTTTTGAGCTGCGCCGGGAAAACGTCTCCGCGGACTTTAAAGCCGTGCTCACCCCCACAAACCGCACCTGGAATGTACCGCGGCTTCTTTTGGAAATGCACCGGGAAAAAGCTGCCTTTCTGCACCGATAGCATCTGCCTGCGGCAGCTTTCTCTCCGAAATCGGCACCGCGGGGCGAAGCGTGCGCTCCGCCCCGCCTGTCTGCTCCTCTCAACCCACGCGGAATTTCCCGATCTCCGCGCGCAGTGTCTCGGCGCTCTGTTTGGTCCGCGTTACCTGTTCGAGCACCTCTGCGGACTCGCACGCGATGACAGACGCCCGCTGTGCAATCTCCGTGGTTCCCTTTGCCCCTTCTTCCGTGGCCCTTGAGATATCGCCGATCGAGCTTCTGATCCCCTCCATATTGTCAAACAGTTCCTGCGCGACAGTGCTGAATTCACTCATCAGCTCATCCACAGAAGCCCCGTCCTGATCGTACTGTTCCCCTATCATAAGGAAATCCTCATAATCCGCGGTCACATCCTTCACGACAAAGTCAAGCAGCTTTCTCGCGTTCGAGGAAAGGTTTTCTACGGCCTCCGTCACCTCCTGCGTCACTTCCTGTATCTTGATAACGGTCTGTCTTGACTGCTCGGCAAGCGTTCCGATTTCCCCTGCAACCACCGCAAAGCCCCGTCCCGCCTCGCCGGCCCTGGCCGCCTCAATAGACGCATTCAGCGAAAGCAGATTGGTCTGCGAAACAACGTTCATAATGACACCCGACAGCTCGTAAATCTCATCAATCACCTTCGCATTTTCGAGTGCTCTCTCCAAATCCTGCCGGATCTCCTTTTTCAGCAGCTCGGCTTTCTCCTGCGCGCTTTTTATTTTTCCGTTTGTCTGCTCGGCCCTGCCTTTGATTTCGGCGGCGCCTGACGCTCCGTCCCGGGAACGCCGTGTAATATGCTCCACCGCCGTATGTATCTCCCCTGCGGACTGATCCGCTACCGTTGTCGTCGCCGCCGTCTCCTGCATGCCGGCCGACAGCTCCTGCGTAGCCGCAGACACGCCTGCGATATCGTCGTTGAGCTTTGCGACACACTCGTTTACGGACCGGGCCACGGCATTGATTGTCTCGGATTCCGACTGCACCTGGCTGATCAGTTTCACCATGGCGGATTTCATATCCCGGATGCATCTGGCGAGATGTCCGAAATCATCCCTGCGCCCCAAAAAGCGTTCCATAAAATCTTTGGCATAATCCCCCTCCGCCATACAGTTCATCTGTCGGGCCGCCGCGTCCAGGGCCTTTGTAATATCCGTCACAATCAAAACCGCAATCACAATCAAAAGCAGGATGGAAACTACAATAGCTGCCGCGGATATACTCTTTGTCACCACGAATATCTTTTTAATCGGCGCATTGTTCTCCACCGCAAGGCGCTCGAGTTCATCCACATAATTTCCGGTGCCCACCACCCACTGCCAGGGTTCAAACGCTTTGCTGTAGGCACGTTTCGGATAAGTCTCCTCGCTTCCCTCTTTCGTATAATAATATTCCGTAAAGCCTCCGCCCTCTTTGCAGCCGTTTTTAATAATATCCTTTATCATCTGGTAACCGTTGCTGTCTTTTGCCTCAAGCCGGTTTGTCCCCTCTGTCTCCTGCCCCAGAAGGACCACATTGTCCCCCTCATAGGTGTCGATCCAGAAATATCCGCTCTCCCCGTACCGGAGTTCCCTGACCAGGTCCGCCGCCAGCTTCTTTGCCTCTTCCTCCGTATACGCCCCGCTCTGATACTCCGCATAAATCTTGTCCAGCAGCGTGATTACATTTTCCACCTGCCCCTTAATCTGCGCGTCATAATTGTTATACATCACGTCCTTCATAGCGGAAACCGCCTGCAGATAAGACTTTTCCATGCCAAACATATTCATCATACCCGTCACAAACATGCACAGCGCGGCAACCCCCGTTAGTATAACCAGTTTTGTGCGCACTTTAAAATTTGAAAACATTCCTCTCCCACCCTTTCTTCGATAAAACAGGAAACACACGCCCGGCCCCGGGGGGGGCTGTGTTTTTCCGCATCCCTTACCACCTAAATTTTACCACATCTCCCCGAATAGTAAAATGGTTTTCCCGGCAAAAAGTCATTTGTAGTAAAGTGCAGACATGAAAAGGATGCGCTCTGCTGCGAACGCATCCTTTCCCATACTCCATCACGATAATCGTCGGTATGCCCCTATTTACTCCCTTCCGAACTCCGAAAGCTCCAGTCCCTGATTGCGGTCTAAGACCATGCCGACACTCCATGCATTGATAAACAGCAGCAGCGGCCGTCCCTTCAAATCCTGTATCTTTTTCATGTCGGAGGTTCCCACCAGTTTATCCATATCCACATCCGGCGTCTCAATCCAGCGGATATGCTCATAGGGAAGGGTGTCCATGCGGATTTCCACATTGTACTCATTTTCCAGACGGTATTTGAGCACGTCAAACTGCAGAACGCCCACAACGCCGACGATCACCTCTTCCATACCCATATTGTATTCCTGGAAAATCTGAATTGCTCCCTCCTGCGCAATCTGCTGCATACCTTTCATAAACTGCTTGCGCTTCATCGTGTCCATCTGCCGCACTCTGGCAAAATGCTCCGGTGCAAACGTCGGAATCCCCTCAAATTGAAACGGCTTTGCCGTCGTAATCGTGTCGCCGATCGAAAAGATCCCGGGGTCAAACACGCCGATGATATCGCCCGCATAGGCCTCCTCCACAATATGGCGCTCCTGCGCCATCATCTGCTGAGGCTGCGAAAGTTTGATTTTTTTGTTGCCGCCCTGCACATGCGCCACTTCCATGCCGGCGGTAAATCTGCCGGAACAGATGCGCATAAACGCGATGCGGTCCCGGTGCGCCTTGTTCATATTTGCCTGAATCTTAAACACAAAAGCGGAAAATTCCTCCCCGAACGGATCGATCAGGCCGCAGTCCGCGCGCCGCGGCAGCGGTGCGTAGGTCATCTGCAGAAAATGCTGCAGAAAGGTTTCCACGCCGAAATTCGTCAGCGCCGAACCGAAAAACACCGGGGAGAGCTCTCCCTTTGTCACAAGCTCCATATCAAACTCCGCGCTCGCGCCGTCCAAAAGCTCAATCTCCTCGATGAGCTTCTCTTTTGCCTCCGCGCCGATCTCTTCCGTCAGCGCCGGATCGTCAATGCCGATATGCTTCTCCTGCCCTTCCTTTGTCCCCTTTAGGGTGTCGGAGAAGGTCATGACCTCGCGCGTATTCCTGTCATACACGCCTTTAAAACTCTTCCCGGAACCGATCGGCCAGTTGACGGGGCAGGTCGCAATGCCGAGCTCCTTTTCAATCTCGTCGAGCAGATCAAACGTATCGTTCGCATCCCGGTCCATCTTGTTGATAAACGTAAAAATCGGAATATGCCGCATCACACAGACCTTGAACAGCTTTCGCGTCTGCGCCTCCACGCCTTTGGAACCGTCGATCACCATGACCGCCGAGTCCGCCGCCATCAGCGTACGGTAAGTATCCTCTGAGAAATCCTGGTGCCCCGGCGTGTCCAAAATGTTGATGCAGTAGCCGCCGTAGTTAAACTGCAATACAGAAGAGGTCACCGAGATTCCTCTCTCCTTCTCAATCTCCATCCAGTCCGAGACCGCATGGCGGGCCGTCGCCTTTCCCTTCACGGAGCCCGCCAGATTGATGGCCCCTCCGTAGAGCAGAAACTTCTCCGTCAATGTCGTCTTTCCCGCATCCGGGTGGGAAATAATCGCAAATGTGCGCCTTTTTTCTATCTCTTTTCTCAAATCTGCCAAAACCGTCTGTCCTCCAAAAAATAAGTGCCAAACCACACAGAAAAATCTGCATACTCTGGCACTATAACATATTTTGGATAAAAATGCAAAACTCATTCAAAAAACAGTAAACAGCTTTCTTATACCTGACAAACCTCAACCCGTTTCTTTGCCACCCGCAAGACCCGAAAATCCATGTATACGTCTCCCTCGCCTCTGTGTGTAACCGCAACAATGCTGCAATCGGGATAATTTATTCTGACATTTTCCATAAGTCTCTGTACCATTGAAGCGTCAATATTTGCATCTATTTCATCCATGACAATAAAATCCGGCTGGTTTAACAGCGCTCTTGCCACAGCAATCCGTGCCTTCTGTCCCTTTGAAATATTTTTTCCCTTTTCTTTTAACATAGTATCTAAACGTTCGGGCAAAGTGCTATACCATGCAAACAACTCTACCGTCTGCAGTGCACGTTCTATTTCTTCCATTTGTATTTCCGTATGATCTACCAGCAAATTGTAGCGAAGCGTCTCACCGAAAATATCCGGTTCCTGCGGCACATACACAATTCTCCCGTACACATCCGCACTGCTGTCTGTTCCGTTAATAAGGATTTTTCCCGTTTCCGTCTCATACAAACCGAACATCAGCTTTAACAATGTGCTTTTCCCGCTTCCGTTATCCCCGACAATCCTGTAATCCTCTCCTCTTTGAAATAAAAGATTCACTTTTTCAAATACCTTATCCTTGCTGTCTGCATACATGAAACCGACATTCCTGAACTCTATCGTCTCAATGTGCGTCAGTTCCGTTTCCCCGAGATGTCCCGGGTTATCCCTCCTGCCAAGTTTATCAAATTTCTCTCTGCTTACCAGTATCTCCTGCACTTTTCTGATATATCCTCCCAGTGAACTGATACAAAATGCAAGCCCTTCCGACATAGACAGCATAAACATAATACTTCCCAGAGAAATGTTTCCTCT
Source organism: uncultured Roseburia sp. (assembly GCA_910577925.1). GTDB lineage: Bacteria > Bacillota > Clostridia > Lachnospirales > Lachnospiraceae > Roseburia. Next base: position 176,584 of record CAJTOI010000005.1, read on the forward strand.
CTGATAATCATATAATCCGACAGCAATAATAATCAATCTGTAAAAAGCCTGAAAAATAAAATCCTGAAAAGAATCCGTCCATATCTGAATCGCATCCATGCGCTTTTGCAGCCTGCATATTTCAGCCGATAACGCATCCATTCTGTCTAAATAATCATCTTCGACATGATACAACCTGACGGGAACTATATTATTAATATATTCAAGCATCAATTTCAGCCGTTTCTCCGTTTTTTCCCGAACCTGCACAGAATACCGGTGCACCCTTCCCGCCACAAACATGCTACACACTACAACCCCCACGCCTGCCACTATCAGGATGAGTGTGATGCTGCCGGACAAATTTACGAAAATCACAACGGAAACCACACCCGAAATGACTGCCTGAATCAACACAACCAGGTTCCATCCGCACAATTCCGCCGCTTTTCTTATATCATCCTGCAGGACAGCCAGCAAAACAGACGAATGTTTCACCCGTCGCCTTACCTTTTTATCTGTGAAATAACTTTCTACCAGATACCGGGTCATCGCGGCCCGCACGTTATTTGTGCCTTTCTCCATAAGGTATCCCCATGCCGGTACCGCCAGAATAAAATAAACAGCTGCAAAGAGCGCCACAGCAAAATACACTGTCACTTTTTGCTGATGATAAAGTAGCACATCAAACAGATACATACTCAGGAACCCAAACAACACTTCGGAGAGAACACTCTGAAAACAATTCCATACAAACCCGATTTTCCCCGGTAACCCATAATTTTTCTTTATAATCTCTGAACTTGGTTTTTTCTTTTTCACTTTTATCGCTCCACCCGGAATCTGCCTGCATCAACTCTTACCACCCTGTCACAAATTTCAAGCAACCCCATCCAATGCGTCGTCAATATTACCGTAACATTCAATTCTTTTAACACCTCCAACACAACGGCCGCCGTCTCCATATCGAGCGATGCGGCGGGCTCGTCTAAAATCAGCAGTTCTGCCTTTTTGAAAATCGCGCGCGCAAGGCAGATACGCAGCTTCTGACCGCCCGACAAATTTGAGCCAAACTGCGCGACATCTTCCCGTTCGGCCGCAATCTCCGCAATTCCGAGCCTTTCGCAGATTTCCCAATACCTCTCTTCTTCGGGTGCTGTATGGTCGCTTTGTTTTAATGTGATATTGTATTTCACGGTTCCCTCGAGCAGATAATTTTCGTTTCCCACATATGCAATTTTCTGCCAGATAATTCTCTGCTCATGGAAAGCCTCTTCTCCAAAAACCAGTACACTTCCGCCGGAAGGCTTCAAAAACCCTAGGATAAGATTCAGGATTGTGGATTTCCCCGCTCCAGATTCCCCTATAATCCCCAGTTTTTCTCCCTTTTTTACATCGATGCTGACATCACCTAATACACATTTTTCCATATCATAAGAAAACTTCACATGCTGCAGACTGACAATAGTTTCACTTTGTACCTTCTCTTTCTCCTGACAAACGCCCTGTGCAATCTCTTCTTCAAGAAAAAGGGATTCCATTGCCTCCATAAACGGATATTGTTCTTTTAGCCGGGTAAACGAACGGAGATAATATGTAATCGGAAGCGATACGTTGCTTATCATTGCAAGCATTGATACAAAAGTTCCGTAAGTCATTTGTCCACTACAGACCCAGAAGGCGGAAAACATTAAAAAAACAACGGTCGGAAAATACTCGTTTAACAATGCCGGTACATATGCCCACGCCTCCTTCTTTGCCAGAACGTTTTCCTGTTCCAGCAGAACAGCCGTTTTTCTCTGATGCATATTTAGCACATGCCTGCGAATACCGGACATACATATATTATCATAGTCTTCGACGATTTCTTTTTGATAATTCTGCACTGCATTGCCTGCAGCATAAACTTCCGCAGATGAACGGGCAATTTGTTCTCCGAATATGAGATTCATAAAACTACTAACCATAATAACGATAAACATCGTCATCGCAATCTTCAGATCCAACCTGCAGAACGCAATAAAAGTAAAACAAAATACGAACGGTTCATATAAAAAGTTTTCCAGATGAGCAGACAAAAAGGATCGATATGCTTTTATCCGTGTGTTGAGCAATCCTGTCACTTCTCCTTCTCCGACACGAAAAAAATATTTCATTGAAATTTTTCCAAGTTTTCTGACCACAGCGCATGCAAGATAGTTCTCACTGTCGATACATATCCGGCTAATACAAAGCCTGCGGATATTTTTAAAGCACGCATACATGAAAACAGCGCACGCATACATGAAAAGACAATCTGTCTCAATGGCGCCTACACCAATTGTCCTGTCAATAAGCGGTATAAGGATCAAATTCATACTAACCTGAATAAATGCAGTTATCATGCACAATGCCAGTATCCCTGCAACATATAATTTTTTGATTTGACCGGATCGCAAAATAAAACGGAATGCTTTTACAATGTTCATATGTTCTTGTCCTTCCATCTGCCTTCTTTTATCTCTATCCTGCCTGTCAGTTTTTTTATACTAAACTCTTCCCACTTCCTGTTATTCTTTTTTCGTATTAGTAATCCACTGACAATCGCAGCATAGTAACTATTTCCATATACCCAAAGAGTTCTGTCATATGTCCATCGAACTTTCAAACTGATTGTTCGCAGATAAACAATATTACCTTTCCAATATATATCTGTTTCTTCCATCTTATCATTATTTCTGACACAGATTACATTTCTGTCTGCTGCGGGATAAACAATTTTTCCATTTTCATCGTCTGCACACACAAGCAAGATATTTTTCGCTTTCGCCTGCATACATATCCGGGATAATGCAAAAACATCTGACTCTTTATAATAATAAAATCCAAAACTCATATTTATTATCGAGCAAATATCTTCTTTTATCAAAAAAAATAATATCTCATTTATTTGTTTAAACGTAGTTTGGGGTACAACGGGAACAAATATATATTTTAATTCCGGTACAATTGCTTTCATGATTTCAATTAAGGCTATCCCATGTCCCTGTGGTACTTTTGACTCTTCCCTGATCTCCTTTTCAAACATAATACACTGTTTTCTATTTTTAGTTATGTATTCTTCTGGAAAAAAATCTATGATACATATATCTACCCGTTCTTTCAATACATTATCTTCCTTTTTCATAAAATATTTTTTCACAGTAATTATATGGATTAATCCATTTCGGACAATCTTTTTCAGTTAAGAAATCACAAATAATTTTTTTTATACTTTTTTCAACATCCTTTTTTCCCTCTAATGCGTCGTCATATGTCAAAAACGTTCTGTTAAAAAAATAAAAAATATTCTGCATCAAATTATATTCTATTTTTCCAATCTCTTTTGCCACTACCTCTGCATTATCCCTTACATAACGTCTATTAATTACATCTACAAAACATTTCATCTGATAAGAAGACTTTTCAATATAAGAATCTATGGTCTTCTTATAAAAATCATACTGCGTCAAAGGCAAACTTAACTCGCACGGCGTAAAAATAAGTGATGGTACAGAAAATTTGTAAATACAGCTATTTCCAAATAACATATATGGGTAATACTTTTCCTCGCTGATATTAAATGGAGTAATAACTGTATTAATAGTCGTACTTTTCGCATTTTTAATATACCATTCAATATTTTTCAATATTATATTGTACTGTTCTCTGTCTACTCCCCTATGAATATTCATTACATCATATTCTCCATCCAAACTTACCACAAGATTAAGTTTGGATAGAATATCTTTATCTTCTATTTTTTTAAGTCCATTTGTCAAAATGGTAATCGTTTTTTCAGAAAATATATGAAGAACGTCTATAAAATTATCAGACAGAAGTGGTTCACCACCTGTCAAAACCACTTCTGAAATATCTCCTCTCTGACTCAATTCATTTAAAAATGATACTTTATCACCTCTCTTTCTTTCCGCCCTGACTAAATTTCGACCTTTTTCATAACAATATTGGCAGTTCATATTACATTTGTCTGTAAGTTCAATTATCAATTTCCCCACTTTTTATTTCCCTTTTTAATAAACTACATACTGCTTTGTCCGGCGCATTAATTGATCCAAAATTAAAAAATGCTTTCTCCCTGCATCCAAAATTGCATTTTAAATAAAACTCACAATTTCTATCTTCACAGCATAAATCAAATTTTTGCAATTGCCCAAACGCATCCTCTAATGTTTTACCTAAATAAAATATTTCGCTCTCTCTGCTCGTTAGGCCCGGACACAATTGAAACATTCCATCTTTGTCAAGGTAAAGAAGTGTTTTTCCTACACCACATGATGTCATATCAACATCAATATCTATGCCATAGTTACGCTTGACATATTCCATACACTCATATATAAAATCTATTGATTCGTCAGGATTCTCCTCCAGTATTTCTTTATTAAGCACTGCATTTCCTTTTTGAATAACCGTATCAAAATGCATTCCTATACCCATCGGGATAAAATAATCTATCATTTTCTTTATATCTTCATGGTTATCTTTTAATACCATTGTATTTATCGTAATATTAATCCCTTTTTTATAAAGCTCTATCACATTATGATATGTTGACTCAAACGCCCCCTTTTTCCCTCGAAAGGAATCATGTTTTGCTGCAGTAAAATAATCGATACTGGTAATTATTCTGGCTAACCCAATTGCCTTAGCCATCGAATTCAATATTTTTTTATCAACAAACGCAAGATTAGTAAAAAAAATATATTGTATTGGCTTGCTATCCAAATATGAAATCAACTTGTCCAAAAAAGTAATGGTTGTAATTTCTCCTCCTGTAAAATCGATTCTGCTTATTCCATGTTTTACTGCTTCATCTACAACTTTCGTAATTCTCTTATAATTAGTGTCTGCTGATTAATTCTATAACGCTTGATTTTACTGATTTGTGCCCCGATATCTGATATAATATCTACAAAGGTTTCAATGAAACAGGCTCATTTTTCTTGCAGCTTTTTATGGATAACGGGGTGAAACACATGTATAGACCGCTTGATAAGTTACAACATTCGTTCCTTGATTTCAACCAACCCATGGGGCTTAAAATGAATCCGGATAACCGGTGGGTCAAAATGGCTGACTGTATCCCATGGGATGAATTCGAAATAAAATATGCAGAGCTTTTCCCAAGTGGCACCGGCAATGTTGCCAAACCGCTACGCATGGCGCTGGGAGCCCTGATCATCCAGACAAAGTTTCAGTTCGCTGACCGCGAACTTGTGGAACAGATCACGGAGAACCCATACCTGCAGTACTTTATCGGGCTTCCCGGATATCAGGAAGAAGCCCCGTTTGATGCAAGCACACTTGTCCTGTTTCGTAAACGCATTACAGCAGAAATGCTGATGGAAGCCAATGAGTATCTTCTTGCACACAAAGATGACGGCAGAAATGACAAAACCCCTCCATCTGCCGGAGGTTCAGGCACGCCTGATGTTCCAAAAGAAGACGGGAACAAAGGGACGCTGACACTGGATGCGACCT